>NZ_CP041045.1:0-471727 GCF_011801365.1 Paracoccus sp. AK26
TTGCCCCCCTACTTCAACATCGATCCGGCCAAGGCGGCGCGGCGCCTGTCCGAACCGATCGACACGGCCCGATTCGCCAAGGCCGCAGCCTTCGCCACCCGTGGCCGCCAGGACTTGGCTGAACGTGGCTATGCCCCCGACGGTCAGAAACGCCTGCGCCGCTTTTCCACCTGGGAGGTCTGCCGCTACCTGATCCCGGTTGCCCCGGCCCACTTCCGCCGCGTGTTGCGCAAGTTCCCCGACCTGCCCCAGGGCACGGGCGAGGGCAATTCGAAATGGTTCAGCCTCGACGACGTCCTGCGCCTGCGTGATCATTTCGCAGCCGAGGGCGCGGCGGGTCGCGAATACCAGCCCTGGCGGCCCGAGGGTCTTCCGGCCAAGACCATTGCGGTCGCGAACTTCAAGGGCGGCGTCGGCAAGACCTCGACCGCCGCCCATCTGGCCATGTCTGCCGCGCTTGATGGCTACAAGGTGCTGGTGATCGACCTGGACAGCCAGGGGAGCATGACCTCGATCATGGGTGGCCGCGTGGCCGACGAATGGTCCACGGCCTTCCCGCTGCTTGCCAAGGATTATGCCCTGGCGCTGCAGGACGAGAACCGGGTCCGCGAGGCGGCGGGCCAGCCCCCCCTGCCCTTCGACGAGACACTGACCGAGGCACTGACCATCTCGGCCCGCGACCTGATCCAGACGACGCATTGGCCCAACATCGACCTTCTAGGCGCGCAGTTGAACCTCTACTGGGCCGAGTTCCAGGTGCCGGTCTGGCGGATGGGCTTGCGGGGCTGGCCTCTTTGGGATGCGCTCGGCAACGCACTGACCAAGGACGGGATCGTCAATGACTATGACATCATCATCCTGGATACGCCCCCTGCCCTGGGCTACCTGACCATCAACGCCCTGGCCGCGGCCGACATCCTGCTTGTGCCGCTGGGAGCGTCCTTCCTAGAATTCGATTCCACCGGCCGCTTTTTCGACATGCTCTATTCCACCTTCGCCAGCGTCGAGGATGGAGAGAACGCCGCCCGCCGCCGCGAGGGACTGCCCGAGATCCGCTTCGAATGGGATGCCGTCCGGGCCATCATCACCCGATTTGACGCAGCCCAGCAAACCGACCTTGCCAATGTCATCCAAGCCTATTTCGGGGACTTCATGACAACCTTCCGGCAAGAGGTCACGGCGATGATCGGCCAGGCAGGCGAGCAGGTGAACGGGATCTACGAAGCCGATTACCGCGAGTTCAACCGCGACACCTATGTCCGCGGGCGCGAGACATTCGACCGCACCTGGGCCGAGGTGAAGGAGCTGATCCTGGGCGCGTGGTGGCGTGATCTTCAGATGGAACAGGCCGAACAGGACAAGCAGCAGGAGAAGGCAGATGGTTAAGCGCAGGCGCCTTGAGACACCCAGCACCGACGACCTCAGCCGGATCGAGGCAGAGTTTCGCCGCGAAACCTCGGGCCGTCCGTCGGTCGGCCCGGGCATTGCGCCGATTGCCCAGGTGGCTGCAGAAAGTGCGGCCAGCGGCGCGCCGGAAGGGGCCGACGCGCGGGCCGCAAGGGCACGTGACCAGGCCGACGCCGAACGGCTGCGGCAGGCCGAAGGGCAGGGATTGCTGATCGTCGAACTGCCGCTGGAACAGATCGACGAAGGCGCGATGATCCGTGACCGCATGGTCATGGATGAAGCCGAGATGACCGAACTGCGCCTGTCCATCGCCGCCAACGGCCTGCGCCTTCCAATCGAGGTCTTTGAGTTGGAGAAGCCGGGGCAGGGCGCGCGCTATGGCCTTTTGTCGGGATATCGCAGGCTTCATGCGATGCGGGCGCTGCATGAACTGACCGGCTCCGCCGCCCATGCCCGGATCCGTGCCTTGGTCCGGCCGCGCACCCAGGCCGATGCCGCCTTTGTCGCCATGGTCGAGGAGAACGAGGTCCGCGAGGAACTGAGCCATTTCGAGCGTGGCCGCATCGCGGTCATCGCTGCCAACCAGGGCGCCTTCGCCAATGTCGAGGATGCGGTCAACCGGCTGTTCGCGACCGGGTCCAAGGCCAAGCGATCCAAGGTCCGGTCCTTTGCCCTGATCTTCGAGGAACTGGGCGACATGCTTCGCTTTCCCGAAGCGCTGACCGAAAAGCGCGGCCTCCGGCTGTCGGCGGCCCTTCGCAGCGGGGCCGAGGCCAAACTGCGGCAGGCGCTGTCACCACGAACGCCCGACGATGCCGAGGAGGAATGGGCGCTGCTGGAGCCTGTCGTGACCCAGGCCGAAGGCGCGCCACGCAGCCCGGCGCGCGGCGGCCGGCCGCGGACCAAGCCGCAGGCCAGCTTTGGATGGATCGACGACCAGACCCTGCGGACGACCAGCGGCGTCACGATCCGCCATGCGCGTGACGGAAAGGCGCATGTTCTGCGGTTTGAAGGCGCGGCGATCGACAACGACCTGATGGAGAGCCTGATCGCGGAAATCCAGTCGCTTCTGGAACGATAGGTTTCGCGGCGAAACCTAAAGTTTACCTTACGTAAACTTTCGGCCAGTGGTTCCGGGCCACGCCGCGGGAATCATTGCCAGATGGGCGCGGGTTTGCCAAACAGTGCCAGGAACCCCGGCCGCAGGCCGGGCGTTCGAGGCTGGCTGCTTGCGGCCGGCCTTTGCTGCAAGGAGAGAACGTGTTGAAGACCAAGGACCTTGCGATCCTGTCGCTGATCGCTGTCATCATTTGCGCCGTGTTTCTTCTTGATCTCTACGTTCCTCTGGGGACGGCGGTCTGGCTGATCTACATCGTTCCGCTGGCGATCAGCTTTTCCGCAAGCCTGCCCTGGATACCGCTGGCCGTGGCAATTGCATCCTGCATCGCCATGCTGGCCGGCTTCTATTTCGACAGCCATCTTGCCGGGATCGACCCGCGCATCGCGGCCGTCAACCGGACCATGGCCAGCATCGTCTATCTGGTGCTGGGCAACATGGGCCGCCTGCTGATCCGCAACCGCGAAGCCCTGGACCGCGATGCCTGGATCCGCCAGGGCGAGGTCGAGGTGTCGCAGGCGGTCCAAGGCGATCCGGGGGCCGCGCAACTGGGCGAGCGGGTGCTGTCGACCCTTGCTGGCCGGATCGGCGCGCGGGCAGCCGTGGCTTATGGCAGCGATGCGCCCGGGGTTTCGCGGCTTGCTGCCTGGGGCGTGGACGAGGCAAGCCTTGGGGCAGGGGGCGGGGCTGCGCGCGGGCACCTTGCCCGCGCCCTGGCCGAGGACCGGCCCGTGCATCTGGAACTGGCCCCCGACCAGGCATTGGGCTGGGGGTCGGGCCTGTCGCGGGGCCGTGCCGCCCATGCGCTTATCGTTCCGGTGGGCGAGGGGGGGCAGATCGACGGCCTTCTGGAATTCGGCTTCGACGGCCCGCCGCCGCCGCGGGCAACGGAATTGCTGGACCGGGTGGGCGAGCGGATCGGCCTTGCGCTGCGGTCGGTCAAGTATCGGCAGCGCCTGCAGGAGTTGCTGGAGGAAACCCGCCACCAGGCCGAGGAACTGCGCAGCCACGCCGAGGAACTGGCCGCGACCAACGAGGAGTTGGAGGAGCAGAGCCGCGCCCTGCAGGAAAGCCAGCGGCGGCTGGAGGAGCAGCAGGCCGAACTGGAACAGCAGAACAGCCAGCTGGAAAGCCAGACCCAGGAACTGGAGGATCAGCGCGACGCCCTGGCCAAGTCGCGCCGCCAGCTTGAGGCGAAGACCGTCGAACTGGCCCGCGAAAGCCGCTACAAGTCGGAATTCGTGGCCAACATGTCCCATGAGTTGCGCACGCCCTTGAACGCGCTGCTGATCATGGCCCGGCTTCTGGCCGAGAACCGGGGCCGCAACCTGTCCGACGAGCAGGTCCGCTGGGCCGAGACGATCGAAAGCTCGGGCAAGGATCTGCTGGTGCTGATCAACGACATCCTGGATCTGTCCAAGATCGAGGCGGGCAAGATGGATCTGGCGGCGGAAGCCGTCGATCCGCAGACCGTCGCCCGAAAGCTTGTGCGCGCCTTCGAAGAACAGGCACGGGCAAAGGGGCTGGAGCTTGGCTTCGAGCTGGCGCCGGCGCTGAAGCCGATCCAGACGGACCCGGCCCGGCTGGAACAGGTCCTGCGGAACTTCCTGTCCAACGCGCTGAAATTCACCGAGCGCGGGCGGGTTACGCTGCGCATCGGTCCCGCGGCAGGTGGCGGCACGGCCTTTTCCGTCAGCGACACCGGCATCGGCATCGACACCGACCAGCAGGAGGCCGTCTTCGAGGCGTTCCGGCAGGCCGACGGCACGATCTCGCGTCGGTTCGGGGGAACGGGGCTTGGGCTCTCGATCTCGCGCGAGCTGGCCGATCTGCTGGGGGGCCGGATCACCCTGGAAAGCGCCAAGGGCAAGGGCAGCACCTTCAGCCTGATCCTGCCCGACGCGCCGGGCAAGGCCGCGGCGGCCGCCCGGCCGGTGGCTGAAACCTCGCCCGCGCCCGATCTGGCCCCGGCCGGGGTAGGCGAGGATGACGGCGCAGCGCTGGCCCGCCTGCCGGGTGTCACCGACGATCGCGACACGATCCGTCCCGGCGACCGGGTGATGCTGGTGGTCGAGGACGACCCGGCCTTTGCCGGCGTCCTGCGCGACCTGGCGCATGAATTGGGCTTTGCCTGCGTCTGCGTGGACAGGGCCGATGACGCGGTGCGCGCGGCGCGGCGCTTCATGCCCCATGCGATCGTGCTGGATGTGCGCCTGCCCGATCATTCCGGCCTGTCGGCCCTTGACCGGCTGAAGCGCGACACGGCGACCAGGCACATCCCCGTCCATGTCATCTCGGCCGAGGATTACACCCGCGAGGCGATGGCCCAGGGCGCGATGAGCTATATGCTGAAGCCCGTGGCCCGCGACCAGTTGGAGATCGCGATCCGCAGCCTGGAACAGCGGCTGAAAAGCCGCCTGCGCCGCGTGCTGATCGTCGAGGACGATCCCGCCCAGATGGAGGGGCTGCGCGCCCTTCTGGCCAGCGACGAGGTGGAAACCGTGGGCGCGGGCACCGCCGCCCAAGCCTTCGACATCTGCCAGAGCCAGACGGTCGACTGCATCGTCCTGGACATGACGCTGCCGGACGCGTCGGGCTTCGATCTGCTGGAACGGCTGGACGGCGACGGGACCGCGGGTTTCCCGCCGGTGATCGTCTATACCGCGCGCGCCCTGTCCGAGGCCGAGGAGCAGCGGCTGCGCCGCTATTCCAAGTCGATCATCATCAAGGGCGCCAAGTCTCCCGAACGGCTGGTGAACGAGGTGACGCTGTTCCTGCACCAGGTCGTGTCCGAACTGCCCGAGAAGCAGCGCCGGATGCTGGCCGCATCGCTGAACCGCGACGCCCAGCTTGAAGGCCGCCGCATCCTGGTGGTCGAGGACGACATCCGCAACATCTATGCCCTGACCGGCGTCTTCGAACCCCACGGCGCCACCGTGCAGATCGCGCGCAACGGGCGCGAGGCGCTCGAGGCCCTGGGACGGATCAACGACGGTGCGGCGCCCAAGGTCGACCTGGTCCTGATGGACGTGATGATGCCGGAAATGGACGGGCTGACCGCCACACGAGAGATCCGCAAGATCGACCGCTGGAAGACGCTGCCCATCATCATGCTGACTGCCAAGGCCATGGCCGAGGACCAGAACCGCTGCATCGAGGCCGGGGCCAACGACTATCTGTCCAAGCCCTTGGACGTCGACAAGCTGTTGTCGCTGACCCGGGTCTGGATGCCCAGATGAGCGTCGCGCCCGTTCCTGCCGATCCCGCCGACGAGGTGGAACTGGACCTGTTCCTGGAAGCCCTGCACCGCCGCTGGCATTACGACTTCCGGTCCTATTCCCGCGCCTCGCTGGTCAGGCGGGCGGATCTGGCGCGGGAACGGCTGGGCTGCGCCACCCTGTCGGATCTGCAGGGGCGGCTGCTTCGCGATCCGCTGATCCTGCCAGACGTGATCGACGCCATGACCGTGCAGGTCAGCGAACTGTTCCGCGACCCGTCCTATTACCTTGCCCTGCGGCGCGAGGTCGTGCCGCATCTGCGGACCTTCCCCTCGCTCAAGGTCTGGGTGGCGGGCTGCGCGGATGGCGAAGAGGTCTATTCGCTGGCGATCCTGTTCCAGGAGGAGGGACTGCTGGACCGGACGTTGTTCTATGCGACCGAGATCAACCGCCGCGCCCTGGCCCGGGCCGAGGCCGGCGTCTATGCCATTGACCGACTTCCCGCTTTTTCGCAGAATTATCAGCGTGCCGGCGGGACGGGAACGCTTGCGGATCATTATACCGCCGCCTATGGACGGGTAGCCTTTGACCGGCGGCTGAAGGACCGCACGGTCTTTACCGAACACAACCTGGCCACCGACCAGGTCTTTTCCGAGGTGCATCTTGTGTCGTGCCGCAATGTGCTGATCTATTTCGACAGCCCGCTTCAGGACCGGGCGCTTGGCCTGTTCGCCGAGGCGCTGACGCGTGGCGGCTTCCTGGGCCTCGGATCCCACGAAACGCTGCGGTTTTCGTCCCAGGCCCGCCATTTCGCCGCCTTCCATGAACCGGACCGGATCTGGCGTCGCACCGCCAGCCGCGAAGATGCCCATGCCTGACAGACCCATCCGCTTCCTGATCGTCGACGACATCGCCGAGAACATCCTGGCGCTTGAAGCGCTGCTGCGCCGCGACGGTCTGCTGGTCGATCACGCCCATTCCGCGACCGAGGCGTTGGAGCTGATGCTGGTCCATGACTATGCCCTGGCGCTGCTGGACGTGCATATGCCCGATACCGACGGCTATGAGCTGGCGGAACTGATGCGGTCCACGGAACGGACCCGGGGCGTGCCCATCATCTTCGTCACAGCCGCCGAACGCGACGAAACCCGCCGCTTCCGGGGATACGAGGCGGGCGCGGTCGATTACATCTTCAAGCCCGTCGATCCGGTGGTTCTGAAATCCAAGGCCGAGGTCTTCTTCCGCATCGGCCAGCAGGCCCGCGACCTGCAGCGCCAGCACGACGAGATGCAGCGCATCGCCCATGACCGCGACCGCGCGGCCAGCCTGTTGCGCGCCCATACCGACAACTCGCCCCTGGCCTTCGTGACGCTGGACCAGGATCTGGTGATCCGGGCCTGGTCAAAGGGGGCGGAACGGATGTTCGGCCGCCTGGCCGCAGACCTGCTGGGCCAGCCGGCCACTGATACCTGCTGGCTGGACGACGACGGGGCAGCCGTCCTGGCGGGCTGGCTGGCGCCGGGCGATGCTGCGCCCCGTCATTCGACCGAACTGTCGCTGGGCCATGCCGAACGCGGCCTGATCCCTTGCGAGATCCACGGATCGATCCTGTCGGGCAGCAGGCAGCGCACCCTGTCGCTGCAGATCCTGGACATCACCGAACGCCGCCGCGCCGAGGAGGTGCGGTCCCTGCTGGTCGGTGAGTTGAACCACCGCATCAAGAACACCCTGGCCAATGTCCAAGCCATCGCACGACAGGGCCTGCGCCGGTCGCGCGATCTGGCCGAGTTCGAGCAAAGCTTCGTTGGCCGTCTGCAGGCCTTGTCGCGCGCCCATTCGATCCTGTCGGATTCCACCTGGGCCAGTGCGCCCCTGGACCAGTTGATCGACGACCAGGTCCGGGTGGGCACGCTGGACGCCGACCGGCTGCGCCGCAATGGCCCGCCGGTCGAACTGACGCCCGACACGATGTTGCGCATGGCGCTGACCCTGCACGAACTGGCGACCAATGCGGCCAAGTATGGCGCGCTGTCGGTGCCGCAGGGGATGGTGCATCTGGACTGGCGGCTTGACGCGGGCGGCCTGGCCCTGACCTGGCGCGAGACCGGCGGGCCTGCCGTGATTCCCCCCGCCCACAGCGGCTTCGGGTCCGATCTGATCGCAGCCGTGGCCGGGGGCGAGGACGGGGCAGTTGCCGCCGACTGGCGCCCCGAGGGCGTCGTCTGGGCCATCCGGCTGTCCGAGGGCGTGAAGGCCCTGGACAGCACCCCTGCGGCCCCCCGGGCCTCGGCCGAGGCTGCGGATCGTCCCGCCGCCGTTCTGCATGGCTGCGCCGTCCTGGTGATCGAGGACGAACCCCTTGTCGCCCTGGACATCCAGGAGGAACTGGAGCTGGCGGGCGCGGGCCACGTCCGGATCGCCCGGACCGTGGATGCCGCCCTGTCAGCCCTTTCCGAACATCGTTTCGACCTGGCGCTGCTGGACGGCAACCTGAAGGGAGAGCCGGTGGACAGCGTGGCGCTGCGCCTGCGCGAGGCGTCGGTGCCCTTCTGCTTCGTGTCGGGCTATGGGCGCGAGCATCTGCCGCAGGGCTTCGAGGATGTGCCCCTGATCCAGAAGCCCTTTCCGCCGACCTCGCTGCGCCAGATCCTCAGCGAGCTTCTGTATCTGCGCCGGCCCCACGCGGCCGAATAGGGCGGGTCAGGCGAAGGGATTGCGGATCCGCAACTGGCCTTCGACCAGCATCCCGTCCTGCATGTCCTCGGACCACAGGATGTCGCAGCCGGCCAGCAGGGCCGAGGCGACGATCATGGAATCATAGACCGAAAAGCCATGGCGCGCGTTCAGCGCCCGGCCGATGTCATGGCTGCGCAGATCCAGATCCCGCACCGTGCAAAGCTGGCGGACGCCGTGCAGGAAATCCGCGGCCTCGTCCGGGGTCATGCGGGCCTTGCGCAGGCAGTTGACCAGGGCCTCGTTCAGAACCTGCACGCTGATGGTGCCGCCCCCGGCCAGCAGGGCTTCGGCCCGGTCGCATTTGGGGCCTTCGTCCAGCAGGTAGAGGATGACATTCGTGTCGAAGAAGGCGCCGGGCATCAGCGCCTGTTGGCCTCGTCCCGGTCAAGCCGGTCGCCTGCGGGCAGGCGGCCGCGAAAGCGGCGCAGCCCGGCCAGGATCTCCTCGGGGCGGGGCTGGCGAACCACGGCGAAGCCCTCGGCCTCGGCGCGCAGGTCGATATGGTCGCCCTCGCGCAGGTCAAGCGTCCGCACCAGGTCGGCGGGCAGGCGCACCGCCAGGGAATTGCCCCATTTAGCGACTTGCATGATCGGCGGCCCCTTTCATTGATCTACATCACGCAATGTATATCATCCGGGCCTTTCCGACAAGGGCAGCGTGGGCTGGGCTGCGATCAGTCCCATCTTCTCAGCCCGCAGCAGCAGGGCGCGGACGGATGAAGGATACCACTTCGCGCTGCCCCGCGGGGTGCGTTCGCGCATGTCCTCCAGCCGCTTTGCGATGCCCGCCAGCGTCAGGTCGGGATCGGCATGGCGCATCCCGGCGATGATGGCCAGCAGCCGGTCGTCCGCCGTGCGGCGCGGGGCGCGGTCCAGCACTGTGGTTGGCAAAAGCCCGTCGCGGACATAGCGGCGGGCGGCGCGCTTCAGCCGCTCGACCGTCCAGGGCTGGCCGGTGCGGCTGCCCAGAAGCCGCGTCAGGTCGTCCCAGGCCATGTCCGGGCGGTGGCGGCGCACCAGCGGCAGCCAGGTGTCGGCGGTGGATTCGAGCTTCTGGAAATAGGTCTCGTCCCGCGCCGCGCGCAGCTTGCGGATCGCGTCCCGGTCGCCTGCCTTCAACGCCGGATTGCCGCCGATCCGCCCCTGGGCGCGCGCCGCGCGCAGTCCCGCCTTGGTCCGTTCGCGGATCAGCGCGCGCTCCAGTTCCGCCACCGCGCCCATCACCTGCAGGCTGAACTTGCCCTGCGCCGTGGTGGTGTCGATCGGGTCGCCCAGCGACCGGAAATGCGCGCCCCTGGCCTCCAGCGTCTCGATCACCTGCAGAAGATGGCTCAGCGACCGCGCCAGCCGGTCGAGGCGGACCACCACCAGCGTCTGCCCCGGCCGGATCGTCGCCAGAAGCCGCGCAAGGGCAGGGCGTGTCCGATCGGCCCCCGAGGCGTGTTCTTCGTGGATGGTTGTGCAGCCCGCAGCCCGCAGTTCCATCCGCTGAGGGTCAAGCGTCTGTTCCCCGGTCGAGACGCGGGCATAGCCGATAAGGGACATGAAGGGCTCCGTGGTCGTCGAGGGGGAGGATTACACAGTTGGAGGGCAAGAGGAAACGGTCGTTTTTTGGCGTTTATTAAATATGTTGCCGGTTACGGGTACTGTTTCAGAGAAGGGCAGGGGGGTCAGATACCACGCTATCTTGCCCAGCGAAGGTAGCGCTTCATTAATCCAAGGCTGTTGAGAAGCGTCTTTTCGACTGCAGGGTGGGCTTCGCACGGCACCCTGAAAACAGTGCCCATAAGCGAGGACTATAGAATACTTGGCCGGCAGAATTATCTATGACAAGTGATCCGCAGAAAGGTCTATAATTGCGGAACTAACAATATATGCGCTTAAAATTATTAGCTATTTTGCTGAGATAGGTCGGGGTAACTGGGGGTATGTGGGGCAGATTCCGGGGCAGCTGGTCTACAGACGATAGGCTGCTTGTAGCCCCGGCTATCTGAAACAGTTGCCAAGCAATGTGTCTGAACCACGTTGCCCGGAAATCTGCCCCACTTACGATTGCGGGGCACAGGTGTTGCGTTCGTGATCTCGGTCTGATTCAAGATCGTATCGGCCTGTCATCGGATGATCCCTTTGAGACGCTGAGCGCCGACCGGTCGGATGCCGGTGGAACGGCTGGTCTGATGTTGCTGGAATAAGCGGTCAGATGCCGTGGAATACGCAGGCATGGGTATTGGCGGCACTCTTATCGATGACGATCTTCCGGGGAAGGCTGCTAGCTAGAGACCCGTGTGTACTTCTGCCGCCAAACAAAACCGCGAACTTCACCAACTCATGCTGCGCCGTTCATATCAACTAGTCGTGAGCGCCCGCACGAGAGTGCGGACGCTGCCTGGAAAATCAACAGTGACTTTCGGTGATCAGAGTGCGAGTTCGCTTTCCTTGACATCAGCAATCGGACCGAGGACCGCCGGGTCAAAGTCGCGAAGCCGCTCAGCATGTGCGACCCGAATGGGGAAGTCCGGATTGGCGAGCGCACCACGGCCCAGCGTCACCACATCGGCTCCGTCTTTCAGAACCGCTTCGGCTTTCTCAACGTCGTGAAGGCTTCCATTGGCGAGAACGATAGTATTCGGAGCGTATTTCTTCGCGAACTGCACGAGGCTCGGCCCGGATCCGAAGGCGGGCTGCCACGCTTCGAATTCCGTGACGTGGATGTAATCAACGCCCGCGTCGGACAAGGAGCCGAAGATGATCTCTGCGTCTTTCTCGCCATCTGCCCACTTGTGGTGAAAGTCGTTGACCTTCCCTTGGGAGATGCGAACGCCAAGGGGGATGCTTTTGCCGACCGCCGCGCGAACGGCATTGACCACCTCGATGGTCAGGCGAACGCGATTTTGGGTGCTGCCGCCATATTGGTCGCTCCGTTTGTTTGCATAGTCTGTGAGGAACTGGTCCAGCAGATAGCCGTTTGCCCCATGGATTTCGACCCCGTCGAAGCCAGAGACCTCAACCGCAAGGACGGCGGCGGATGCGAAGCCTTCGATGGCTTCTGAAATCTGCGCTTCGCTCATTTCCTGCGGCACGGGATAGTCGTCCGTACCCCGGTAGAAGGTCATCTGCTGACCCTTGGGCTGGATAGCAGATGGCCCGACGTTGGTGTCGCGGAACCGGTTTCCTTGTGAAATACCGCCCGCATGCATCAGCTGGGCAATCGCCAGCGCGCCATGGCTCTGGATACCCTTGACCACCGGTTGCCAGGCGCCTGTCTGTGCCTCGTCAGTCAGGCCCGGCTGAAATGCATAGCCCTGTGAATGGGCCTGATCGGTGTAAATGCCTTCGGTGATAACAAGCCCGAAACCACCGCGAGCGAAGCGCTCATAGTAGCGGGTCATCGTCTCGGTCGCGCGTCCATCCTCGGTGGCAGTGACGCGTGTCATCGGCGCCACGCCAAGACGGTTCTTCAAAGTGCGGCCTGCCAATGTCACGGGCGAAAGGAGCGCTTGTTGCTCATCAGTCATCATATCTCTCCTTGTGTTGGCAGAGACTTAGACGAGCAACTTATAAGCCAGAAGTGAGGCTGGACGGTAAGGAGCTTAACGAATAGCGTTATAATATGCTCATCGAGAACATCGCTCTTTTCCGGTCCATTGCATCGTTGGGAACGCTTTCGGCGACGGCCCGGCAGATGGGCGTTCCTGTCATGACAGTCAGCAGGCGCCTTGCCAGTTTGGAAAGCGAGGTAAGGGTTCGGCTTTTTCACCGCACGTCGCGATCGGTCTCTCTCACGCCCGAAGGTGAAGCGTTTCTTCCATACGCAATTTCCCTACTGGAAACGCACGATGCCGCTCTTGCGGCGCTAGCGGCAGGCGACAGCGGCCTTCAGGGGGTGTTGAAGGTGACAGCGCCAAACCTGATCGGCCGGTCGATCATCGTTCCGGCCCTGACGCGTCTTATGGCGGACAACCCTCTGCTCAAGGTCGATCTGACGTTGACGGATGGGATTGTGGATCTTGCTGGCACTGGCCTCGATCTTGCAATCCGAGTTTCGCCGCTGAATTCCTCGGAGCTTATTGCAACTCGGCTGGCGTCAAATCCCCGGGTCCTGTGTGCCGCTCCTGATTATATCCGTCGGTTCGGGAAGCCTGCTGTTGTCGCCGACCTGGTCGGCCATCCTTGCCTGACCCTCCATGGCATCCCAAGCTGGCCGTTCCACATTGGTGAGGAGCTCCGTTGGATACGGGTCAACGGCCCGTTCACTGCCAATAGCATCGAAGCGGTTCGGGCTGCTTGTCTCGACGGCGCGGGGCTTGCGGTGATGACTTACTGGGATGTGAAGGAATGTCTTCAGCAGGGCTGTCTCGAACGCATCGAGATGAAGGATGCTGAGTTGCCAGAACTTGGCATCTGGGGCGTTTACCCCACCCGCCGGCAAATCCCTCCCCGAACGCGGGCAGTCATGGACGCCATCAAAGCTCAGCTGGTCCAACACGAGACCTGACAGACCGGACTGTCAGCTTGCTGGCACGACCACTCAGGCACGTCTCCGCCTTCCGGATGCTTACTGGAACAGCTTGCACGAATTGAGTGAGCTGATTGGATATCACGATTACCTAGTCATTGTAGGATTTCCAGTTCGTCGTGCGACAGCGGACAGGGTTGCGCTTTGTCATGCAAGCACCCTTAACCTACCGCAGCGCCCGCGTGAATCCTGCGCCAAGCCGAGTTTTGCAACATGTGTAACCGCCCCAAGCGCAAGAGGAGTTTTGAAGCTGATCCCGGCGCGTTGTCGGGTGCTGACATGTGTCCGGCCTCATGATGCGGCGTGATCCATGCCGCAGGGCCCGTATGGTGTTCGCGGATCAGGCTCCACATCAACGCCGCGTGCTCGGTGGCACTTTGTTGCAGGCTGGTTCCCCTGATCCCGTCTCACGACCGTTGCGCCAAACTTCTCCTTGCCCTTCTTACGCTCCGACGTCCTCGCGACTGACGCTCGGCTTACGCCGTCGCAGCCGGAGCTCGATAGTCTTGGCCCTTTGCCATCAAGGCCCAGACAATGCGTGCCATCTTGTTGGCAAGTGCGACGCGCACCAGCATCGGAGGCTTGCGCGACAGCATCCCCGCCAGCCAGGTGCCGGGCCGCGCCACGGCATGGACGTGGCGCTTGATGATGACGCTGTTGGCACCAAGGATCAGCAGGCGTCGCAGGGATCGTTCGCCCATTCTGGTCGTCGCTCCGAGACGCTGCTTGCCGCCGGTCGAATGCTGCCGGGGCACCAGACCCAGCCAGGCGGCAAAGTCGCGTGCCTTGCGGAAGGTCTCGGGTGGCGGAGCCAGAACCGCAATGGCCGTGGCAATCAGCGGCCCGATGCCCGGCACCGTCATCAGCCGCCGGGCCACGTCATTCTCCTTGGCGCGACGGGCGATCTCCGCATCGAGCTTCCTGATCTCTGCCTCCAGATGCGTGAGCACCGCGATCAAAGCCTTCAGCGTGGGAATGGCACCGGCAGGCAGATCACTTTCTGGATCTTCCACGATCGCGATCAGCCGCGAGGCATTGGCCGCTCCCTGCGGAACAATCTGACCGAACTCGGTCAGATGGCCGCGTAATGCGTTGATCGCTTGCGTGCGCTTCCGGATCAGCAACTCGCGCACGCGAAAGACCATTGCCGCGCCTTGGGTCTCTTCGCTCTTCACTGGAATAAAGCGCATCGTGGGCCGCATCGCCGCCTCGCAGATGGCCTCGGCGTCCGCCATGTCGTTCTTCTGCCGCTTGACGAATGGCTTCACATAGGCAGGCGGGATCAACCGCACATCATGGCCCAGCTTGCCGATCTCACGGCCCCAGAAGTGGGCACCGCCACAGGCTTCCATCGCCACGACGCACGAGGGCAGCTGGCTTAAAAACTCCAGCATCTGCGCTCGCCGTATCTTTTTGCGCAGAACCGTCCGTCCTGTGCCGTCGGCTCCATGCACCTGGAACACATTCTTCGCCAGATCGAGCCCGACCATGATAATCTCCGACATGACCGCTCCCCTTGTGGATCGTTGCAGACCCACCTTGGCACATCAGATGCCGTCGGGGGGCGGTCACATCATCAACGCCGTCACGACGTACAGATCAGACTTTCCGGCCCCGCACCCAGCCAGCGGAGGGCGCTTTCCAGACTGGGTTCCGGTCTTAGATTGTCGATCTGGAGCTCTTCCGAGATGTGGGTCAGGTGATGCATCATCCCGGCGGCAGCCTTGTCTCCGTCGCCCTCAACAATGGCGCTAACGATGCTGCTGTGCTCGTCCCTCGGGCAGCCTGTTTCTGATTCGGCATGAACCAGAATCGCCAGGCAAGTCAGCACTTGAAGCTGCGTCAGGATATGTACCAGATAGACATTGCCGCTGATTTCGGCCAGCTTCAGATGAAATTCCCCGGTCAGCCGGACCAGTTTCGAACGGTCGCCTGCCTGCCGCGCCGCTTCCTCTATGGCGATATGATCGGCAAGCCGCTGGATGTCCGCTGCCGAGCGCGACATGGCGATCGACCGGACCATATCAGGCTCGATCATCTTGCGCACATTCAGCATCATCCTGGCTTCGGCCCGGGAAGGAGCCGCGATCGTGTAGCCAAGGTTGGGCGTCTTCCTGAAGACGCCGATGTCCGAAAGCTTGCTCATTGACAGGCGAACGACAGACCGGCTGACCCCAAAAATACCGGCTAGCTGCGTTTCGGTGATCCTCTCGCCCGGGGGAAGACGCTGTTCAAAGATTGCCTCGATCAGGCGCCGGGTAATTTCCTGTTCAGTATAACCGTGGCGGCGTTTAGCGCTGCCTTCCCCTGAAATGTCTTCATCATCCATTGGTTTTCCGAAATGCCCTCTTGCTATTCGATCTCAGCCTAACACCTGAGCATTTCAGATCGTCCTGCACCTTTCACAGTATATCGCACACCGGATCCTCAATTTCAATTGACAGGACGCATTGTTGTCCCCTTGATTGTATCCAACGATGTAAACCAGCCACAGACGAAAAGCTTTGCGGAGACAGAGCAAGGGTGGCGCGATCACAGGGAGATCATGACTTGGACCTTAAGACCCTTCTTTTCCCCAGCCGGCGCTTTCTGATGCAGACTGCTATCGGTGCGCTTGTCGCCGCGGCGGCCTTCGGCGGACATCCCGCTACCGCGCAGACCGCGCAAGAGACCCTGATCGTCGCCGGTCCGCGCACGCCGGAATCGCTGGACCAGGAATACCCGCCCACCGAGGCCGTCCATGAGTTGCGCCGCAACGTGAACGAACGGCTGCTGGCCTTCGAGATGAAGCAGGGTGAGGACGGGGTGAACTACGAGGATTTCTCGAAGATCACCGGCGCGCTGGCCGAGACATGGGAGGTTGCGCCGGACTTCAAGTCGATCACCTTCCATCTGCGGCCCGGCGTGGTCAGCGGCGCGGGGCACCCGCTGAACGCCGACGATGTCATGTGGTCCTTCGAGCGGGGCTGGAACCTGAAGTCGAACTTCCACTGGTACATGACCCAGATCTTGAAGATCGAGGATTTCGAGACTGCTTTCACCAAGGTCGATGACATGACCGTGCGGGTTAGCATTCCGAATCCTTCACCCCTGCTGGAGAAGCTGTGGGTCAACAGCGACTTAGGGATCCTTGATTCGGATACGATGAAGGAACACCTGACGGCCGAAGACCCTTGGGGCCAGCGGTGGCTGGCGATCAATTCGGCGTCCTTTGGCCCCTACAAGGTGACGAAATACACGCCGGGCCAGGAAATCGTCTATGACGCCAACCTGGATTATTATCGCGGTGAGCCGAAGCTGAAGAGGGTCATCTTCCGCGAGATGCCTACTAGCGCGAACCGGCTGGCGGCCTTGCAGGCGGGGGCGGTCGATGTGGCAGAATACCTGTCGCCCCGTGAGCTGTCGATGCTGGGGCAGATGCCCGGCGTAACGGTGCATAAGGTGTTCGGCAACTATATCCACCGCGTCGAGATGCACAACGAGACGCCACCCTTTGATAATCCCAAGGTGCGGCTGGCGCTGAATTACCTTGTGCCGCGTGACGAGATCGCGAAGGCCGTCTATTTCGACACCGCCCGCCCGACCAAGAGCCCGATTTCAGAAATCTATCCGGGCTTCACGGATGAATATTTCGGCTTCGAGAACGATGTCGAGAAGGCCAAGGCCCTGCTGGCCGAGGCGGGCTTCCCGGACGGCTTCCAGACCGAGCTTGGCTATCGCACCGGCGACCAGATGGAAGAAGAGCTGGCGGTCATTCTCAAGACGGCCTTCGCCAAGGCCGGGGTCGATGTCACCCTGTCCAAGCTGCCAGCGTCAACACTGGTCGAGCGCTATACCAAGGGCCAGATCCCGATGTATTTCTTCCGCGACATGGCCATCGTTCCCGATGCCGCCTATGTGGCGAATCTGTGGCTGAACAGCAATTCGCTGATCGACTATTCGCGCTTCCACAGCGACGAGGTGAACGAGCTGATTAACAGCGCCCTCACCTCGACCGACGAGGAAAAGCGACTGGCGGACATGAAGCGCGTCCAGCAGATCACCATGGAAAACGCGCCTTGGGTGTTCCTGTTCAACCCCGGCTATCAGCTTGCGACCCGGCAGAACGTCAAGGGCTATTCGTGGTACACGCCCAACGGCAACGCCTGGTTCGATTTCCACAAGGAATGACCGCTGACGATAGCCTTGCCCGCCGGGGTCTTCCGGCGGGCATCTCTCTCTGACGGATGACCGACATGAGCCTTTCGACGACCTGGCGGCGTCTGCCGCGAACGCTGCGCATCGTGTTGACGCGGCTTCCCATGGTGGTGCCGCAGATGCTTGGCGTCATTTTCGTGACCTTCATGCTGGTGCGGATGCTACCCGGCGATCCGGCCCTGCTGATGCTGGGCAACATGGCAACCCCGGAAAGCATCGCCAACCTGCGCGAACAGCTTGGCCTTGACGGCAGCCTGTGGCAGCAGTTCGTGCATTACCTGGGCGGCGTCCTTCAGGGCGATCTGGGAGTTTCGCTGTTCACCTCGAACCCGGTCGCCGTGGATCTGATGGAGCGCGCGCCTGCCACGCTGGAACTGATCTTCTACGCGATGATCCTGACCATCCTGATCGCGGTCGCCATCGCGGTCCTGGCGGTGGTCCGTCCAGGCGGCGTGGCCGATTACGTCAGCCGCTTCTATGGCATGGCGGCCGGAGCGATCCCGGATTTCTGGGTCGGCCTTCTGCTGATCTTCTTCCTGTTCAGCACCCTGGGGATCGCGGCGGCGCCGTTCGGCCGGATCGACCCGATGATCACCCCGCCATCCACGGTCACGGGCTTCTATACCTTCGACGCAATCATCGCGGGCGATTTCGCAGCACTGAAATCGGCAGCGGGGCGGTTGCTGCTGCCGGTGCTGACGCTGACCATCGTGAATGCGGGCGCGCTGATGAAGATGACCAAGACGACCTTCGCCGAGATCTGGCGTGCCGATTTCATCCGCCACCAGCGTGCTAGCGGATTGGGCCAGCGCCGCATCGTCCGCAACGCCTTGCGCAACAGTCTGCCGCCCATCATCACGCTTGTGGGCTTTCTGGTGGGCTTCCTGCTGGGTGCGGCCGTGCTGGTCGAGACGATTTTTTCCTGGGGAGGGCTCGGCCAATACGCGGTGCAGGCGGTGACCTATTCCGATTACCCCGCCCTGCAAGGCTTTGTGCTGGTGGCGGCGGTCTTCATCCTGGTGGTCTATTTGGTCGTAGATATCCTCTACGAACTGGCCGACCCGCGGATTCAGGTCTGAGGGGCCAATTATGCTAAAGATCAGGAATTTTTTTGCTTTTCTTCTCAGCAGACCAGGCGCGACTTTCGGGCTGGTGCTGCTGCTGCTACAGGTTATCGCAATCATCTTCGCGCCTCTTCTGGCAACACATGCACCGACAGAGGCCGATCCTTTGGCCTCGCTCCAGCCGCCATCTGTTGCGCATTGGTTGGGCACGGACGTGTCCGGAATGGATATCTATTCACGCATCATCTATGCCACACGGGTCAACCTGCTGATTTCAGTCGTGGCAGTTGCGGTGGCTTTTGCTATCGGTGTGCCCATAGGTCTGCTCGTCGGATACTATCGAGGTTGGGCCAGCACCATGGTCATGCGCGTCTTCGATTTCATCCAGTCCTTTCCTGTCTTCGTATTGGGAATGGCGCTGGTATCGGTGATGGGGCAGGAGATATGGAACGTCGCGATCGTGCTTGCGGTACTTTTCGTGCCGATATTCGCCCGTCTGATCCGGGCCGAGGCGCTGTCTCTGCGTGACCGTCCGTTTATCGCTGCCGCGCGCTGTTCGGGCGCCACGGATGGCAAGATTATGTTCCGGCACATCCTGCCAAATGCCCTGACGCCGGCCATCGTCCAGATTTCAATCTCGATCGGGATGGCAATCCTGCTAACCGCGGGTCTGTCCTTTATCGGGGCAGGAGTGCGGATGCCATTGCCCGAATGGGGGCTGATGGTTTCCGTCGGATCGCAGCAGATGATCCTAGGCGTCTGGTGGGTCGCGCTTTTCCCCGGCTTGGCCATCGTCTTTTCCGTGCTGAGCTTTGCCCTGATGGCGGACGCGTTGCGCGACTATGTTGACCCCCGCAGGGAGAGAGCCTGATGCAGATCCAGGATACAAAGCCGCTGCTTGAAGCCCGCAACCTATCGGTGACATTCGGGGAGCAGACGGTGCTTCACAGTGTCAACCTGCAACTGGGCCCAGACGAGGTGCTAGGCATCGTGGGTGAAACCGGCGCAGGCAAATCTGTTCTTGCTCGTGCCCTGATCGGTCTATTGCCGGGCAAGGGGCAGGTCAGCGGCGGGACAGTTCAGGTGGCTGGGCGCGACCTGAGTCAGATGTCTGCCGAGGAATTGCGTAAGCTGCGTGGTGGCCAAGTTTCCCTGATTGGTACGGATGCCAAGTCTCTTCTAGACCCGGTGCGTCCCGTCGGCGTGCAGGTGGCTGATGTGTTGCGCGCGCACAAGAATATCAGCCCCGCTGCCGCACGTGCAGAGGCGATAGCGCTTTTCAGCAAGGTGGGTATCGTCGATCCCGAAAAGCGCGCCGAAGCCTACCCCCATCAACTTTCCGGTGGAATGGCCCAGCGAGTGATCATCGCCATGGCTCTTGTGGCCGAGCCGCGAGTTATTCTCGCGGACGATGCGACCCTGGGGCTAGATGCGACGATCCAGGTCCAGGTGCTGGACCTGCTGGTGGCGCGCTGCCGCGAGGCCGGTATGGGCGCGATCATCATCACCCATGACCTTGGCATCGTCGCACGCTATTGCGACAGGGTGTCGATCATGCGCGATGGCCATATCGTCGAAGAGGGTGCAACGGCTGCATTTCTACATCATCCCACAACCGAATATGGTGCTGAACTACTGGCAGCAGCCCGCGCACGACCCGCCCCCATGACGAGGTCCGATCTACAACCCGACATTGGCAGGGCAACACCGCTGCTCGAGGTCGTCAACTTGGTCAAACATTTTCCAACTCCTTCTGGCCACGTGGTCAAGGCGGTGGATGACGTCTCCTTTGCAATTCCAAAAGGCGAGACGTTGGCGTTGGTAGGTGAAAGCGGATCAGGAAAAACAACGGTGGGTCAATGCCTTGTACGACTGCTGGGCTCAGACAGCGGCAGGGTTCTGTTCAATGGGGACGATGTGCTGACGCTGCCTGACAAGGCGTTTCGCCCCATGCGGCGTAACATCCAGATGGTATTCCAAGAACCCTATGTTGCCCTTAATCCGCGATGGACAGTGGAGCGATTGATCAGCGAGCCATTGGCGCTTGACCCCACCGCGTCGACTTCCGCGACCCGGCGAGCCCGGGTGCTTGAGATGCTGGATTTGGTGCGCCTTCCCAGCCGACTTGCCGACGTCTTTCCCCATGAACTGACGGCGGGTGAACAAAAGCGGGTTGGGATGGCACGGGCGTTGGCAACTCGCCCCGACTTCGTGGTTTTCGATGAACCAACGACCGCTTTAGATATCCGGGTGCGCGCCCAGATCATCGATCTGGTGCGCGACCTGCAACGCGAGATGCAACTGGCGACGCTTTTCATCACCCATGACCTGAATTCGGTTCGGTCGCTTGCACATAATGTCGCCGTGATGCGCCACGGCAAGATCGTCGAAATCGGAGAAACCGAACGTATCTTCGCCCATCCTCAGCACGACTATACCCGCATGCTCTTGGGCGCGGAATTGCCCATTGAACGATTTGCGGCCTGATCGGGAAGGAAATCTTGAATGAGTGAACGTCACGTTCTGATCACCGGCGCTGCCGGGCTGATCGGCAATGCCGTGCGGTGCAAGCTGGAGGATCGAGGAACAAGTGTGATCGCCATCGACCGCATGGCTACGACCGTGGATGGGCGCGAGGTTCGCGAATGCGATGTGACCGATGTCCATGGTTTACACGCAATCGCCCGCGCCCATGACATCGACCGGATCGTCCACTGCGGAGCATTTTCAGGACCGATGGTATCGCCCGACCACCCGATCCAGATGGTGCAAGTGAATATCGGCGGCGCTGCTAATATCGGCGAACTTGCCCGCGTCATTGGCAATGTTCGCGTGGTCTTTGCCTCGACGGCGACTGCCTATGGGGTGACCCCGCCTGCTCCCGTTTCCGAAAACACGGTGATGGTGCCGGACACGATGTATGGGGCCTCGAAGGCGGCTGCCGAACATGTGATGAACGCCTACAAGCTACAGTTTGGAGTGGATACGGTGAACCTGCGCATTGGCTGGGTCTACGGTCCACGTCGCAGCACCGCCTGCCTCATCCGCCAGATGCTGACCGATGCGATAGCGGGCCGACCCACCCACATTCCCTTTGGTCGCGACTTTCCGCGACAGTATCTGCACATCGATGATGCGAGCGCCGCCATGATCGCGGCTCTCGACCGGCCGAATCTCTCGCAGCAAGCCTACAATATTACCGGTGGCTCCTGGCTGACTCTGGCCGAGGTTGCCGAGACAGTGATGCGAGTTGTCCCCGGCGCCAGGGTGGAGGTCGCCTCCGGCGACGATCCGGGCGACATGCGCCAGGAACGCTTCGACATCTCTGCCGCCGAGCGCGACCTGGGCTATCGGCCGAACATTTCGCTCGAGGAGGGCATCCGCAGCTATCTGGACTGGCTGAAAGCCCGGGAGAACGAGCAATGACATCTATCGTCGCGCCCTTTTCGCTGCAGGGCCGCAAGGCGCTGATCACCGGCGGCAGCCGGGGCATCGGCGCGGCCATTGCCATGCTGTTTGCCGATGCGGGCGCCGATGTGGCCATCTGCCATTTCGGCGATGCTTCGGGAGCAGAGGCTCTGGGCGCCGAGTTCCAGGCCGCCGGACGCCAGCTTGCCTTCCTGGAATGCGACGTGGCGGACGAGGCGCAGGTCTCGGCCCTAGCCGAATGGACGGCTACGACCCTCGGCGAGCCCGACATCCTAGTGAACTGCGCCGGCATTGGCGGCAAGGATAAGCCCTTTGGCGATGTCACGGTCGCCGAATGGGACCGGATGCTGGGCGTGAACCTGCGCGGGGTGTTCCTGGTCACGCGCGCCTTTTTCCCCGGCATGGTGGAACGGCGTTACGGGCGGATCGTCAACATCGCCTCGCAACTGGCCTATAAGGGCGCGCCGGGCCTTGCGGCCTATGTCGCGGCCAAGGCGGGCGTGGTCGGGCTGACCCGCGCCCTGTCCTATGAAGGGGCCGCGCATAACGTCATGGTCAACGGCATCGCCCCCGGCCCGGTGGAAACGCCCTTGCTGATGGGCCACAGCGACGCCTGGCTGACGATGAAGAAAGGGCAGCTGCCGGTCGGGCGCTTTGGGCAGCCGGACGAGATCGCTCCCACCGCACTGCTGCTTGCTTCGGAAACGGGCGGGGCATTTTACTGCGGGCAGACGCTTTCGCCCAACGGCGGCGACGTGATGGTATGAGGAGAGGGAACGTCATGCAGGAATTCGACCTGGTCATCCGAGGCGGCACGGTCGTAACCGCCGCTGATACCGCACGCGCGGATGTAGGCATCCGCGACGGCAAGATCGTGGCTGTCGGGCTGGACCTGGACAAGGGCAAGCGGGAACTCGACGCGACGGGCTTGCGCGTGATGCCCGGCGGCATCGACAGCCATGTGCATCTCGCGCAGCCCGCCTTCGGCGGCCCGGCCATGGCCGACGGCTTCGAGACCGGCACCCGATCCGCCATCGCGGGCGGGAACACCACCGTCATCCCCTTTGCCCTGCAATCGCGCGGCACGTCCCTGCGCAAGGCGGTCGAGGACTACCACAAGGAGGCCGAGGGCCAGTCCTATTGCGACTACGGCTTTCACCTGATCCTGACCGATCCAACGCCTGCCGTGTTGGGGCAGGAACTACCTGCCCTGGTCGCGGCGGGCTATACCTCGCTCAAGGTCTTCATGACCTATGACGACATGGTGCTGAACGACCGCGAACTGCTGGAGGTCTTCGATGCGGCGGGGGAACAGGGCGCCCTGGTCATGGTCCATTGCGAGGGCTATGACGCCATCCGCTTCATGACCGAGAAACTGGAAAAGGCAGGCAAGGTCGCGCCTTACTATCACGCCGTGTCGCGCCCCCAGTCAGTCGAGCGCGAGGCCGCCCACCGCGCCATCAGCCATGCGGAGCTTACCGGCGTGCCGATAATGATCGTCCATGTCTCGGGCCGCGAGGCAATGGAGCAGATCCGTTGGGCGCGAAACCGCGGGCTGAAGATTATGGGCGAGACATGCACCCAGTACGTCTCGCTGACGGCCGAGGATCTGAAGGGCCTGAACATGGACGACACGGGCAGCAAATATGTCTGCTCGCCCCCGCCGCGCGACCGCGAAAGCTGGGATGCGATCTGGAACGGCATCCAGACCGGGGTCTTTCAGACCTTCTCCTCGGACCACTGCCCCTTCTACTTCGAGGGCGAGATGGGCAAGAAGAACCCAAAGGCCCGCACGGCTTTCAAATGGGTGCCGAACGGCATTCCTGGGGTCGCGGTCCGCATGCCGATCCTGTGGTCCGAAGGCGTGGTCAAGGGCCGGATCACCGAGAACCAGTTCGTCGCGCTGGCCTCGACCAACCACGCCCGGATCTATGGGCTGACCTCCAAGGGGTCGATCGCGCCCGGCTATGACGCCGACATCGTGCTGTGGGATCCCGCCCGCACCGTGACGATCAGCCAGTCCCTGATGCATCACGGTTCCGACTACACGCCCTGGGAGGGGTATGAGGTCACCGGCTGGCCCCATGCCACGATCCTGCGCGGCGAGGTGGTGATGCAGGAAGGCGAGATCCTGGGGAAGAAGGAGGGGGGCAAGTTTCTTCCCCGCGCCCTATCGCCGATGGCAAGCCGCGGCGCGGGCGCCCCAATGGACTGAGCGCGCCGGTCAGGCGCCGAAGCGGCGCCATGACCGGCCCAGCCTGTCTGCATCCATGCCCCGGCCGATCAGCACGATCACGCCTTCCTCGGGCGGCGGTCCGGCCAGGGCATCGTTGTCCTCTGGCAGGATTTCGGGTGGCTGCACGACCTGCCGTACCGATTGCAGCAGCAGGCGCCCGGCCGACGTGCGCACCACGCCCTTGATGCGCACGATGTCGTCGCCCCGGGCCTGAAGCAGGGCGGAAAGCCAGGTGGACAGCGCCACCCACCCGCCCTCGCCGCTGGCCTCCAGTCGATAGGGCATGATCGGCTCGCTGGCGCCAAGCGGGGGCAGGTCGAGGGGACGAAGGCCCTCTTCCATGGGCAGCGGAACGGGAACGCCATGTTCCGCCGCCGACAGGGCGGCACCAGGGTTGATCTGGCGCAGCGTCAACGCGATACGTCCCACGGTTGCAGGATCGGCCTGCAGGGGCTTGGTCAGGATCAACTCGTCCGCCGCCTCGATCTGCGCGCGCGCGAGGTGTTCGGTGGCGAGTTGGGGGCTCCCATGAAGGCTGTCCACCAGAACCAGCGTCTGCGCCATAGCCAGACGGCGGGTCAGGACGGAATCTTCCGCTATGGCCTCAGCGATCCGGCCCGGATCCGCCAACCCACTGGTTTCCAACAGGATCCCCGCGATCCGACCCGCCTGTCGGCCGCTGGCCGCGTCGCAGATGGCGCGCAGTGTTGAAAGCAGCCCCGGCAATTCCGTGCAGCAGGCGCAGCCCCCGGCCAGGACGGTGATCCGGCCCGCCCCGGCCAGCAGCAGGTTGTCCACCGGGGTTTCCGCCGCCTCGTTTACCAGGACATGATGCCGGACAAATCGTCCCATGTGCAGTTGGTGGCGCAGCCAAGTGCTCTTCCCGGCGCCCAGAAAGCCGCCCAGGATCGTCAGCGGCAGGCGGCCATCCGAACGGGTTTCAGGCATCAGCCAGGGCCCGATCGGACAGCGGGTCGATGGGTTGCCCCGCCATCCGTCCAGCCACGGCCCACAGCGCGGCCAGATCCGGCACCAGTTCCCGCTGCCCACCCGGCGCAAAGAGTTGCAGGCCCGGGGTGACGCCGTCGTCCCAGGCCTTCAACCCATAGGGGGCTAGAAGGCGGTTGATCGCCTCCTGCCGGGAAAAGCGCAGGCGCAGCCGGTCGCCGGGCGTCTGCGCGCCCGCATCCGTCCAGTGTCCCGGCGCGGTCGGAAAACCGCAGGCGCTGCACATGGCCTTCTCCTTTCAGATCACCTCGGGCCGCTTGCCCGAATCGAAGGGATAACGCTTGCGGAAATCGTCCGCGATCTCCTCGAACGTGGCCCATTCCACGCCTTCATGGCCGTTGATGTATTCAATCAGCCGTTCCAGCATTAGCAGCACCTGAGGCCGTCCCGAAACATCGGGATGGATGGTGAAGGCGAAGACGCCGTAATCCATTTCCCGATACACCCAGTCAAACTGGTCGCGCCACATCTCCTCGATATGGCGGGGATTGACGAAGCCGTGGCTGTTCGGGGCCTTCTTCATGAACATCATCGGCGGCAGGTCGTCCACATACCAGTTGGCCGCGATATCGACGAGGTCGATTTCCCTGCCATGCTTCAGTGGATGCATCCACTCCTTCGCCTGCCTGGTATAGTCGATGGTGTTCCATTCGTCACCGACCCGCGCGTAGAAGGGCTGGAAGTCGCGATAGCCCTGCGAATGGTCATAGCTGAAGTTGTATTTCTGGAGCAGCGCGGCAGTCGAGTTCGACATTTCCCACCAGGGCGCCACATAACCGCGCGGCGCACGGCCGGTCAGGCCCTCGATCAGCTCAATCGACTTGACCAGAACGTCTTCCTCTTGCTGGGGCGTCATGGCGATTGGGTTTTCATGTAGATAACCATGCGCGCCGATTTCGTGACCGGCGTCCACGATCATCCGCATCTGGTCGGGGAAGGTTTCCAGCGAATGACCGGGGATGAAGAAGCTGGTGCGCAGGTCGTATTTCTTGAACAGCCGCAGCAGGCGGGGGATGCCGACCTCGGTCGCGAAGACGCCGCGCTGGATGTCGGAGGGGCTGTCGCCGCCGCCATAGGATCCGATCCAGCCTGCGACAGAGTCGATGTCGGTGCCGAAGGCGCAGTAGATTTTCTTGCTCATCATGGTCTCCGTGTTGGGATGGTTTCGAAATTGCCGGGCTGCCAGGACAGGTTCGTAACCTCGCCGAACCGGCCGGGCGCTCCGGTCATCAGCGCCAGTATCAGCACCAGCCGCGCCTTCAGCGCGTCCAGATCGCCGCTGCCCTGCAGACCCCGGTTCAGCAGGTCGATTTCTCCTCCAACCTGGCCATAGGTCCGCGATAGCACGCGTCCGCCCCGGGTCCGGCTGGAAAAGACCACAGGCATGCGTTCCGCCGCCGCGGTCAGCGGGTCCAGCCAGGATGAATGCACATGCCCGCCACCTGCCAGATCCAAAACCAGACCGGCGGCGCCTGCGGCCAGACAGGCATCGACCAGCAGAGGCGGGTCGGACAGGCCGGGCTTCAGGATCGGCACGAACGGCAGGGTGGCGTCTTGCGGAATGTCGAATGCCGCCCTGTGGGGGGCCTTTGCATAAAGGGCAGGGCGCTCCTCGGCCATCCAGCCCAGCGGCGCCGGGGACCAGAAGGCTCCGGTCGACGAGGTGTCGCGTTTCTGCACCCAGGCGGCGGGATGGATCACGTCGTCAAAGGCCACCATGACACCCAGATCGCGGCAGCCAGGATCCACCGCGCAGGCCACGGCGGCCAGCAAGTTGGCGGGACCGTCGGCTCCGGGCAACGAGGGGTTGCGCATGGCCCCCGTCACCACGACCGGCATGGATCCCCGATGCAGCAGGTGCAGGACAAAGGCCGTTTCCTCAATGGTGTCGGTGCCCTGCGTGACCACGATGCCCGCGATCCCCTCATCCTCATGCGCGCGGATCGCCGCCGCCAGGTCGAACAACAGCGGCAGGCCGATTTCCGTCGAAGGCAGGTTCGACAGGTTCCGCGCGCCGATCTGTGCCAAGGTGCCCAGTTGCGGGACCGCCGCCACCAGATCCATGCCCGTCAGGCTGGGAGCCACACCCGATGCGCCCGAGTCAGGCGCGCAGGCGATGGTGCCGCCAAGGGCGATGATCTCGACCCGGGGTTTCATCCTAATCCTCGTGCGGGGTGCCGGTCGAATCATTCATGCCGGGCAGATGATGGTTCAGGCCAGCGTCCCAAGCGGCGTGCACGGTGTCGCCGACCCGGTGGGGATGCGCGAAGTAATCCTCGTCGTCCATGTAGATCATGAACTCCTCGCCCAGACCGGTGTCGAGAGCGACCTTTACGAAGGTGCCCTGGTATTCGATGTTGACCACCCTTCCGGACAACCCATTGCGCGCCGCAGGTTCGGGCCGGGTTACAATCCGGTCACGGCGCACGGAAAAGCGCAGGTCCTGGTCCGGCGCTGTCCCCGGCGCGGCGGGCAGGTCGTAAACACCTCCGTTCCGCCCCGCAACCACCGCTTTGGTCCCGTCGATGCGTTCCACCCGGCCCGCCAGCACGTTCTGGCCCCCCATGAAGCGCGCGACATAGGGGCTGTGCGGGCGATTGTAGATCTCGCGCGGGCTGGCGGCCTGCTCGATCAGCCCGTGATCCATCACCACCACCTGATCGGCCAGGGCGATGGCCTCGGGTTGCGTGTGGGTGACGTGGATGAAGGTGATGCCCAAGTCGTTCTGAAGGCGTTTCAGTTCCACACGCATCTTCAGGCGCAGGAATTCGTCCAGGGCCGACAGGGGCTCGTCCAGCAGCAGCACCTTAGGCTTGTTGATCAGCGCGCGCGCCAAGGCCACGCGCTGCTGCTGGCCGCCCGACAGTTCGGACGGCACCCGGTCGGCCAGATGCAGAAGCTGCACCCTGTCCAGCATCTCGCGTGCGGCCTGCCGCCGTTCGTCGGCGCGCACGCCCTTGACCCGCAGGCTGAAGGCCACGTTATCGGCCAGCGACAGATGCGGGAACAGCGCATAGTTCTGGAACATCAGCGCCGTGCCCCGGCTGCCGGTGCGGGCCGTGGTCACATCCGTCCCTCCGATCAGGATGCTGCCCGATGTCGGCGTCTCATGCCCGGCGATCATCCGCAGCAGCGTGGTCTTGCCGCAGCCCGAGGGGCCGATCATGCAGCAATAGGCCCCGCCGTCGATGGTCAGGTCGACATTGTTGACGGCCTTGGTCCGCCCGTAGAGCTTGGTGACATGCCGGATGTCGATGCGGCTTTGTTCGGTCATTCAGTCTTTCCCTTGGCGCGCGACCGCTGTTTCTGGATGACGGCGATGGCCAGGAAAGCCATGGCAATCACCAGGAAGCTGACGGCGGATGTCACGGTCCCGATGGCATAAAGCGCGGGCGTCGTGACGTTGGTGGTCATGTTGGAAATCTCGATTGGCAGGGTGTTCCTGCCTCCCACGGTCAGCAGCGATCGCGGCATTTCATCATAGGACAGGGTAAAGCCGAATAGGGCGACGGCGATCAGGCCGGGGAACAGGATCGGCACGGTGACAAGGCGCAGCACCTGCCAAGGCCGGGCGCCAGCGTCACGGGCCGCTTCCTCCCACGATCCGTCGAAGCGGTTCAGCACGGCGAACATGATCAGCAGCCCGAACGGCAGCGTCCAGCTGAGATGCGCGCCAAGGCCCGACATCCACCACGACAGTCGCAGGCCAAGCAGTTGGAAGAACTGGCTGATGCCCAGGCCCAGCAGGATGCCGGGCACGATCAGGCTGATGATCGACAGATAGAAGATCGGCCCCGCACCCCAGAACCGGCGGCGGAAGCCAAGCGCCGCGAACAGGCATACGACCGCCGTGATCGCCATGGCCATGACGCCCAGGGCCAGCGACCGCCGGAACGCCCCACCCAGATCTCCATATCGGCTGGAGGTCCAGAGGTCGTTGAACCAATGCGTCGACACCCCGCGCATCGGGAAGGTCAATCCGCCCGTCGGCCCCTGAAAGCTGAGGATGAAGATCATCAGCATCGGGCCATAGAGGAACAGCACGAACAGCGCGAAGAAGGCCGCCAGGACGTAAAAGCCCGCACCCCGGCGCGTGGATGATTGCGTCATAACCGCCTCCTTACCGCGCCAGTTCCGCGCGGATGTCCACCACGCGCAGGATGGCCGAAACCATCAGTACCACCACCAGCACCAGAAGCACCGCCATGGCCGCGGCCTGAGGATAGAACAACTGGTCGATCTGGTTCTTCATGGCCGAGACGACGGAGGCGCTCTGGCCCCCGCTCATCACCCGGACGACGAAGAAATCGCCCATCACTAGCGTGACGACGAAGATCGACCCAAGGGCGATCCCGGTCTTAGACAGCGGAACGATCACGCCGGTCAGGATCTGCCAGGAATTGGCGCCGGCGTCACGCGCGGCCTCGATCAGGTTGGGATTGATCTTGGCCATGCTGTTGAAGATCGGCACGATCATGAACAGCGTGAAAAGGTGGATATAGGTCAGCACCACAGCGAAATCGGAATAGAGCAGGATGTCCAGCGGCTGCTGGATCAGCCCGGCCTGCATCAGCATCTGGTTGAACAGCCCCTCGCGCCCGAGGAAGGGGATCCAACTGACCATGCGGATCACGTTCGAGGTCCAGAACGGGATCGTGCAGAGCAGGAAAAGCCCGATCTGCCATTTCAGGTTGCGGACATGGAAAACCAGAAAATAGGAACATGTGAAGCCGATCAGGACGGTCGCCACCAGCACCATCGCCGCGTATTCCAGCGTGTTGACAAACAGCGTCAGCGTGACGCCGGCGGACAGTACGTCGCGGTAGTTCTGCCAGGTGAAGGCAGGATAGACGGAAATCCCGTCCGATTCCCAGAAGCTGAGCAGCAGCACCGTGCCGATGGGAATGCCGACCATGGCCAGCATGATGATGGCAAGCGGCGCCACCTGAAGATAGGGGGTCATGCGCGTACCGCCCCCCGATGATTGCGCGGACATGACAGGGTTCCTTGGTCCAGGTGCCGTTCCATGAAGGGGCGGCGGGCCGCGCCGCCCCGCTCATCAGGCCGAGATGAACTCGTTCCAGCGCTGGACCATGTAGCGTTCCTCGTCCATTACCGTATTCCAGCAGGCGACATTGCCCATGCGATCCTGGAAGGACCCGCCGTCGCGTAGGGCGCCGGCCTTGTCCATCACCGCGCCGTAAGGATCCAGGATGTCCTCGGTCGCGGGCTTGCCTTCGTACCAGTAGCCCACTTCGTTCGGCGTCAGGTTGGCCAAGGCGGTTTCCGGGACCGACGAGTAGTAGCCCTGCCGGGCGATGAAGGCGCCCTGCCAGCCGGTCAGATACCAGTTCAGGTATTCATAGGCTGCCTCGCGCTTCAGCCCTTCCAGGTGACCCATTAGGCCCATCCCCAAGCCCCAACCGCGATACCCTTCCTTCAGGCCCTGATAGACGCATCCGAGACCGCGCGATTTCACCGCCGTCACGGCCGGCGACCACATCGACTGGATCACGACTTCGCCCGCAGCCATCAGGTTCACGGATTCGTCGAAGGTGGACCAGAAGGCGCGGAACTGGCCTGCCTTCTTCAACTCGATCAACCGGGTGATGGTGTGGTCGATCTCGTCCCGGGTCATGTTGCCCTTGTCGCCATAGGTGATCTCGCCCATGGCTTCCAGGGCCATGGCCGCGTCCATGATGCCGATCTGCGGGATGTTCACCAGGGCAGTCTTGCCCTTGAATTCGGGGTTGAACAGCTCGGCCCAGCTTTCCACGGGCCGGCCGATCAGATCTGACCGGATCCCCACGGTGTCGGCGTTGTAGATCGTCGGCATGGTGGTCGCGTAATCAGTGGCCTCGGCTGCGAAGGACGTGTCGCCGGGGCCGCCGGTATACATCACCTCGAAGGGCATGGTGCCTTGGCGAGACAGCTCTGACCCGTCAAAGTTCTTGCCGTCCCTCATCAGCGGCGTCATCTTCGACCAGTTGGCAATCCTGGCGATCTCGACCGGCTGCAACTTGCCCGACCGCCAGACCTTCTGCATCGCCCAGAACTCCAGGTCTGCGATGTCGATGGTCTCGGGCTGGCTGACCACCTTGGTCATCAGCGCGGTGCTGTCGGCGGTCTGCGGAACGATCCTGAAGCCAAGATCGGCGCTGGCCTTTTCCGCAATGTCCGCGATCACAGAATAGGACGGACCAACTTGGTTCAGGGTCACGTCCTTGATGTTCTGCGCCCAGATCATCGGCGCGCCAAGGATGCCGGAACCGGCCGCAACCCCGGCCGTCGCGGCCGAGGTCTTCAGAAAGCCGCGGCGCGTCAGCCCCGCAGAGTCCTTATCATTCATGTCTGTCATGCCATCTCTCCCGGTTGGTTGCCGCGGCATCCGCCACGGAATTACGCCGGCCCGGGCCAGTTCTGCGGCCTTCTGAGACTCAGCGGCGATAGGATCACGGTAGCAAACTGTCTTTGGGATGCAATGCACATTTTCGGCTTTGCTCCAAGAATATATCTATTAGGATTGGTGAGGGTATTCAGGGAAATGACTGCCTGTTTGCACCGAAAACCTGCGCGAATTTTGAGCAATGAGCGAATCGGCATGATCTCGGATGGCAAGGAATGGACAGGCCGCGTCAGGGACACGGGCAGTGCCTTTCTGTATACGTCTGTGCGTGATCTTCTTGCGGCCAAGATCCGGCAGGACGAACTGCCTGAAGGAGCCCTGCTGAAAGAGGCGCCGATTTCCAGCCAACTGGGGATAAGCCGAGCGCCGGTGCGCCGGGCCCTAGCGCTTCTCGCTGAAGACGGCTTGGTCACTGCGGCGGCGGGTCAGGGCTATGTCGTCGGACGATCAGGTATTCCCCTGCGGTTATCGTCCCGGCGCCTGCACGAAATCCTCGCACGGGAAACTGGCGACCTGAACCGTACTGCCTCGTGGGAGCGGATCTTTTCTGAAGTGGCCGATGTCGTCACAAGCTGCATGCCCTTCGGCAGTTTTCGCATCCAAGAAACCGAACTCGGCGATCATTTCAACGTCAGCCGCACCGTCGCGCGCGAGGTATTGTGGCGCCTGATGGACCGGCGGCTGGTCGAGAAGAACCGCAAGTCCCACTGGATCGTCGGCCAGATGACGGCCCGGGATCTGCGCGACACGCTTCAGATGCGCCGCCTTCTTGAACCCGGGGCACTCGGGATGGTCGCGGCCGACCGCGCCAACGAAGGCTTTGACCGGCTTTTGGGGGACATCGAGGCGGCGATCGACAGCTTTCCCGCCTGCGGCGGCGCGACAATCGATCGGCTGGAGGAGGCGATGTTCGTGGACATGTACCGGGACGTGCGCAATTCGCGTCTTTTGGGGTCGATCCGCCGGAATCAGTTGTCCCTTCTGGTGCCCCGCCTGTTCAGGCGCCACTTTCCCATCATCGACGACCTGCCCGCCCTGCAGGAATATGCCCGGATCCTGCGTCACCTGGGGCAGGGACAGGTCCAGCAGGCCGAGGCTGTCCTGCACGGTCACCTGTGCCGCATCGAAGCCCTGGCCTTGGCGCGGCTGCGGGTTCTGTCGCTGCTCGAGGCGCCAGACATGGCCCCCTATATGACGCCTGTCTATCGAGGCCAGGATGGCTGAGGCGCTGCGGGTCATCGGTACATCCGCCACCCTGACCGAGGCGCTGCGCCGGCAGGCCCATGCCGACCTGGACTTCCCCGTGCAGTTCGAGGTGCTGGACGGCCTGTCGTGCCAAAGCCGGGGCGTCCTGTCCCCCGACAGCTATGACGTCTACGATCAGTGGTTCCATTCGGTAGACCTTCTGTGGACAGCAGGGTCGATCCAGCCGATCGACACGTCCCGGATCAGACATTGGCGGGATGTCTGGGCCTCGGATGTCTTCGCAGGACCGGGGCGCGGCTTCGGGACGCGCCCCGCCGATGTGCTGTTCGTCCAGCCCGACCGGTCGCTGTCGGCCACGCCCGCCTCGGCCCATCCGGTCATCTCGATGCTGCCGACTTCTTACAACATGGATAGCTTCGCCTATGGGCCGGAACTGGCGCTACGCCGGCATCCTGCCGAGCCGGAAAGCTGGGCTTGGCTTCTGGACGGCCGCTGGCATGGGCGATGCGCGCTGAGCCTGGATCCGGCTGCCAGCGCTGTCGAGCTTGCCCTGGCCGTCCAGGCCGCCGGGCTGATGAGGATAGGCGACCCCGGCGATCTGACGGTCGAAGAGATCGACGAGATGTTCGGGCATCTGATGGCGCGCAAGCGCAGCGGCCATTTCAGCCGCTTCTGGAGTTCGGCCGAGGACTCGATCCGCCTGCTGTCGACGTCGGGCTGCGTCCTGTCTTCGTTGTGGTCGCCCGCCTATTACGGGCTGAGGAGCTTGGACCACGCTCTGACCTATGCCGCCCCGGTGGAAGGGTATCGTGGCTGGCATTCGGGCATGAGCCTGTCCGCCGCCCTTCACGGCGACCGCTTGGATATGGCCTATCGCTATCTGAACTGGTGGCTTGACGGCGTACCGGGCGCGATCATGGCGCGGCAGGGCTATTACGTCTCGGTGCCGTCGCGGCTGTGCGAAACCCTGACGGACCAGGAATGGGACTATTGGTATGGCGGCCTTCCGGCAGCCGCGGATCTGCCCGACCAGTCTGGAGCGATCATCGTGCAGAAGGGCGAGCGTCGCGCTGGAGGAAGCTATCAACAGCGCCTTTCGAATATCACCGTCTGGAGCACCATCATGCCCGAACACAATTACCTAGTCCGGCGCTGGCATGAGTTCCTTCAAGGTTAGGCCTGGCTGCCGGGAAGCGAATAGGCTCTCACCCCTTCTGCCAATGCCCCACGATTTCAGCCATGTCAGCGGGTGGCCGCGATCGCCCACCATGTATTCGTGCATGGCGCTACGTACCTTGGGTTCGGTTGCAGCTCAGAAAAAGGCCCGGCCTTGGAGTAGGTTTAGGTCGCGCAGGACTTCCAGAAGCGGCACGGGATCGGCGTCCTGTCCCACGAGTCGATCCTATAGTGCGTATTCCACGGCATCCGACCGCTTATTCCAGCAACATCCGACCAGCCGTTCCCCGATCATCCGACCGGTCGGCGGTAGCGGTCTGAGGCAAAGTCTTCATGGTTGATCCGGGGGCATCCGGTCAAGGGTGACGGTGGTGCGGAGGGTTGTCCACGGGAGGGTCCCGCGCGCCCGGCGCCGCGCCCGCCAGGAGGCTGGCGGTGTCGGGCGCGTGGGAGGGACCAGTGGGCAACCCGGGGCCGGGGTCCTGCTCATTGGCTGGCCTCGGCGTGGTTGTCGATGCCGGTCTTGCGCAGCGACGGGCCATCGAGGGAGATCCGGTAGGCATTGTGAACCAGCCTGTCGAGGATGGCGTCGGCGAAGGTGGGCTCGCCAATGACATCGTGCCAGGACTCCACGGGGAGCTGACTGGTGACGATGGTCGAGCGGCGGCCGTAGCGCTCCTCGACGATCTCCATCAGGTCGCGGCGCTGCGTAGCGGTCAGGCGGTCGGGACCCCAGTCGTCGAGGATCAGAAGATCCACACGCGCGATCTTGCGGAACAGCCGGTCGAAGCGCCCGTCGCCGCGCGCCAGCTCGAGGTCGGAGAAGAGCCGCGGCAGCCGTTGGTAAAGAACGGTGCGGTCCGCTCGGCTGGCCCCGTGGCCGAGTGCGCAGGCCAGCCACGACTTGCCGACCCCGCAGGGCCCGGTGATCAGGACCGAGCGGTGCCGGTCGATCCAGTCAGGGCTGGCGAGGCTTTGGAACAAGGCGCGATCGAGGCCGCGGGAGGTCCGGTAGTCCACATCCTCCATGCAGGCGCCACCATGGCGCAGGTTGGCGGCCCGCAGGCGCGACTGGAACCGGCGGGTGCCGCGCCGGGCCTCTTCGCGGTCCAGCATCAGCCCGATCCAGGCGACGGGGTCGAGGCTGCGGCCGCGATCTTCGCTGAGCAGCTCGGCAAAAGCTTCGGCCATGCCGTCGAGCTTCAACGCGTTCAGTGCCTCAAGGGTGGGGTGGGTCAGCAAGGGTTTGTCTCCTTTGGTCAGTGGAAGAACTTGGCGCCACGGATGTTGGCATGGGTGATGGGCGGGGCTTCGGGTGGCCGGTCCGGGGGACGGCCGTCGAGGCGGTTCAGCAGGATCGACTTCACCGACGTCATGGTGCGGGTGTTGATGGCGAGCGCGCGGTCACAGGCGGCCTCGACCCGCTCGGGCCCATAGCTGCGGGCCAGACGCAGGATGCCGAGGCAGGAGCGAAAGCCCTGTTCGGGGTGCGGCCTGTCGCGGAGGATGACGTCGATCAGGATCCCGGTGGCAGGACCGATGCGGGCGGCCCGGTCGCGCAGCTGCTCGGGCGTGGTCTCGGCATAACGGCGATGGCTGGCAGGACGATGGTCGTTCAGCGTCGTTGCGCCGGTGTCGCCGGGGGAAGCGCGCCTGTGGCAGGCCACACGCTTGCCGGCGCGGAAGATCTCGACGGTGCCCGCCGTCAGCCGTGCCCAGAGCTGCTGGCGGATCAGGTCGTGTGGCACCGAGTAATGGTGGCCTTCCAGCCGGACATGATAGTCGGCACCAACCGTGGCGCGGCGCCAGTCGGCATGGACGAAAGGCTCCGGAGGCAGCGGCTGCATGGCCGGGCGATCAAGCGTCTCGAAAAGGTCCTGACGCGCGGCGCCCAGATGACGGCTGACACGGGCGTTCAGGCGAGCAAGCTCCTTGCGGATGGCGGCGTTGAGTTCGTCGAGGGTGAAGAACTGCCGGTTGCGCAGTCGCGCGATGATCCAGCGCTGAGCAAGAAGAACCGCCCCTTCGACCTTGGCGTTCGCCATCGGGCTCGGACCGATGGCGCCTCGATGGCTTACTCGCGTGGCTTGTAGGGCCGCGCCGGAAGGATGGCCGTGCCGTAATGCGCCGCCATCTCGGCGTAGCTGCGGTTGATCTCGGGCTCGTAGAAGCAGGCCCGGATCACGCCAGCCTTGAGATTATCCGAAACGACAAGCGCCGGCACCGCCCCAAACGCGGCAAAGGCACGGGTATGAGCGCCGATCCAATCCGGCAGCGCCTGGCTCCAGGTCGCCTCGGCCTGAGGATCATGTTCGAGGCGCCCATGACGGCAATGAAGATCTCCGCTGGACGGGCAGCGCCGGTCACCGGGTCGGTCACCGTCATCCGGGTGCCCGAGTAGTCGACGAACATCCGCTCGCCTGCGACATGGCGTTGACGCATGACGGGCGAAAGCCGCCCGACCCAGCGGCGGTAATGCTCGCAAAAGGCCGAGTAGCCATAGCCGTCGGGGTGCTGGCCCCGATACTCATCCCAAAGCAGCGCCAGCGTGACGCCCGGCCGCTTCAGCTCGCGATGAACCATCGCCCAGTCTGCAGCGGCGAATTGCCGGTCCTGCGAGGGCGGCGGAGGCGGAAACACCCGCCGCTCCAGTGCCTCCTCGTCCAGGCCCTCGGGCAGCGGCCAGGACAGGCCAGCCACCGCGGCACGGCGCAGATACTCGATCACCGTCGTCTTCCCGACACCGGTCGCAAGTGCGATCCGCCGGGTCGACATGCCCTGCGCATGCAGGCGCAGCACGTCCTCGATCTTCCTCATCGGCAGTCTCCTCATCGCGCCCCTTCTTCCGCTGTCGCAACAGCTTCTGGGTAGCGCAGGTGGTCTGCCTCAGACCCGCCCCGCGTGACGGAGCCCGCTCAGATCAGCCTGGTCGGATGCGGCTGGAACGGGTGGTCGGATGGTCGTGGAATGCCCGGTCGGATGTTCATGGAATGTGTGGTCGGATCACCGTGGTGCGCGCACCTATAGTGGAGGGTAGTCGGCTTGACTGTCGATCACCTACTCCTCAGCTTCAGAACTCACGGCGACTGGGCTGGTGACCCTGGTGCCGGCGTGTAACTCCTCGATCCAGCGGTTGATAACGGGCAACGCGGTTTCGTCGCTCCCTAGGGTCAGGACTTCGGTAACGGGGCCGTCCCAGTCAATTACTTTCTGACGCAAAACAGCGCTCCGTCGCAAGGCGGAGTGCAGAAGCCTGGCATGTCTCGTCGCCATCCTGTGCATGCCTTTGTCTGAGATCACCCCGGGTGCATGCTTCGGTCCGTGGTCGGCGCAACGGCCGCCAACATGATGCTGGTCCAATGCAATTCCGATGTGCCCATCTCATTGGCGTGCTCGATATGGTTCGGCAACAGTCCTGACCACGACATCATCGGAACCGCGTCCCTGGAGAACCTCGAAGGCCTGCGATCAGGCAGGCAACGGTAAGTAACTCTTGCGGTCAGGCCATATGAGGCACCCGGATTTCGGACCGGAAGCTGGTGCCATCAACCCACATCCGGTGCAGGATCACGCTGATACGTCGTGCAAGGGCAACCATTGCTCGCTTGGCCCCGCGGCGACGGGCCACCTGCACCGCCCAGCTTCTCAGCCATGTCGATCGCCCCCGGTGCATCATGACGGTGGCAGCCTGGCATAATGCGCGCCGCAGGTTCACATCGCCGGCCTTGGTGATCCCGCCCGAGACATCGCGCTCACCCGACTGGTTGCGTGAGGGTGTCAAACCCACCCAAGGCCCGACCTTCTTCGAAGATGTGAAGCGGGCGGGATCATCGACAGCTGACCGGTAAGTCAGCGCCACAACCGGGCCGATCCCGGGCATCGACATCAGGCGATGACAGACAGGGTCTTCATGGGCGAGTTGTCGAACACGGCGTTCCAGCCCTGCCAATTCTTGCCGGAGAGACACCCGCGCCCGGAGCATTGGTTCTGTCGCATCCTCCAACATTGGATTGCCTGCAGCCAATTCCCGGATGCGGTGTTCGAACCGGCCACGGGAGATCGCGCCAACCTTCAGTCCAAAGTTCCGCAGCAGACCCCGCAGGGAGAGTTCCAGAGCGATGAAGCTCTGCTGCACAGCCTTGCGAGCGCCAAGCAGGGCGCGAACTTCTTGGGCCGAGACAGATTTGCAGTGAACTGGCCGGAACCAGCCGAGGTGAAGCAAACGGGCGATACCTTCGGCGTCTCGCCGATCCGTCTTGATCGGCATGGCCTTCAGGGCGCCCTTCACCTGCCGGGTTTCCATCAGCACGACAGGCTGTCCGGCCTCAGTCAGCCCGCGATGAAGCCACTGCGACAAGGGACCAGCCTCGAGCCCAATAGCGGCGATGCTTCCATCCTGCTCACCGATCCAGCGTAGCAGCGCCTCAGGCTCGCTGGCCACCTGAGCCTCCCTGACAATCCGCCCATGTTCGCTGATCGCGCAGATCGCGATTTTCGCCAACGATACGTCCAGTCCGACAAACAGCCTCATCCCGCAGTCCTCCTTGTGGATCTGATACGGGAACGGCGACAGCTTGCCCCTGATCTTGCAAGCGGTAACGGACAGCGCGACGCAGGCCCCGTTACAGCATCTCGTTCTTGATCACAGCCAGAAGAGGACGGTTGCGGCCAAAGCGATCGCGGAAAGGTAGGTCTCCGGACACCTGTCGTAACGGGTGGCGACCCGTCTCCAGTCTTTCAGCCGACCGAACATGATCTCGATGCGATTGCGCCGTAGCGGCGCTTATCGTATTTCATGGTCTTCTTGCGGGACTTCCGTCCGGGGATGCACGCCTTTATCCCACTGTCTTGCAGCGCTTTTCGTATCCAGTCAGCATCATATCCCCGATCGGCCAAAAGCCACTCAGCCTTTGGCAAGCTGCTCAACATCGCCGCCGCACCCGTGTAGCCGCTGTTTCTGTCCTGCCGACATGAAGAACCGGATGGGCCGGCCTTTCGCATCGGTCACGGCGTGCAGCTTTGTGTTCATGCCGCCTTTGGTCCGACCGATCTGGCGAGCGCGCCCCCTTTTTTTACGCGCAGGCTGCAAGCCGTGCGGTGCGCCTTCAGATAAGTTGCGTCGATCATGATCGTCTTTGGATCTGCGCCCTCGTCAGCCAGGCCAACCATGATCCGGGCAAAGACCCCTTTGTCGCTCCAACGCTTCCAACGATTGTAGAGGGTCTTCGAAGGTCCGTATTCCTTCGGCGCATCGCACCACCGCAAGCCATTGCGATTGATGAAGATAATACCGCTCAACACCCGAAGATCATCGACACGCGGGCGGCCATGACTCTTGGGAAAGAAAGGGCGAAGGCGTGCCACCTGCGCCTCGGTCAGCCAGAACAGGTTGCTCATTGATCAGGTCTCCTTGCGGGGCCTGAATCATGCAAGGGGCGTGAAATCAATGGGTCTGGAGCCTTGCAGTCATCAGTCGAAGACTGGTGCCGCCATGGCTGAACTGTGCGGGCTGCTAATCTACAGCACGTTGCCCGGCTGCATCGACAATGCCCATGCCTTCGCCGGGTCCGCTGCACGGACTGTGGAATCAAACGCAAGGCTGCCTGCGTCGAAGCAGCGGGGGGTATAGTAGCGCATGATTGGGAACTCCGGCGGCCAGCGAGAGACTTTTCCTCAGAATTCCATAACACCCGTACTGCGTCGACGATCTGCAAAGGCTGAAGGTTGTTTGGCAAACAGTGCAATATGACGCATGGCGGCGCTGACTTCCTGGGTGTCAAGCCGCCGCATGTCGGACAGATTGTGCTTGCCTGTGAGTATCCGTCTTGGTCAAGCAGGTTTATAGACCCAGTGGCGATCGGCTTTGACGAGAGCGTTGGCCATCTCGATGAGCTTGCGCATGAGCGTGACGATAGCAACCTTGGCGGGCTTTCCCGCCGCGCGTAGGGTATGGTATTTTGCCTTGAGATCAGGGTTGAAGCGCGTGGCCACGACGGCGGGCATGTAGAGCGCGTTACGCAGGGGCTTTCGCCCGCCGCTGATGAATGACTTTCCCTTCTACTGACCGGACTCGCGGCTGTGCGGGACAAGGCCGGCGAGACTTCCGGCCTGCTTTCTGTCGCGGGTGCCGATTTCGGGCAGGAAGGTGAGGATCAGCGCGGCTGCGATGGCTCCGAGGCCGGGGATCGAGCACAGGATCTCGCGCTTGCGCTCCAGGGCTTTGTCGCTGGCGATATGGCGTGCAATTTCGGCATCGAGCTCGGCGAGCTGGCGCTCGGCGAGGGTCAGGCGCGCCTTGATCTGGCGTCTCAGGATCGGATTGAGCTGCACATGGCTGCGGTTGCGCAGGCGGGTTCGCTCCTTGACCAGTGCCGTCCGCGCCACCTGCAAGTCTTTGAGCACAAGCAGGTTCTCCGCGGCGGGCGCATCCGGTTCCAGCTTCAGGGCGGCCCCCATCCGGGCCAGGATGCGTGCATCGACGGCATCGGTCTTGGCCCGCATCCCGCATGCCTCGGCAAAGCGACGGGCCTGCAGCGGATTGACCTTGACCAGCGGCAGCTTGGCCGACAGCGCCGTCTCGAAGGCTCGATGATAAGGCCCTGTCGGTTCGAAGACGATGCGGGCGACCGGCGTCTGACCGAGCCAGCGGATCAAGGCCCGGAAACCCCGGGGCGCGTTCTCAAACCGCCGCGCCGCCTGGTCTTCCAGCCGGAAGGCATCGAGATGGGTTTTCGAGATGTCGATGCCAATGGTATGTTCAGTCATCTTCGCCATGTCCTATGCTTGTCATGCGTGGCGCAAACACGCGTATCCGTTCAGGCCCCTGGTGAAGACGGCGGTTGATCAAACTCACAAACGGTCCTTGCTGACCCAGCAGATGACGATCCAACCGCCGCCACTGCCCGCCATAAATGGCGTGGCGGGCAGTGGCTCCTGTATACCCTCAGGAGCCAGCCCCTGAATAAGACAAGGTGATCGACTACGGCGCGGTATAGCCGCCATCCACGAGGTGATAGCTGCCGGTGATGAAGCTGGCGCGGTTCGACAGCAGGAAGCAGGTCAGGGCCGACACCTCAGCAGGTTTGCCGATGCGGCCCATCGGATGCAGGGCGGCCAAGCCTTCCATGACTTCGGCCGACAGATTGGCCGACAACAAGGGCGTGTCGATGAAGGCCGGACCCACGGCATTCACGCGGATGCCCTGTTGCGCATACTCCATGGCCGCGGTCTTGGTCAGTCCCAGAAGCCCGTGCTTGGCCGCGACATAGGGCGCGGAATTGGCAAAACCGACCGACCCCAGGATCGAGGACATGTTGACGATGGACCCGCCTCCCGTGCGCAGCATGGCGGGGATCTGCCACCGCATGCCGTAGAAGACGCCGTTCAGGTTGATGTCGATCACGCGGCGCCAGTCCTGCGACGGATAATCTCCGGTCGGCATCGACGGTCCACCGATGCCTGCATTGTTCACCGCCATGTGCAGCCCGCCGCAGTCCTTTTCCGCGAACGACGCCATCGCGTGCATGGCATCCTCGTCGGTGACATCGGCGGCAAAGGCCTTGGCCTTGCCCCCGGCTGCGGCGATCTCGTCCACCACGCGGCGGCAGGGATCGTCGTGAAGGTCGCTGACGATCACAAGCGCGCCCGAGGCTCCAAGCTCGAGGGCGATCTCACGCCCCAAGCCCGAGGCGGCCCCGGTCACGATCGCGGTGCGGCCCGAGAAGTCGAAGCGAATGTCGGTCATGGCACGTTCCTTTCAGGTCATCGGATGTCAAGGTCGCTCCGGAAGGGCAGTTCCCACCTTGACGCAGGTCAACGGATGGCGGGTTTTCCGAGCAGGCCAAAGGCTTCCTCGGCGATCACGCGCTCCTCGTCGGCGGGAATGACGAGTGCAGCGACGCGGCTGTCGCTGCTGCTGATGAAGGGAGCATTGGCCGCGTTCGCGTGGTCATCCAGAACCAGCCCAAGCCAGGCGAGCCGCTCCGCGACCATGGCCCGGATGCGGGGCTGGTGTTCGCCAATGCCGGCGGTGAAGACCAGGGCGTCGATCCCGCCCAGGGTGACGGCCAGGCGCGCGCCCTCGCCCGCGATGCGCAGGCAGAACAGGCCGATCGCCTCGGCGGCCTCGGGACGGTCGCTGTCCAGAAGCTCGCGGCTGTCAGCGTCGATGCCAGACACGCCCAACAGCCCGCTTTCATGATAGAGCATCCTTTCCACCCGATCCAGCGTCCAGCCCATCGGTCCCAGAAGATGCAGCAGCACGCCCGGATCAAGGGCTCCGCAACGGGTCGCCATGGGAATGCCGTCCAGCGTTGAAAAACCCATCGAACTGTCGCGGCTGATGCCGCCCTGCATGGCGCAAAGGCTGGCCCCGCTGCCCAGATGCGCTGCAACCACCCGGGCATCGGCAGGCAGGTCGGTCCTGCTCAGGGCATCCGCGATATGGCGATAGGACAGCCCGTGGAAACCATAGCGGCGGATCCCTTGGTCGTGCAGCGCCCGGGGGATGGCAAGGCGCCGGGCCAGAGGGTCATGCGTGGCGTGAAAGGCGGTGTCGAAGGACGCGGTCTGCGTCAGATCGGGATACAGCGCGCGCGCGGCGCGGATCAGGCGCAGGCTTTGCGGCTGGTGCAGGGGCGCCAGCCGCGACAGGCTTTCCATCTGCGCCAAGGTCGTGGCGTCGATGATGGCAGGGCCCGCGAACTGGTCACCGCCATGGACCACCCGATGCCCGATCCCCGCAAGGGCCGAAAGGTCCACCTGCGTTCCAATCCAGTCAAGCGCCGCGCTCAGGATCGCGGTCATGTCGCCGATAACCGCGCCTGCAAGCGGATGGGTCAGCAGCTGCCCGTCTCGTGTCAGCCGCACCTCAAGAGGGTCGTCGCGAAAGTCGATCACGGCGCGGGCCAGGGGGCGGCTGCGGGTGCTGGCAATCGCATGGATGCCCAGTTTCACGGTCGAGGAGCCGGCATTGAAGGTCAGGATCGTGTCGGTCATGTCCGCACCCCTTGGGCGACGTTGCGGGTCACGATCAGCTTGGCAAGCGCGGCCGAGGCGATGCGCGCGGACAGGGGATCTGCCCTGCTGGTCAGCACGATCGGCACCCGCGCGCCCAGGACCAGGCCTGCGGCTGTGGCGCCCGCGAAATAGATCAGTTGCTTGGCCAGCATGTTCCCGGCCTCCAGATCGGGGACCAGCAGGATGTCGGCCTGTCCCGCCACGGCCGAGGCGATGCCCTTGGTCTGCGCCGCCTCGGGGCTGATGGCGTTGTCGAAGGCCAGCGGGCCATCGACCAACCCGCCGGTGATCTGGCCGCGTGCCGCCATCACGGTCAGGGCTGCGGCATCCAGGGTGGCGGGCATGGCGGCATTGACCGTTTCCGCAGCGGCCAGAACAGCCAGACGCGGCTGGTCCACGCCCAGCAGGTGCATCAAGTCAATGGCGTTCTGGGCGATATCGCGTTTGTGGTCCAGGGTGGGCGCGATGTTGATCGCGGCGTCCGTCACGATCACCGGCTTGCCATAGGCGGGCACGTCCATGACATAGGCGTGGCTGATCCGCCGCGCTGTGCGCAGCCCGGAATCCCGCGCCACCACCGCGCCCAGCAGTTCGTCGGAATGCAGGCTGCCCTTGACCAGAACCTCGACCCGACGGGAGGCCGCCAGTTCCACGGCCCGCGCGGCTGCGGCATGGCTGTGTTCCGTGCCTTCGATGTCGATGCCATCAAGCGACACGCCTGCCTCGGCGGCTGCGGCGCGGATCCTGGCCTCGGGGCCGATCAGCAGCGGCTCCAGCAGGCCCTCGTCGCGGACCTCGATCGCGCCCAGGATCGCAGCGCGCGAACAGGGGTGGACGATGGCCGCACGGATCGGGGGGAGGGATCGCGCTTCGTCGATGAAGGGGGTGTAGCGGCTGGCGGGCAGCAGCACGGCTTGCGGTGCGGGCACGGCGGGCAGGGTCATGTCGGTTTCGGGGGCGATGACAGTGGCGGAGCCTTCCAGCACCCGCTCTCCCCGCTGGTTGATGCAGAAGGCCTCCAGCCGCACCACCCGGTCGGCATCGTGCTTTTCCCTCACGCGGACAGTCGCGGTCACCGTGTCGCCGGGCATGGCGGGGACCAGGAAACGGAAGCTCTGCTCCAGCTGGATCGTCCCCGGCCCTGGCAGGCGCGTGCCCAGAACCGCCGCCACCATCGCTGCCGTCCAGCTGCCATGGGCCGCGCTGTGGCCGCGCGAAGCGCCCGCAAAGACCGGCTCAAGGCTGGAAGGGCTCACATCACCCGACAGCGCCGCCACCATCGAGATGTCGTTGACCCCGACCGTGCGCGTCAGCGAGGCTTCGTCACCGATCCGCAAGCTGGCAAAGGTATGGTTCTTGAGGGCTTCGGTCACGCGGTCCTCTTATCGTTGGAAAACATAGCTGCCCGGCGCGTCAGCCAGCGGCGGAAGGCCCTTGTCGGGCGCACCCAAGGCGGGCGGTGCGTCCAGCGGCCCTGATTGCGCGGCAAGCCAGTCGCCCCAGGCGGGCCACCAGGATCCTTCGACCGGATCATGCGCAGCCTGCCAGTCAGGGGCCGAGATCAGCGCGCCGTCATCAGGCCGCGTCCCGATGCGGTAATGACGCCGGGGCTGGCCCGGGGGGCTGACGATCCCGGCGTTGTGCCCGCCCGAGGTCAGCACGAAGGTCATGTCCGTGTCTGTGAACTGGTGGAACTTGTAGACCGAGGTCCAGGGCGCGACGTGATCGCGTTCGGTGCCCACGGCAAAGACGGGGATGCGGATGTTCTGCAGCGCGGCGGGACGGCCGTCCACCATGAAGCGTCCGGCGGCCAGTTCGTTGTCCAGATAGAGGCGCTGCAGGTATTCCGAATGCATCCGCCAGGGCATCCGGGTGCTGTCGGCATTCCACGCCATCAGGTCGGTCATCGGGCGACGTTGCCCCATCAGATAGTCATGGACCACCCGCGACCAGACCAGGTCGTTCGACCGCAGAAGCTGGAACGCCCCCGCCATCTGGTCGTCCGACAGATAGCCCCGGTTCCACATCATGCTGTCCAGGAAGTGCATCTGGCTGGGGTCGATGAACAGCGCAAGCTCGCCGGGTTCGGTGAAATCGACCTGTGCGGCAAACAGCGTCAGGGACGCCAGCCGGTCCCCTGCCGCAGCCCCCATCACGGCCGCCGCGATCGACAGCAGGGTGCCGCCCAAGCAATAGCCGGTGGCATGAACCCGTGCCCCTGGTACGATGGCTTCCACGGCATCAAGAGCGGCCAACACGCCCAGGCGGCGGTAATCCTCCAGCGTCAGGTCGCGATCCTCAGGTCCCGGATTGCGCCACGAAATCGCGAAAACCGTGAAGCCCTGAGCCACTAGCCAGCGGATCAGCGAGTTCTCCGGCGACAAATCCAGGATGTAGTATTTCATGATCCAGGCGGGCACGATCAGCACCGGCTCGGGCCGGACCTGCCCGGTCGAGGGGGCATACTGGATCAATTCGATCAGATGGTTGCGGAAGACGACGGTGCCGGGCGTCACCGCCACCGTCTCGCCGGGGCGGAACGCCTCGGCCCCCGGTGGCGGCTGGCGGTTCATAAGCCGCAGGGCATCCTCGGCCCAGTTCTGCCACCCCTGCCACAGGTTCATGCCGCCGGTCTGCCAGGTGCGGGCAAGCACCTCGGGGTTGGTCAGCGCGTTGTTCGCGGGCGAGAACACATCCAGCCACTGCTTGGCGACAAAGGACACCACGTCCTCATGGTGCTTCATCACACCCGGCACCTCGTGGGTGACGTTGTGCAGCCATTGCTGTCCCAGCAGAAAGGCCTGGGCCAAAGCGGCAAAGGGCAGCTGCTGCCAGCCCTCGTGGCGAAAGCGGGTGTCACCCGGCAGGGGACGGATCGCAGGCGGCGTCTTCGGATCGATGGCCGAGGAGAGAAGCCAGGTCATCAGCCGGCTGGTCTTGCGCCCCGCCTTCCACAAAAGCTCGGCCCGCTTGCCCGGCGCCTGGGCCAGGTGGAACGCCCAGTCAAAGCCGGCAAGCGCCAGCGACCCAGGGGAGATGCCGCCCGTCAGGTGACCGCCAAGCGCCTCTCGCATCCGGTCCATCGCCTGGAACGCGGCAAGGCCCAACGTCGCGTCCTGGTCGGCCGGGGGCATCATCGCAGGCGGCGCAAGGAAGGCGGTCTGGTCGGGCATCTCGGTCCTTGGTGGTTCAGGGATTTGCGGGTTATCCTTACCGGGTCCAGCATCGGGTAATCTTGACCTGAATCAAGGTTTGATGCCGGACCATGGCCTTACCATCCAGATTTCATCAGACAGGATGACGGACATGAAGGACGACAAGAATGCGAAGCCGGAAACGGCCGCCCTGCCGGATGTTCCGGGATTAACCCTGCCCGACGTTCTTCTCTGGCCGATACGGATGCAAGAACTGCTATGGCGGGAAGCGCTTCTGACGATGGCACGAATGGCAGAGCTTCGGGCCGAATGCTTGCGCAACATGGCCCAAGTTACCCTGCCCATGGACGCAGCCGCCCTCCAGACTGACTATGCAAGCAAGCTGCTGGACGTGGTCCAGGAAGAAGGCAAGCGATTTGCCCGCGCCATGCGCGACGCAGCGCCGGCAATCCGCAAGGCTGCCTGATCCACAAGCCGTGACGGACCGCTGCCGTCCATCGGACTGTCACGGCAGGCTATGTGGATCTGCGTCCCGACACCCGGCCCCGGATCCGCATGGCCCCTGCAAGGAACAACGATTACCCGATGACGAACCCCAGCGACCTTGCCGACGCCCACGCCCGTCCTGCTTCCGAAGTCCTGACCGCCCTGGACGCCACCGCCACCGGACTGTCCTCATCCGAGGCTGCCGCCCGACTGTCTCGCCACGGCCCCAACAGCCTGCCCGGAGCAAAGCCGCGACCAGCGATCCTGCGGTTGCTGGCGCAGTTCAACAATGCGCTGATCTATTTCATGCTGGCGGGGGCAGGGGCTGCAGCAGCCCTGGGTCATCATGTCGATGCCGGCGTGATCCTGGCCGTGGTGATCGTTAACGCGATCGTGGGCTTCCTGCAGGAAGGCAAGGCCGAAAGCGCGCTGAACGCCATATGCGACATGATCGCGCCCCAAGCCAGCGTCTTGCGCGACGGGCGACGGATCAGCGTCGGCATGGCTGACCTCGTGCCCGGCGACGTGGTGCTGATCGAGGCGGGCGACCGCGTGCCCGCCGACCTGCGCCTGATCTCTGCCCGCAACCTTCTGGTGGATGAGGCGATCCTGACGGGGGAGTCCGTGGCGTCGACTAAGGGCGTCGATCCGGTCGCAGCCGGGGCGGCCCTGGGCGACCGGCGCCCCATGGCGTTCTCCGGCACGCTTGTCGCGGCGGGCCAAGGCAGCGGCGTCGTCACCGCCACCGGCACCCGGACCCAGATCGGCCGCATCAGCACCCTGCTGCGCGAGGTCGAGCCCCTGACCACACCGCTGCTGCGCCAGATCAACGCATTCGCTCATCGCTTCACACTGTTGGCCTTTGTGGGTGCGGCGCTGATCTTTGCCTTTGCGGTCTCGCTGCGCGGCTATGCCTGGGACGACGCGCTGATGGCAGTCGTAGCGCTTGCTGTGGGCTTGGTCCCCGAAGGCCTGCCCGCCGTCATCACCATCACGCTGGCCATCGGCGTGCAGCGCATGGCCGCCCGTCGCGCGGTGATCCGTCGGCTGCCCGCGGTGGAAACACTGGGTGCGACCTCGATCATCTGCTCCGACAAGACCGGCACCCTGACCCGGAACGAAATGACCGTGGGGCGTGTGGTGACAGCCAATGGCGTGAGCGTGGTCCAGGGCGCCGGCTATGACCCGACCGGCCATGACTTCACCCCTGAACCCACTGCGCGCGGGCTGCTGCGGGCCGGGCTTTTGTGCAACGACGCCGAACTGAACCCCGGCACCTGGAAGGTCGAGGGCGACCCGATGGAGGGCGCGTTGATTGCCGCCGCGATGAAGGCGGGCCTCGACCCAGCGACCGAGCGCGCCGCCAGGCGGCTGGACGCCATTCCCTTTGATGCCCAGCATCGCTTCATGGCGACGCTGCACGATATGCCAGGGCAGGGGCGGGTGATGCTGGTCAAGGGCGCGCCGGAACGGATCCTGGCGATGTGCGCCCGGCAGGCCTCGGAGGCGGGAACGCAGGTGCTGGATCACACCTATTGGTCCGACCGCATCGCCGAAACCGGGCGCGAGGGCGAACGCGTGCTGGGTTACGCGACGAAGCCCATGCCCGACGGCACCACCAGGATCGACTTTCCCGATGTCGAGAGCGGGCTGACCTTCCTGGGCATCACCGGCTTCATCGACCCGCCACGGCCAGAGGCGGTCGCGGCCATTGCCGAGTGTCACCGCGCAGGCATCGACGTGCGGATGATCACCGGCGACCATGCCGAAACTGCCACCGCCATCGCACGCCAGCTTGGCCTTGCGCCCGACCCGCAGGTGTTGACCGGCAAGGACCTGGACGCAATCCCCGACAGCGGTTTTGCCGATGCCGTCGCCCGAACCCAGGTCTTTGCCCGCACCAGCCCCGAACACAAGCTGCGCATCGTCCGCGCCCTGCAATCGCGCGGCAATGTCGTCGCGATGACCGGTGACGGGGTGAACGACGCGCCCTCGCTGAAGCAGGCCGATGTCGGCATCGCCATGGGCATCAAGGGCACCGAGGCCGCCAAGGAAGCGGCCGAGATCGTGCTGATGGACGACAACTTCGCGTCCATCGTGGCGGCGGTCCATGAAGGTCGCACCGTTCACGACAACATCCGCAAGGTCATCGCCTGGACCCTGCCCACCAATGGCGGCGAGGCACTGACGGTGATCATGGCGATCCTTCTGAACTTCGCCCTGCCAATGACGCCCGTGCAGATCCTGTGGGTGAACCTGCTTCTGGCCGCGACGCTGGGCCTGGTTCTGGCCTTCGAGCCGTCCGAACCGGGGGTGATGGCGCGCAGGCCACGCAAGTCGGGGGCCGGGCTTCTGACCCCCTTCACGGTATGGCGCATCATCCTGGTATCGGTGATCTTTATGGCGACTTCGCTGGCCGTGTTCTTCTGGACCCTGGGTCAGGGCCGCGACATCGAGGTGGCGCGCACGATGGTTGTCAACACGCTGGTCGTGCTGGAGATCTTCTATCTGTTCAACATCCGCTATCTGCACATGACCTCGTTCACGCTGACGGGCGTCAAGGGCACCGGCCCGGTGCTGGGTGCCATCGCCGTGGTCGTGGTCGGGCAGCTGGCCTTCACCTATCTGCCGGTCATGAACCGGATCTTCGAATCCCGTCCCCTGACGCTGCTGGACGGGATCGTCATCATCGCCATCGGCGTGCTGTCGCTGGTGGTCCTGGAGATCGAGAAGCACCTGCTGCGAGACAGGTTTCAGGGGGAGTAGAGAGGATAGAAGACCAACCTGATCACCGGTCGGTCGGACCTAGCAACTGCATAAGCCCACCTCGGAGCGAGTCGCCTCCTTTAAAACTGCCTGGCGACTTATGAGAGCCTGTCCAAGCGTTAGGTTCGGAGCCCCAAATGTCCCCTCTTTATCCATTTCTAAATCAGTTTGGTTTTCAGTCCGGGGCGGCGGGTCTCGGGTGTTCAGGTGACCGCGATGGGCTTAGGATGGCCTGGCGGCCCATGCCGGGATGCGGACAACCTAACGCCGAGAGGTCGGGAACGGTGCGCCCGACACTGCAGGCGCGTTTCCGACCGACTTCCCGTGACACCTAGCGCAGGACGTAATCTACCTGCGACCCGTCCTCGGCGGTGAAGCGGACGTGGACCAGCTTTGCGCCTTCATACCACAGGTCGCGATCCAGTCCGCCGCGTACGGCATAATGATCGGCGCTGACCTGACCCTGACCGGTTGAAACGGCCTCGGCGCCCAGCTTTCGCACGCGGATGGCGTCGGTGCTGCCGTCGATGGTGTTCAGCACCTGCCCGGAGTGGAGCAGGTCGGCGTTCCACAGACTGGCGGGGATCAGCGATGTAGTCCCGACCGAGATGTCGTGGCGTTTGCCGTTGTCGTCCGTGCGCGAGGTTAGACCGGCCAGGCGGCCGCCGCGCCAGGTTTCGGTGCTGTCCTGCTTGAACCGATAGGCGCTGACGCCGATCACCGGCACCTTGACCGACACGTCCGTCGCGACGTTAACGGTCAGATCATTGCCCTTGCCGCGGAAGCTGACGACATAGTCGCCGATGTCGCGGCCGTTGCGGATCACGTCAAAGGTCAGCCGGCCCGAAGGTGGCACGCTGGCTTGTGGCGCAGCCATAGCGCCAGGGGCAGCAGCGCCCAGCAGGGCCACAGTCAAAATCGTCGTGAGGGTCAGAATGCGAGTCTTGTGCGCGGTCATCTCAAATCATCCCCATGCCGATAAACAGGTTGCGGTTGGCGTCGGCGATGGCGCGGCGGCCATGCATCACGCGGGTGTTGTCCAGAATGGCGATGTCGCCGTCCTGCCAGTTGATCTCGTGCGTCACCTTCTCGGCCAGGGCGCGCATCTCCTCGATCTCGTCGGCGCTGACCGGGCTGCCATCGGCCATGGCATAGCGCGGCGGCTGATAATTGTGTGACGGGCCAAGGACCGCGTTGGCAAAGCCGCGATCCGTTCCGCCCAGGGCCGAGGGACGCACAGGATTGACCGTCAGGCGATAGGTCAGCGCGCCGTCGTCGTGCTGTTCGAAGTCTTGGCCCGGAACGGCGGCCTTGAACTGCAGGACATGCTCCATCGTCACCTCGTCAGGATGGGAGATGGCGGGATGTTCGTTGGCCAGATAGCGCTTCCAAAGCACCTCGGGCAGAACCCGTTCCACCGTCATCGGCTGAGACCAGCGGGCCTTCTGCGGGTCGTCGAACAGATCCCAGACCGCGCGGCCGTCGCAGATCGTGGTCTGCGATCCCTCGAAGGCCGCGGTCTGGGCGAAGAAGGTCACGATGTCGGGACAGCGCGGCGTGTTGCCGTTCTCGATATGCAACCCGATCGGACCCAGCCCGCATCGACCATCTGTGTCGTCTCGGTCGTGTGGCTGCGGGCGGGATCGAAGGTCACGCGGCGGCAGAGTGTGGTGACGAGGTCCGAGAAATCCTCCATCTGTGGCTGGAAGCCGCGCAGAAGCGTCCAGCCATCGCGGGTCAGGTCGTCGCGGATCTGGGCCAGAAGGCCGGGATCGGTCAGTCCGTCTGAATAGTCGCGGGAACGCAGGATGTTGTAGGTCATTGATGTCCTCATGATCGGGAAGAAAGGTCGTTGGCGGCGGCGATCACCGCCGGGTCGCGCGCCAGGCGGATCAGTGCCCGGTCGATCAGTGTGGGCCGGAGGCGTTGCAGGGCGACAAACAGCCGTTCGCGCGTCGGAGGCAGCTGCTCGCGCTTGCGGGCGGTGATGGCGCGCCAGGCATGGGCAGCGACAGCCTCTGGCGCATCCAGCGTCATGGCCATCGGGCCGATCAGTCGGTCGAAGCCCTGCGCCGCGTCCGTGCGGGTGGCACGAGGGGCGACATAGGTGACCCCTACGCCTTGGGGAGCCAGTTCGCGCCGCAGAGCGTCCGAAAACCCCCGAAGCGCGAACTTCGAGGCGGAATAGATCGCGAAATACGGAAAGGCGATATCCCCGAAGATCGACCCCATGTTGACGACCTGGCCCCGGCTGACGATGAGGCTGTCCAGCAGGTCGCGGGTCAGCGCGATGGGGGCTGCGACGTTCAAGGCGAGCGCCGCCGCGATCTCGTCATCCATGGTGGTGCCGATAGCACCCGAGGGCACGACCCCTGCGTTGTTGATCAGGATGTCCAGGCCAGTCTGGACAACAGACGCCGCGATCAGGGCACGACCCCGCGGGGTGGTCACGTCCGCGGGCAGGACGCTGGCCCGTTGCAGCCCCGATGCCAGCTCGACCAAGGGCTGGGGTCTTCGGCCCACCAGGATCAGGCGGTGGCCAAGACGGTCGGCTTCGACCGCCAGGGCCCGGCCGATGCCAGTGCCCGCGCCTGTGATGAGCACCGTCTTGCGGCTCATGCGGAGACCTCCGGGGCAGGCAGGGGCATCAGCGCACCCCTCACCTTGGCCAGTCGCAGCGCGACCTGCCGGTCCGCCGTGCCAGAAGGGCGGATCAGCCCCGGATGGGGGGGATCGGCGATCAACAGGGCATCGGGCCGGGCATAGGCGGGAAGGTCCGCCAGCCGTGCGACCAGATCGGCCATGCGTGGCGCGGCGGTGGAGGCCAGGACCAGCACCAACCGGTCATCGGGCAGCAGCACCAGGGCTGCGGCAGGCACGGCGGGATCGGCCAAGGCCGCGGCTTCGACCCATTCGGGGGCGATGTTGCGCCCCGATGCGCGCAAGATCATCGCGTCACGCCGGCCCAGCACGCTCAGCCGCCCATCGTCGATCCGGCCGAGATCGCCCGTCCGCCATGGGCCGACCTGCGGCGCCCGGCCCAGATAGCCCGCCATGACGGTCGGGCCGTCCACGACGATCTCTCCGTCCTCGATCCGCAGGTCCAGTCCAGGCACGGACTGCATGGCCGATCCCCCCGGCGCGTCGGCAGGGCTCAGCGCCACCACCGAGCAGGCCTCGGACAGGCCATAGCCCTCGGCCACGGGAAGGCCCAGGGCACGCGCCTCGGCGAGCAGCGCCGGAGAGACAGGGGCACCGCCCACCGCGACATAGCGCAGCCCGCGGGGGGCAGGAATGCCTTTGCGCAGCGCGGCGACCCACAGCGTCAGCTGACGCGGGGCCAGCACTGTTACCGTCGGATCACAGGCAATGGCGCGGCGGGCCAGTGCCCGTACGTCGCCTGAAAACAGGCAAGCCGTGCCTTCGGGACACAGCACCGTTTCGGCCCCCGCGAGGATCGGCAGGAAGATGCCGCAGATTTGTTCCAGAAGCTGCGCCTGGGGCAGCACCGACAGGTAGCGGTCGCCCGGCCCGGCGCCAATCGCCTGCGAAAGCCCCAAGGCCGATGCCGTCAACTGACGGTCACCCAGAATCACGCCCTTGGGGCGGCCCGTGGTCCCCGACGTATAGATCACCCGCGTGGCCCCCCCTGCATAGGCGAGCGGCAGCCCCGTCGCACCGGCGGGCAGACGATCGGTCAATGTCGCGCCCGAGTCGGCCAGCAGATGCGCGACCTGCCCGGCCGAGAAGAAGCCGGGCACCGGCACGACCCGGCACCCCGCTAGCGTTGCCGCCAGATCGCCGATCACATAGTCTAGCCCGCCAAGGGCCAGACCCACGCAGCGCGGCCCGGCGGCAAAGCCCGCCGCGGCGCGGGACACGGCGCGCGCCAGGTCCGCCCAGGTCATGCTGCGCTCGCCGTCGCGAAAGGCAATGGCATCGGGGCGGTCCTGGGCGTGGCAGGCCAGGGCTTGGAAGATCGGGGTCATTCGGGCCGGGCTCCGGTCAGGGGTTGGCCCCGGCGGGGCATGAAGCGCAGGGGCTGCATGCTGTCCTGCAGAGCGCAGACCCAAGGATCGGTATGGTAGTAGCGGCCCCAGCAGGCGGCGTCGGGCAGCCGGTCGGGGCGGGCAGGGATCAGCGGCAGCAGCGGCACGCCTGTTCTCCGCAAGAGCCGCATCAACGGCCCGGTCGCCGTGAACAGCCCCCAGCATTTGCCGCTACCCCGTCCTTCGGCCGTGACGGCCTCGATCAAGGGCAGCGTGGCGGAGGGGTGGGGGCAGGCCATCGAGACGACCTCGATCACCTCCTCTGGGCCGACGGAGCTGCCTGACAGGCGGGTCAGCACCTGGTCCACGGGATCGTCCAGATAGACCTGCGAAAAGAACCCCCGGCCGGCATCGCGCATCCCGGCGGCGCCCAGGATCGCACCGTTGCCAGACCGCGCGACGGCCAGGCGGACAGCGGGGACGGTGATCGCCGCGCCATGAGCCTGCAGGAAATGCGCCTCGATCATCGCGGCGGCGGGCTGCCAGCCCGCATTGCGCCAGTCAAGGAAGTCAATCCGCATGACAGAGCCCGGCGGCGGGATGGGGGAACGCGGTCATGTCAGTGGGTCCTTTTCTGCTCGTTGCGTCCATCAATCCGCCCAGCCTTTCAGCAGGCTTACAGGCAGGGCGCCGGCCCTCACGTTTTCGCGATGCGAATTGTCGTTGATCGACCCGCGTCTTCCCGGCATGTCTGGCCTGTCGTCATGAAGGGGGCGTTCATGCGGATCCTGCTGGTCGAGGATGAGGCCGATATCGCCGATGCGCTGCTGCGCTTCCTGCGCGCCCAAGGCCATGCGGTGGACCACGCTGCCGACCTGGAAACGGCGCGGACCGCCATTGCCGTGGCGGATCATGGCGCGATCTTGCTGGATCTGGCGCTGCCGGACGGCTCGGGGCTGGACCTGCTGCGCGACCTGCGCCGGGCTGGCAACAGGGTGCCGGTGCTAATCGCCACCGCGCGGGACCGGATCTCGGACCGCATCGCCGGGCTGGATGCGGGGGCCGACGACTACGTGGTCAAGCCTTATGACCTGGCCGAGGTCGAAGCGCGGCTGCGTGCCCTCGCCCGCCGCGCGTCCGGCGATCCGGCCCCGGAAAGCAGGGTCGGCGCGCTGACGGTGGACCGTGCCGGCGCGCGGATGTTCCGCGACGGAAACGAAATCCGCCTCACCTCGCGCGAATGGGCGCTGTTTGACGCGTTGCTGTCGGCGCGCGGGCGCGTGCTGTCCAAGCAGGTGCTGGAAGAACGGCTTTATGCTTTCGACAATGCGATCGAGGGCAATGCGGTCGAGGTCTATGTGTCCCGCCTGCGCACCAAGCTGGGCGCGGACGCGATCCAGACCCGGCGTGGCCTCGGATACCTGATCCCGTGAGCCGCCCGTGGTCCCTGCGGGGCAGGCTGGTGCGCCGGGTGGTGCTGGGCGCCAGCCTCAGCTGGCTTGTTGGCGTGGGTCTTGCCGCCCTGGTCATCGCCCACGAGATGTCGGAGCTGATGGACGAGACGCTGAAAGGCTGGGCCCAACTGACGATCGATCTTCATCGTCGCACCGACAACGTTGACGCGATGGCGCGGTCGGCGGGCATGATCCGCATCATCGAGGACGGCCGGGAACTCTCGGGCGCCCCATGGCCGCCTCTGACCGAGGATGGTGGCCACGATGTCCCCGGCTGGCGCGTTTATCGCCAGTCCGCCCTCGGGGGTGACCTTGCCGTCGAGGTGGGCCAAAGCGACGAATGGCGCCGCGATGAACTGCTGGAAAGCGTGGCATGGCTGTTCGTGCTGATGCTGCCGGTCCTGCTGGCCGCGCTTGTGGCCGTGCGCGGAGCCGTGGCCTCGGCCTTGCAGCCCGCAACGCGGTTTGCCCAGGCGCTGCGCGGCCGGTCAGCGAAAGATCTGTCCCCCCTCAAGGAAGATCACCTGCCGCTCGAGTTGGCGCCGATCCCGCAGGCCCTGAACGTCTATCTGGACGATATCCGCGCGAGGGTCGAGACCGAGCGGCAGTTCGCCACAAATGCCGCACACGAACTGCGCACCCCGGTCGCCGCCGCATCGGGGCAGGCCCAGCTGATCGCGGCAGGGCTGAGCGACGAAGCGGCCGCCGAGCGCCTGTCCGGCGCCTTGAACCGCATGGGTCACCTGATCGACCGCCTGCTGCACCTGTCGCGGGCCGAGGCGGGGGTCGCAGGGCACGGGCCCTCCGATCTGGTGCGGGTGGTGCGGATGGTGATAGCCGATCTGGGCACGCCGGTGCTGTTCGACGATGGCGAGATGGAGATGCTGTCGGTGCCTGTCGATCCCGACGCACTTGCGCTGATCCTGCGCAACCTGCTGCGCAACGCCGCCGACCACGGCCATGGCACCCCGCGCATGATCCTGTCGCCCGGTCCTGTGCTGACGGTCAGCAATACCGTTCCGCCGGGAGCGAGCTTCCATCACGGCATGTTCGACAAGTCCGCCGGCTCAAAGGGTGCGGGGCTTGGCCTTGCCATCGTCACCCGCGTGGCGCAGGCGCAGGGGATCGCGGTCGATTACGCCATTGTCGATGGCACGGCGTCGGTGACGGTGCGCTTTCCGCCGGGACCGGAGATCCCGGCGGCCTGATAAGGGTGGCTGTCAGGGACGATCCGTGGCGGCCAGCGGCCGCTTGGTGCCGGTCAGCATCGACAGGACGAGGTTCTCTCGATGGCGCAGGCTTTCCACCACCACGCCCGCCACATGCAGCCCGGCCAGGACCAGGATCAGCGTCGCCAGGGCCTCGTGGACCTCCTCCATCACCTCCGACCCCCAGAAGGCGTCGGTTGTCTGCAGCCAGCCGGTTAGGGCAGTCCCGGATACGGCCATTAGCAGCGCGACGATCATCGCCCCACCGGCCGGGTTGTGGCCCAGATAGCGTGGCTCGCGACCCGCGCGCAGCGCCCGCAGGTAGTCCAGAACAGCACGCGGTCCCCGCACGAAGTCGCCAAAGCGGGCGTGGCGGGGGCCGACAAACCCCCAGACCAGCCGCGCCGCAATCAGGCCGACGACCGCATAGCCCATGCCTTCGTGCCACAGCTTCGGGCCGTCGGCGGTCAGCCAGGTTCCGGCGATCAGCCCGACCAGCGACCAGTGGAACAGCCGCACGAAGCCGTCCCAGACCCGGACCCTGTCAGTCATCGGCGCCCTTGGCCTCAAAGGTGGCGGGGTCGAAGAAAATCTCGACCTTCTCACCTTTCTCGTCCTTGCCATAGACCTCGTAGCAGCCGTCCTCGGTCTTGACGTTGCTGATGGTCCAGCCCTTGGCGGTCAGGTCGGCCTTCAATTCCTCGACCGGCCGCCAGTCGGCCTCGGGCACGGTGCAGCGGTCTTCGGCCAAGGCGGGCAGGGCAGCGGCGATCATCAGGGTGGTGGCGGGAAGCAGGATGAGGCGCATAAGAAGGTCTCCGTTGGCAGTTTTTCGATGCCTTCATTCAAGCAGGCCAAGCTTGCGAAAAGCTTACAGGGGCGGGCCTAATGATGCAGCAGAACCTGTTTGTCCTGCGGTTCGGGGAGGACTGTCGGGTAGTAGCTGGCGAACCAGGCAACATAGCGCCGCAGTGCCAGGGACATGGGGGTTTGCTGACGCGGCCCGATCAACCGCTGTAAAAGCGTGGTGTCCGCCCAGGTCGCTTCGACATCGCCAGGCTGCATCGGCAGCAGCTGCAATCGTCCCGTGCGCCCGGTTGCGGCCTCCAGCTCTGCGATGAAATCCAACAGCGGGATCGGCCTGCCATTGCCGATATTGACAATGCGAAACGGCGCCACGGGCGACAGGCTGTCGCCCTTCACCGGTTTCGCCGGATGATGCGGGACCACGTCGATCAGCGCGCGGATCGCCTCGACCAGATCATCGACATAGGTAAAGTCGCGCTGCAGCCGGCCGTGGTTGAAAAGCCGGATCGGCCGATCCTCGAACAGGGCCGAGGTGAAGAGGAAAGGTGCCATGTCGGGTCGTCCCCAGGGGCCGTAGACGGTAAAGAAGCGCAGCATCGTGACCGGCAGGCCGTAGAGGGCAGCATAGGAATGGGCCATCGCCTCGGACGCCTTCTTGGTCGCGGCATAGAAGGACAGCGGCTGGTCTGTGCGGTCTGTTTCTCGATAGGGCATCCGGTCGCTGCCGCCATAGACCGAACTGCTGGAAGCCATCAGCAGATGATCGGGCGGAAAAGCCCGCGCCGCTTCCAGGAGCTGGAACGTGCCTGCGAGATTGGCCGAAGCATAGCTGCCCGGCGCCTCGATCGAATGGCGCACACCGGCCTGGGCTGCCAGGTGAACCACCACGTGTGGGCGGTGCCTGGCCATGATCCCTGCCAGCAAGCCCGGCGTCTCGATCCCGCCGCGGAGGGACAGGTAGTTCGGGTGGACGATCAGTTGCGCCTCGCGAGCAGCTTTCAGGACCGGATCGTAGTAGGAGTTGTGGTCGTCAAGCCCGAGGACGTCGGCGCCTTCGGCCAGCAGGCGTTGGGCCAGGTGAAAGCCGATGAAACCGGCGGCCCCGGTGATCAGGACGGTCATGCCGCACCCCGCATGTCCCGGGCCGCCCGTGGAAGCTCTTGCACTTGCGGCAGGCGACGGCGGCGGATCAGCCAGGCTGCGCCCAGGAGATCGACGATCCCCACAAGGGCACGCTGCAGGTTGCTATATTTTGACCGGCCGAAGGCGCGAGGGGCGTGGGTGACCGGGATGGTGATGACCTCCAGCCCCTCGCGCGCGATCATGGCGGGCATGAAGCGGTGGATGTGGTCGAAGAAGGGCAGGGACAGATAAGCCTCGCGCGGGAAGGCCTTCAGCCCGCAGCCGCTGTCCTGCACCCCGTCGCGCAGCAGCCCTGCGCGGATCCGGTTTGCCAGGCGTGAGGCCAGCCGCCGCGTCCAGAGGTCGCGCCGCCCGACCCGCTGTCCCTGCACAAGGCCCAGCGTCGGGCCCCCGTGCCGGAAGGGGGCCAGAAGCGAAGGCAGGTTCTCGGGCGGGTTCTGGCCGTCCGCGTCCAGCGTGGCGATCAGCGACCCGCGGGCAGCCAGAACGCCGCTGCGGATCGCGGCGGATTGCCCGCAGGAGCGATCGTGGCAGATCACCCGCAGCTGCGGCAGCGTGATCTGCAACGCTGCCAGTTCCTGTCTTGTCCCATCCGTCGAGGCGTCATCAACCACGATGATCTCGTGAGGATAGTCCTGCAGAACAGACCCAATGCTGCGCAATAAGGTGGCAATGTTGCCAGCTTCGTCCTTGGCGGGAAGGACAACGGAAACGTCGGGCGTCACGGCGCGACCTCTTCTGAACGGTAAAGGGTGTATGTGCCGCCGCGATAGGGCAGCGCAGCAAAGGGTGTCATGCCGGGGATCGACAGGCCGTTCTGATCCAGAAGCAGCCCATCGGGATGGGCCTGCCGCCAGGCTGCGACAGCCTCGGGACTTGCCAGCCGGGCGACGGGGTGCAGCAGCCGGCCCGCGAAGTTCAGTTGGGCGTGATAGGTGCCGTCGGTGACGGCGATCCCCGCACTGTCAAAGGGTCCAACCGCCCGGCCTAGCGCCGTCATGTCATAGCGCGCGAACAGAAGCGGGCTCAGCGCCAGGTGAAGCCCGATCATCAGCGTCAGGGGCAGCGCGGCCAGGGCGACGGGCGCCGACCGCAGCCGCAGGAAGCCCACAATGCCAATAAGCAGGCAAGCGGTGCCCAGGGCCAGGGACCACAAGGGCAGAGGGTCGTGCAGCTTCCTCAACGCAGGGATCAGCCCGGTTGCGGCGGCACTGAAGGCCGCAAGCGCGGCAAGCAGCGGCAGCGCCAGCCAGAAGTCGCGGCGTCGCCATTTGCGCGTGGGAAGCCCGCCCGCCAGCATCAGCGCCAAGGCGGGCATCTCGGGCAGCAGATAATGCGCCTGCTTGCCGCTGATGAGCGAGAAGGCCGTCAGGGCGCCGCCCGCCCACAAGGCGAGAAGCCGCGTTCCCGGATCGGCAAGTAGACGGCGCGGGCGCAGCATGGCGAGGCCCGGCCGAGTCCAGCCGAAGGGCCAGATCATCAGCGGCAGCAGTGCCAGAAAGAACCACCACGGTTTCTGGTGGGCGAACGAAGCGACCATGCGCCCGCCGCTCTGGCGCCAAAGGACCTCGGTCCGGTATTCCTCGCCTCCCAGGATCAGCGCAGGGACAAGCCACAGCCCCACCAGCAAAAGCGCCGCCAGCAGCGCCAGCCCAAGGCCCTTCGCCCAGACGCGCCCGGAGGGCCGCGCAGGACCGGCCCAAAGCGCCATGGTGAAGGCCGCGGGCATCACGTGCAGCAGGATCACCGGTCCCTTGGCATAAACGCCAAAGGCCACCGCTGCGCCAAGCGCCGCCCAAGCCGCGCGCCGGGGCTGTTGCGCCGCCGACCACAGGGACAACATGGCCAGCAGGGTGGCGCATGTCAGCACCGCATCGAACATCGTGGTCGAGCCGAACAACAGCCAGACGGGCGAGACGGCAAGGATCAGCGCCGCTGCCCCGGCACGGTCCGGCTGGTTCGGCCAAAGCTGTCGCGCCAGCAGCCCCGTCAGCGCGACCGAGGCAGCAGCAAAGGCCGGTCCGATCAGCCGGGCCGGAAACTCGGCAATGCCGCCCAGGGCCCAGACCAGATTGATCAGCCAGAACAGCAATGGCGGCTTGTGCCCATAAAGGGCGCCGTTCAGATGCGGCACCCAGGCCGAGCCGCCGATCCGCATCTCCCACGCAGCAGCCATATAACGGGTCTCGTCGACAGGCATCAGGGGCCGCAGCAAAATCAGGGTCAGGGCCGTCAGCGCGAACAGCAGCGTGGACGAAAGGACGGACCTCATGCGGCAGCAGCCTGGCGGTGCTGCCGGATCAACATCAGATTGCGCAGATAGACGACAAGGCCCAGCCCCTGTCCCAGCACGAAGACCGGATCACCCCGCCAAAGCGCATAGCTGAGAAGGGTCGCTCCACCTGCCAGCGAGAACCACCAGAAAGCCAATGGCACGACGCTTTGGCGCGACCGCTCGCTGGCCAGCCACTGAATGATGAAGCGCGCGCTGAACAGCGCCTGCCCCAGGAAGCCGATGCCAATCCAGACCGTCTGCGCCGTCATGTGCCATGCCGTTCGTTGTCTCTTTTGGCGGGATTGGCATGGCAACCTTGCGCCCAGCTTACAGGTTGAGCACTGTCGTCAGGTTAATGGAGGCGGTTCGCTATCCGACCGTGACGCCGAACAGCGTTCCTACGATCGCTGTCGCGCCCATGGCAAGAACGCCCCACAGCACCACCCGCAATGCGCCGCGCAGGATACCGGCGCCGCCTGCGGAGGCGCCGAGACTCCCCAGCACGGCTAGGGCCAGCAGCGTCGCGACAACCACGAACACGACGATCTGCGCGGGCGGCGCAAGCATCGCCACGATCAGCGGCACGACCGCGCCTGCCGCGAAGGTCAGGGCCGAGACAACCGCCGCCTGCACGGGATGCGAGGTCACCGTTTCGGAAATCCCCAACTCGTCACGGGCATGAGCGCCGAGCGCATCGTTTGCTGTCAGTTGCACCGCCACCTGCTCCGCCAGGTCGTGCGTCAGACCGCGCTCCTGATAGATCCGGGTCAGCTCCTCAAGTTCCGCCTCGGGTATTTCGGCCAGTTCCTTGCGCTCCTTGGCGAGATCGGCGTTCTCGGCATCGGTCTGCGAACTGACCGAGACATACTCCCCTGCGGCCATCGACATGGCGCCCGCGACGAGTCCCGCCAGTGCTGCAACCAGCACCTCGGTCCGTCCGGTCCCCGCAGCGGCCACGCCCACGACCAGGCTGGAGGTCGACAGGATCCCGTCATTGGCCCCCAGCACCGCCGCACGCAGCCAGCCGATGCGATGAACCATGTGGATTTCCGAATGGGACAGGCGGCTCATGCCAAGGCTCCTTCCTGGTGCGGTTCATCGGCCGACGGGGCCGTGCGGGCCTGGGCGGGTTGGATACGCAGGGCGCGCAGGGCGTTGAGGATGACGGCCACGTCGATCACCTCCTGGATCAGGGCGCCTTGCACGGGGGTGAGGTAGCCCAAGGCAGCGGCGATCATGCCCAAGACCGACAGGCCGATGCCCGCCACCACGCTTTCAAGCGCAATGCGCCGCGAGCGGCGGGCGATCTCGATCCCCGTTCCGATGCGATCAAGTCGGTCCACCAGCAGCACCACGTCGGCGGCCTCGGCACTGGCGGCGGCGCCGCGCGCGCCCATGGCCACGCCCACGTCGGCCGCGGCCAGGGCCGGGGCGTCGTTGACGCCGTCGCCCACCATCATTACCAGGCCGTGCTTGTGCTCGGTCAGGACCAGAAGGACCTTCTCGTCCGGCGTAAGGCCGGCGCGGATGCCGTCGAGGCCCAGGCCCTCGGTCACGCGGCGGGCAACCTCGGCCCGGTCGCCGGTGGCGAGCAGGATCCGTTCGATCCCCTGGCGGCGCAGGTCGGCCAGCATGCCAGCCGCGCCGTCCCGCAGCGGGTCCGACATGACCAGATGCCCCGCCATCCGACCATCGGCCGCAACCGCCACCATGACTGATCCGGCGTCCAGGTCCGGGTGATCGCCCATGTGACCCACGCGCTCGGCGACAAAGCCGTATCCCCCCACGACGACCTGCCGCCCCTCGACGATGGCGATGACGCCTTCGCCTGGGATTTCGACCGTGTCGCGGGGAAGGGGCAGGGTCATGCCGCGGGCTTTCGCGGCCGCGACGATCGCCTGGGCGACGGGGTGTTTCGTCGCCTGGTCGGCTGCTGCGGCAAGGCGCAGGATCTCGTCCTTGGCCATGCCTTCGGCGCTGTCGATGCTTACGATCCGGGGGCGACCGTCGGTCAGCGTGCCGGTCTTGTCGAGGATCAGCGTGCGGATGCGGGCCATCGCCTCCAGCGGCTTGGCGCCCTTGACCAGCACGCCGAAATGGGCAGCCCGCGACAGACCCGCAACCAGGGCCACGGGCACGGCCAGGATGAGCGGGCAGGGGGTGGCCACCACCAGCACGGCGACTGCGCGGATCGGATCGCCGGTGAACCACCAGGCCGCCCCGGCGATCAGAAGCGTCACGGCCAGAAAGCCCAGCGACCAGCGATCGGCCAGCCGGGCCATGGGGGCGCGGGACCGCTGCGCTTCCTCGACCAGGCGGACGATCCCGGCATAGGTGCTGTCGCGGGCCTCTTGCGTGGCCGTCAGGTCGAAGGCATCGCCTGCATTGGTGGACCCGCTCATCGCCGCGGCACCCTCCCCAAGCCGGACGGGCAGGGACTCGCCCGTCAGCGCCGAGGTGTCGAGAAAGGCCGTGGCCGAGGCGACATGCCCGTCCACCGGCACCACGTCACCCTGGCGGATCAGCAGGCGGTCGCCGGGGCGGATGTCGTCCAGGGCCACGTCCTCCAGCCCGCCATTGCGGTGGCGGGTGGCGGTACGGGGCACGCGGGCCAGCAGGTCGCGCATCTCGCGCCGGGCGCGGCCCTCGGCAAAGCTTTCCAGGAAAGTGCCGCCGGAATACATCACCGCGACAACGGCAGCAGCCAGCGTTTCGCCAAAGACCAGGGCCGCCGACATCGACAGCGCCGCCACGATGTCGAGGCCGACCTCGCCCCGCGACAGGCTGCGCAGGATCTCGGACAGCAAAGCGGCCAGGACCGGCAGCACGCCCGCAGTCCAGGCCAGTCCTGCAAGATCGAGATGGCCTCCCATATACAGCGCCAGCCCCGCCAACAGCCCTCCAAGGGCAACCGCCAGCAAGCCCGTATTCAAAAAATCCGTTCGCTTGTAGGTCACGCCTGTCCCTCACCCGCTGCCGTGGCGTTGCCGTGGCGTTGCCGTGGCGTTGCCGCCAAAGAGGCACCCGACGGCCCGCGTCTGCAAGCCCCCGTCATCACCACGCAGAAGAAACAGTGCATCGAGGTCATGTCTGGCCGCAAGCTCAGCCCCCGCCGAAGGGCCCGCCACCATCAGCGCGGTCGCCCAGGCATCGGCCTCGGCGCAGGTCGGTTCCACCACGGTGACCGAAGCGGGCGATGCGGCAAGCGGCGCGCCCTTCCACGGGTCCATCGTGTGCGACAGTCGGCGTCCCTGCACCGTGACCCAGTGGCGATAATCGCCCGAGGTCGCCACCGCCGCGTCCTGCAGCATAAGGACGGAGTGCGGGGTGCGGCGGTCGGGATCGGGCGTCTCTACCGCAATGGTCCATGCCGTTCCGTCCGGCCGCAGGCCAAGGGCACGCATCTCTCCGTCGATACCCACGAGGCCAGCGGCAATCCCGTGGTCAACCAGCACTTGGGCCAGACAGTCCACCCCATATCCCTTGGCAATGCCGTTCAGGTCCAGGGCAATGGGGGCCGTCTTCCGCACCGAGTCGCCGTCGATCTCCAGCACTTCGTGGGCAGGCCTGCGGAAGCCGAGGGCTGCGCGGATCGCATCGGGATCGGCGGCATCGGGCCCAAAGCCCCAGGCGCGCACCGCATCGCCCATTCCGATATCGAAGGCACCCCCCGAGGCGCGGCCGATCCGAAGCCCGAGCGTCAGAACGCGGGCGAGGTCGGGCGGCACCCTCAGCCATTGTCCCGTCGGCGCCCGGTTCAGACGCATCAGGTCGCTGTCCGGTTTCCAGATCGACATCTGGGCATCGACCGTGTCCACCGCCTGCTGAAATGCCATCCGCAGGGGCGTGGGATCAAGCCCCGATGGGGCATGGAACAGGGCCGACCACCGGGTTCCCATGGTCGGACCGTTCAGGGCATGGCGGACCGGATCAGAAGACATCTTCGACATAGCGTCCCTCGGCTTTCAGCATGGCGGGCGTCAGGCCCGCCGGCGCGAGAATGTCGTCAAGCGCGCGGGACACCCCTTCGGCCATCGCGCGGCCGCCGCAGACCATGATGCGCGCGCCCCTGCGCACCGCCTCGGCCACCTGCTCAGCTTCATCCCGCAGGGAATCCTGGACATAACGCGGCTTCTCTCCGCGCGAGGTGGCGGTGGACAGGCGCAGCAGCCGCCCTTCAGCCTGCCAGAGGGCCAGATCGTCGCAATAAAGGAAATCGCTGTAGGGATGGCGCAGGCCGAAGAACAGATGCACCGGGCGTCGGCGGGCATTGGCGCGGATGAAGCCTGCCAGCGGCCCGATGCCGGTGCCCGCGCCGATCAGGACTAGCGGCGTCCTGCCGTTGCCCGCATGAAAGCGGTCGTTGCGGCGCAAGAAGGCCTGCACGCTGTCACCGGGTTCAAGCGCCAAAAGCTGCCCCGAACACAAACCGCCGGGGTGTTTCCTGACCACGATTTCCACGAAGCCGTCCCTTGCGCCGGATGCCAGCGAATAAAGGCGCGGCACCGCCGATCCCTCGGGCAGGATACCCAGCAGATCGCCCGCCTGGAACCGCGCCAGCCCTTTGCCCGTCAGCCGCTGCCAAAGAGTGGTCCCGGGCAGGGCAAAGCGCAAGATGGCTGTTGGGGCCTGCACCTCTGCCCCATAGTCGCGGCGCGACAGCAGGGTCAGCGTCTGTGTGACAGGTGTCACAGGCTGGTGCGGAAGCTCGAGCGGAATGCCGATGGCCGTGCCAAGCGCTCGGCCCCAGCGGGCAAAATCCTGCGGGGATTGCCGGTCAACCGTGTCGAGCGGCAGCAGCGTGGCCCAGCCCTTCGCATGCGCGGATGCTTCGACCTGAAGGGCGAACGCGCAGAAAGCGGGAAAGCTGCGGTCGCCAAACCCCAGCACGGCGACAGGTGCGGCGGGGGCTGCGGGCAGTTGCGCCAGCCGATCAAGGAACCCCTTTGCCGAGGCCGGGGCATCGCCTTCACCATAGGTCGCTGCAAGGATCAGGAACTGCTTGGCTGCAGCATGGCGGGTGGGGTCGAAGCCACCCATGGACGTCACATGCACCGACTGACCCGCCGCGCGCAGCCCGTCGGCCAGCGTCGCGGCAAACCCCCAGGTGCTGCCGCCCTCGGAGCCCACGAGGATGACCGTTTGCGCGCGTCCTGCGGGGGCATTGCCCGTCAGCCGGGGGCGCCCGCGTCGGCCGGCGAGCCAGACCAGAACGCCAGTGATGCCCATAAATGGCACGCTCAGCGCGATCAGGCCGACCAGTAGACCCCAGACTGCCGCGCCTTGCCCGGTATGAAGCATGAAGATCGTTTCCGAGACCTGCTGCCATGCAGTCAGATCGGCCCAGGACAGCAGTGTGCCGGTGCCCGGGTCGATTAGCCCCGTGCCGCTGTCGGTCTGCAGGGTAAAGACATCCTGCGGGTCATCCGCATAGGGAAAGCTCAGTTTCCGCAGATCGCCCACAGGAACATCCCGCAGCGCCGCCATGCGGTCCAGCGGAAAGCCGGTCTGGCCACTGACCAATGAAGGCTGTGCGGTCTGCACGCCGCCGTCCGGCAGCAGGTCGAAGGTCGATGCCGTCATCCACAGTGCCGTTGCCGCCGACAGGGACAGGCCAAGGACCGCGATCCGCGCGACCTCGGTATGCAGCCGTCCGGCAAGCGGTCCGCGCAGCGGCGCGAACCAACGACGCCAGCCGCCCACGCGGCGTGCGGCCAGCACGGTCCCCGACAGCGCCAGCACCAGCATTGCCGCCGCACCGGCAGCCATGACCAGCCGCCCGGTATCGTCCAGAAACAGCGACCTGTGCAGCGTGGTCAGCCAGCGTTCCACCGGGTCGGGATCGGCCGATCCGGCATCCGCACCCGTCGCAGGGTTGATCACGGCCGCGCCCGGCGTGCCGCCGTCAAACCACCACGCGGTGATCCGGCCGGACGGCGCGCGGCCGATCTCTTCAAGGCCGGGATGGCGTGCCGCCACCCGTGCCGCCAGGTCCGCCACGCTTTGCCCCGCCACGGCTTGCGGCGCTGACAATCGCTCAGCAGCCGGAAACACCGACAGGGCTGCGCCGCTGAGGGCCAGCACTGTGACAAGGACCAGAGCCAGAAGCCCGGGCCAACGATGGAGCGCGCGGATCATGGCCGAGAAGCCTTATTGATAGGTGAAGCTGGCGATATAGCGGCGGCCGGGAACGGACGTGCCTACACCCGCTGCGGTCAGCGGCACGGCAATCTCGTTGGGACTGTCGCGCATGTCCTCGACCGCGGCGTCGATGTGCAGCGTATAGCCTGCATCTAACAGCGCATCCGCCAGGTCAAGCGTGATCTCCAGCGTCCGGCCTGCGCCGACGCTGGCGCCCGTGATGCCATTGATCTGCGCTGCGTCGCCGCCGGTGGCGGCATACCAGCCACTGAGGTGTTCATAGTATTTGGACTTGCCGCCCGCCATCCACAGGCTGCCGACATAGGCGCCCGAGGGGTCAGTGACATAAAGCGCCAGATAGGCGCCGTCGCCTCCATAGCTGTTCATCGTCGTGGTCAGCGTGACGGGGCGCGCGAGGGCCAGCCCAGGCAAGGTCAGGGCCGTGCTGAGCGCAAGGGTGGCGAGGAGGGATTTCATGGGGAACTCCTGTGCTGGAGGGGCCGGCGCCACCTGGCGCTTGGCCCTTGAGGGCTGATCGGGATCAGTTGGTCACCGCGACGGGTGTGGCGCCGTTGCCGAACAAGCCGTTTGCGGGCGGCGCAACGGTCCCGGCAGGCGCGGGGCTGATCCGCGCGCGGGTATCGCGGTCTTCATCGTCGTCGTCATCGTCATCGTCGTCGTGATCATCGCGCTCGTGCCCGGCGCGCCGGTCATCATCGTCGTCATCGTCATCGTCACTGACCTTGGTCAGGCGGATGTCATGATTGGCGACGTCGGCACCTGCAAAGCCTGGTGCCATCGCGTTGCTGGTTCCGCGCATCGCGGCCAGGGACGGAACCCCGAATGCCGCAACAAGGGCGGACCCGGCAAGGAGAAGGGCAAGAGCGGACTTCATGGGATGTTCCTTTCCTGTGATGGCGGGATTTTGCACCTGTGGCCTGATCCCTTGCTGACAGAGACCGAAAATCTGCTTCAGGCTGCTGTCAGGAAGAAGGCCGGGTCATCGGAGCCGATCGGCAACTGGGCGCACGCGATCTCAGTTGTCCTTCCGACCCGAACCCCGGGGGCCGTCCCTGTCATCTTCATCCTCGTATTCGATGTCGATGATCTGGAGCGTGCCGGGATGGACCTTCACCTCGATCGCGCGGTTGGCGCTGTCGCGGCCGTCGATCTCGTAGCAGCCGTCGTCGATCTTGATGCGGCGCACCGTCCAGCTGTTTGCCGCGGCCAGATCCTCCACCGCTCCGCGCGGCTGCCAGTTGGCCATCGGAACGAAACAGTCGTCGTCCGCGACTGCCGCACCAGCAGGAAGAATGGCAAGAACAGCAAGAATTGTCAGGGTCTTTGGCATGGGCCACACTCCCGGTCACGGCCTGTCTGACCCTTTCAATAGGCGCACAAGCTGACAGCAGCCTGAAGGCGGGTGTGGCGGCGCGTCAGCCTGCTGTCAGGAAAAGGGGTCAGAACGGCAGGCATGACAAGAAAGGGACGCAGATCATGCGAATCCTGCTGATCGAGGATGACACGGTCCTGGGCGCCGCCGTGCGCGACCAGGTTGCGGCCGACGGCCATTCGGTCGACTGGGTGCAGCGGCTTGACGGGGCGAATGACGCCCTGGCGGGTGCGTCCTTCGACCTTGTTCTGCTGGATCTGATGCTGCCCGACGGACGCGGCATCCCCTTCCTGCGCAAGGCCAGGGCGCGGGGCGACGTGATCCCAGTCATCATCCTGACGGCGCTCGATCAGATCAGCGACCGCATCGAAGGGCTGAATGCGGGCGCGGACGATTATCTGGTGAAGCCCTTCGATCTGGCCGAACTCTCGGCCCGGATCGGATCGGTCGCGCGGCGCTACAGCGGCAACCCCAATCCCATCCTTAGCCACGGCCTCCTCGACATTGACTTGGCCGCCCGTAGTGTTCATCGCGATGGCCGGCCCGTGGCCCTGACGGCCCGCGAATGGGCGCTCTTCGAAGCCTTTCTTGCCCGACCCGGCCAACTTCTGTCCAAGGCGCAGCTCGAGGACAAGCTGTATGCCTTCGGTGCCGAGATCGAGAGCAATACGATCGAGGTCCATGTCAGCCGGTTGCGCAAAAAGCTCGGCGCAGACATCATCCAGACGGAACGTGGTCTGGGCTATCGGCTGGGACGGGGATGAGAAGGCCGCGCAGTCTTCAGGGGCGTCTTGCTCTCTGGCTCGGCCTCGCCTTGACGCTGGTCTGGATTGCCGCAGCCAGCATCACCGCGCTGATTGCCGGTCACGAACTGGACGAGGTCTTCGATGCAGCCCTTCAGGAAGCGGCACAGCGGATCCTTCCGCTGGCCGTGATGGATATCCTGGAGCGCGAGGACGAGGGCATCAATCAGCGCCTGGCTGCAATCCGCGACCACGATGAACTGTTTACCTACGTCGTCCGCGACAATCAGGATCGCCTGCTGCTGCAATCCCATGCCGCCGATCCGTCGATCTTTCCGCCCTGGAGCGGCATCGGGTTCAGCCGGTCCGAAACCCACAGGTTCTACAATGACGATGCCGTGCAGGGCACGATCAGGATCACCGTGGCCGAGCCGCTGGCCCATCGCGACGCCGTGGCATGGGAAATCCAGCTTGGGCTGGGCCTGCCGCTTCTGTTCGTGGTCCCGGTGGCGCTTCTGGTGATCTTTCTTGCGGTCAGGACCAACCTCGCGCCGCTGCGACGGTATCGGGGCAAGCTGGCCACCCTTGGGGCCCGCGACCTCGCCCAGGTTGCCACCGACGGCCTGCCGAGCGAGATGGTCCCGGTCGCGGACACCCTGAACGGGCTTTTGTCACGGCTGTCGGACGCCTTTGAAGCCGAGCGCAGCTTCGCCGCCAATGCCGCACATGAATTGCGCACCCCTCTTTCCGGCGCCATCGCTCAGGCGCAGCGTCTGCAGGCAGAGACGGATGATCCCCAAGCCAAGGCGCGTGCTGCCGAGATCGAGGCAACCCTGAAGCGCTTGACGCGCCTGTCCGAACGCCTGATGCAACTGGCCCGCGCGGAAGGCGGACGATTGCGGCGCAACGAGGTTGCGGACCTGCGCCCCGTGGCCCGCATCGTCGTGGATGATCTGTCGCGGGCGACGGACGACGGCCGTATTGCCCTGATGCTGCCTGACATACCGGTCTGGTCCGACTTGGATCCCGACATCTTCGCGATCCTTCTGCGCAATCTTGTGGACAATGCCCTGCGCTATGGGGCCGCAGGAACACTTGTCGATGTCTCGCTGACGGACGACGGCGTGCTCATCGTCGCCAATGACGGGCCGGTGGTTTCCCAGGATATCCTAGATCGTATCCAGAACCGGTTCGAACGGGCAACTGCGCGCGGAGATGGCAGCGGGCTGGGATTGGCCATCGTCGCGGCCACCGCCGAGAGAACGGGATCGCGGCTGGACCTCCGGTCACCGCGTTCGGGACAACCCGGTGGGTTCGAGGCGCGGTTCACTTTGCCAGGACCATGACCACGCACCCTGACAGTTTCGAAGCGACCTGGGTAATAGGAGCCCCCAGCAGATATCGCACAAGTAAGTGTTGGCAATCGAGGCAATCTCCGGAACAGTAGAACTTCCAGCAACACGAGGAAGTCCGCGATGAGACATTCGATCCTTGTTGTCCTATGCTCCACCCTAGCCATATCCGAGCCTGGCTTCGCTCAGGAGAACGATGTTCAGCCAGGGCATATTACCGTGAATGACGAGCGGGGCATAACTGTCGCCCGGGTCACCGATCCGCAATCGAACAACACTTTGGCTGTGAGTTGTCCCAATGGCACGCTCGACCTTGAAATCCGGTATGGGGCACTCTCCCTGCAGAACACACCAAGTCAAGACCAAGGGGTTACAGTTGTCTTTGCCTCCCGTGGCGGAACTGTTGAAGTCCCTGCCACCAGCAGGCCAAGCGAAGGTCTCGTGGTCACGTCCTCGGGTGCGGAGACACACGAGAGGGTTCGGGACGCACTTCGCTCCTTCAGTGCCATGACCTCCGATGACGTCGGCACTGTCACGATCAATAACGAGCAGGGCCAAAGCATCGGAACGATCGCCGTCTCCGGCAAGGGGACCACCCGGGCCTATGGCAGATTGATGCAAGGCTGCCGCGGCTGACGATGGGGTCAGTCCCTCCTGCCTCAAATGAAGCGCGGTCAGTTCCGCCGCTTGTGACCAGCTTGGCAACCTCCGTGCTGCACACACCCTTTGAGCCCGTTCGCGTTCAATCGAGTATGATCGCGCGGCTGGCCTGCGTACTACACGATTTTAGGCTTCGCCTATCATCTGAACATTGATGCGGAAAGTCGCGTGTCGGCGGCACGGGACGAGACTCCGACGCAAGGGTTTTCAATGATCCCGATTGAAAACGTATTCGGATTATGACCCCAGAGGTTGTGACGAAGGAGACGCGGCATCCCACCTTGACAGCCACTGGGAAAGCGGAGCCATCACACCCGAATAGTCACCGATGCCGATTGGAGATCATCTGGGGCTGCGCGAGCGGGCTCGAATGGACCCGTTGTCTTTTTCGGCTTGCCCCCACTGCATGCGAGAGCAAGCCATGTCCCCAGTCGAGAGCGGTCAAGAGTTGACACTGTCCTTCAGAGCCTTGGCCACCGTGAACTTTACCACGCGATCGGCAGGCTTTGTCATGGCCTCGCCTGTGGACGGATTGCGGACCTGTCGTTCGGGACGATCACGGCAGGAGAGCTTGCCCAAGCCAGGAAGGGTGAGGGCACCACCCTCGGCCACGATCGAGGTCGCAACTTCGGAGAGCGCATCAAGGACAGAAGAGACATCCTTTTTCTCAATGCCAGACTTTTCGGCCAGAGTGGCAAGCAGCTCAGTCTTGGTCATCGGCTTCATGTTCTTTCCTTGTCGTTTGAACATCTGGAATAGGGGTAGCCCGTGTCGGCTGGTTTTGCCATCTGAATGCGATTAGGCCAAGGTCATTGAGGGGTGAACCGGGGTTCGACCTCATCGCCAAGAGCAATTGCGAAATCTTCAAAGGAAATACTGCTTGAAACGCGCGCCGGGCTGAAGGATGGAGCAGTATCCTGGAGATCAGTTCAGCGAACGTGACTGCTCAGGATACACGGCTCCATGAGCCTGGCTTGGCCAATATGACTTTATCGAACGAGCCTCCTCAGTCCCCCAAAAGCTGACGGTGCGCCGGTTTCACTGCCGGCACTAACTGCATTTTTCTGGTGAGAGCTATCGTCTGCCCCCAAGTAGGGCCTGCAAGGGCAGGCGTTCACCAGCCTTCAAATCGCCTGGTCAGCGAGGCCGGATTAGCCACCACGTTCACGGTCAGTTTGTCAGCACTTTGGTGGATCATCAGAACACTGCATGAACCATCGTGCATGGGAGTGATCCGTCCGAGCCGCCAAGGCGGGTTCTCAAGGAGATAGATGGCCTTTGTCCGAGAACCAGCAAGGACAGCACGCTTCATGATGAATGAAGCATTGTCTGCTCAAGCTTTCCTGGCAACGGAATACACTGGCGAGAAGGCACCGATAGCATGCGTGGAAAGCGCAGGGGCGCTCCTGGCGAAGCTGACCCTGTCGGGGGTTTATCCATGGGAGTGGCCGGTCAGGCCCGCCGTCAGAGTTGTGCACTCCCTCTTCTTCGTTGGACCCGCACCGCCAGAGGCGCGTTTTGTCCTTACCTGCTGCGGGTAAAGCAATAAGGGAGGAGACTATGAAAAATGCGATCCTGAAGCTGGAAGGCAGTCCTCAGCTTATCGGTGGTGTTGAAACCGGAGGTGACTACCTGCGCTTTCACACCCGAACTGACATGACCCCAGAGGAACTCCGCCGGCTCACTGACGGACAAATCGAGATGGACGGCAAGAGTGAGCGAGTTCTGCTGGAAAGTGCTCAATCCACGCGACGGGACGGATACACCATCGAGTTGACCCTGCGCCGCTTCGCGCCATCTGCTTGAACAGCTCGGCGTTCAGAGGAGACAGGATGTTGCAGCAGAACCGGACCTCATGGACGAGGAGCTCAGGACCATGCTCGGGGCCCAGTTCCGGAAGTTGGAGTCGGGGATCGCAGGCGTCCTTGCGTGCGAGAGAATGCCCCGGCCGCTCAGGTGAAGCTGCTCCACCCCTTCCGGGGATCGGTCCGGTTTGTGCGACCACGTTGCTTTCGGAGATGCCGGAACTCGGCCGCATGACGGCGTGTTAGGCAGCCTCAATGGCCGGTGTTTCACCCGTCCCCCATGACAGCGACGCGATGCGCAGTTGCGGCATGGTCGCGGGAGGACAACAAGCGCTGCAACATGCGCTTTTCCAAGCCGCACTCCTTGCCGCATCCCATAGTCCAACCCTGAAGCCGATTGCCCCGCGTCTCAAGGAAAAGAGCAAGCCGCACGCGTCACGGTTAAGACCTCGCCGTCGGGCGCGCAGGTCAGGCGAACCCGCCATTGAGGCGATTGGAAGGTCAGGCGAACCTTCCCTTCGTCCTCGCCTTCACCTCGTTCCACAATGCTCCTGATCTTTCCGGAATGCATGAGATCCTGAAAGCCAGACACATCGAGTTCCAGCAGCGCTGCGATCTCGGCCGCGTCAACGATGGGACGATCCTGGTCGAACACGATCTTCATGGCAAAGCCCCGATCCCTGATCCCGCTCCTTTGCTCTACGTGGCAAGGTGTTCGTCGGCCGGGCCGAAGAACTCGTAGTGGATGCGATCGGCGGGGATGCCCACATCCTTCAGGCCGACAACGAAGTGCCGCAGGAAAGGACGGGGGCCGCAGAGATAGACTTCTGCGTCATCGAGGGGCGTGTTGGCCCGGAGCCAGTTGATGGTGATCCGGCCCGAATTGGCCCTGTCGTCGCCGCCACTCTCGTAGAAGGTCTCGACCAGAACATTACCGTGCCGGGCGGCCGCAAGCCGTACCTGAGCGTCAAGGGCATGATGGGCAGGACTGCTGGTGCCATGCACATAAAAGACGGGCACGTCGCGATGCTGTTCTGCCAGAACTTCCAGCATGCTGACGACGGGCGTCAGGCCGACGCCGCCCGACAGCAGGATCAGGGGACGCTGCGGGTCCTTGGCAAGATGGAAGTCCCCAGCGGGTGGCGTGGCCTCAAGGATGGTGCCCACCGGCGCGTGATCATGCAGAAAACAGGATGCTTCTCCGTTCGGCTCTCGCTTCACGGTGATCCGGTAGCCCTCGTCGCCTGGAATGCTGGAGATGGAGTAGTTCCGCTTCACGCCTGGGAGGCCGGCCTCGTCAAAGCGCAGGGTCAGATACTGTCCCGGCCGGTGTGGGACAACAAGGCCGCCATCCTCGGGCCGCAAGATGAATGAGACGATCCCCTCTGCCTCCACCTGCCGTTCCGCCACCACGAAGCGGCGCCAGTCGGTCCAGCCTCCGGGCTTTGCTTCGATCTCTGTGCGGATGGCGGCTTCGCGTTCGATCAGAAGGTCAGCCAGGAACCAATAGGCCTCGCCCCATGCCTGCAGAATGTCCGGTGTCGCGGCATCGCCCAGAACCTCTTCCATGGCACCAAGAAGAGCTTCCGCCACAAAGGGATAATGCACTGGCAGGATCGCATAGCCGATGTGCTTCTGGGCAATCCGTTCCACCGCCGCGCCGAGAGCGGACAGGTTTTCGATGTTCTGGGCATAGGCCAGTACGGCCTGCGCCAGGGCAAGGCGCTGTGTGCCCTTCTTCTGATTGGCCTGGTTGAACAGCGCAGCGATGTCTGCGTTGCGGAACAGGCGGCGGTACATCGTCTCAGTAATCAGGGGACCATGCTGTTCCAGCGCGGGCACCGTCGCCTTCACGACGGCAATGGTCTGTTGCGACAGGGGACGCGGCATGAGTCTCTCCTAAACATGCAGTATAGATGCATCTATAGATCCCTATACATGCAAATGGAATGCACCTAATGTAAAAAGATGAAGTTGACCCGCTACACCGACTATGCGCTTCGCGCGCTGATCTACCTTGCCGGCCATGAGGGTGGGCGGGTGTCGATCCGGCAGATTGCGGAAGCCCACGGCATCTCACAAAACAACCTGATGAAGATCATTCAGGACCTGGGTGCTGCTGGCTTCGTCAAGACGACCAGAGGCCGCTATGGGGGATTGTCACTGGCCCGGCCGGCTGCGGACATCACCATTGGTCAGGTCGTCCGGCATACGGAAGGAGACAGCAGGATTGTCGATTGCAGCACCTGCCGGATCGCCGAAGGATGCAGCCTGCCGGACGTCTTTTCCGAAGCCAGAGAAGCCTTTCTGGCGGTGCTGGACAAGTGTCGCCTGTCAGATGCAGCCCGGACGCCGGATGCCTTCCGGCATCTGTTCGTGGCTTGAGGAAGCAGCCTCGGCACCCGTGCTGGTCCGGGAGCCTTTCACTTGGCCTCCCGCTCCAGCAACCTGATCAGCGCTCGTCCAGCTGAAGCAGCCCAGCCTTGCTCTGGCATGGGTGATCTGCCGCCATGGCTTCACTTTTGCCGTGCTCAAGGAATTGGCCAGAACTCCCGTGGCTGAATGGAACGGCTTCCAGTTATGACAGCCAGATCGCGGATATTCACACAACGGTCAACATCAGGAGGTCGTTGGGGGGGCTGTGATCTGATGCCTCAACTGGCAATTTGGTCCCAACATAGGACATTGTCGGGTACGGGCCTTACGCTTGGCCTTGGATAAATGTTCATAGAGTCCGTCGCTGCCCGAACTCGCGTTAACAACATACAGCCCAAGCAGGATTGCCTGAACAGGCTTACTGAGTAGCACCTGCGCAACGGTCTGGAGGCGCTTGGTTGCACCGTTCCCCATTCACTCTGGTCAAAGCTTGTTCGATTGCTGCGATCAGGTTGAGGTGGAACTGACAGGCGAGTGGTGCGGTGTATTGCCGCAGCTAACCAACTTTCCCAAAGGGCTCAAGCTAGCCAATAGATGTCCTCCGACGTTGGTGGAGCAGAAAAGATAGCTCGTGAAGGAGGCGGAGAGATTTCTTCATCAACCCCTTCGCGCCGCTGAAATCATTATTTTTTCACCTTCATATTTTCAAGAAGGCACAGCATGGGAATAGCCCTGGGCAGCGGTTGTAATGCAAGCCGGAGTAAATTCGTTAACAAACACGAATGATGCTTCGTAACTAATTAACAAAAAAATCGTTTGATGGTAGTATGTTAATCAAGACGTCTATTTGCTATTTACATTCGCATGTGAATTACGCGCCGACTGTTATTTCCGGAATGGAAGCCGCGGGCAGATGAACCGGCGCAACAGCGAGGAGGGGACCATGACGACCGAAGCGATTGAAAAGCATCCAATTCCGGCGGGTTTCGAAAAGGCCCATGTGGGACCGGCGGACTATGCCCGCCTGTATGCCGAATCAATCGAAGACCCCGAATCGTTCTGGGGCCGCGAAGGACGGCGCCTGGACTGGATCCACCCATTCAGCATCGTCAAGAACACCGACTTCACCTTCGGCAAGGTGTCGATCAAGTGGTACGAGGACGGCATCCTGAACGCCTCGGTCAACTGCATCGACCGCCACCTGCCCAAGCGCGCCAACCAGACGGCGATCATCTTCGAACCCGACGATCCCGCGACGCCCGCCCAGCACATCACCTATGCGGAACTGTCGGAAAAGGTGAACCGCTTCGCCAATGTCCTGCTGTCCCAGGGTATCATGCGCGGCGACCGGGTGGTGATCTATCTGCCGATGATCCCCGAGGCGGCTTATGCGATGCTGGCCTGCGCGCGGATCGGGGCGATCCATTCCATCGTCTTCGCGGGCTTCTCGCCCGATGCGCTGGCGAACCGCATCAACGACTGCGGCGCCAAGGTGGTCATCACCGCCGACACCGCGCCCCGCGGGGGACGCAGGACGAACCTGAAATCGAACACCGACGCCGCCCTGCTGCATTGTTCCGACCGGGTGCGCTGCCTGGTGGTCAAGCACACGGGCGACCAGACCACCTGGATCGACGGCCGCGACGTGGACGTCAAGGCGCTGATGGAGACCGCAAGCCCCGACTGCCCGCCGCGTCCCATGGGGGCCGAGGATCCGTTGTTCATCCTCTACACCTCGGGGTCCACCGGCAAGCCCAAGGGGGTCGTGCATACGACCGGCGGCTATCTGGTGTATGCCGCGATGACGCATCAGTACACCTTCGACTACAAGGACGGCGACGTCTTCTGGTGCACGGCGGATGTGGGCTGGGTCACGGGCCACAGCTATATCGTCTATGGCCCGCTGGCCAATGGCGCGACCACGGTGATGTTCGAAGGCGTGCCGACCTATCCCGACGCGGGCCGCTTCTGGGAGGTCTGCGCCAAGCACAAGGTGACGCAATTCTATACTGCGCCGACCGCGATCCGGTCGCTGATGGCCAAGGGCACCGATCCGATCCAGGGCCACGACCTGTCGTCCTTGCGCATCCTGGGCACGGTGGGCGAGCCGATCAACCCCGAGGCCTGGAACTGGTACAACGACAACATCGGCAAGGGCCGCTGCCCCATCGTCGATACCTGGTGGCAGACGGAGACCGGCGGGCACCTGATCACGCCCTTGCCCGGCGCCACGGAAACCAAGCCGGGTTCGGCCACGCTGCCCTTCTTCGGCATCAAGCCCGTGATCCTGGAAGCCGAATCCGCCAAGGTGGTCGAGGGCAACCCGGCCGAAGGCGTCTTGTGCATCGCTGACAGCTGGCCCGGCCAGATGCGCACCCTGTGGGGCGATCACCAGCGCTTCCAGGAGGCCTATTTCCAGCAATATCCCGGCTACTACTTCACCGGCGACGGCTGCCGCCGGGACGAGGACGGCTATTACTGGATCACCGGCCGCGTGGACGACGTCATCAATGTCAGCGGCCACCGCATGGGCACGGCCGAGGTCGAATCGGCCCTGGTCGCGCATGAGAAGGTCGCGGAGGCCGCCGTGGTCGGTTACCCGCATCCGCTGAAGGGGCAGGGCATCTATGCCTATGTCACGCTGATGAACGGCGTGCAGCCCTCCGACGAATTGCGCGGCGAGCTTGAGAAATGGGTCCGCACGGAAATCGGCCCCATCGCCAAGCCCGACGTGATCCAATGGGCGCCCGGCATGCCCAAGACCCGGTCCGGCAAGATCATGCGCCGCATCCTGCGCAAGATCGCCGAGAACGACTATGGCAGCCTGGGCGACATCTCGACCCTGGCCGAACCCGAGGTGGTGGACGACCTGATCGCCAATCGGATGAACAGGGGGTGAGATAAGGGGGGCAAGCGCCCCTCATTTCCCAAGATCATCTCTGCGGGCGCCCCGTCCGCAGACCGGTCTCGGCTTATCCTGTCACAGGTCCGCCGGGGACCGCTTCCTACGCGCGCGCCGTTCGCTGGCCTTTTTGCGCACACGGACGGACCACTTGAAATGGCAATGGAGGTGCCAGACCCATGGAACAGACAGTGGCTGATCGGATTGCCGAGAGTCCGAGCTATCAGACCTTGAAGGCAAGGAGATCGCGTTTCGGCTGGATCCTGACCATCGCCATGCTGGTGGTCTATTACGGCTATATCCTGCTGATCGCCTTCAACAAGGAACTGCTGTCCGCCAGGATCGGCGATGGCGTGATGACCTGGGGGATCCCCATCGGTTTCGGTGTGATCATTTTCACCATCATCATCACGGCTGTCTATGTCCGGCGCGCGAACAGCGAATTCGACACGCTGACAGAGCAAATCAAGAGAGGGCGCTGACATGATGCGGAAACTTTCAGCCTTCTGCGCCTTGGCGCTGCTGATGCCGCCCGGCGCGGCGATGGCCGCCGACGTGATCCAGGGGGCGCAGAAGCAGCCCACGAACTGGACAGCGATCCTGATGTTTGCGGTCTTCGTGGCGGGCACGCTGTATATCACCAAATGGGCGGCGTCCAAGACCAAGTCGGCATCTGACTTCTACACGGCGGGCGGTGGCATCACGGGCTTCCAGAACGGCCTGGCCATCGCAGGCGATTACATGTCGGCGGCCTCGTTCCTGGGGATTTCGGCGGCGGTGATGACCTCGGGCTACGACGGGCTGATCTATTCGATCGGCTTTCTTGTCGGCTGGCCGATCCTGACCTTCCTGATGGCCGAGCGACTGCGCAACCTTGGCAAGTTCACCTTTGCCGACGTGGCAGCCTTCCGCTTTGCCCAAACGCCGGTGCGCGTCTTCGCCGCCTCGGGTACGCTTGTCGTGGTTGCCTTCTACCTGATCGCGCAGATGGTAGGCGCGGGGTCGCTCATCCAGCTTCTGTTCGGTCTGGACTACTGGATCGCCGTGGTCATCGTGGGCGTACTGATGATGGTCTATGTGTTGTTCGGCGGCATGACCGCGACGACCTGGGTGCAGATCATCAAGGCTTGCCTGTTGCTGGGCGGCGCGTCGTTCATGTCCTTCATGGTGTTGTGGAGATACGGCTTCTCGCCCGGGGCGATGTTTGCCGATGCGGTGCGCGTCAAGACCGACTTGGCCGCCGCCGTGTCCGACACCACACCCGAAGCCGCTGCGGCTGCAGGCCAATCCATCATGGGACCCGGCACTTTCATCAAGGATCCGATCTCGGCCATCAGCTTTGGCATGGCGCTGATGTTCGGCACTGCGGGTCTGCCGCATATCCTGATGCGCTTCTTCACCGTGCCCAGTGCCAAGGAAGCGCGCAAGTCGGTGATGTGGGCGACCGGCTGGATCGGATACTTCTACCTGTTGACCTTCGTCATCGGCTTCGGGGCCATCACCTTCGTGCTGACCAATCCCGATTTCCTGGATGCCGAGGGCAAGCTGGTGGGCGGCAACAACATGGCCGCCGTGCATCTGGCGCAGGCCGTGGGTGGCAACATCTTCCTGGGCTTCATCTCGGCCGTGGCCTTCGCGACCATCCTGGCGGTCGTCGCGGGCCTGACGCTGTCGGGCGCCTCGGCGGTCAGCCATGACCTGTATTCCACGGTGTTCAAGAAAGGCCAGGCCGACAGCGCCTCGGAACTGCGCGTGTCGCGCATCACGACGCTGTGCCTGGGTGCCCTGGCCGTCATCCTGGGCATCGCCTTCCAGAACCAGAACATCGCATTCATGGTGTCGCTGGCCTTCGCGGTGGCCGCATCGGCCAACTTCCCGGTGCTGTTCATGTCGGTGCTTTGGAAGGATTGCACGACCTGGGGCGCGGTGATCGGCGGCTTCGTCGGGCTGGCGCTGTCGGTGGGTCTGACGGTGGTTTCGCCGTCGGTCTGGGAGACGACCCTGGGCAATCCGGTGGGTTCCGCACCCTTCCCCTATACCTCGCCGGCGCTGTTCTCGATGACGGCGGCCTTCCTTACGATCTGGGTCGTTTCCAAGCTGGAAAACAGCCGGCGTGCCCGAATCGACCGGGCCGGCTTCCTGGCGCAGCAGGTGCGTTCGGAAACCGGGATCGGCGCGGCGGAAGCCTCGGCCCATTGACGAGACCGCCGCGTCCCCGCACCGGGGGCGCGGCCTTCCCCATCCTGGATGGTTTTGCCTGATGTCACGGATCGAAGACTTCCTCGCAACGATCCACCCTTATGACAGCCTGCCGCAGGACGAACTGGCGCGTGTCGCCCGTTCCTTCGGCTGCAGGATCTGGCCTGCAGGTAGCGTGATCTATCGCCACGGGGACGCGCTTCACGGGCTATTTCTGATCGAAAGCGGAGCTGTCTGCATTTCCGACGCCACCGGCGACAGCGTGTCGAAACTGGGCCGCGGCAATTCCTTTGGCGAACGCGGGCTGCTGCGCGACGGCAGGGCAGTCACCACCGCGACGGCAACCAAAGATGCCAGGATCCTGATGCTGCCGCAGGCCGAACTGAGGCGACTGATCGGCAGCTATCCTTCGGTCGCGCGTTTCTTTAACCGGTCAGCCCAAGGAGGCCTTGGCTGGAACGATCTGGCTGTCTTGAAGGTCGGGGATCTGATGGCAGGGCGCGCGCCCCTGAGCTGTGCCCCTGAGACGCCGGTGGCCGAGGCCGCACGCGCCATGCGCGACGCCGGTGTCGGCAGCATCGCCGTGCTGGATGGGGAAAGGGTTGTCGGCCTTGTCACGATCCGCGACATGTCGAACCGCGTCCTCGCCGAAAGGCGCGATATCGACACCCCGATCGCGCAGGTGATGACACCCGATCCGATCACCTTGTCGGCTTCGGATCTGGGCTACGACGTGCTGAACGTCATGCTGGAACGCCGTGTCGGTCATCTGCCTGTGGTCGAAAACGGCCGCTTTGTCGGCATGGTCAGCCAGACCGATCTGACGCGCGTGCAGGCGCTGTCGGCCTTGGCCCTGATCCGCGACATCGCGCGGGCTTCCGATATTGACGACATTGCCCGGACGGCCAACCGGATTCCCGAATTGCTGGTGCAGATGGTCAATGGCAACTATCGTCACACGACCATCACGCGAACGATTTCCGACATCGCTGACGCCGTGACCCGGCGCCTGCTGGACATGGCAGGGGACAGACTGGGCCCTGCGCCCGGCCCGTGGCTATGGGCGGCTTGCGGCAGCCAGGGGCGGCAGGAGCAGACCGGCCTGTCGGACCAGGACAACTGCCTGATCCTTGGCGACGACTGCGATTCGGACGATCCGTGGTTCGCCAGGCTGGCGCGCTTCGTCAGCGACGGGCTGAACCAATGCGGCTATGCCTTCTGCCCGGGCGACATGATGGCCACCAATCCGCGATGGCGGCAGCCGCGTCCGGTCTGGCGCGGCTATTTCCGCGACTGGATAGACCATCCAAATCCCGAGGCGCAGATGCTCGCCTCGGTCATGTTCGACCTGCGGGCGATCGGTGGGGATGCCGCGCTTCTGGCGGGATTGCAGCACAACACGCTGGCAATGGCGGCAGACAAGCCGATCTTTCTTTACAACATGATCGGCAACGCGCTGAAGCACCGCCCCCCGCTGAGCCTGATGGGCGGCATCGCCACTCATCGCTCGGGAGAGCATCGCAACAAGATCGACATGAAGCATAATGGCGTCGTGCCGGTGATCGACCTCGCGCGCGTCCATGCACTGCAGGGGCGTCTGACCCCCGTCAATACCCGTGCCCGTCTGATCGAGGCACAGGCAGCGGGAATCATCTCGGGACCGGGTGCAGGAGATCTGATTGCGGCATACGACGTGATCCAGAACGCGCGGCTGGAAAACCAGGCTTCGCAGATCCGCGCCGGCGGAAGGCCCGACAATCACTTGGCTCCCGCTGCCTTGCCGAAGTTTGAGCGCAGCCATCTGCGCGATGCCTTCGTAGTGGTGCGAGGGATGCAATCGGAGCTTGGCCGCGAAAAAGGCATATTGGGATGAGGTCATCATGATCCCCGCCATTGATGGTCGTGCGGTCCGACGGATGTTTGATGACGCGCAGTTCCTGTCGATCGGCCAACACAATCAGCCTTGGCGACCTCGATTCAGTCTGGCCCCGGTCGACATCTGCTCTCCGCTCGGTAGCGCGCTGTCCGGCGCTTCAAACCCGGCTTGGTTCATCCTCTGTGAAAGAGAAGGCTGATGGCAGACATTCTTGTGGTCGAGGACGAAGACAATATCGCAATCGCGCTGGATTTTCTGCTATCCCGCGACGGCCACAGCCACAGGCGCATTGCCACCGGCTCGGGCGCGGTCAGCGAGATCCGTGCCAGCCGTCCCGATGTGGTTCTTCTGGACGTAATGCTGCCCGATGTATCGGGCTATCAGATCGTACAGGACGTGCGTGCCGATCCGGCGCTCAAGGATGTGCGGGTGCTGATGATGACCGCGCGCGGTTCGGCGGCTGAACGGCGCAAGGGGCTTGCGCTTGGCGCGGACGGCTTCATCGCCAAGCCGTTCGAACTCTCGGAATTGCGCGAGGAACTGGCGCGCCTCCTGGCAGGGCCATGCTGACCAAACTGTCCCTGCGGCTGCGCGTCTTCCTCATTTTCGCCGGGCTTGCGGGCGGTGTGCTGGGCTTGCTGACCGTGGGCCTATGGGTTTCTGGGCAAAGCTTGTCGACCAGAGAAGTTGATACTGAGGCGATTTTGGACGGCCTGGCATCGGTGGCCTTGATCGTGGGGATGGGGGCCGTTGCGATTATCGCTGGTGTCTGGTTCCTGTTCGACCGCAATGTGGTACGCCCGATTGAACTTCTGGCGGGTGGCCTGCGCACCGGCCAGATACATGAGGTCCCCGAAGCCCCCTATCTGGCCGATCTCGGCCCTGCTGCAAAAGATGCGGCCGAGGCGCGGGCGCGGTCAACTGATGCGCTGTCCAAAGCCATGGCGGAACATAACGCTGTCGTGCAGCGCGAGAAAGAAACGCTGGAGTCCATCCTTGCCGACATTGGGGCCGGCGCGGTGATGACCAACAAGGCCGGACGGATTGTCTTCTACAACGCCTCGGCCTCGCGGCTATTCCCTGGCATCGGGTTGGATCGTCCCTTTGAGCGCTATATCGCCGGCGGTGCACTGGAATCTGCATCGGCGCGGCTGGCAGCGGGGGCGGCCTCGACCGATCTGACCTGCCTGACATCGGGCGGGCAGCGGCTGTGGGGCCGGATGCGGGCAATCGATGAAGGCACGTTGTTGATGCTTCGCGACCGCCCCGCACAGCGCCCCGCGCCCTACGAGGCATTGGAGCAGTTGCGCCGCCACGCCGCGACGCTGGTTCCAATGCTAGATGCGCTCGGCGGCCCGATCCCGCCCGAGCTTGCCCTGTCGATCCGATCCGAAGGACAGGGATTGGCCAATTCGGTGCGTGAACTGAGCAACAAGATGACCGGCGATGCCCCGCAGGGTCGGACAAGCCTAAGTGAGCTCGCAGCAGGACTGGAACTGTTGCCTGACCAGCCCCGCTTCGCTGTGCTTGCCGATACACCGGGGATGAATGGGTTGCTGCGCCATCTGGACCGCAATTTGCGAGCAGCGGGTATCACGCCTTGCATGACTGCCGAAGCAGAGAATGGCGAGGCTTGGTTGTCGCTTGTCTGGCCCGGTTCACCGATACCCATGGACAGGTTGGAAGCTTGGCTGTCCGAGCCACCCGATCCGATGCAGCCCGAACTGACAGGCCATCAAATCCTGGCGGCGCATGTCACCGGCATCTGGTCCGAGGCGCGGAATGGAGAGGCTAGGCTGATGCTGCCGCTGCCTCTTGCCGCCGAAGGCGAAGAGGTGGCGGGACTGACCTATGATTTCTCCCTGTCGGAGGGTAGCAAGGTCTCGACGCGGTTGTCCGATCTGACATGTGTGGTCTTTGACACCGAAACGACCGGGCTGGACATCGCATCCGACCGTATTGTGCAGATCGCCGGGCTGCGCCTTGCACGTGGCCGGCTCACGGGTGAGCGGTTCGAGACACTTGTCAATCCTGGCCGACCCATCCCTTCTGGCTCGACCAAGATCCATGGCATCACGGATGAAATGGTCGCTGATGCCCCAGACATGACCACCGCGCTTGCTGCCTTTCACCACTTTGTCGAGGACGCTGTCTTGGTCGCCCATAATGCGCCCTTCGATATGGGGATGCTGCGGCGCGCATCGCTTGAGACCAGGGTGCATTTTGACAACAGGGTGGTGGACACGATCCTGCTGTCGGCCCTAGTCTGGGGTCAGTCGGCCCCGCATTCTCTTGACATGCTTGCAATGCGACTGGGCATTGTCATTCCGCTGGAGGAACGCCACACCGCCATAGGGGATGCCCGCGCAACGGCAGAAGCCTACCTGCGGCTAATTGCGGCTCTGAAAGCCAAAGGTTTGGAACGCCTCGAGGATGTTCTCGCGGAAGCCCACCGCCATCGCCGCCTCATCGAGGATGTCAATGACCCAGCAGTGACCGCAGAAATGCCCAAGGACGACGACCCTGCTAGGTCCTGCTCTGGGAAGGGCTGATCGGGCCTACTCGGCATGATGCCCATTGGCCAACTGCAGACCAACTATCGGCGCGCCCCCACCTGGCGTCGTTTAGAAGGGCGGAAAGGGTCAGGGTGCATAGCTTTTGCTATCATGAGGCAACACAATCTGCATAATAACAGACCGTGCCTTCCGAATTGGTTTCCATAACCAGGCCATGGATGTCGGTTTCGAAGCCGGGGCATTCGCGCGCGAATTCACGGTTGAAGCGCAAGTAGTCCACGATCTTGGCATTGAACGTCTCGCCGGGGATCAAGAGCGGGATCCCGGGCGGATAAGGGGTCACGAGGCTGGTCGTGATCCGTCCTTGCAGGTCGTCGATTGCCACTCGCTGCGTCTTGCGCCGCGCAATGTGCGAGAACGCCTCGGACGGGGTCATTGCCGGATGATGGTCCGACAGATAGATTTCCGTCGACAAGCGCGCCACATCGTATTTCGCATAGAGCGCGTGAACGTGCTGGCTGAGATCGCGCAGACCCATGCCGTCGTAGCGCGGATGCTTGGCGCAGAATTCCGGCATCACGCGCCACAAGGGCTGGTTGCGGTCGTAATCATCCTTGAACTGCTGAAGGGCCGCGACCAGCGTGTTCCAACGCCCCTTCGTGATGCCGATGGTGAACAGGATAAAAAAGCTGTAGAGGCCGGTCTTCTCGACTACGACGCCATGCTCAGCCAGGTATTTCGATACGATCGAGGCCGGAATGCCGGTGGTATCGAAGCGCCCTTCGATGTCCAGGCCGGGGGTAATGATGGTCGCCTTGATCGGGTCCAGCATGTTGAAGCCCGGCGCCATGTCGCCAAATCCGTGCCAGCTCTCTTCACCGTCGCGTTGCACGCCTTCGCTGTCGGTGCGACGCAGCACCCAATCTTTGGTACGGCCAATGCCTTCTTCCTCGAGCGCTTCCGGTCCCCAGACCTCGAACCACCAGTCGTCCTCGCCAAATTCGGTATCGACCTTGCGCATGGCCCGGCGGAAATCCAGGGCTTCCAGGATCGACTCCTCGACAAGCGCGGTGCCGCCCGGCGGTTCCATCATTGCGGCGGCCACGTCGCAGCTCGCGATGATCGAATACTGCGGACTGGTCGACGTGTGCATCAGGTAGGATTCATTGAAGAGGTGCCGATCCAGTTTCGTTTCTTCAGAATCCTGAACCAGGACGTGGCTTGCCTGGCTTATCCCTGCCAGGAGCTTGTGGATCGACTGCGTCGCATAGGTCAAGGCGTGCTTGGTGCGGTCGCGCTTACGACCCATGGCATGATAGGTGCCGTAGAAAGGATGGAATGCCGCATGCGGGATCCAAGCTTCATCGAAATGCAGGTTCTCGACATAGCCATCAAGCATCCGCTTGATCTCCTCGGTATTGTAGAGGACGCCATCGTAGGTCGATTGCGTGAGCGTCATCATGCGAGGCCTGACGGCATCGGCATCGACACCCTCAAGCAACGGGTTCGCACGGATCTTGGCGCGGATGGAATCGGGTTCGAATTCGGCATGGGCGATGGGGCCGATGATGCCCCAATGGTTGCGGGTAGGCCGCAGAAAGACAGGGATCGCCCCGGTCATGATGATCGCGTGCAAGATGGACTTGTGGCAGTTGCGGTCCACCACGACAACATCGCCGGGTGCGACCGTATGGTGCCAGACCATCTTGTTCGAAGTCGAGGTGCCGTTGGTCACGAAGAAGCAGTGGTCCGCATTGAAGATCCGCGCGGCATTGCGTTCGGATGCGCCAATGGCGCCGTTGTGGTCCAGAAGCTGGCCCAGTTCCTCAACCGCGTTGCAGACGTCGGCCCGCAGCATGTTCTCACCATAGAACTGGTGATACATTTGTCCGATGGGAGATTTCAGGAAGGCCACACCGCCTGAATGGCCCGGACAGTGCCACGAATAGGAACCGTCCTCGGCATAATCCAAAAGCGCCTTGAAGAAGGGCGGCTGAATGCCTTCCAAATAGCTCTTGGCTTCGCGAATGATGTGCTTGGCCACGAATTCCGGCGTATCTTCGAACATGTGGATGAAGCCGTGCAACTCGCGCAGGATGTCATTGGGTAGATGCCGGCTGGTTTTTGTTTCGCCATGCAGGAAGATCGGCACGTCAGCGTTCTTCCACCGTACTTCCTCAATAAACGACCGCAGGTTCACCACGGCTGGGTCAAGGTCGGGGCCGGGGCTGAATTCCTCATCGTCGATTGACAATACGAAGGCGCTTGCACGGCTTTGCTGCTGGGCAAATTTTGACAGGTCGCCATAGCTGGTCGCACCCAACACCTCGAAACCCTCAGCCTCAATGGCCTCGGCCAAGCCGCGAATGCCTAGCCCCGACGTGTTTTCGGACCGAAAGTCTTCATCGATGATGACAACGGGGAAACGGAATTTCATAGGGCTTCCTTTTTGGCATCATCTCTGCTGCCCTGTTCTTTCCAGTACCGCTCTGACCGTCAAGCCCAGGCGCATAGCTGAACACCTCAGCGATAACCTTCGTTGGCAGCGCACTATCCATATCGAGTGCCTCAAAGGCGCATCTTCCCGCTCCGCGTCACCTGTGCCCAGCTTTGATGAACATCTCGCGGCAGCAGAAGGTGATGCTGCGGCGCTACTCGGTTGGATCGTCGCTGGCGGAACCACGGCCGGTGTTGCGGTCGAACGTAGGCTGGCGTGCGGTGCCAGATGGCTTGATGGGTTGGTCGCCCTTTTTCAGCGAAGGACGCGTGGTCTGATCCTTCTCCAGATCCTCTTCCATGCTTTTGTCTTTATCGGACATCTTCAGCTCCTTTCCCATTTCGAGAAGCAACTGTCGCAACAAAGCATCGTTCCTCCCGGCGGAAGCGAAGGTTCGGCCTTGGTAGGCCACCATGACCAATTGAGGCGGGACGAATTTATAGCGGCGAAGTCGCGAAATTCCCCCATACCTCCCACGGCTGCGATATCCTTGCGTTGCAGGGCACGGGTGGGGACGGCCTCTTCTGCTGTTTCGCTGCCGACTAGACAGCGTCGCTCAAGAAGAAGGGCGTGAAAGCTGAGGAAGAGCGGCTGTTGCCGCTTGAAGGAGTAGCCCACAGCTTGGGGCAGAGACACGGCACCTGCATGCCACCGTGAACATGACACTGCTGGCCACGAGCGCCGATCCCGCGAGCAAGTCCCACCCCACGGGAGCCTGTAAGAAGGCTACAAGCTTGTGCTCCATAATACCCGTTAGAATCTGGCAGTGCTAAATAGTGGGTAATTGGAGAGGTCTACTCGATCACTCGTCATCGCATGGTGCCGTCCGGGTTAACCTCGACCCATTCCCCCCGTTCGGCCGAGACGTTGATGGCCTCGAGCAGGCGCATGTCGCGCAGGCCCATCTCGGCAGGGGTCAGGATCTCGTCGCCGTCACGGACCCCCTTGCTGAAATGGTCGATCTCACCCACGAACTGCTGCTCGCTTGCCTTGGAGGGCGTCGGCATCTCCTGGCCGTCTGCATTGCTCAGCGTCAACTTGTTGCCGGAATAGGCGGTCGCGGGGTCCAGCACCGCGACCCCCCGAGAGCCCCAGAGGTCGATCCGCTTCTTGTCGGCCACATAGCCCGACGAGATGCTGGCACGGCGCCCGGACGGAAAGACCAGCTGCACCTGTCCAATGGCCTCGATCTCGCCGAAGCGGCCGTCTTCGGTCTGGGGCGAGAAGGTGGTCGCGACCAGCCGCTCGGGCACCTCGTCCAGAAGCCAGATCAGGCCGTTCAGCGAATAGATCCCGATGTCCATCAACGACCCGCCGCCCGCGAGGTCCCGCACCATCCGCCACTGGTCGCGCTCGACCAAGGGGTCCAGCGGGCGGTGGTGATCAGACGTCGCGTACCAGACGTCCCCCAACTCGCCCTTCCGCACCATCTCTTTCAGCGCGACGTTGTTCGGCTCGAAATGGGCGCGGTAGGCGATCATGATCTTGCGGTCGGCGGCCTTTGCCGCGTCCATCATCCGTTGAGCCGCGGCCGAGTTATGCGCGAATGGTTTTTCGCAGAAGACATGCTTGCCGGCCTCAAGCGCGGCGATCACGTTCTCTTCGTGAATGGCGTTAGGGGTGATGACATAGACGATATGGACAGCATCGTTGTCGGCCAGTGCCTGCATTCTGTAATCGTAAACCGACCCCTCTGGCACCCCCCAGGCCGATGCTACACCCAAAGCCTTGTCGCGGTTGCCTGAGATCAGTCCTGTCAGCTTCGCCTCACTCGCGCGAGCAATGGCAGGAATGGCATAGTTTTGCGCGAAATGGCCCAACCCGCAGACGGCCCAGCCCAAGCGTTGCTCCGGCGGGGTAGGGCGGAGTGTTCCATTCAGTTCTGGCTCAGGCCGACCAGCGGCCCGGCGTTCCAGCGGATCAGCGGGCGGGGTCTGTCCCGTGCCGATGTCGCGTCCGGCAGTCTGGGCGAGAGCCTCGAAGCTTCCTAGGCCCAGTCCCATGCCCGCACCTAAGCCAAGCGCGGACGTCCGCATGAAGCCGCGGCGCGAATAATCGGGCAGTTCTTTCATCGGGACATCTGCTTCTGGTTTGAGATCAAACGTGCAACCTGCCGTGCCGCCGATTGTTCCGGCTTGCTCATGCCCCTTCTACCTGATGCTGGCCCCCACTCATGGACGCTGTGTGAGTTGCGGCCACAACATGCGCGTGGGAGGAGGACGAGCATCGTGTCATGCGCTCGCCCACGCCGCCCAAGCTGGTCATTTCTGCAACCCCCAGGTGGCTCATTACCATCGCGAATGCCTTCCTGGAAGTTGCTGAACCTGGGCAAGCTTACAGCGGCACCTCGCCACAATTTCTAGTTCCGATCAAAGGTGCCGACAATCTCACCGCCTGCGAGAACATGTCCTTCCATTGTCTTGAGGACCGTAGCACGGTCGGCGGCAGGGGGAGGTCCAAGGATGGAATATCCAGAGCAAACACCTGGAAATGATAGCGATGAGCACCATCCTCGACCGGCGGTTTGGGCCCGGTGTAGCCAGTCGAGCCCATCGAGTTCCTGCCCTGCTTGACGCCCTCGGGGTCGGGCAAGGATAGTTCGGTCGGAAAGCCTTCGCGCAGCGCAGTGACTTCAGCGGGGATATCATAAGCCAACCAATGCACGAATGGCTTGGGCTCTCGTGCATCCGGATCTTCAGAAATAACCACAAAGGATTGCGTGCCCTCCGGTACCCCTTCCCATGAGAGTGCCGGAGAGGCGTTTTCGCCATCGGCTGTATATTCAAGGTCAATCGCTGCATGTGCTGAGAACGGACCTTTAACCGTAAGAGCCGCTTCGGGTTTCAGCGTTTCGATTGCAGGGGAGGACGCGGGCGGCGGTGACAAGACGTTCGGGACAGGGCCTGCCTGCTGCCCGTTTGGAGGAGCATCACCGGATGCAATCCGATAGATGACCCCTTCACTGTCATCGGAGACAAAGATTGCGCCATCGTTTCCAACAGCAACGCCGACCGGTCGGCCCGCATAGGTCCAGGCACCATCATCGTCGGCGAGAAAGCCGGTCATGACAGGCTCGATCCCGACAGGCTGACCTTGTTCGAAATCGATCCGGACCAGTTCATAGCCAGAGGGAGGGCGGCGGTTCCAGGAGCCCCGCATGGCCACCAGAGCATCGCCGGTCCATTCCGGAAACATAGAGCCTTTGTAAAAGATCATCTGCATCGGAGCGGCATGGGCCGTATGGCCCAACGCTGGTTCTTCGGATATTGAAGCCCATGTTTCCAGACTGGTGCCCGGCGGCGGGTTATCCTGTGGGTTGAACTCGTCCATGCCATAGACATACGGCCATCCGTACTGCTTGCCTTGCTGGATGTGGTTCAGTTCTTCGATCTGCGCATCATTGCCCAGCCAGTCGATGCCATGATCCATGCCCCAGAGCTGGCCAGTCTCAGGCTGCCAATCGAAGCCGATGGTGTTGCGCAGACCACTGGCAAAGATTGTGCGGCTGCTCCCATCGAGTTCGGCCCGGAGCATGGTGGCGCTCTCCGGGTTGGTCTCGGAACAAGCATTGCAGGTACTCCCCACGGAGACATACAGTTTGTCATCAGGTCCGACCAACAATGTGCGGTTCGGATGCTGTCCGCCATCGGGCAGATCATTGATGATCCGCTGCAGGGCGCCAAAACTGCCGTCCTCCGCCACGTCGGCCCTGTAGACGTCGTTTACTGTCGCCAGGTAGACTTGGTCTCCATGGAAAGCGATGCCGTGCATGCCGGGCCGACTGGCCACCGTCACAGGCTCATCGGCCATGCCATCTCCATCGTCATCACGGAGCACGACCACATCGCCTACGCTACGTCGTGTTGCGTAAAGCGTGCCGTCCTCTGACACTGCCAGCATGCGGGGGTTGACCAGATCCCTGGCAAAGACACTCGCGGTCACCCCTTCGGGCAGTTGAAATCTGTCCAGCAACGCCGAATCGCTGTCGGGTCTTTTCGGTGACGGCTCCAGAATGGCCCCCGTAATGATCGTATCGGAATACTCTCCGACAGTACCTTGGGGTTGGGCAGACAGGGCAAAGGGTGCACTGATCGCTGCCGCCGAGATCATGAAGAGAGAATAGAAATGCAGCATGGTTGTTCCTGTCTGCAAGGCATCTCGGCTAACCAGTCTGATCGCCTCAAGTTCCCGCCATTTTCGCTAGGGACACTGATTAAAGCCTCTCTGAGCCTCATGTCGGCAGGGTGTGACACGCCTTGCGTCAGCCGGACGGCAAAATGTCAGTCTGCTCAACGGTCTCGTCTTAACGGGTCCAGCAACTCGCCCGCCTCCCGGCGCCGAAGGCAGCGCAAGATCGGAAAGCGAAAGCTGTGTCGGAGCCGGTGAGTGCAGCGGCGGACAAGCATCCCGCAACTTAAGAAGCAGCCAGTTCGGAACAGGCGAGCGACCGCAGCCTGGCGTCGGCTCTGGAAACAAAGACGCTTCAAAAGGCACCCGGTTTTACCAAACTCTCGCAAATGGTTGGGTGAGATCCCCAAGCCGGCCCCGGCAGGATTGCCCTTTTGCACCGCAAAGAAGCGTAACGGATATCGCTTCCTGCACGGGAGGCCATCGCAGCGGCCCTCCGGTCCAGGCAGCCGGGGAACAGTGCAGTTGGACCTCTGTCCGGCCTGCTCCGCTGGTGCCTTCCATGCAGCCAAGAACGTGACGGTTGACCAGAAATCACCGCATCTAAAGAACGATGCCGCTTTTGAGGCGTTACCGAAGTCGGAATATGAGAATTCAAGCGAGTGAGACGATGTCAGCCAAGGACTACACGACGCAAACTGGTAATGGCGGAGAACTTCACCAACAGGCCGGAGGCAGCGTGCCTCCGCTCACGACACAGGTTGGTGCCCCTCTTTCCGACGATCAAAACAGCCTTCGGATCGGACGACGCGGCCCTACCCTGATCGAGGACCAGGCTTTCCGCGAGAAGCTCTTTCACTTCGATCACGAACGCATTCCGGAACGGGTCGTCCATGCACGCGGCTATGGCGCCCATGGATATTTTGAAACCTATGAAAGCCTCAGCGACATTACGGCAGCCGACATCTTCCAGCGCGCGGGTGAGAAAACAGAGGTCTTCGTGCGCTTTTCGACCGTTGCGGGCAACAAGGGCTCAATGGACCTAGCGCGCGATGTGCGCGGCTTTGCGGTCAAGTTCTATACCAACGAGGGGAACTGGGATCTGGTCGGCAACAATATTCCGGTGTTCTTCATCCAGGACGCGATCAAGTTTCCCGACCTCGTCCATGCCGCCAAGCAGGAACCCGACAGCGACTTCCCTCAGGCCCAGACAGCGCATGACAACTTCTGGGACTTCATCTCGCTTATGCCAGAGTCCATGCACATGATCATGTGGATCATGTCGGACCGCGCCATCCCGCGGTCCTTTCGCTTCATGCAGGGCTTCGGGGTCCATTCCTTCCGCTTTGTGAATGCTCAGGGCGAGGCCCGCTTTGTCAAGTTCCACTGGAAGCCGAAGCAGGGAATGCAATCGGTGATCTGGGACGAGGCGCTTCGGATCAACGGCGCAGATCCCGACTTCCACCGACGCGACCTGTGGACCGCAATCCAGTCCGGTGACTACCCGGAATGGGAACTGGGTGTGCAGGTCTTCGATGACGCCTTCGCCGAGCAGTTCGAGTTCGACGTTCTGGATGCCACCAAGATCATTCCCGAAGAGATCCTCCCTGTCCGCCCGATCGGCCGGATGGTCCTGAACCGGATGCCGGACAACTTCTTCGCGGAAACCGAACAGGTGGCCTTTCAGACCGGAAACATCGTGCCGGGCATCGACTTCTCTGAAGACCCGCTGCTGCAGGGCCGCAACTTCAGCTATCTGGACACGCAGCTGAAGCGGCTCGGAAGCCCGAACTTCAACCACCTTCCCATCAATGCGCCGCGCTGCCCGTTCCACCACTTCCAGCAGGACGGGCACATGGCCACGCACAATCGGCGCGGCCGGGCGAACTATGAACCGAACAGCTGGGGCGGTGCGCAAGGCGGCCCGCGAGAGGTGGCGCAGGGCGGCATCCGGGCAGTGCCAGTGTCATACAGCGGAGAGAAGGCCCGTGTGCGTTCCGAAACTTTTGCGGATCACTATTCGCAAGCCCGGCAGTTCTATATCAGCCAGACAGGCATCGAGCAAAAGCATATGGCGGATGCCCTGACTTTCGAACTCTCCAAGGTCAAGACCAAGGCCATCCGGCTGCGGATGCTCTCGCATCTACTGAACATCCATGACGATCTGGCAGAGGCGGTGGCGCAAGGCCTGGGCATCAAGGAGATGCCTGCCCCCGCGACGCCCGCCGTCCCGCCGCGCACCGACCTGCCCGAGAGCCCGGCCCTGTCGATCCTGAATAACGGTCCCGACAGTTTCGCGGGCCGCAAGATTGGCATGCTGCTGACCGAAGGCGCAGACGCGGTTTCAGTCAAGGCTATCGTCGATGCTGCCAAGGCCGAGGGCGCGATGGTGCAGTTCATCGGTCCATTGGCCGGCAGCGTGACGCTGTCCGACGGCACCGAGCTGGAGCTTGACGAAATGGTCGAAGGCGCCCCCTCTGCTATCTTCGACTCGGTGGCGATCCTGCCCTCGGCGAACCAAGTGGAGATGCTGGCCGCTATGCCCGCGGCGCGCGACTTCGCCGCGACAACCTGGGCCCACTACAAGTTCGCCGCCTATAATGATGCGGCAAAAATGCTGTTCATGAAGGCGGGCCTGCCGGAGGATCTGGATGGAGGCTTCCTGCCCGCGTCGGATGCGGCAGGCTTCATCGCCGCTTGTCGCAACCTGCGTTTCTGGGAACGGCAGAATGCCGCCTGAACCAACGGTGGGCGCCACACGGCGCCCATTCCCTTATCAGCGCAGATACAGCCATACTGCCACGCCTGCCAGATAGATCCAGGCAATCCCGAAAATCCAGGGGGAATGGATGGCAAGCAACGTCCCTTCGTGGAACCGTCGGCTCAGCGTCGGATCACGCGGCGGCTCGTCCTTTCCATGTTCGGTCGGCCAGTAATCCGCCAGGTCGCCGTGCTGTTCCAGCAGGGCGTTCTGCCGGTCGTGCCACCGCTGGATCACCCCGTAAGATGTCCGAATGGACCGCAGCGCATCCAGCGACAGGACGAAGCCCAGCAGTGCCAGGGGCAGCGAGACCAACAGCACGAAGATCCCCGGCTTGGTCCATCCCGCATTCATGGTTGAGGCATAGGCGATGACCAGAAAGGATTGAGATGACAAATAGGCGCCTAGCCTGCCCGACAGCATCTGGCTTTCGAACTGAATTTCGTTACGAAAGGCAGTCAGTCGCTTGATGTTCTCGTTGCGGATGTCGGTGTCTTCCATGGGAACCATCGCTGGATTGTCAGCCAAGATTGCCCAGGACGACCACCGCTTCCCAAGGCTCAAGCGTGATGGGACCGGCCGGCACCGAGTGACGTGGATGCGCCGTGCAGATCAGGCATGTGCCGTTGCTGGCAAGGCCGGGGGGCACCTCGGTTCGGGCGGGCTCGGACGAGATGTTACACAAAACCGACAGCCGCTGGTTGTTCCACTCGCGGGTATAGGCCCAGATCTGTGGATGATCCTCCAGCCAGGAGACGAAGCGGCCTTGGACGATTACCTCATGCTGCTTGCGCAAGGCAACGAGGTGGCGGTAATGCGCGAGAACTGAGTTCGGGTCGTTGCGTTGTGCCGCGACGTTGATGTCCGCGCTGTTCGGGTTGACGGCAATCCACGGCTCGCCCGTCGTAAAGCCCGCGCCGGGTCCTGTGTCCCACTGCATCGGCGTGCGCGCGTTGTCCCGTGCGGTGATGCCGGCACCTTCAAGGAACTGATGCTCGGGCAGACCCTGCATCAGCATCTCGCGGTGCATGTTGATCAGTTCGATGTCGCGATAATGGGTGATCTCAGTGAAGCCCGCATTGGTCATGCCGATCTCCTCGCCTTGGAACACGAAGGGCGTGCCGCGCATCAAGTGAATGGCCGTGGCCAGCGCCTTGGCTGACCGATCCCGCCACTGGCCCGCATCGCCATAGCGCGAAACAGACCGCGGCAGGTCGTGGTTGTTCAGGAACAGTGAATTCCAGCCGTCCACCTCCAGCGCTTCCTGCCAGTCAGTCCACACCTTCTTGAAAGCCACCAAGTCCAGTGGATGCGGGCGCCACTTGCCGTGCACCCTGTCCCAGCCAGCGACGATGTGCTGGAACTGGAACACCATGTCGAGTTCGCCTCTGTCGCGCCCGCAGTAAAGCAGCGCTGTTTCCTTTGTGACATTCCAGCTTTCACCCACGGTGACGACATCGCGGCCTGCCAAGACTTCACGGTGCATCTCTTGCAAGAAGTCGTGCAGATATGGGCCTTCGGTGATCAGGTCGCGGTCGATGTCTTTGCCGATCAGGTCGATCACGTCCATGCGGAAGCCACGCACGCCCCGATCCAGCCACCAACGCATCATATCATAGACTGCCTGACGCAGCGCGGGGTTCTGCCAGTTCAGATCCGGCTGCTGCGGCGAGAACAGGTTGAAGACATAACGGCCGACCTCGGGATAGAAGGTCCAGACCGGGCCGCCGAAATAGGCCTTCCGGTCGTCAGGCGGGCCGCCGTCCGGCGCAGGATCGCGCCAGTAGTAGAAGTCGTGGAACGGCGAGGCGCGGTCCTGCTTGGCCTCCAGAAACCAGGGGTGCCGGTCGGAGCTGTGGTTTACCACCAGGTCCATGATGATGCCGATGTCGCGCCGATCAGCCTCGGCCACCAGCCGGTCGAAATCTGCAAGCGTGCCGTATTCCGGCGCGATGTCCTGGTAATCCGAGATGTCATAGCCGTTGTCGGCCATGGGCGAGCGGTAAACGGGCGAGAGCCAGATCAGCCCGATGCCTAGGTCCGCCAGATGATGCAACCGGTCGATGATGCCTGGGATATCGCCCACACCGTCGCCATTCGCATCGGCAAAGCTGCGCGGATAGATTTGATAGGCGGTGCGGTTCATCCACCATTCTGTGCGTCGTGTCATCCTGTCTCCTTCGGAACAAGCTTGCGTCCCTGACGTTCATCACGGTCTTTCAGGAGCGTCCCATGCTTAAGTCTGTCCTTCCCATGCCGATCGGTGCCTCGCTGACCGAGGAAGGAACCTTTTTCCGTGTCTGGGCCCCCGACCGGCGGCATGTGAAGGTCCTACTTGACGAACCCGTTGCCCTGGAACCCGAAGGCAACGGCTATTTCTCGGCCCTTGTTCCCGGCGTAGTGGCCGGAACACGTTATGCCTTTCAGTTGGATGATGAGGACGGCCAATGGGCCGATCCCGCCTCGCGCTTCCAGCCCGAAGGGCCGGAGGGACCGTCCGAAGTCTCGGACCCGGCCTTTCCCTGGACAGATGCGGATTGGCTGGGCTTGTCGAGGCGCGGGCAGGTCGTCTATGAGATGCATGTCGGCACCTTCACGCCGGAAGGCACCTGGGCGGCTGCGGCCGAGCATCTGCCCCGGCTGGCAGATCTTGGCATCACCGTGATCGAGATGATGCCGGTGGCGGATTTCTTTGGCCGCTTCGGCTGGGGCTATGACGGCGTGAACCTGTTCGCGCCGACGCGGCTTTACGGGCGGCCCGACGACCTGCGCCGCTTCATTGACCGCGCCCATAGGCTTGGCATGGGCGTGATCCTTGACGTGGTCTACAACCACATCGGGCCGCGTGGAAACCCGCTGCCAGCCTTCACGCAGCGCTATTTCACCGATCGCTACGAATGCGAATGGGGCGAGGCGATCAACTTCGACGGCCCTGATGCCGCCCCGGTGCGCGAATACTTTATTCAGAACGCCGCCTACTGGATTCGCGAATTCCATTTCGACGGGCTGCGGTTGGATGCCACGCAAAGCATCTTCTGCGCCCGCACACCCCATGTCATTGCCGAGATCGTCCAGGCCGCGCGCGATGCTGCCCACCCACGCCAATGCCTTATCGTGGCCGAGAACGAACCGCAGGACGCGGCCCTGCTGGCCGATCCTGCAGAGGGCGGGCAGGGGATCGATGCAGTTTGGAACGATGACTTCCACCATTCTGCCATGGTCGCGGCCACGGGACGCAACCCGGCCTATTATTCCGATCATCGCGGCACCGCGCAGGAATTCATCTCGGCCGCCAAGCACGGCTGGCTTTACCAGGGCCAGAACTATGCCCACCAAGGAAAACGCCGGGGTGAGCCCGTACTCAACCAGCCACCGGAAGCCTTTGTCACCTATCTGCAGAACCATGATCAGGTGGCCAACACCGGCAGCGGACGGCGGATTGATCGGCGAACAAGCCCGGCGCGGCTTCGTGCCTTGACCGGCCTGATGCTGCTGATGCCCGGCACACCCATGCTGTTCCAAGGTCAGGAATTCGCGGCCTCGACGCCCTTCTTCTACTTCGCCGACATGGGAAAGGAATTGCGCGGCCCCATTGCCAATGGCCGGGCCGAGTTCCTGAAGCAGTTTCCCGCGCTGGCAACCGTGCAGATGCAAGACCGTCTGGCCCCGCCGGACGAGCCCGACACCTTCGTGAACAGCCGGCTGAACTGGGCCGAATGGGACAAGCACGTCGAGGCCGTGGCCCTTCATCGCGATCTTCTCGCCCTGCGCCGGACCGATCCGGTGCTTGCGGCGCAAGGTGCGCAGGGCTTGGACGGCGCTGTACTGGAGCAAGGGTCGTTCCTGCTCCGCTTCGGGCGGGGCCGCGAGGTGCGGCTGCTGCTGGTGAACCTCGGGCGTGACCTGCACAAGGCATCACTTCCCGAACCGCTTCTTGCGCCGCCCCTCGGATGTCGCTGGCAGCTGGCTTGGTCGAGCGAGGACCCGTCGTATGGCGGCAGCGGCACGCCTGAACCCGAAATCGATGGCGCTTGGACCTTGCCTGCCGAAGCAGCCGTCCTGATGGCACCGATGGTCAAAGAGGAGCGACGGGCCTCAGGACTTCCGTAACCGAGCGGCATTCAAGGCCTCGTGCAGCCGCTTCGCCAACATGCGAAGCCAGCCCGGAGCGGAGTGCGCGTTGCCCTTTTTCATGCGTTCAGGCCTGCTGAAGAGACGCTTGGTGCCTCTGGCTCGCATAACGATGTCGCCGCTGCCCTAGGGCAGCGGCGGAACCCTTGCGGCTGGTGGAAGTTGGCCTCGGCATGACACAGGGCACATCATGGACGTATCGCTTGGGACAACTGTTTCTGCTCACCGTTGCCCTGTCCTGACGCAGATCGTCATCGCCATTCCTGTCAGAAACGAAGCCGAGCGACTTCCACAATTGTTGCGTGCCCTGGCAGCGGCGGCCTTGCAGTCCGCCTTGCCGGTAACCGTTGTGGTCTTGGCCAACAATTGCACCGACCACAGCGCCGACATTCTCCGTTCTTTCGCTCATCCCTTGCTGCGTCTGGAGGTGCATGAGATCACTCTTTCGGACCCCAATGCGGGCCTTGCCCGGCGCTTGGCCATGGATCTCGCCGCGCGGACGGGTGCGCTGATGTTGACCACGGACGGAGATGCCGCGCCCGATCCCCACTGGATCGCGGCGGCGATACACGCGGCGACTGCAGGGGCTGACCTGATCTGTGGCAGGATCGAGGCCGATTGCCGCCATGTCCTGGCCACGCCCTCCGGACGCCGCGTGGCAGAGGCAGAGACAGCCTATGGCAAGCTGCAGCACGAGATCCGCCATGCGATGGACCTCTTGGATGGCCGGCAGGGTTCATCTCGACCACATTACATCGAGTCTGGGGCCTCCATGGCGATCCGCGCTGATCGCTATCGCCTGATCGGCGGCTTGCCCAAGGTTCGATCCAGCGAAGACCGGGCCTTGGTCCATCACGCCGAGGCACAGGGCCTGATCGTCCGATATGCAGAGGACATGCTCGCCATTGTGTCGGGAAGACTACACGGTCGCGCGGAAGGCGGCATGGCGGAAACCCTGCTCTATCGTATGCAGGAAGAGGATCCCGTGGCTGATCAGTCGATGCTACCGGTGCCTGTGCTGGCAGACCTGTGGTCCCAAGCAATCGCCCGCCGTAGCCTGCCTTATCCGAGTCGTGCCCATCCTGTTGGCGTCAGGCTGCGCGCTTCGGATCTGGAGGCAGGACTGCCGGAACTTGGGAGATTGGTCGAGCAGACGGTGCGTCCGCAGCTGCTGATGCAACAGGAGAGGGCGGCATGACCGATATCGCGCATGCTGCGCGACTTGTGGCCGAGGCGCCATGCGATGGGCCCGATGGTCCCTCGGGAAGTGCCTTGGCAGCCGCGCTGCGACACGGGGGCCTTCTTGAGGCCTCCCTCACGCTCGAAGAGCTTTTCCAGGCCCTGGTCGCGATCGGCAGGGCAAGCCTGTCGGCAGGCCGTCTCTTCGAAGGTCATGTGAATGCAGTCAAGCTGTTGAACCTTTATGCCCCGGAGCAAAGACCCGATGGCCTGCTGGGCATCTGGGGCGCCGACGGCCCCGATCCGGTCAGGATAGAAGGCACTGTTCTGCGGGGGCAGAAGCTGTTCGCCAGCGGTGCGGATGTGCTGGACCATGTCGTCGTGACCGCAAGGAACGAAGACCAGGTGCAGCTCCTGTTGTTCAGCCGCCCGCAACTCGCGGGGCGACTGTTTCCGGAGGAATGGCAGGTCTCGGGAATGCAGGCGACTGCGTCGGGGCGCTGCAACCTGGACGGCCTTTCCCCCGATCACGCGGTCTGCATCGGGGGCGTCGGCGATTACCTGATTGAACCGCACTTCCAGGGCGGCGTGTGGCGCTACGGCGCTGTTCAGTTGGGTGGAATGCAGGCCCTGACAGCCATCACCGCCGAGCAGTTGCAGCAACGGCAGCAGGAAAAGGCGCCCTTGCAAGCAATGCGCCTCCACCGCATGGTGACGGCCTGTGAAACAGCTCGGCTCTGGCTGAGGCAAGCCGCGCAGGCGGTCGAGCGTCCTGAGGCAACTGCCGATGATGCCGAAGCCTCGATCCTTGCCCGGCTTCTGACCGCGCGCGAGGCAGTTGCGCTGATGAATGCCATGGACGAGGCCTTGGGTGCAGCTTCCTTTGCGACAGCTCATCCTGCCGACCGCATCCGCCGCGACCTGAGCTTTTATATCCGCCAAGCCAATCCCGATGGCCTGGCCTTGGGAGCCATGGCGCGCATCCTGGATACGCCTGCCTTGCGTGAACGGTGGATCGGATGAGCAGGTTTCTTGACAACCTTGGTCCGTCCGTGACCGTTGCGGACCTTCTGGATGGCCGCTCCCTGGTGGTGCTTGCTCCACATCCCGATGACGAGACGCTGGGCTGCGGGGCATTGCTGTTTGATGCCGCTGCTGCCGGCGTTTGCTGCAGCGTGATCTGTGTGACGGACGGCAGCCGGTCGCACCCGAAGTCGCGGACATGGCCGCCCGATCGGCTGGCACGCCAACGACGCGCCGAACTTGAAGCGGCTGTTGCTGTTCTGGGCGTGCCCATGCACTGGCTTGGCCATCGGGACTGCGAGGTGCAGACAGACGCGGATATCTCTGATCTGATCCCGAAGGGCTCCTTGCTCCTGGCAACGTGGGAGGGCGATCCGCATGTCGATCATCAGAGCGTGGCGCGCTTGGGGCGCAGGATGGCCCGTCCGGATGTGGCGCTTGCCTTTTACCCGATCTGGGGTCGCTTCACAGAGCGCACTGCCTCGGCAAGAACCATTACGGCTTCAGAACCGGCGCGGCTTGCCAAGCGGCAGGCTCTGGCCTGCCATTTCAGCCAAATGACGCGGCTGATCGATGATGATCCGGACGGCTTTGTCATGGAGGCGTGGCGGCAAGAGCATTTTCTTGACCACCCTGAGATCATTATTGCCCCATAGCGACACCCTTGCCCATCTTGCCCGCCTTTACGGCGCAAGCGAGGATCCCTGGGACCATCGCTCCAGTTCCTATGAGGCTGCCAAATACGAAGCAACACTTTCGGCGATCGGACCTGGTCCGTTTCGCGAGGCTTTGGAGATCGGCTGCGGCAACGGTGAACTGGCGAGCCGTCTGGCCCCACGCTGCCGTCGCCTGACTGCCATGGAGTGCATCCCCGCCGCCGCGCAAAGCGCCCGCCGCAGACTCGCTGGGTTTTCCCAAGCGGAGGTTCTGGACGGTTGCGCGCCCCAGGACCTTCCCCGGATACAACCCGATCTCGTCCTTCTGTCAGAGGTGCTTTACTTCATGACGCCTGCGGAGATCGGGGTACTGGCCCTTTGGCTGAACAGGAACGCGGCTGGTCCCATTGTGGCAGTCAACTGGACGGGACCGACCGATGAGCTGCTGACAGGACCTGAGGCCGTCGGCTTGCTTGCGCAAGGCCTTCTCACCCGGCAAGTGCAGCACTTCGAGGGCTTTCGGATCGATGTCTTGGCGACAGCGAAGCAGGAGAGTGTCCAAGCGCCCTGACTGGGGTTTGTGCTGGTCCATGGTGAAGGCTCTGTGCTTCTCGATGAGTTCGGCCAGAACGTGCAGCTGCTCTTTACAGATGTGAACATGCCACCGGGCGAACTGACGGGTTTCCACCTGGCACGGCTCTGCGCGCAGGACTGGCCCGAGATCGCCATAATTGTGGCCTCAGGGGATGTGGCGGCTGGACCAGGGGCTCTGCCCGACGGCGCCGAGTTCATCAGCAAGCCCTTCACCGACAATGTGGTTCGTGACCACCTGCTGAAGATTCTTCCCGAAGGCCGCCGTCCCGAGTCGCTGACAAACAGCGCCGACTAAGCGCCACGATGAGGGCGCCGAAGCGGTGGTGCCTGGAACCCGGATCCCCGTCTTGTGTTTACCGAGAAGGTCTGCGGCGTCTCTGAATATCGTTGATTTCCTGGACAGGCAACGACCGTAATCTACCTGAGCTCAGATGCTCATTTTAATTTCCTCTCAGGGATTCAGCCGTACAGACGCCAAACTAGACATTCCCACTCCCCCCTCAAACAACACGGCCAAAGACATCGCGCTTTCCAGCGTACTGCACCATCGCACTGTGATGCAGTGGCCGTCCACCCATGCAGGATTAGTCCGGCTGAGCGAGGCAACGTGCTGGCCTGATCGCCTGCCCCAAACAAAGTGTGCTTATCATATGCAAGCTTTACCATTGGCCCGGATATTGTTCGCAGCCGCACGCAGTACCAACCTGACGCCCAGCACGGTCGTCGCCCTGATCATGCAGGTGTTTCGTTGTTTGCTGAACCGCTGTGCACGCATCCAGAATGAGCCGTAACTCTTCATCTGAGGATGTGTTTGCGTGATCGCAGATTCATGTCCGGCCATGGGCGGGCAATGGGCTATCTATTGCCTATTCTATTCAGTGACCTGTATTTTTTTTTGCGAGCAGGGCTTTCAACTGTCGTCCCGACTAATCGCATCGACGCATTAGCGCAGATAACCTTTCTGGCAAAAAATATCACATGCAAGGATATCATCACGCCCATAGCCTTTCCGGATATGCAGCTTCAACGGGAGGATCGCATGAACGTTTGGGAAAAGATGCTGAACAAAGCATCGGCAGGCGTCACAAAAAGCACTGCCATCATAAAATTCGCTACCAGCAGATTATTTTCCGTCGGAGGATCCGCTTTGGCGCGCTCTGGAGTGGCCGTGGCGGCGTTCGCTGCGGCTTTGAGCTCTGCTGCGCCGGGTTATGCCGAATATGCAAAGGTCTCGGACGACCTGTCCATTTACTATCAAAAGTCAGGACACGGGCCGCTGCCGATCGTCTTCGTTCCGGGCTGGACGATGTCGAGCGAGGTCTATTCCAAGCAGCTCGCGCATTTTTCCGACTCTGACAAGTATACGTTTTACGCGATCGATCCGCGTGGTCAGGGTCTGAGCTCACATACCGAGGGCGGGCATTTCTACGAGCAGCGCGGAAGGGACTTGAAGGGGTTCTTCGATGCGCTTGGTTTGAAAAAAGTCGTTCTTGCAGGCTGGTCGTACGGAGCGCTGGACGTTTCCTCTTATCTGCATCTGGCTGGAACCGAGAATCTTAGCGCGTTCATCCTGATCGATGGGTCGCCGCGTCCGGTCGGGGACGACAACAGCAAGGAATGGGTCTGGTATAACAGAACGGATTCCGACCAGTTCCGCGAATTCTTTACCATGCCAGTGCTGCTGGACCGGCAGAAGGCGAACGAGGATTTCGCGAAGTGGATGCTTGAAGATCCCTCGGAAGAGAACATCTCATGGGTGTCGAATATTTCCAACCAGACGACGGATACGGTCGCTGCGCTGACCAATGAAGCGGGCGCTTACGCAAACTATGAGGCAGATGTGAAGGCTCTGGAGGGTAAGCTGCCCTTCATGATCGTCGCCCGCGACGAGTGGCGCGATATCGTCCAGAACTGGGTAAAGCAAAACGCTCCGTCCACGACGGTGGCGGTGATGGGCAAGCATCTCATGTTCTGGGAACGTAGCGACCAATTCAACGCTGCGCTCGACAAGTTCCTGGAAACCATCCCGAACTGACACAGGGCCGCTTGTGCGGCAGCAAGGGACTTTGAAAATCGTCTTGGGCGGGCTAGTAGATTGGCCTGCCCGAGCCGCGTTAAAATCCACGGCAATGCGAATGTTCTGCCTGTTTCGCGGGCTGGCCCGCTCACGGCTGACTGTCGAAAGGAGAAAGAATGCACTCTGCAACAGATGTCACAGCATCTCCGCGAGATTGCCAATGGGACGTCGACGGACTTCGCATCTCTGGGTTGGCTTGGGGACCGCAGGATGGAATCCCGGTTCTCGCCCTGCACGGCTGGATGGATCATTCAGGCAGCTTTCAGGAGCTGGCCCCCGGCTCACGGGATGTCATGTCGTAGCGCTGGATCTGAGTGGTCATGGACTGAGCGCACATCGTGCGGGGCATGCGACATACAATATCTGGGACGATCTGCCGCAGATTGCCGAAGTTCTGGATCAGCTGGGCTGGGACAGCTGTGTGTTATTGGGCCATTCGCGCGGCGCGATCATCGCGACCCTGTTCGCAGCAATCCTGCCAGAAAAGGTTCGCGGCTTGATCGCGCTGGATTCGCTTCTTCCCGAACCGGCAGCACCTGACAGTTTTGTCAAAACGCTTCGCGCCTTCGTGGAAGGAAGCCGCCGGCAGAAATCCCGGCCGGGCCCGGGTATTTGACACAAGGCATGACTATCTTGAACGCCGTAGGACGCAAGGGAACTCGCTTGCGGTTGCGGATGCATTGGCCGACCGTGCACTAGAGCCGCTGCCCGACGGATTTCGCATGCGCGCCGATCTGAGGTTGTTCGCAAGCTCAGCCGTCCGGTTGACCCTTTCCCAGATAGAGACAGTGTTGCGCTCGCTAGAATGCCCTGTGCTGGATATCTGGGCGAAAGACAGTACCGACCGCACTCTTGCCCATCGTCAGGCAATGCTTGCGCTATGCAAGGAGTGGGTGAGGGATTACACGGTTCTGGAACTGCCGGGGGATCACCATTTCCATCTGAACCCTGAAGTCGCAGCGGCTCTCTCTCGCTCTGCGCTGTCTTTCATCTCGGATAACCGCGCCTGATCGGCGCGATTATCCAGGTGATCGCAGTAGGTGAAAAGGGTGATCGGCAGAACTTTGCAGATCTGCTCGGCAACATGTTCAACACCATGATCATCGATACGAGTAATGAGCGAAAGTTGGTGATGCCCTGAGGGGGCGGCATATCATGGCGGTGTTCAGAACGCCGTCAATTCTCAACCGAGAAAGGGATATGCCACATGCCAGAGACTACCATCACCCAGCTGTCCGATCCATCCGGATTCAGCACCGATCCCTTCACCGATATTATCCGTGACGGCGCGCGCAAGTTGATCGAACAGGCAATCCACGCGGAGTTGGCAGCGCTGATGGCCGCCTTTTCCGCCGAGAAGCTGGAGAATGGCACATCACGGCTGGTGCGCCATGGTTACCTGCCGGAACGGGAGGTGATGACCGGGATTGGCCCCGTGCCGGTGAAAGTGCCGCGGGTGCGCGATCGCAAGCCCGGTGAGGACAAGATCACCTTCACACCCAGCATCCTGCCGCGATACCTGCGCAAGGCGAAATCGGTCGAGGAACTGCTGCCCTGGCTTTACCTCAAGGGCGTCAGCACAGGGGACTTCAGCGAAGCGCTGGCAGCGCTTCTCGGCCAGAACGCCCCTGGGCTTTCGGCCAAGACGATCACGCGGCTGAAGGCAGACTGGTGGACCGACTATGAGGCCTGGCAAAAGCGCGACCTAAGCCATCGGCGCTTTCTCTACATCTGGGCCGATGGCGTGTATTTCAAACCGCGCATGGCTGAGGAGAAGCAATGCGTTCTGGTGATCGTCGGGGCCGATGAATATGGCCGCAAGGAGCTTCTGGCGATGATCGACGGCTTTCGCGAAAGCGCTGAGAGCTGGCGTGAGCTCTTGCTAGATCTCCGGCGCCGGGGCCTGAAGCAGGATCCCAACCTGGCCATCGGCGATGGCGCGCTCGGGTTCTGGACCGCGCTGCGCGAGGTCTTCGCCACCACCCGTGAACAACGCTGTTGGGTCCATAAGACAATGAATGTGCTGAATGCGCTGCCAAAGTCGCTGCAGGACAAGGCCAAGAGCCATCTGCATGACATCTGGCAGGCGGAAACCAAGGCCGAGGCCGGCGCCGCCTTCGACTTCTTCGTCGAAACCTACGGGGTCAAATACGACAAGGCCGTTGCCAAGCTGGTCAAGGATCGCGAGGCGCTGCTGACCTTTTACGACTACCCGGCCGAGCACTGGAAACACATCCGGACATCCAATCCAATTGAAAGCACCTTCGCGACCGTCCGGCACCGAACGAAACGCACCAAAGGATGCCTCAGCCGCAGGACCGGGCTGGCCATGGCCTTCAAGCTGATGATGTCGGCGCAGGGGAAATGGCGCAAACTCGACGGCCAGAACCGCCTCCCGGAAATCATTCAGGGGATTGAGTTCCGCGACGGCCTCCGCCAACTTCAAGCCGCCGCCTGATCACGCGTCACCAACTTTTGCCCATATCTCCATCGATACAGCCAACCATCACTTCGATTAGCGGTCGAGTATCCGTGTTGGTCAAGGGCGTTCATGCAGCTAATCTCGCCCCTCGCGCACACGGTTTTTGCATGGATGGGTGCGCGAGGCTGTAAGTGAGCTATGGATAAATTTGGGTGACGCGACTTGATCAGGCGGCGCGGCTTTGGTTGGCATCGTCAGCGACGACCCCGTCGGTAAATCTGACGCCTTCGATGACGTGTGGCAACTGGTTTGTGCCGTTGAGCTTGCGCCACTTCTTCGATGCGGCCCGGACCAGGGTGAAGACCATCAGCTTTGCGGTTTTCTGGGACAGTGCGCCCTTGGTGCGGACAGTGCGATGTCGGACGGTGGCAAAGACACTTTCAGTGGGGTTCGAGGTGCGCAGATGCTCCCAGTGTTCGGCCGGGAAGTCGTAGAATGCTAGCAAGGCCTCGTTGTCCTTGGTCAGGCAGGAGACGCCACGCTGGTATTTGGCGGCGTATTTTTCCTTGAAGATCTCGATGGCCGCCAATGCCGAGGCGCGGGTTGCGGCATGGGAGATCTCGCGCAGATCGGCGGTGACAGCGGGCTGCATGGATTTGGGGAAGCAATTGAGCACATTCGCCATCTTGTGAAACCAGCAGCGTTGATGGCGGGTGCCAGGAAAGACCTCATCCATGGCCTTCCAGAAGCCCAAGGCGCCATCGCCGACAGCCAGTTCCGGCGGCACGGCAAGGCCGCGGGCCTTGAGATCGACCAGCAGCTCGCGCCAGCTTTGCGCGCTCTCGCGCACCCCGACCTGGAAACCGACGAGTTCCTTCTTTCCTTCGGGTGTAGCCCCGAGGACCACCAGCATGCACTCGGCTTGCGGCTCCATACGGGCCTGAAGGTAGACGCCGTCGGCCCAGATGTAGACATAGCGGCGTGCCGAAAGGTCGCGGCGCTGCCAGCGGTCGTAATCCTGCTGCCAACCTGCCGTCAGCCGCGAGATCACACCAGGTGACAGGTTCGGGGCATCCGGTCCCAGCAGCGCCGTCAGCGCCTCCTGAAAGTCGCCCATGGACACGCCACGCAGGTAAAGCACCGGCAGCAGCGCATCGAGACTGCGGGAGCGCCGCGCCCACCGTGGCAGGATGTTGGAGGTGAAGCGGATCCTCTTCTCCGCTCCCACGGCAGCGCGGTCGCGGACCTTGTGCCGTTTCACGGCGAGCGGCCCGATCCCCGTCTGGATCGTCCGCTCCGGCCCGGTCCCGTGATGAACAACGCGCTGACGGCCATCGGACAGCCGCTTGTCCGCAAAGCGGGCAACAAAGTTGGCCGCCTCGGCCTTCAGTGCGGCGGCCAGCATCTGGCGTGCGCCCTCACGGGCAATCTCGGTTAGCGGGTCAACGATCGAACCAGGCTGGTGAAGCGGGCTGATCGTGGTATTGTCGTTCATGGCGTATCGCTCCTTCGGGAGGTTCTGGCAGGCTTCAGCACCCGCCACGATACGCCGCCTTCTCAGGCTCCATCACCCATTTTCAGCCATAGCCCTTTCGGTTCTGGGGTGCGCCATTAGGGCTGGTCGATTCTACGGCTGCAACTGGATGCGCTGTTCGTCGGGGGCGGACTTGGCAGCGGCAGCCAAAGTCCGTCAAAGCATCCGGCCCAACTAATGGCGACGATAAGAATAATCATGTGCCAACCGCGAAGCGCGCCCATAGCGTTGCTGCAACTCGGGACGCAAGTATCGCGAAAGGAATTTTTGATGGCTGAGAAGAAGGTTGCGCTGGTTACTGGTGCGGGCGGTGGCATGGGCATGCCGACTGTTCGCCGTCTGGTCGCTGATGGCTTCCGCGTTGCGGCGCTTGATCTGAACACCGAAGAGCTTCAGAAAATGATCAGCGACGAGGGTCTTGATGCCGTCGCCTATCAGTTTGACGCCACCTCGGAAGAGCGTTGCCGCGGTATCGTGGCGCAGGTGAAGAAAGATTTTGGGCGGATCGATGTATTCGTCAACATGATCGGTTGGACTGCCAGCTCGCGCTTTGTCGAAGAGCAGAGCGGCTACTGGCAGAAACTGGTCGCGATCAACTTCATGCCGGTGGTCTACATGAGCCACGCCATCGCGCCGATCATGATCGAGCAGGGCGGCGGCAAGATGCTGTTTGTCACGTCGGATGCCGGCAAGGTCGGGACTTCGGGCGAGGCGGTCTATGCAGGCCTGAAAGGCGGCGTGATTGCATTCGCGAAAAGCGTCGCACGCGAATGGGCCCGCTACAACATCAACGTGAACTGCACCGCGCCCGGGCCGACCGACACCCCGCTGGAAGCAGATCAGGATCCGGAATTGGTTGCCCGCCGCATGAAGGTCATCCCGTTCCGCCGCATGGCGAAACCGGAAGAGCAGGCCTCGGCTATCGCCTTCTTCGTGTCCGATGATGCCAACTATATCACCGGTCAGGTGCTGAGCATCAGCGGCGGTCTGACGATGCAATAACCCACGGATATGTGAAGAAAAAGATGTCACATACCGGTATCGACCCCGACGTCCGCAAGGCGATCATGGAGAGCGTTGACCGCTTCTGCCGCGAGCAGCTTGGTCCGCGCGCTCAGCAGATCGACGACGACGGCGTGTTTCCCATGGAGCTCTACCATCAGTTCGCGGATCTGGGGATCTTTGGGCTTTGGGTTCCCGAAGAGGACGGGGGTGTCGGTCTGGATCTGATCGCGCCTCTGAAAATCTCGGAGCGCCTTGCGCGTCACAATGTGGCTTTCGCGATCTCGGTCTCGAATTGCGGAGACTGCATTGCACCCATCGTTGCCAATGGCAGCGAAGAGGTGAAGGCGCTTTACCTTCCGCAGATTCTGTCTGGCGAGATGGTCCCGGCATTCTGTCTGTCGGAACCGGCAGGCGGATCGGACGTCGCTGCCATGACCAGCACCGCCGTGCGCGACGGTGACGACTATATCCTGAACGGTCGCAAGATGTGGATCACGAGCGCGCCGGTTGCCGGGGTGTTCGTGGTCTTCGCCAAGACCGATCCGGCTGCGGGACACAAGGGGATCACTGCTTTCGTGGTGCCGCGCGATGCCGAAGGGCTAAGCGTCGGCGCGCCCGAAAGGCTGCTTGGGTTGCATTCCAGCCCGACTGCAGAGGTCTCTTTTACCAATGTCCGCGTCCCGGTGGGCAATCGGCTGGGCGAAGAGGGCACCGGCTTCCGGCTGGCCATGATCACCATGGACGAGGCTCGGGTGAATATCGCCTGTTGTGCTCTTGGTGCAGCGGCAACCGCAGTCGAGACGGCCGTGGAATATTCGCGTGAGCGCAAGCAGTTCGGGGTCCCGATCATCGACCATCAGGGTCTGGGTTTCGAGGTTGCGGATCTGGTGACAGGGCTTGCGACCGCCCGGGCCATCGTCGGCAACGCTGTGCAGGCAATGGCCGAGGGCAAAGGCCGCCTTCCGGGCGTCTACGCTGCGATGGCCAAAAAGGTTGCGTCCGATTTCGCGATGGAGGCTGCTGTCACCGCAACGCAGGTTCTGGGCGGATACGGCCTGACCCGCAGCTATCCCACCGCACGGTTGATGCGCGACTGCAAGGCGCTGCAGATCTTTGAGGGTACGAATGAAATCCAGAAATGGATCATCTCGCGCGAACTGGCCCGCAATGGGCTGGATCTGTTGGAAATGGACGATCTGCTGGCCTGACCGGCGGATCACGATCTCAACAAGAGGACTGAAAACATGGGTAAGCCTGTAGACATCCTGGGGCATCTGTTCACCCCGGAATCGATCGAGAAGCACTTTCTGGGTGACGAAGAGGAACTGGCCGTCTTTGAAAGCCTTGGTCGTGCCAAGACGCTGAAGGGCATGTCGGTCGCAGACTTCAAGAAATACGTCGAAGAAGTTGGCCTTGGTCGCACCAATATCGCGTCCTTCTATGGCTGGAGCTACCGCTTCCAGCGCCCCTACCTGCATGTGACGCCGGAAGAGGTCTACGAAGTCACCAAGCAACTGCCGGGTATCGCCTACGGCCTGTATGGCGTTAACCCGTTCGATGCGCTCAAAGGCGTCAAGCACTTCGAGAAATCGGTCAAGGAATACGGCTTCGTCGGCATCCACGTGCACCCGCACGGTTTCGATCTGGGGCCCGACCACGCCTATTACTTCCCTTATTACGCGAAATGCGTCGAACTGGGCGTTCCGGCCGTCTTCTCGATGGGCCACACGCTGGACTTCATGCCGATCGAAAACGGCCGTCCGGCCCGTCTGGACAAGATCGCGCTGTATTTCCCCGAACTGACCATCGTGTGCACGCACACCGGCTGGCCGTGGGTCGAAGAAGCCATCGCCCTGGCCTCGAAGCACCCGAACGTCTACCTCGGCACCTCGGCCTATGCGCCGAAATACTGGAAGCCCGAGATGGTGAAGTTCCTGAACTCGTGGGGTCAGGACAAGGTTCTGTGGGGCTCTGATTTCCCGCTGGTGAAGCACCAGGAAGCGTTCGATCAAATCGCCGAGCTGAACCTCAAGCCGCAGGTCGTCGAAAAGTTGCTGTGGAAGAACGCCGAGAAGGTCTTCAAGTATAAGTAAGGCAGCACTGCCAGAAAGGATCCATCGCATGAAATCGCCTATCCGTCTTGAAATGGAAGATAAAGTTGCGGTTCTTACCATTGATCGCAACGAACGCCGCAACTCGCTGGATAACGATGCGATTGACGCCTTTCTGGCAGCCTTGAACAAGGTGCGCCGGTCGCAAGTGGTGGCTCTTGTTATCACGGCGGACGGTGACCGTTCCTTTTGCGCGGGGTCTGACCTGAAAGCGCTGAACGGTTATAACGAAGAAGAGGTGACGCATCACACGCACCTCTTCCAGCTTCTGACAGAGACCATCGACGAGTTGCCCTGCGCGACCATTGCAGCCATCGAAGGCGCCTGCCTTGGCGGCGGTCTCGAAATCGCGCTGGCCTGCGACAGCCGCATTGCGGATCGGGGCGCCCGTTTCGGGTTTCCCGAAATCACTGTCGGTGTTCTGCCGACGGGCGGCGGTACCATCCGCGCTCCCCGCGCCATCGGTCTTGCCCGCGCACGTGAAATGATGCTTTTCGGTGAGCCGGTTGATGCGAAAGAAGCGCAGACCATCGGTTTGATCAGCAAGGTTGTGACGGGCAATGTCCGCGAAGAAGCCCGCGCGCGCGCCGAGCTTCTGGCAAGCCAGACGCACCGTGAGGCGGTGATGCTTCTGAAGGCGATGCTTGTTAGCGGCGCCGGGGCTCCTCCCCGCCTCGGCGCCACACTGGCCTATCTGGGTGATGTGGCGCTTTCGCGCTCGCCTTACTTCCTGAACGCCGATCAATCCAAGTAATGGTCGCTGCGGCAGATCCCATGTTGCAAGGAGTTCGGGTGCTGGATTTAAGCCAGTTCATTCCGGGCCCCTACTGCAGCATGCTTCTGTCAGACCTTGGCGCCGATGTCGTTAAGGTCGAGCCTCCTCGCGGCGATCCGCAGTCGATCGATGGGCCGCTGGACGGCGATGGCGTTTCGCTATGGTACAGGATCATAAACCGCAACAAGCGGATTGTTCGCCTGAACCTGAAGGAAGATGAAGGTCGGGAGATTTTTTCCCGGCTTTTAGCCGTGGCGGATGTGCTTATCGAATCCTATCGGCCCGGTGTGCTCGCACGGCTGGGTTTTGACTCTGAACGATTGGCCCAGCTCAATCCCACTCTGATTCATTGTGCGCTGTCAGGCTGGGGCCAAACTGGCCCTAATCGCCTTCGCGTGGGGCATGATAACAACTATCAGGCCTCTGTCGGGGTGCTGGATATCTCGGGCACGATGACGCAGCCGGTCGCCGGCAACCCGCCGATCGCGGATTACGCAGGAGCGATGAATGCCTATGCGCTTGTCTCAGCCGCCCTCTTCCGGCGCGAACGGACGGGGCAGGGAGCCTATATCGATATCGGCATGGCCGACGCGGCGCTGGCGCTGATGGGTCCCGAGGTCGCGGCTCTTGCCCGGCCCGAGTTTGACCGGCGCCGGGGGCGGGGGCCCTATGCCGGCGGCTGGGCCTGCTATAATCAGTATCGTTGCGCTTGCGGTAGATACATCACACTTGGCGCGCTTGAACCCCGGTTCTGGGAAAATTTCTGCAATATCATCGGCCAACCCGACTGGATCGAACGGCAGGACGAGCCACGGCCACAGTCGGGCCTGATCGCCGATGTTGCAAAACTGATCGCGACGCGCAGCCGTGCCGACTGGACCGCGATGCTGGACCAAACAGACACCTGCTTTCACGCAGCTCTTGAGCTGACAGAGCTGGAAGCGAACGAACAGATTGCGGCGCGCGCCGTTTTGACCCGTGGTCATGATGGAACCCCGGATGCGCTGCTTCCTGCGTGGCTGGACGGTACGCCGCCGCCTGCACGACGACCTTTTACCAACGCCGACGCTGCCATTGTGGCAGACGGATGGGCACGACATATGACCCAGTAAAGCGAGGAGCAGACATGACCTTCAAAGCAGTCATCATCAACAAGCAAGACGATGTCTATTCGGTTGAGCCCGGAGAGTTGAACACGGCCGATCTGATGGAGGGCGATACGGTTGTCTGCGTCAGCCACTCCTCGGTGAACTACAAAGACGGTCTGGCCGTGACCAACCGGGCGCCGGTTGTGCGCCGTTTCCCGATGGTGCCGGGTATCGACATGGTGGGCGTGGTCGAAGAAACCACTGCGCCGGGCGTTTCCGTGGGCGATGCGGTCATTCTGAACGGCTGGGGCACGGGTGAGACGCATCTGGGCGCCTGGGCCGAAAAGTCGCGTGTTCCCGGTGAATGGCTGGTGCCGCTGCCCAAGGATCTCTCGGCGGAACAGGCTGCGGCAATCGGTACGGCTGGCTACACCGCCGCGCTTTGCGTTCTGGGCCTGCAGGACGGGGGCGTCACGCCCGAGTCGGGTCCGGTTCTGGTGACGGGCGCGGCTGGCGGTGTCGGCTCGGTTGCCATCGCTCTGCTGGGTTCGCTTGGCTATCACGTCATCGCTTCGACCGGTCGCCCGGAAGAGGGCGACTATCTGAAAAAGCTTGGCGCCGCCGAAATCATCGCGCGTGACGAACTTTCCGGCAAGCCGCGCGCCCTCGGCAAGGAACGCTGGGCGGGTGCGGTGGATTCCGTCGGCTCAACGACTTTGGCGAATGTCCTGTCGATGACCCGTTATGGCGGCACGGTGACCTGCTGTGGCCTTGCCGGCGGCATGGATTTGCCCGCCTCGGTTGCGCCGTTCATTCTGCGCGGCGTCAAACTGGTTGGCATCGACTCGGTCATGGCGGCACGCGATCTGCGACTGCGCGCCTGGGCGCTGCTGGACCAGAAACTCGAGCGTAATCTGCTGGCAGAGATGACGACGGTCGTTCCGCTGTCGCAAGCAATCGACGTTGGCCAGCAGATTGTCGAAGGTAAGGTTCGTGGTCGCGTTGTCGTCAAAATCGACTGAATGATTGCAATCTATGCGCTTGCCGATGAACTGGCAGAGCATAGATTTGCCCCGTCGTACTAAAGCCCGGTCGCGGGAATACGCCGGTGCCCTGCGACATCGTAAGTTGCGCTATATCCCGACGAGGGGTAAGGCCAGCCTCTTCTGTGATGCGCATTGGAAGAAGGCGGCCTTTGACATAATAAAGGTCTCGGATCCAGCGATCTGCGGTTCCGGGACCTTTTCCATTTGTGTTCCAGTTTGCGCCGCCCGCAGCGCAGAACAGTAACCAGCGCCGTCACCGTCGCGCTCAGATCCCGCTCGAGCGCGATGATAACCTGGCGGCTGATCCCGGCCGAGGTCGCAGTATCGGAATATGTCAACACGCGCAGGGGTCGTGTTGTGCGCAGAATGTTCATGTCAAAAATTGCTGCTTCCTCGGCTATCAACAAGGAAAGAAATAATGACATTGCATGCGCCAGATCATTTCCTCTGTAACAGATGCGGCCTTACGTGAAGGCGCAGAAGAACGACGACCGGGACGCGGAGGCCATCGCCGAGGCTGCCACGCGTCCGACAATGCGGTTCGTTGAATTGAAGAGCCAGGATCAACTCGATCTACAGACCCTGCACCGGGCCCGCTCGCGGGTGGTTGGGGTCAGGCAGACATTGCTCAACCAGCTGCGCGCGATCTTGCTGGAGCGCGGGATCACCTTCCCGCAAGGAAGACGCGTGCTCGAACGCGAGGTCGATGCCTTGATCGCGCAGCGGCCCGAGGGGCTGAGCCCCCGCATCTACGAGCTGGTCGCCGACATGCGTGCCGAGTGGCGCGAACTCGACGGCCGTATCGCTGCCTTGAATGCGGAGTTTGCCGAGCTTGTCCGGGCAGACCCCCAAGCCGGGCGTCTGGTGACGATCCCCGGTGTCGGCGTTCTGGGCGCCACCGCCATGGTGGCGGCAGTGGGCTCAGGCGACGCCTTCCGACGAGCGCGCGATCTTGCCGCATGGCTCGGCCTTGTTCCGCGGCAAATGACAACCGGCGGCCGACCGAAGCTGCTGGGGATCACCAAGCGGGGAAACAAATACTTGCGCATGCTGTTCATCCATGGGGCTCGCGCGGCACTGCCAGGGCTGGCGAAGACCGAGACGCCGCTCGGCGCCTGGCTGCGCGGTCTGCTGGCCCGAGCGCACCGCAATGTTGCGGTTGTCGCCTTGGCCGCCAAGCTGGCCCGAATTGCCTGGGCAACGTTGCGCCGTGGCGCGCGCTTCGAGCCTGGGCATAGGACAGTGACCGCATAGACGGATCGCTCCCGGCGCTACTGTTCAAGCGCCGCGGCGAAAGAGGTTTGCGGAAGGAGGAAGATGGCTGAAGGGTCGACCCCGCGCTTCGGAAGCCTGGTTCAAAAAACGGCACGAACAGCCCTCAGGCTCGGGATGCCGGCAGTTTTATGAGGACCGGAGCGTGCGGATCTCCATCTTGGCGACGGCGCCATTCATTGGTTGACCGCTATGCCGGATACGTTTGTGTAAGACCCGAACGAGCCAGCTTCAACCCTCTTGCAAACGGGGCGGACCATACGTTTTTTATGGCTCAGTCCGAGCCCCCGCAGAACGCGCCAAACGGTGGCACGGTGCACGGCGATGCCGTGGGTTTTGTCCAGTTCGACCACCAATTCGTTGAGCGTGATCTCGCCCTTTTTGGTGACACGTGCCTTGAGCCAATCGGTTACGCCTGCCAGCTTCCCGTATCCGCCGCCATTGCCTTGCCGCTTGGCCGTCAACAACCCGGTCTCGCGTCGCAGCTTCACCAGATCGTTGACGAATTTGGGCGACACTCGAAAGTGCCGGGCCGCCTCGCGATGTCCGTGGCCTTCGTCCACATAGGCCACGACCCGCGTCCGAAGCTCCATTGGATGTGGCTTGCCCATCAGACCCCCCATACCTGCCTCAGCAGAAGGGAAGCACATCATAGGCAAGCCGGGAATCCTAAATCTCGATGCCCGCGGCACGCTCTAGAGCCTGCCGCCTGTCGCGATGATCTGCTCTTCGCTGGAGTGCAATCTCTTCAAGTCCGGTCGTCTTTCTTCGGCCGGACTCCAGCATTAGGTGGACAAGTTATCGGGGGTCACAGCAACCAACCTTAGTCCACAACAGCTTTCTCGCCCGCACGCGTGGCAAGTAGATTGCTAAGCCAGTCAGGGTCCATTTCCGGCGTTGAAGCCAGCAACAGTCTGGTGTAGTCGGCAAATGGCGGGCTCAGCACGTGGCTTTTGGGACCTGCCTCGATAATGTTTCCGGATTTGAGAACAACAACCTCATCCGCGACTGCCTGAACCAGACCTATGTCATGCGTGATCATGACATATGAAACTCCCAATTCTTGTTGAATCCGCATCAGCGTTTTCAGGATACCCTCGGCAACGACCTGATCCAATGCGCTGGTCACCTCGTCACAGATGATGACTTTGGGCGACGCGGCCAGTGCCCGCCCTATACATACGCGCTGCTTCTGGCCGCCCGATAGCTCATGCGGAAGGCGGTGGTACATCTTCTTTGGATCGAGTTCGAGCGTTTCAAGGATCTCGCACACCCGTTTCCGCAGCGCCTCACCCTTGAGGCCGAAATAAAGCCGCAGCGGGCGCCCGATGATATCTCCGATGCGCTGCCGGGGATTGAGCGCCTTGTCCGGATACTGGTGGATGATCTGTAGCGATTCCAGTTCTTTGCAGCTCCGCTTGGTCAGGCTGCCTGCCAGGCCTTTGCCCTCAAACTCGATCGCGCCCGAGACCGGAGGATGCAGCCCTGTTATCACGCGAGCCAGCGTACTTTTACCACTGCCCGACTCGCCGACAATCGCAACCGTCCGCGCCTTTGGGACGTCGAAAGTGATGTTGTTCAAAACCTTGAACTCGCCATAGGCCGCGCTCAGGTTCTTGATCTGCATGATTGGAGCATCGTCGCCGCGCGTGCGCTCTTCTATCCGGAAATTACGGATCGCCAAAAGCGATTTGGTATAATCTTCCTTTGGGTTCGCCAGCATCTCGCGGGTGGGCGCCTGCTCTACCAGACAGCCGTTTTTCATGACCATGATGCGGTCAGCCATCTGGGCCACAACGGCAAGGTCATGCGTAACATAAATGGCGGCCGTGCCGTAATGTTCGACAATCGAGCGGATCGACGCCAGCACGCCAACCTGCGTTGTCACATCAAGCGCAGTCGTCGGTTCGTCAAAGATAATCAGATCTGGCCGGCAAACCATCGCCATCGCGGTCATAGCACGCTGCAATTGCCCGCCAGACACCTGATGCGGGTAGCGAAAGACAATCTGCTGCGGATTGGGCAGCGTCATTTCGGTAAACAGGTCGTGCACCCGTTCGTCCGCTTCTTTGCCCGACATCAAATGGTGCTGCAGCGCGGTTTCAGCGCATTGGGCGCCCAGTTGAAAGGACGGATTGAAAGAAGCCGAGGCAGATTGCGCCACATAGGCAACCCGCACGCCACGCAGCTTTTCCAGCGACTTGCGGTCCATGCCGACAAGCTCCTGGCCGTCGAACCGGATTGAACCGCCGGTGATGGTACATCCAGGTTTCACGAAACCCGCCGCGGCCAGCCCAAGCGTCGACTTTCCTGCACCGGATTCACCGATAAGGCCCAGAACCTCGCCGCGCTTCAGTTCAAGATCCACGTCATGCAGGATCACGGACGAGCCAGCCTCGATACGCAGGGCGGAGATGTTCAAGAGTTGATTATCGCTCACAGCGCGCTCCCACGTCTGATTTTCGCAAGATACCAATCGACCACCAGATTGATCGCCACCGTCATCAGTGCGATCGCACCAGCCGGAAGCAGCGGAGTGATGTCACCAAAGGCGATCAGCGAGGCATTCTCACGAACGAGCGCACCCCAGTCGGCTGTGGGCGGTTGCAGGCCAAGGCCAAGGAACGAAAGCGAGCTGACAAAGAGGATTACAAAGCCCAAACGGAGGCCAAACTCTGCCAGCAGGTTCGGGAACGACACCGGCACGACTTCGCGGAACACAATCCAACCCAGTGATTCCCCGCGCAATTTCGCCACTTCGACGAAGTCCTGATCTACGATCGAGACGGAAAGTGAGCGCGCAAGCCGAAAGACCCGCGTCGATTCAAGGACACCGATGACGATGATCAGCGTAAGCGCCGACGAGCCGACAACCGTCAGGATCAGCAACGCAAAGATCAGCTGCGGAATGGCCATCATCAGGTCGTTGAACCGTCCCAGCACCGCATCGACCCAACCACCAAGCACAGCGGCCGACGTGCCCAGAGCGGAGCCGATAAGAAAGGCCAGACAGGTCGCCGCTACGGCCAGGCCGATCGTATTGCGGCCGCCATAGATCAGTCGGCTGAGAATATCACGACCGATAGCGTCAGTACCGAACACATGCTGCGCGGACCATGGTTCATAGGCCCCGCCCACGCTGGCGTTTTCACCATATGGCGCAATCCATGGAGCAAAAATCGCGGTAACGAGAATTGCGATGACGATCGTTGCACCGATAGCCGCAAGAACGGTTTCGAATGACGGCAATGACACGCCAGATTTACGAGCGAAGGTAGCTGTTTTATTTGGCATGCCGGAGCCGTGGGTTTGAGAGAACAATGAGGATGTCAGCCATTGCGTTGACCAGGATGTAAATCGCCGCAAAGATAAGACAGACCGCCTGAACGACAGGCATGTCGCGTTTCGTAACGGAATCGACAAGCAACTGACCAAGGCCGGGATAGACAAAGACGGTCTCGACGATGACCACGCCAACCACGAGGTAGGCAAGGTTGATGGCCGTTACGTTGATGATGGGCGCAAGTGCATTGGGAAGCGCGTGGACAAGCATGACCCGCGCGCGCGAGTTTCCTTTCATCTGGGCCATCTGAATATAATCCTCGCCCAGAACATTCAGGATCGATGATTTGGTGACGCGCATTATATAGGCGACAATCACAAGACCCAGTGACATCGCCGGAAGTACCAGGCGCTCGACATATTCGAATGCGCCCATTGACGGAGAAACCCGGGAAAGTGCCGGGAACCAAGCCAGATGGACCGCCATGAACACGACCAGAACATAAGCAACAAAATATTCCGGGAGTGAGACAACGGCGAGCGCCACGACGTTCGACGTGCGGTCAAAGATGCTTCCTTTGTACAAAGCACCCAGAAAGCCCAGAAGGTAACCCAGTGGAATTGCAATAATCGCCGTGAACCCCGCCAACAAAAGCGTGTTTTTAAGGCGGGCGGATATCAATTCTGAAACTTCCCGACCGGTAGCGATGGATTGACCAAGATCGCCCTGCAGCAATCCCCCAAGCCATCGAAAATAGCTGATATAGCCCGGCGTATCCAAGCCTAGCTGACTTCGCAATGCAGCGATATTCTCTGGCGTGGCCGACTGACCGAGGAGCTGCTGCGCAATGTCGCCTGGAAGAAAACGAACCGCTGCAAATACGATCACGGACACCAGGAAAAGCGTCACTATCGCCATGCACAAGCGGGTTAATATTAGATTTCTCATTGCGTTCACGTCTTGCTGTTTTGAGAGCAGGGTCCGCCTGATCTGGTCGGGTGGCGCTCTCTGTCCATCGGTTCTGTCTGGCTAGGGACCTGCCCGCAGGGAATGGCTCGCCTGCGGGCAAACTGATATGATCAGCTCAGCAACCAGACCCGTTCCGCCACACGCGCTCCCATCATGGTCCGCACGCCATCGGGCTCAGCGCCCTGAACTTCGGGGGCATAGGCGTCGATGATCGACGGCATCATGAAGATAGCAATGCCGCTGTCATCATGTGCGAGCTGCTGCATTTCATCATAGATCGCCTTACGCTTGTCGAAATCGTCGGTTAGACGGCCCTCAACAAGCAGCTTGTCGAACGTCTCGTTTTTCCAATGCGATTCGTTCCACGGAGCGTCGCTTTTGTAGAAGATCGAGAACATCATGTCCGGCGTCGGGCGGGTGCCGAAATAGGCGGCCATGAAATCGCTCTTGAGCCAGACATTCGACCAGTAGCCATCAGAAGGCTCTTTCTTGATCGTGATGTTCAGGCCTGCAGGTTTTGCCGACTCCTGCAAAAGTGCCGCCGAATCGACTGCGCCCGCGTAGGCGGCATCGCTAACCTGAAGCGTGAGGTCAAGGCTATCGAGGCCAGCCTTCTGCATGTAGAACTTGGCCTGTTCGGGGTCGTATTCTCGCTGCGAAATGGCGCTGTTGAAGAAGGGGTCATTCGACGGGATCGGGTTGTCGTTGCCAACCGTGCCGAATCCGCTGCCAATGAATTCGACCATCTTCTGACGATCAATAGCCAGCTTCATCGCCGTGCGGACATTGTTGTCAGCAAAAAGCCGCGATTGGCAGTTCATGTCCAACGAGTTCGCCGACCCACCTTCGGACACCACGATATTCATGTCCGATGCAGCCTGCAGACGCTTGACGATCTGCGCGTTGAGCTTTGAGACCGCATGAACTTCGCCGGTCATCAGAGCGTTCGCAGCCGCCGTGTCATCGTTGATGAAGACAAGATCGAACTTGTCGACGAATGCGCGGTCAGGCTTCCAATAGTTTTCATTTCGTTGCGTTTCCAGCACCACGCCTGGTTCGAAACGGACCAGCTTGTAGGGACCAGTGCCGACGAAGTTCGCGAAATCCGTGAAACCTTCCGGGATGATCACCAGATGGAAGTCGCCCATAACGATAGGCAGGTCCGGCGTGCCGGTTTTGTGGGTAATGACGACACCAAGGTCACCGTCAGCAACGACATCTGCGATGTCCGCCAGCAGACCGGCAGCAGCCGAAGTCGAGCCCTCTGCAAAGTGGCGCTTCAGCGAATAGACCACGTCAGCAGAGGTCAAAGGCTTGCCGTTATGGAAGGTTACACCGCTGCGAAGGGTGAACTTCCAACGCTTGAAGGTATCGCTTGCCTCCCAGCTTTCGGCCAGTTCGGGTATCGGCTTTTTGTCCTTGTCGATCTCGACAAGGCAATTGCCCAAGGTCAGGCCCGCCGTGAAAGTCGGGCTGTCGAAATAGGTCATCGGGTCAAGCGAGTCGGACGTGCTGCCCGGCGACATCGCCACCCGCAGCGTGCCGCCACGCTGAGGCGCTTCGGCCTGCGCACGCGCCGGACGAAAGCTTGCCGGCAGCATCAGGGATGCCGCAAGCAACGTGGTTCCCTGCATGAAACGGCGGCGTGAGGGGGCAAGTCTGTGCGATCCAGTCTTCATGTATGTCTCCCTGAGATATGAGCTACGATCTTGCTGCTAAGCGAGCTTCTTATTTTTTGTCCGGCACCGGCGTCTTTTTGCGAACCAGCACCATCCAGCGATTACCGCTTAAGGCCCAAAGTCACGCAAACAATCTTGCTTCAGGACGGCATCGATAATTCTAATGCGCAGGGCTTCGTGAGCGGCGACAAGCCATGGTTTCTTGCCTCATTCCGCGCGCCCACACTCCTCAGCCATTCTTTGCGGAGGTGGGCGGATCAATGGTAAGAGGTGGTCGCAGGAATTCGGACCAGTTGTTAAGCTTTGGCGATTGACGAAGGACTGATCCGCATGACGAAACGGAAGCGCTATTCGGCCGAGTTCAAGGCGAAGGTGGCGTTGGAAGCCAGACGTGAGGAACTGACGACGGCCGAACTGGCCAAGAAGTATGACATTCACCCGACCATGATCACGGGCTGGAAGAGAACCGCGATCGAGAACATGGCCTCGGCGTTTGACGGCAAGAACGCTGCTGAGCCGGCGATTTCCGCGGGTGAGGTCGAGAAGCTGCATGCCAAGATCGGCCAGCTGGTTGTGGAGCGGGATTTTTTGTCGGCAGCCTCCAGTCTCATTCTCGGCACTGGAGGCAAAAAGCGGTGAAGCAGGATCATCCTGATCTCAGCGTCCGACGGCAATGCAGCCTGCTGTCACTGGCGCGCTCCAGCCTTTATTACCAGCCACGTGGCGAAAGCGCCGAGAACCTGAAGTTCATGACCATCATCGACCGGCAGTTCCTCGAGACGCCGTGGTATGGCTCGCGGCAAATGGCGCGTCATATGCAACGGGAAGGGCATCGGTGCGGGCGGCATCGGGTCCGCCGGCTGATGAGGCTCATGCGACTTGTGCCGATCTATCAGGAGCCGAAAACCAGCAGGAAGCACCCCGAACACAAGATTTACCCTTACCTTCTCAAGGGTCTGGCCATCACCCGCCCCAATCAGGTCTGGTGCACCGATATCAGCTACATTCCCATGCGCCGGGGGTTTCTTTACCTGGTGGCCATCATGGACTGGCACAGCCGCAAGGTGCTCAGCTGGCGGCTCTCGAACTCCATGGACGCGAGCTTTTGCGTCGAGGCCCTGAAGGAGGCGCTGGCCCGATATGGGCCGCCCGAAATCTGCAACTCTGATCAGGGCTCGCAATTCACCAGCACCGAGTTCACCGCGGTGTTGCTGGACGCCAAGGTGAAGCTCTCCATGGACGGCCGCGGTCGCTGGATCGACAACCGGATGATCGAAAGGCTGTGGCGTTCCCTCAAATACGAATGCGTCTACCTGAACGCCTTCGAGACCGGCTCCGAGGCCCGCAAGGGGATCGGCGCCTGGATCACCTATTACAACGAAAAACGTCCGCACTCATCTCATGGGTTGCTGACGCCAGATGAGGCCTATGATACCGCCAACCAGAACCTGAAAGCCGCTGCCTGACAGGAAACCCATGCCAGAGCTTAGCTGAGCGGCAAACTGGTCGAAAATCCCGGACCCTCTCTGCCATCCTTTGCTCCTCTGACGGTTTTGGCCGAGCCATCAGGCATGAGATCACCAAGGTCCGGGTCGCCGAACCCGGAAGCGCGGGTCGAGATTGCCCTGAGAAATGGACGCCAACTTGTTGTGCCGGCCAATGTGGACCCGGAGGCGCTGGCCCGGCTCCTTTCCGTGGTAGATGAGCAATGATCGCGTTTCCGGCGGGCGTGAACGTCTGGATCGCAGGCGGCGTTACCGACATGCGACGCGGCATGGGCAGCTTGGCACTTCAAGTTCAGCAGGGGCTCGGGCGGGACCCATACACCGGGGAGATATTCTGCTTCCGGGGACGCCGCGGCGATCTGGTGAAATTGATATGGCATGATGGGGTCGGAATGTCCCTGTATGTGAAGCGACTCGAGGCAGGGAAGTTCATCTGGCCCTCGAGCGGATCGGGGGAAGCGGTTCAGGTATCAGCGGCGCAGATGGCCTATCTTCTCGACGGGATTGACTGGCGAAATCCGCGTTGGACACAAAGACCTGCAAAAGCTGGATAAAACCTCTCCATCTGGCGGTTTTGCGCAGGCTTTCCCCCGTCGGCATGGTAGGTTCCTGCCATGTCTGGGAGCGCCTCCGAACTTGAGCAACTGCGTGCCGCGCTCGCCGCCGCTGAAGGGCGTGCGGCGGTGGCGGAGGCCGATCTCGCACAGGCCCGCGCGGTGGTCTCGACCTCGGAAGCGATGATCGCGGGGCTCAAGCTTGAGATCGCGCTGCTCCGCCGGGACAAGTACGGCCGGAGCGCTGAACGTAGCGCCCGTCTCCTCGATCAGTTGGAATTGCAGCTCGAGGAACTGGTGGCCAATGCCGCCGAGGACAAGGTCCGGGCCGAGGAGGCAGTGGGGCAGACGGCTCATGTTGCCAGCTTCGAGCGACGCAAACCCGTGAAAAAGCCCTTCCCCGACCACCTGCCGCGCGAACGGGTGGTGGTTGACGCTCCGACGGCCTGCACCTGCTGTGGCTCCGATCGTATTGTGAAGATGGGGGAAGACATCACCGAGACCCTGGAGGTCATTCCTCGCCAATGGAAGGTGATCCAGACCGTCCGCGAGAAGTTCACCTGTCGGGCATGTGAAAAGATCAGCCAGCCCCCGGCACCGTTCCACCTCGTTCCGCGGGGGTGGGCTGGGCCCAGCCTTCTGGCGATGATCATCTTCGAAAAATATGGCCAGCATCAGCCCCTGAACCGTCAGGCCGAGCGGTATGCCCGGGAAGGTCTGGACCTGAGCCTCTCGACGCTGGCTGACCAGGTCGGTGCGGTGACGGCTTTGCTGGAACCTTTGCAGGCGCTGATCGAGGCACATGTTCTCGCGGCCGAGCGCCTTCATGGAGATGATACGACGGTACCGCTTCTTGCCCGTGGCGGCACGAAGACGGCGCGACTCTGGACCTATGTCCGGGATGATCGCCCATTCTCGGGCACCGCTCCGCCGGCCGTTGTCTTCAGGTTCTCCCGCGATCGGGCGGGCGAACATCCGCTTGGGCATTTGAAGGGCTGGCAGGGCATCCTGCAGGCTGACGCCTATGCCGGATACAACCAGCTCTACCAGGGTGATCGGAAGCCGGGTCCTGTTCTGCCCGCGCTCTGCTGGTCGCACGCACGCCGCAAGTTCTTCGAACTTGCCGACGTCGAGGGCAATATCCGCAAGGGCAAGTCAGTCAAGGAGATCTTGCCAATCGCCTTCGAAGCGGTGCAGCGCATCGATAAGCTGTTCGAAGTCGAGCGCGAGATCAGCGGTCTTGATGCCGCTGCGCGGCTGGAGGCGCGCCAGCGCCTTTCGGCACCGTTGGTCGTGGAACTGGAAACATGGCTGCGATCTGCGCGGGCACAGCTCTCAAAACATGCCAGGGTCGCCAAAGCGATCGACTACCTTCTGTCGACGGCGCATTGGCCCGGTTTTACCCGCTTCCTTCAGGACGGCCGGGTCTGCCTCAGTAACAATTCTGCCGAGCGTTCGCTGCGCGGTGTGGCTCTTGGCAGGAAGTCATGGCTCTTCACCGGCTCCGAGCGTGGTGGCCATCGCGCCGCCTTCATGTATTCCTTGGATCGGCAGCGCGAAGCTGAACGGCATCGATCCCCAAGCTTGGCTGGCCGATGTCATCGCCCGCATCTCCGACCTGCCGGTCTCACGGCTGCCCGAATTGCTGCCGTGGCACTGGAGCGCCGAAGACAGCCAAGTCAAGGCTGCCTGACCGCGGTCCCCGCCGTGGGCTTACGATCAATGCCGGCGCAGTGCCTTTAGGAGCGCTGACACCCCTCTGGTCACCGTCCCCACATGGCTTTCCAGCCATTATCTGGCCTCATGCGGCGGACAATGGAGATTTCTTGCCGCCCCGAAGGCTTGTCCAGCACAGTGGGTTAACTGTCGAACTGAAAGAGCCTGAAAATGATCGATCCGGCCAATATGTCGCGTGAACTTATCACGGATTTTCCCGTGACGGCAGAATGGATTGACCTGAATCGTCACTTGTCAGACATCGGCTATCATACGCTGTTTTCAAGAGCGGAAGGCGAATTCCACAGAAAGCTGGAAATCGACGACGAATATCGCGCGGCGACGCTGTGCAGCGTCTACACTGTGGAATCTCATATCACCTTCCTCAAGGAAATCCTTGAGGGGGACGCCGTTTCCATCTCTTTCCAGGTGCTCGACATCAGCAACAAAGCGGCGCACGTCCTGATGATGATGCGCAACAGTGAAGGCACCGTGTGTGCCTATCATGAATGCATGCTGCTGCACGTAAAGAAGTGGCCAACCGGGCCGAAGCCTTATCCCTTCGGCCGCTACCAGCTGGCCAATCTGGTCCATGTGTTCAGCAAGGACAAAGAACTGGCGCGGCCCGCTCGTGCCGGAACACGAATCGCCATCCGTCGAGAGACGGAGGGGACGGACAGCAGCGACTGATCCGGTAAGCTCTTATAAATATGGGAGACATGAATTGAAAATCCTTGTGACGGTCAAACGTGTCGTGGACTTCAATGTGAAGGTTCGCGTGGCGAGTGACGGATCCGGAATCGACCTCACAAACGTGAAGATGTCGATGAACCCCTTCGACGAGATTTCCATCGAAGAGGCGTTGCGCCTGAAAGAAGCCGGCCTGGCTTCGGAAGTCGTGGTCGTTTCGGTCGGCCCGGCCAAGGCCGAAGAAACGCTGCGCACGGCCCTGGCGATGGGTGCGGACCGCGCCATTCTGGTCGAGACGAACGATGTTGTGGAGCCGCTCGCGGTCGCCAAGATCGTCAAGGCTGTCGCCGAGCAGGAGGAACCTGGGCTGATCGTCGTCGGCAAGCAGGCAATCGACGACGACTGCAACCAGACAGGGCAGATGCTGTCGGCTTTGCTGGGCTGGTCGCAAGGCACTTTCGCCTCGAAAGTATCGCTGGAGGGTGGCAAGGCGACTGTCACCCGAGAGGTTGATAGCGGCCTGCAGACGATATCACTGAAACTGCCGGCCGTGATCACTGCCGATTTGCGCCTGAACGAGCCGCGTTACGCATCTCTGCCCAACATCATGAAGGCCAAGAAAAAACCGCTTGAGAAAAAGAGCCCGGCCGATTTTGGCATCGACACGGCGGCTCGCGTCAAAGTGCTGAACACCGAAGAGCCGGAAGGCCGCAAAGGCGGTGTGAAGGTAAAATCGGTCGCCGAGCTTGTTGAAAAGCTCAGGACCGAAGCAGGCGTTCTGTAAGCACTTGAGGAGATTCCCGATATGACAACCCTGATTCTTGCAGATCACGATGGCGTAGCCCTTTCTGATCAAACCGCAAAAGTCGTTACTGCCGCGGCCAAAGTCGGTGCCGATGTGCATGTTCTGGTCAGCGGCGAAGACGTGGCAGAGATCGCGTCGCAGGCCGCCGCGCTTTCGGGCGTGGCCAAGGTCCTGGTGGCTGATGCCCCCGAACTGGCCAACAGCCTTGCAGAGCCGCTTTCGGCCCTGATCGTATCGCTTGGTGGCGATTACGACGTTTTCATCGCAGCTGCGACGGCGGTCGGGAAAAGTGTGATGCCGCGCGTCGCGGCGCTGCTGGACGTTTCGCAGGTCTCTGAAATCACGGATGTTGTCTCCTCGGACACGTTCAAGCGCCCGATTTACGCAGGCAATGCCATTCAGACCGTACAGGTGAGCGAGCCGAAAACTGTCCTGACCGTGCGCACAACGTCTTTCACGCCTGCCTCCCTGGGCGGAACTGCTGCCGTCGAGACCATTTCGACGGCAGCGATTTCCTCTGATCTGTCTGCGTTCGTATCGAACGACCTGTCGGAATCCGAACGTCCTGAACTGACATCGGCCAAGATCATCGTGTCTGGCGGGCGCGGCGTCGGATCAGAAGAAAACTTCCAGTCTGTCATCATGCCCGTCGCCGATAAGCTAGCTGCGGCGGTCGGCGCGTCGCGCGCTGCTGTCGATTCGGGTTTCGCCCCCAATGATTGGCAGGTTGGACAAACCGGCAAGGTTGTCGCGCCTGATCTTTACATCGCATGCGGCATCTCCGGCGCGATCCAGCACCTTGCGGGGATGAAGGACTCAAAGGTCATTGTTGCGATCAATAATGACGAAGAGGCACCCATTTTCCAGGTCGCCGACTACGGCCTCGTAGGCGATCTCTTTGTCGCCCTGCCTGAACTCGAAAAGGCTCTCTGAAGCTTACTATAATGCCGTGCCCTCGCTTCTTCAGGGGGCGCGGCAAACACGCCAAGTGTTTTTTGAAAACGCGGCTGCTTCCGGAAGCGCAGACCTTCCGAGGCCTACGGAACTCATGGAACGTCGACAGACAGGCCGCCGCTGATCGGTCCTCTTCACTGTCACTCTCTGTTAGGGATAGATGTCACATTCCGCGAGATTGTAGACGCGTTTCCTGAACAGCTCGGGTCTGTGACGTTGCCAGTCCTTGAGAGCGCCGATGGGTGTTCGGGCGTTCAGGGCTGATTGCGGGAGCTGCGTGTTGTAGAGGTGGACATATCGCAGGATGGTCTGCTCCAGGTCCTCGCCGCTGTGGAAGCGATGGCTCTGCAGGACATCCTCTATCCGGCCGTTGAAGCGCTCGACCATTCCGTTGGTCTGCGGGTGCATCGGGGGCGCGAGGCGGTGCTCGATGCCAAGTTCGGCGCAGAGCAGGTCGAACTCGTGCTGGCCGGTGGCAGCGCGCTTGCGCAGGCCGAACAGGCGGTCGGTGAAAGCCTTGCCGTTGTCCGTCAGCACGCGGGTGATCTTCATCGGTGCGGCACGCTCAAGGTCCCGGAGGAACCTCCGCGCGTTGGCCGCGGTCTGCGCCGGGTAGATGCGCACAAAGACCCATCGGGTCGCCCGGTCGATGGCCACGAAGAGATAGCGGCGGCGATCCTCGTCGGCCATCTGCGGCAGATACTTGATGTCGATGTGCAGGTAACCGGGCTCATAGGCCTTGAAGCTGTCGTGCGCGGGCTTCGGCTCCCGGGGCTTCAACGCCTGCAGGTTTCCCACCCCATGGCGACGCAGGCAGCGGTCGAGGCCCGAACGCGAGACGTGCGGATTGAGGAACTCGCGCACGACCGCGAGCAGGTCGTCGAGCGGTAAGAGAAGCGCCCTTCGCAGCGCCACCGCGACGGCCTCCTGGGCAGGCGTCAATGTCGTCTGAAGCCGGTGCGGCGTGTGGCTGCGGTCGTGGACGTCATCGCGGCTGCGCCACTTCCACACCGTCTGCTCGGAGATCCCGTAGCGCTCTGCCACCAGCCATGCCGGTTCGCTGCTCGCCTGGATCGCGGCCCGGATCTTTGGCGTCGTGGTCGCCTGCTTGTGCAGAGAAATCAGCATCCTCCCACCCCCTCCCGAACCTCGCGCAGGATCGACCTTGCCGTGAAAAAGGAAGACCGGCGAAGGTCTATGTGATCATCCGGGATGGAACAGATAGATGTTCTTTGCCGCTTTATCTTCGAATGCAGCCAAACTCATGCAGAAAAAAAACTTAATCATGTGTCATCGTCGGATCTTCTCAATAGCATCGGCCTCAACACCTCTTGCCGCAGGAGCCATAGTGAAATGACCGAGCCTCGCTTTTATAATCGCGACATGGAGACTATGTCTCGCGACGAACTTGACGCGATGCAACTCCAGAAGCTTCTTGCGATGCTGGATTATGTTTCGAAGACAAACCCGTTTTACGCCAACCACTGGAAAGAGGCTGGGACCGACGTATCGAAAGTCAAATCTTTCGACGATTTTCGCATGGTGCCGATGATTGAAAAATCACATATCGTCGCCGATCAGGAAGCCCACCCTCCGTTCGGCACGCGCTCCGGCAGCATCAACGACAATCTTGGACGCACCGATCTTTACACTACCAGCGGGACAAGTGGCCAGGGCAAAGAACTGCACGCTTGCAGCCTGCGTGAACTGAAGGCGATGGAAGAGCTCTATCGTTACGGTATGGCATGGGCCGGAATGAAGCCTGGCGATATCGTGCTGTTGACGCTGCCGATCACCATGCTCGCGGGCGGCCGGGTAGAGTATCAGGGCGCGGTCGCCGCCGACCTGACTGTGCTGCCCGTCGGCAACTACGACGCGGAAACCAAAGTTGACCACATCCGCCGGTTCAATCCCAAAGCATTGTTTGGCAGCACCTCGTATTTCGGGACGCTGGCAACCGTGATGGGCGAGGAAGCGCGCAAAAGCGGCGTCAACACGCTGCTGACCGGGCTTGAAGGTGCGAGCCTGCCCTTCCTTAACTCGATCGAGGAAATGTGGGGAGCAAAGGCCTATGACCGCTTCGGTTGCGCAAGTATGCGTGCCGACTTTATGTGGTCTGACGAAAGCGGCGTTGGAAAGGCCGGCGCTCCCGGCTCTCTGCTGAATGTCGATCCCTATGTTCTGATGGAGGTTGTCGATCCCGAAACCGGTATTCCGGTGGCAGATGGCGAGTTTGGTGAGCTGGTCATCACAAGCCTGTATCATTTTGACAATCCGGTCGTGCGCAACCGCGTCCGCGACGGCGCTGTCTTTCAGAAAGGCGGACGCAAGGGCTCGGTTCGAAATTTCCACGGCGTGGAAATGGCGTCGATCAGCCGAATTGATGACGTGAAGAAGGTCAAGGGAATCAACATCTACCCGCAGGCTGTTGACGACCTCGTCTTTTCTTGGCCGGAAATCGAGCAATATGAGGTTATCCTGACCCGCACCGAATCATTCGCTGATGTGGCGAATTTGCGGCTGCAATTACGCTCTGGCGCATCAGATGCTTCGACAGATCAGATTATTGCTCGTGCCCAGACTGCGGTAAAGAGTCGTCTTGGCATTAACTTTAAGATTGAGATTGTTCCAAATATCGAGGTGAGTGACTATAAAGCTCGCCGCTGGAAAGATCTGCGCTAGCTGGACCTGGGCCTGTTCTGGTCAGGTGCTCATGTTAGACGACCCTGCTCTCAAAAGACCACTGGTGACCTTACAGGGGCTATGGCTGAAAATGGGTGATGGAGCCTGAGAAGGCGGCGTATCGTGGCGGGTGCTGAAGCCTGCCAGAACCTCCCGAAGGAGCGATACGCCATGAACGACAATACCACGATCAGCCCGCTTCACCAGCCTGGTTCGATCGTTGACCCGCTAACCGAGATTGCCCGTGAGGGCGCACGCCAGATGCTGGCCGCCGCACTGAAGGCCGAGGCGGCCAACTTTGTTGCCCGCTTTGCGGACAAGCGGCTGTCCGATGGCCGTCAGCGCGTTGTTCATCACGGGACCGGGCCGGAGCGGACGATCCAGACGGGGATCGGGCCGCTCGCCGTGAAACGGCACAAGGTCCGCGACCGCGCTGCCGTGGGAGCGGAGAAGAGGATCCGCTTCACCTCCAACATCCTGCCACGGTGGGCGCGGCGCTCCCGCAGTCTCGATGCGCTGCTGCCGGTGCTTTACCTGCGTGGCGTGTCCATGGGCGACTTTCAGGAGGCGCTGACGGCGCTGCTGGGACCGGATGCCCCGAACCTGTCACCTGGTGTGATCTCGCGGCTGACGGCAGGTTGGCAGCAGGATTACGACCGCTGGCAGCGCCGCGACCTTTCGGCACGCCGCTATGTCTACATCTGGGCCGACGGCGTCTACCTTCAGGCCCGTATGGAGCCGCAAGCCGAGTGCATGCTGGTGGTCCTCGGGGCTACACCCGAAGGAAAGAAGGAACTCGTCGGTTTCCAGGTCGGGGTGCGCGAGAGCGCGCAAAGCTGGCGCGAGCTGCTGGTCGATCTCAAGGCCCGCGGCCTTGCCGTGCCGCCGGAACTGGCTGTCGGCGATGGCGCCTTGGGCTTCTGGAAGGCCATGGATGAGGTCTTTCCTGGCACCCGCCATCAACGCTGCTGGTTTCACAAGATGGCGAATGTGCTCAATTGCTTCCCCAAATCCATGCAGCCCGCTGTCACCGCCGATCTGCGCGAGATCTCCCATGCCGCAACCCGCGCCTCGGCATTGGCGGCCATCGAGATCTTCAAGGAAAAATACGCCGCCAAATACCAGCGTGGCGTCTCCTGCCTGACCAAGGACAACGAGGCCTTGCTAGCATTCTACGACTTCCCGGCCGAACACTGGGAGCATCTGCGCACCTCGAACCCCACTGAAAGTGTCTTTGCCACCGTCCGACATCGCACTGTCCGCACCAAGGGCGCACTGTCCCAGAAAACCGCAAAGCTGATGGTCTTCACCCTGGTCCGGGCCGCATCGAAGAAGTGGCGCAAGCTCAACGGCACAAACCAGTTGCCACACGTCATCGAAGGCGTCAGATTTACCGACGGGGTCGTCGCTGACGATGCCAACCAAAGCCGCGCCGCCTGATCAAGTCGCGTCACCCAAATTTATCCATAGCTCGAACCGAAAATACTCCGAACAGAGTAGCCACTGCCCTGCAGTTGTTTCCGCACCCCTTCTGGGAGTGCGGGCCAGTTGTGCTGTCCCGCCCAGCCTATGCCGTGCGCAAAGATTCGCCGTTCCGATCGCTTCGTGTCAGACCAGACCGCTGATGCTCCGAACCGACAACTCTGCCCGGCCGTGCATTAGATTAAATCATAGATGAGAAAGGCAGATTTTCTTGCCACCCCACCCCAAACCCATCCCAGTATAGGGCGATGACAAGTCGACCTTTCCGCAGGGCCTTTAGAAGACGGCAAGGTGGATGCGGAATCACGTCATGGCCGCATCTGATCGGAGAAAGCGTTGAGCAACGACCTTCAAGTCACAAAAATTCTCACTGAATACGCCGTCACAACCCGGTTCGAGCAATATCCCAAAGATGTCACTGAGCGAGCGAAGCGATTTATCATCGATACGATCGCTTGCGCGTTCGGCGGGGCGCCCACCGCATTGGGTCAGGCGATGCTCAGCACCATGTCAGCGTCCGGTGAAACTGGGCCACACACGATCATCGGCGAAACTGCCGGATTTGGCGCCGCGACCGCTGCGCTTTTGAACGGCACAAATGCAAATTCACTTGATTTTGACGAAACGCTGGAGGGGATCGGGCATCCAAGCGCCAGCGTCATCCCCGCCGCCCTTGCCGCAGGTGAACTGCGTGGCAGCAACGGCAAGGACCTCATTACTGCTATTCTGACCGGATATGACGTCGGAAACCGCATCGGCAAGGCAATCCAACCCAGCTATGAACGCTTGCAGCAGGTCTGGAACGTCGGAACCTGGCAAACAATGGGTGCGGCAGCCGCCGCGGCACGGATCCTCAATCTCGATCTGCTTCAGACCCAGCATGCTTACGGCATCGCGGGCGCGACGGCGCCACTGCCGAATACCCAGAAATGGGGGTGGGAGCTTGAGGAACGCCCAATTCACTGGGTCAAGGAGCCGACGGGCTGGGCGGCTTGGACGGGAACGACCGCTGCGCTGCTTGCCGAAAAAGGGTTTGTAGGCAACCGGTTCATTCTGGACGGCCCAAAGGGATTCTGGATCATGGCCGGCTCGGATCAATGCGACTTTGACACAATGGTTGCCGGACTGGGCGAGCGCTTTTCGGTGATGGACCTCAGCATGAAGGCTTATCCGTGTTGTCGCTGGCAGCACTCAGCGCTGGATTGCGTCGATGCCATCATCACAGCGAACACTCTGCGTGCAGAAGACATCGCATCGGTCGACATCTACTCGTTCGATTGGGTGCAGGCCTTCGAGGTCTATGGTCCGAAAGACATGGTCGATGCCGAGTTCAGCCTGCCCTATTCGGTCACGATGCTGTTGCACCGCATCATCCGCGGCGCAGCATGGTTCGCGCCGGACACGCTGCACAATCCTCTTCTGACCGAATATTCCCGTCGCGTTCGCGTTCATACGGATTCCGGGATGAACACACTTTATCATACCAAGGGCGATATCGGCGCGCGCGTCAAGATAACGACCCACTCCGGGCAAGAGTTGGAGGAGAGCAGCACCTGCCCAAGCGGAAGCCCGTCGAAATTCATGTCTGACCAGGTGATATATGAAAAATTCCGCGCTCTTGTCGAGCCGGTTCTGGGCAAAAACTGTCAGGTGCTTCTCGATCAGCTGACAGATCTGGAGAGCGTCGGAAATCTCTCCGATCTTACAGCGCTAATGCGGATGAAGACCTGATCCACCCAACATAAAGAGAAAATGATGGCGAGCATCATTGATGGTAAGGCTTTTTCGGCCAATCTGCGCGCGGCGATAGCTGACCATGTTCAGCGGTTGAAACAGGAAAACGGCATCACTCCTGGGCTTGCGGTTGTTCTGGTGGGCGAGGATCCGGCCTCGGAGGTCTATGTCCGGAACAAGGGGATCCAGACCCGCGAAGCTGGGATGAATTCGTGGGCGCACAAGCTGGAGGCCTCAGTCTCGCAGGAGGAGCTCCTGGCGGTGATAGAGCGGTTGAATGCCGATCCGGCGGTGCATGGTATCCTGGTGCAGCTGCCGCTGCCCGGCCATATGGACGCCGAGGCGGTGGTCAATGCCATCGACCCGAAAAAGGACGTGGACGGCTTTCATATTCTGAACGTGGGCCTTCTGGGCACCGGGCAGAAGTCGATGGTGCCCTGCACGCCGCTGGGCTGCCTCTTAATGCTGCGCGACCGGCTGGGCGATCTCTCGGGGCTGAACGCGGTGGTGGTCGGGCGCAGCAATATCGTCGGCAAGCCGAAGGCACAGCTGCTTCTGGCCGAGAATTGCACCGTCACCATCGCGCATTCGCGCTCGCGCGATCTGGCGGCGATCTGCCGCGGCGCCGACATCCTGATCGCGGCGGTGGGCCGGCCGCGGATGATCACCGGCGACTGGGTGAAACCCGGCGCCACGGTGATCGACGTCGGCATCAACCGCATCGAGGAGAACGGCAAGACCCGGCTGGTCGGCGACGTTGACTTCGAGAGCGCCGTGCAGGTCGCCGGCGCCATCACCCCGGTGCCGGGCGGGGTCGGGCCGATGACCATCGCCTGCCTTCTGGCCAATACGCTGACCGCCTGCTGCCGCGCGAACGGGCTGCCCGATCCCGAACTGGAGTCAAGCTGATCGCGACAGGGGGCTCTGCCCCCCACGCCCTTGCCGGGCGTTCCCCCGGGATATTTGAACACGAAAGAAGCCGGGGCCAAGCCCCCCGCAGAACGACAGTGGAGAGCCTGATGACCAAATACTGCCTGACCGTCACCTGCCCGACCCAGCGCGGCATCGTGGCCGCCATCTCGACCTATCTGGCCGGGAAGGGCTGCAACATCACCGACTCGAGCCAGTTCGACGATACCGTGACCGGCCGGTTCTTCATGCGTGTCAGCTTCAGCTCGGAGGAGGGGCTGGGACTGGCCGAGCTGGAGGGCGATTTCGCCGAAACTGCCGACAGCTTCGGCATGGTGGCAAAATTCCATGACGAGGCCGAAAAGATGAAGGTCATCATCATGGTCAGCCGCTTTGGCCATTGCCTGAACGACCTTCTGTACCGCTGGCGCATCGGCGCGCTGCCGATCGACATCGTGGCGGTGATCAGCAACCACATGGAGTATCAGAAGGTCGTGGTGAACCACGACATCCCCTTCCACTGCATCAAGGTCACCAAGGAGAACAAGCCGCAGGCCGAGGCCGAGCAGATGCGCATCGTGCGCGACACCGGTGCGGAACTGATCGTGCTGGCGCGCTATATGCAGGTGCTCTCGGACGAGATGTGCAAGGCGATGTCGGGCCGGATCATCAACATCCACCACTCGTTCCTGCCGTCGTTCAAGGGGGCGAACCCCTATAAGCAGGCCTATGAGCGCGGGGTGAAGCTGATCGGCGCGACCTCGCATTATGTCACGGCGGATCTGGACGAGGGCCCGATCATCGAGCAGGACATCATCCGCGTCACCCACGCCCAGTCGCCCGAGGATTACGTCTCATTGGGCCGCGATGTCGAAAGCCAGGTGCTGGCCCGCGCCATCCATGCCCATATCCACAAGCGCGTCTTCATGAACGGCAACAAGACCGTCGTCTTCCCGCCGTCGCCGGGAAGCTATGCAAGCGAAAAAATGGGCTGAAACGGAAAGTCAGCCCTCCCTGCGCCAAACCCAGTGATAGGGCCAGATTCTGAATAGATGGATCCAGCAATTGACTGAGAATGTAGAGATTGAACGCGAGTCAGTAGACTATGACGTGGTGATCGTCGGTGGCGGTCCCGCAGGACTGTCGGCGGCAATACGGTTGAAGCAAATCGACCCTGACCTGAGCGTCGTCGTTCTTGAGAAGGGTTCGGAAGTCGGGGCGCACACTTTGTCAGGGGCGGTATTGGATACCGTCGGCCTCGACAGGTTGATTCCAGATTGGCGGGACAGGGGCGCTCCGGTCAGCGTTGAGGTAAAGGAGGACAACTTCTTTATCCTCGGGCCAAACAGACAGGTGCGGATTCCGAACTGGGTCATGCCGCCGCTGATGTCGAACCACGGCAAATACATCGTTTCGATGGCGAATGTTTGCCGCTGGCTGTCGGAGCAAGCCGAAGAGCTTGGCGTCGAAATCTTTCCCGGCATGTCGGCCTCGGCCATCGTCTGGGATGGTGATCGGATCGCCGGTGTGGTCGCGGGCGAAGCCGGACTGGAACCGGATGGAACGCCAGGCCCTCAATACGAACCGGGTATGGAGCTGCGCGGCAAGTATACGATGCTGGCAGAGGGTGTGCGCGGCTCTCTGACGAAAGAGGTCATGGCGAAGTTCGACTTGTCTCAGGGTCATTGCCCGCAGAAGTTCGGCCTCGGCATGAAGGAGATCTGGGAAATCGACCCCGGGAAACATCGCGAGGGCGCGGTCACCCACACCATGGGATGGCCGCTTGGGTCGAACGCCGGTGGCGGTTCCTTCATCTATCACCTTGAGAACAATCAGGTCTTCGTCGGATTTGTCGTGCACCTGAACTATAAGAACCCGCACCTCTATCCCTATATGGAGTTTCAGAGGTTCAAGCATCACCCGATGGTCGAGGAGCTTCTGAGGGGTGGCAAGCGTGTGGCCTATGGCGCGCGGGCGATTTCCGAGGGGGGCTGGCAATCGATTCCGAAACTGACAGCGCCGGGAGTCGTTCTGCTTGGCTGCACGGCGGGCCTCGTCAACGTTCCTCGGATCAAGGGCAACCACAATGCCATGCTTTCAGGGATCGCGGCAGCCGAGGCGGCGGCACAAGCCATCGCGGCCGGGCGCGCGGGCGACGAGTTGCTGGAATACGAAACTGACCTGCGCTCGGGCCAAATCGCGCAAGACCTGAAAAAGGTGCGTAACGTCAAGCCGATCTGGTCTCGCTGGGGTATGGTCGCATCGCTGATTTGTGGCGGTATGGACATGTGGACGAACAACCTGTTCGGCATTTCTCTTTTTGGCACGATCAAGCATGGCAAGACCGATGCTGCATCAACTGGTGAAGCCAAAGCCTACAAGCCAATCGACTACCCAAAACCCGATGGGAAACTCAGCTTTGACAGACTGACCAACGTGGCATTTTCCTTTACCAACCACGAAGAAACGCAGCCATGTCATCTGAAGCTGCGGGATAGCTCGGTCCCGATTCTGGTCAACCTGCCGAAATATGCCGAGCCTGCGCAACGTTACTGCCCGGCCGGCGTCTATGAGGTGATCGGTGAAGGCGATGCGGCGCGCTTCCAGATCAACTTCCAGAACTGCGTCCACTGCAAAACCTGCGACATCAAGGACCCAAGCCAGAACATCACCTGGACCACACCGCAAGGTGGCGACGGGCCCAACTATCCCAATATGTAACGACACCGAAATTGCCCCGGCCCAAGTTTTTGAACGCCGCGCAAGCACCATTAGCTTTCGCTTTCGCTTCATAAGATATAGTTTGTTGCGAGTGGGTCCTGACAATTTCAGACTGTAAGAAATGCTATAACCGGAGACATACAGGGCCATGAAATCCCATGCACAGGTCGTCGTGCTCGGCGGCGGCATCCACGGCGTCAGCACACTCTATTATCTTGCGAAAGAGGGGTGGACCGATGTCGTTCTTATCGAGAAGGGCGAACTGACCTCCGGGACGACCTGGCACGCCGCCGGGCAGTGTCCGCACTTCAACGGCAGCCTGAACTTCGCAAAGATCTGTGACGAAGGCATCAAGATGTATGGCTCGCTCGAAGCAGAGACGGGCCAGGCAACGGGCTGGCACAAAGCGGGCGGCATCCGGCTTGCGCGCGACAAGGACGAACTGGACTGGCACAAAAACGTCGTCGGTATCGCCAAACAGGCGGGAGTCGAGGCGCATGTCGTCGGCCTGGATGAGATCCGCCAGCTTCATCCCTACCTTGAGCTGCACGATGTCGTCGGTGGTACTTATACGCCCAATGACGGTCACGTCGATCCGACCAGCGCCACCAATGCGATGGCGATCGCAGCGCGCAAGCTGGGCGCGACGATCTACAAGCACACCCTTGCTTCGGATATCAAACCGAACGGCGACGGCTGGACGATCTATACCGACAAAGGCAACATCACCTGCGAACATCTGGTGATCGCTGCGGGCTTCTTTACCACCAAGGTCGGCAAATGGATCGATCTGGACGTGCCGCTGGTTAACGTCATCCACCAGTATCTGGTCACCGATCCGGTCGAGGAACTGCTCGACCGTCCCGGTGAGCTGCCGGTGGTCCGTGATCCGGGCTCCTCGTCCTATATGCGGCAGGAGCAAAAGGGGCTTCTTGGCGGGCCGTACGAAACGGCTGGCCTTAAGCTTTATACCAATGATGTGCCGTGGTCCTTTGACATGGACCTGCTGGAGCCGGATCTGGACCACATCTCGCCCTGGCTTGAACAGATGATGGAGCGGATGCCGCTGTTCGGCACGGTTGGCGTGCGCCGCGTCATTTCGGGCTTTATCGCCCACACGCCGGATCTGGTGCCGCTCGTGGGTCCTGCGCCCGGCCTGAAGAATGTCTGGCTGAACTGCGGCTCGACCACCGGCATCGCGCAGGGGCCGGGTTGCAGCAAATATCTTGCCCAATGGATGGTGCATGGCGCAGCGGAAATCAGCATGACCTCGCTGGATCCGCGCCGTTTCGGCAGCATTCACAACGAGGGCTGGGTGCGCGAGCGCACGACCGAAGCATCGTCGCACATGTATGACATTCATCCGCCTGGGTATTTCTACAAAACCGGTCGGCCGCTGCGCGTTTCGCCGCTCTACGAAGATCTGCGCGACAAAGGCGCCGAGTTCGGCGAGTCGATGGGTTGGGAACGCGTCAAGTTCTTCTCCAACGGTGAGCCGGAGCATCTGAGCTTCAGCCGGAACAGCACTTTCGACATCGTCGCCGCCGAGTGCAAAGCGGTCCGCGAGGCTATCGGAGTTCTCGACCTGTCGAGCTTTTCGAAATTCGAAGTCGAGGGCGCCGATGCAGAGGCTTATCTGAACCGGGTCGTTGCGAACCGCGCCCCGCGCAAGATCGGTGATATCGCGTTGTGCCACCTGCTGACTGCCGGCGGGGAAATCGATGCCGAAATTACCATCACCCGCATTGATGAGCAGCGTTTCTACCTGACCAGCGCCGGCTCGATGCAGAACCGCGACTTCAACATGCTCAGCGCGGCGATCTTGCCGGGCGAGAATGTCGAACTGACCGATGTGACCGAAGGCTTTGGCGTCCTGGTCGTGTCGGGTCCGAAGACGCGCGATGCAATGATGAAGATCACCAGCGCAGATCTGAGCACCGAGGCGTTCCCGTGGTTGAAGGCGCGCACGATCAAGATCGAAGGGGCTCAGGTTCGCGCGCTGCGCATCTCTTACGCCGGCGAACTTGGCTGGGAATTGCATGTTCCGACCGCATCGCTGCGCAAGGTCTATCTGGCGCTGATGAAGGCCGGAGAGGAGTATGGCATTCGTGACTTTGGCCTTTACGCGCTGAATTCATTGAGGATGGAAAAGGCCTACCGTGGTTTCGGGTCCGAGCTGACCAACGAAATCTCGCTGGTCGAGGCCGACATGAACCGATTCTACTCGCTCAAGAAAGGCGATTTCACCGGCAAGGCAGGGATCGAGAAGCGTCTGGCCGACGGGATCAAGATCAAGCTTGCCTATCTTGAGATCGATGCCCCGCATCTTGACGTGATCGGGCAAGAGCCGGTGTATTCCGGCGATCGGATCGTCGGCAGCATCACTTCGGGCGGCTTTGGTCATGCAGTGGGCAAGAATCTTGCCTTTGCCTATGTCGAACCAGAGTTCGCCGAGAAGGGCGCGACCTTTGAGGTCGAGATGAACGGTGACCGCTACGCGGCCACGGTTCTGACCGACGCCGCCTATGATGCAGAGAACCAGCGGCTTCGGAGCTGAAGCCAGCAACAGTCTTGAACATGCAGATCTGCGGCTTGTGCCGGGCGAATGTAAGCCCGGCAAAAGCTGTGAATCGTCAATCATCAGTAGGTGTCACATCCCGCGAGATTGTAGACGCGTTTCCTGAACAGCTCGGGTCTGTGACGTTGCCAGTCCTTGAGAGCGCCGATGGGTGTTCGGGCGTTCAGGGCTGATTGCGGGAGCTGCGTGTTGTAGAGGTGGACATATCGCAGGATGGTCTGCTCCAGGTCCTCGCCGCTGTGGAAGCGATGGCTCTGCAGGACGTCCTCGATCCGGCCGTTGAAGCGCTCGACCATACCGTTGGTCTGTGGCCGCATCGGAGGCGCGAGGCGGTGCTCGATGCCAAGCTCGGCGCAGAGCAGGTCGAATTCGTGCTGTCCTGTGGCCGCACGCTTGCGCAGGCCGAAGAGCCGGTCGGTGAAGGCCTTTCCGTTGTCGGTCAGCACGCGGGTGATCTTCATCGGTGCGGCACGCTCAAGGTCCCGGAGGAACCTCCGCGCGTTGGCCGCGGTCTGCGCCGGGTAGATGCGCACAAAGACCCATCGGGTCGCCCGGTCGATGGCCACGAAGAGATAGCGGCGGCGATCCTCGTCGGCCATCTGCGGCAGATACTTGATGTCGATGTGCAGGTAACCGGGCTCATAGGCCTTGAAGCTGTCGTGCGCGGGCTTCGGCTCCCGGGGCTTCAACGCCTGCAGGTTTCCCACCCCATGGCGACGCAGGCAGCGGTCGAGGCCCGAACGCGAGACGTGCGGATTGAGGAACTCGCGCACGACCGCGAGCAGGTCGTCGAGCGGTAAGAGAAGCGCCCTTCGCAGCGCCACCGCGACGGCCTCCTGGGCAGGCGTCAATGTCGTCTGAAGCCGGTGCGGCGTGTGGCTGCGGTCGTGGACGTCATCGCGGCTGCGCCACTTCCACACCGTCTGCTCGGAGATCCCGTAGCGCTCTGCCACCAGCCATGCCGGTTCGCTGCTCGCCTGGATCGCGGCCCGGATCTTTGGCGTTGTGGTCGCTTGCTTGTGCAGAGAAATCAGCATCCTCCCACCCCCTCCCGAACCTCGCGCAGGATCGACCTTGCCGTGAAAAAGGAAGACCGGCGAAGGTCTATGTGATCATCCGGGATGGAACAAGTAGGGTCCAGCGCCAAGAGCGCGTCCTCATACCGGCTGAGACCGCCAATGCTCGCCGTCAAAAGTCCTAGTCAAGATCGCCCGGAAGCCGTAATCTCCGGGGATCGGCGACAATTGCGCGACGACGGGCCCCGTCATGGGATGCTTAGAAAGAAATCAGATGAAGCAGCGCTTACCTTCCCTCCTCGCAATTCGTTATTTCGAGGCAGTGGGTCGTAACCTGAGCTTCACGTTGGCAGCCAACGAGCTAAACGTAACCCAAGCGGCTGTCAGCCATCAGGTTCGGCTTCTGGAGCAAGAGCTTGATGTCAAGCTGTTCACACGCCTTCATCAGAGAATAGAGCTGACCGAGAAAGGTCTGGAGCTGCTTGAAGTTTCGGCAGAGTGCTTTGAGAAGCTAGCCGACGTTACGAACAGCATTTCCAAAGGAAAGCGCACATCGCGAATTCATTTAAGTGTTTCCCCACTTATCTCTACTCATGTCCTGATGGCACGGATAGGTGAATTCCTTGACGCGGAAAAAGATACCGAAGTTATTATCCATCACTCTTTGGCCCCTCCGAACGAGCGAGAAGCACCTTATGATATCAAGATTTTTTTCTCACGCACAATAATCAGCAATGAATCCTTCGAATTTGTTTTGCAGGACAAGCTGATTCCAATGTGCATTCCCGCGCTCTGGAGAAAAAACAAAGGAGAAAGTCCGGGCAATTTTCTCAAACAGACGGGCGTAGTACACGAATTTGATTATCAATGGTGGGAAAGCTGGTGTGAACAAACCGGCGTAGATAAAAATATTGTCCGGCGCGGGCTCGCCCTTGATGATCCGTCTGTCCTTTTGAACGCGGCGTTATTGGGTCGCGGTGTCATACTCGGCTCCAAAAGGTTTTTAGCTGATAGACTGCGGGCGGGCGAGCTTATCGCGCCGATGGGAGAGCAAGATGGCGTGGATATATACTATTATCTTTGTACAAACAAAACTCAGCGGCGGCGCGATATAACCAAACTTTCAGCGTGGCTTCGATCTGCAATCACAGATCTGCGACACGAGTAGTTTAGGGTCAGGATTCATAACCAATAGATGACGAGAGCCGCGAGGGCGATGGCTGAGAGGAACACCTTGGGGCATCGGTCATAGCGGGTCGCGACGCGCCTCCAGTCCTTGAGCCTGCCGAACATGATCTCGATGCGGTTACGCCGCTTGTATCTTCGCTTATCGTATTTGATCGCCGTCTTGCGTTTCTTCCGGCCTGGGATGCAGGCACGTATCCCCTTGTCCTGCAACGCTTCTCTGAACCAGTCAGCGTCATAGCCACGATCTCCGAGTAGCCATTTGACGTTTGGCAGACCACTCAGCAGGGCCCGAGCGCCGATATAATCGCTGACCTGTCCAGCGGTGACGAACAGGTCGATCGGTCGCCCCTGACTGTCGCAGATGGCGTGCAGCTTGGTGTTCATACCGCCTTTGGTTCGACCGATCAGGCGACCACGCCCCCCTTTATGGCGGCCATGCTGGTCGCCGTTCGATGGGCCTTGAGGTATGTTGCGTCGATCATCACGGTCGTTTTCTCGCCGTGTTCCGCCGCCAGCCCGGCCATCATCCGCGCGAAGATGCCCTTTTCGCTCCAACGCTTCCACCGGCTGTAGAGCGTCTTATGTGGGCCATACGAGGCGGGCGCATCGCGCCAACGCAAGCCATTGCGATTGATGAAAATAATCCCGCTCAGCACCCGTCTGTCATCAACCCGGGGCTTCCCGTGCGACCTGGGAAAGAAGGGAGCCAGGCGCGCCATCTGCGCGTCGGTCAGCCAGAAGAGATCGCTCATGTCACCGCTCCGTTTTCGGAGGCGTGAATCACGCAGCGCAACAGAAATCAATGCATCCTGACCCTAAAAATCAGGAGAGAGCAGGCAAACTTATGCATATACTGCAAAGGTTGACACAGCTGGAGCCCGCTTTACAGCGCTCCCTTGCACCAGCTGAGGCAGCACTATCGGCACTTCAAAGGCAATAGGGTGTTCTTGAAATTACCTGCTATTCTGATAGTATTTTCCCTTACAGCTCAAAAAATTTATAAATAACGTTCTCTTTCCGTACAGGTGCAACATCTCTGCAATCAGACGCTCTCCTTGTCTGGAAAGGCGCTAAGAAAATCAGATATTCCAAATACCCTCAAGATTGTATTCCGACATCTTGCATGATCGCGATTTTTATCTTGTGATCAATCATCTGCAGTGCGACCGATCGGAAACATATCTTCGCCATAATGATGGAGCTTGACGTGGTGGCTCCGGCATAGCCACCGCACGTTCAGGGGTTCATCATATCGGTCGTGATGGGCATCGACCTTGGCCGCGCCGCAGACCTCGCAGCCCTGCTTTTCCAGTGCGCCAGACATGAGCGCGCGCTGAACCGCAAGATGGGCCTGATACTTCGGCAAATTGGTGCGGCGCCAGTTCGTCTGGCGGGTCTCGCTTTTCAGGGACGGTGGGCGCGGAGGCTTTGGATCATCTGTCATCACGCCACCGTCGCCTGCCTGCCCAAGGTGCGATACACGGTCGGCCGCGAGATCGAAAACACCTCTGCCAGATCACTGATGGAATACTCCCCCGTGTCATACATGCGCCGCAGCTCCTGCTGCTGGCGATCCGACAACTTCGGCTTCTTGCCCCGCAGCTTGCCCTTGGCTCGGGCCACAGCCATGCCCTCACGGGTCCGCATCCGGATCAGGTCGGCCTCGAACTCGGCAAAGGTCGCCAGGATGTTGAAGAACAGCTTGCCCATTGGGTCGGTCGGATCATGGATTGAGGTGCCAAGCTGAAGCTTGATCCCGCGCGCGGCCAGCTTGTCGGCAATGTCGCGAGCGTCGGGGACGGAACGCGCCAGGCGGTCCAGTTTTGGCACCACCAACGTGTCGCCTTCTCGCAAGGCTGCAAGCGCCTGATCGAGACCAGGGCGGGCGCGGTTCGTGCCGGTAAAGCCGTGGTCGGTGTAGATGCGATCGGAGGCAACTCCGAAGCTGGCAAGGATGCCCTTCTGCGCAGCAAGGTCCTGTTTGTCGGTGGAACAGCGGGCGTAGCCGATCAAGATCTGTGTCATGCCCTGATCTGTAACAGTAGCCGCCCCTTCATTGCAAAAAATATCGGACCGGTCATCTGAGATTTAGTCCTGCCAGCAAATGCTGGTCTTCAACGGGCCTGTTCAGCGGCAAGCTGGCCGTCCTTTGAACGATGGCTGAGCGGACACAAAAAGTATTCGTGACATGCTGTGGTGACCAGAACAGCAGCAGTAAAGCGGTGATAGCGGTCCCTCTGGAGAAGTATCATGGGATTGAAAGGAGGACTTGGTGTGAAGGGCAGGGGTCTCTGAACAAATTGTCTGCATGCGCCTTTGAAGCTCAAGCAAGCAATGTCCAAGGAGCACCTGCTTCTTGCGTCGTATTCGATAATGGTCATATTGAAGACGTAATCAGAAAGGATCTCTCATGGCTCAGACCACAACCATGACCGTGCGACTCGGCCCGGTGTTGAGTGACTTCGTTGCGACCAATGTTGGTGAGGATGGGTGCTACGAGAATGTCAGTGAATATGTCCGTGACCTGATCCGCCGGGACAAGGAGCGGGCCGAGACTGAAGCCTTTGTTCGCCTACAGGCCGAACTGACCAAGGCGTTTTCCGCACCTGATAACAGCTATGGATCCCTGACGGCAGCCGAGGTGATCGCTCGCAACAAGGGCTGATCATGGCCACCATTCGCATCCAGGAAGCCGCATCACTGCGGTTGGACGATATTTATCGATATACCCGAGAGCGCTGGGGTGAAGCTCAGGCTGATCGCTATATCATTGGCCTTTTCGAAGCCTTCGATGAGATCGAGGCGCATGGGGTTGCCTCCCGCCCGATCCCGGCCGAGTTCGGCGTGAACGGCTTCTTCTTCCGCTACGAGCACCATTTCGTCTACTGGCGCCGGCTCTCCAATGGCGACATCGGCATTGTGACAGTCCTGCATGAACGCATGCACCAGATCGGCCGTTTCGCAGAGGACTTCAGGCGCGAGTGACCTATGATAGCGAGCAGTTCGAAGCCGTGACAACTTCTGGCAGCTTGGCACGACTTAACAAGTTAGCCTATCAAATCCGGACAGATCATAACGAGGCGTTTCAAAAGGCCTGACTTGTAATTATCTGATGAAATAAGACTAAGAATTTGATATTGTTCCATAAATCCAATTATTCAGAATGGAGCCTGCACCCGCGCCTTCCAGCAAGGCCACCTCAACCTGATGGGAATCCTACACTTATGTTGGCGCGGAGCTCTTCAGCTTTCACCCCTCCCTCGGCGGCTTCGTCATCCAGTTATTGCTGACCCTTTAGCTCTTCGAAAGGTTGGACATGTCGCTAGCTGCCGCTCAATCAGGAATTCACCGTCTTTGATAAGTAACGAATTCACAAGAAAATTTGATCTTAGAAATCCATTTAGCGGGCTGAGCAGGTTGCGTTGATAGCATGGGCCGGGAAGATGCCGAGGAAGAATAGGAGCGTAAAAGATGGTGACTAGACGACACTTTATTCACACAACGACAGCGCTGTTTTCGGCGACTATTTCAGGTCCTTTGTTTGCGGCATCATGGCCGACTGAAGCACAGAAGGCTGCTTGGGACGCACAGGTTACGCCTGCCGGTTACAATCCCTCCACCTCCAATCCCTGGGGTGTGCACTCTCGTTTCTTGCCTCAAAGGGTAAAGGCCAATGATGGCCTGGTGGCAGGTGACATCCATGTAGATGCTGTGGCGAAGTATCTTTACCATATCGAGACGGGGGGAACCGCAATGCGCTATGGCGTGGCCATAGGTCGAGGGGACCTATACGAACCGGGGGTCTATACGATTAAGCGAAAGGTCGAATGGCCTCATTGGACCCCCACGCAGAGCATGATTGACAGGGAGCCGGAGACCTATGCCCAATTCGAAGGTGGAATGGAGCCAGGTCCCGAAAACGCTTTAGGATCACGGGCTCTCTACCTCTATGTCGGCGACCGGGATACTTACTTGCGCATCCACGGAACCCCGTTTCCTAGAAGCATTGGCACTAGCGCCAGTTCTGGCTGCGTGCGGATGGTCATGGCGCATATCAACGATCTCTATCCAAAGGTAGAAATCGGCTCCACTGCGTTTCTTTATTCGGCCGCAGAAAGTGTGACCACGCGTAGCTAGGCCACACCTTTGCTGGAGTTGCAGGTCTGATCATACGCCCGAGTGGCCTCAGGCTTGTGACTGCATGCAAATTGGACGGCCCTCAGCCGTGGTAAGTGGAAGAAGTGTTGTTTCCACCTGCCCGCGATGCTCGTACCAATAGCAGTTATCTTCTGGCAGAAGACGGGCCGAGGTAACGTCCTGCCCCGGCGCAGCCAGCGCGAGGAGCTCTGGGGAAAGATTTTCGGATCCGGTTTGTGTGACTTCTGTCCTTGTTGCCATGTTTCCGCAACCGGCATTGATCAGGACAATCGCCAAGATGATGAGGGATTTGTTTCTCATTTATGTCTCCTTGCGTGATTAGCTTGTCAAGCATCCCTCGCACTGGATAGCGCGGCGCACAAGCACGACAGTTGCCGACAGCAGTAGGTCGCATCCGGAACGCACAGCATCTTGAACAACGCGGCATTTCGTCTCCTTGGCCAAGTGCCTTTCTAAGAGTACCCTTTTATAATTGTTGGATAACTTATCCAAAAACACGAGGCAGTGAATGGTCCCTAAGGACACAGGTAGCGACCGTCGACGCTTTCTAGGTGGCTTGCTGGCAACAGCGACGGTGTTGCCGGGCGGCGGCGCCCCGGCGCAGGGTTTCGACCCTTATACCGGGCAGCCTGTCTATGGCGGTCCCTCGACCGGTGGGGCACCCGATCTCGGTGCCTATCAGGTCGATCCAAGCGCAGATCCCCGGCGCAATCAGTCGTCGTTTCGCGCGAGACACTGGAGCGAGTTTTACCCGAGCTTGGGAAAAGGCGTGATCCTTGCGGATGTGACCTCGCGTGCAGTGCATTACTGGTCGGGTGACGGATCAGTCAACCTGGTCTTCCCGTGCTCTATCCCAATCACCGAAGATCTGACCCGCCGGGGCGAAACTGAAGTTGTCAGAAAGGCAAAAAACCCGCCTTGGACACCAACGCCCAGCATGCGGGAAAAGGATCCCAATCTGCCGCAACGTGTCGAGGGCGGAGATCCGAACAATCCCTTGGGACCGTACGGCCTTTATCTGTCATGGCCAGCCTACTTGATCCATGGCACACACGACACACGGAAGATTGGCCGAAAGTCCTCTAACGGCTGCTACGGTCTCTATAATGAGCATATTACCCGGCTCTACGAGCTGGCAGAGATCGGAACGCAGGTGACGGTGTTCTAGAAGCTTTTCCTTACAGGAAGACGCCAACGAACCTGTTCGCTGGCGTCCCTTCTAGAAGCCTCAGTAATGATGGGACAGCTTTCCCGCCCGTCTCATCCCATCTGTCAGGCATGAATCACGATCGGGACGCCAGGCTGCAGCATGGCATAGATATCCTCAATCTCCTCATCGCTGACAGTGATGCACCCGGCTGTCCAGTCCCGTTTCTGGCGCACCAGCCGGTTACCTTCCGGCCCACGGCCATGGATCATGATATCGCCGCCGGGATCGCGACCGAATTGTTCCGCAAAAGCACGGTCGCGCTCATTCGGATAGGACACGCCGACAGAAAGGTGATACCGGCTACGAGGATTGAAGCGGTCTACAAAATAAAGCCCCTCAGGGGTCTTGCCGTCTCCCTCGAACTGCTTGTGGCCGACCGGCTGAAATCCCAGGCCGAAATCATAAGACTTCAGCACCGTCGTTCCATTCAGAAGATACATGCGGCGCTGCCCTTTCTGAATGACGACCTGGGTGACCAGGGGACCGGAATAGACTTTGAACGTCGGCGTCTGCGGCGTCGGAGCGCCACACGCCGCAAGGGCCGCCAAGCCTGCCAGGGAAAAATGACGCCGGTTTAAACTGGCCATTCAGGATTGCTCCGTCCTAAGGTATAAATGACTGATCTAAATGCCGTCGGCAGCGGGATAGCTGGTGAACACTTCGCTGCTTCCGTCTTTGCGTATCAACAACACGTCATACGCTTCGCGCTTGTCTTCGGGCCCCATGCCGGGGCTGCCATAGGGCATTCCGGGCACAGCCAAGCCTGCTGCATCGGGCCGTTCCTCCAGCAGCCTTCGAATATCTTCGGCGGGCACATGGCCTTCGAGGAAATAGCCGTCGATCTGGCCGGTGTGGCAGGAATAATGTTTGGCGGGGACACCAAGGTCGATCTTGTGCTGGATCAGCAGGACGCCGAAGCGTTCTTCGGCGGTCACGTCGAAACCCTGCTGTTGCAGATACTCTGTCCATTTCACGCAGCATTCGCAGCCTTGTCCCTCGACAACATGAATGGCAGGGACAACCTCCTGCGCCTCCGAGGACAAAGGCGCTGCCAGCAGGGTAACTGCAATAAGAAAGGCATGCTTCATCCGATGGCTCTCCGGATTTTGGGCACCGCGAAGCGGCGCTCCTCATGAAAGTCGATGGTACTGGCAAGTTCACCTGACGGATGAAACACGAACACGCCGGATGTATGGTTCATGGTGTAGTCCCCGTCATCTCGCAGCAGGCGCGTGTAGGTCACGTCAAAGGCCTTGGCGGCTTCGGCGACAGCGTCAGCCGAGCCCGTCAGGCCGCGAATCCTGGAATTAAAATTCGACAAGTATTCGGCCAGGATCTCGGGGCTATCCCGTTCAGGATCGACGGTGATCATGGCGACCCGGATCCGGTCTGCGTCCGGCCCAAGGCCCTCCAGCCAATCTGCAATATCCATCAGCGTGGTAGGGCAGACATCCGGACACCAGGTAAAGCCGAAGAAGACCATGCTGGCTTGGCCAAGCCAATCCTGCGGGACGACAGGATTGCCCCGATCATCGATCAGCCGCCACGCCATCCGGGAGAGGTCTGGCCGACCGTTCTCGGTTTCCCTGACGTCCGTCAGCCAACGCAGGTCGCCACTGCGCCATGCTCCGAGGCCCAGGGTGAAGCCAAATGCGCCAAGAAGACCCGCCCCACCGAGGATCAGTTTTCGACGTCGCATTGCGCCTCCTGCGCGCGTATTGACAGGACATGGGTGTCGATCTCGACTGCCCCTGCCTGCTCGAAGGTCAGGGTGACAGGAAAGGACTGGCCTTCGGAAAGAGCCGTGTTCAGCTCCATCAACATGCCGTGGTAGCCGCCAGGTGACAGAGAGACCGTTTCGCCTGCCGGAACGTCAACAGCCTCGGCATGCGGCATCGAGGCGACCCCGTCCTGGATAACTGTCTGGTGCAGCATCGGCATTCCCGAAATCGGTGTCTCGATCCCGATTAGGCGATCATCCGCTTCGCTGTCATTGCGGATCTCAACATAGAACGCAGCCGGCCGCTGGGTGCCAATGGTGGCACGCGACCAAGCCTTCGAGATCGTGAGCTCGCCCGCTGTCACGCTGGCGCAATCGGCCGAGGCAAGTGCGGGAAGGAGCATTGCAAATCCAAATGCAACCCCGAAGGCTTTCATGGTCATATCCTTTCCTCGATAGCTGCCAGAATTTCGGCAGCAGGGGTTTCATAGGCGAACTGGCGCAGCCATTCACCATCCGGCCCGATCAAAAACAGCCCCGGGCTATGCGACATAGTGTAGCCGTCGGGAGCGGATGGGTCCTCTTCACGTCCGAAATAGATCTTGAAGCTGTTGGCAGCGTCCTTCGTGGCGGCATCATCCCCCGACAAGCCAAGGATTGCCGGATGGAAGGCCGCCACATATTCGGTCAGACCCTGTCTGCGGTCCCGCTCCGGGTCGATTGAGATGAACAAGGGCTGCACCCGATCCGCATCGGCGTCGAGATCGTCCATGACTTGGGCCACTTCGGACATGGTCGTCGGACAGACATCGGGGCAATTCGTGAAGCCGAAGAAAACCAGAGTGAACTTTCCCCGGAAGTCGGCCATGGTATGGGTTTGTCCGTTTCCGTCCTGCAGGGCGAAGTCTGGCTGGAAGGTTTGCGGGGTCTGCTGCCGTCCACCCCAGAGTTGGATCGCGATAACGGCCAGGACCACGCACACCAGTCCCCAAAGGATAAAGCGGATCGTTCGCAAGCTCATTGATGTCGCGCGCCTCACCCGAGTCCCGACACGACGTTCGAAACCGTCGCCCGCAGGTTTTCGATGCTGAGATCCGTCAGCCTCTCGGAACCAACAAAGAAGGTGGGCGTCGCTTGGATTCCCATGGCCTGAACATCGGCCATGTCCTGGTTTAGCACGCCGGTGATATCAGGATGTAACCGCTCGGACTTCGCGCGTTCCAGGTCCAGTCCAGCCTGACCTGCCAGTTGCCAAGCCCGATCGAGCCGCGGCTGACCATGAAGTGCCCAAGTCGGCTGTTCGGAGAACAGAATGTCAAGCACCGGCTCGAAAACGTTCTGACGACGCGCAACCTCCAGAATGCGCACGGCCTCGTCCGAACCATCGTGAAACGGCGTGTATCGCAAGATCACGCGAAGCTGGACGGGATATTCGCGACGCAACTCGTTGACAACCGGATGAAAGGCTCGGCAGGCCTCGCAAGACGGATCAAAGAACTCCACAAGGGTCACTGGCGCATCGGCTGGCCCGAGGATCGGCGAATGCGGCCGGATGAGCGCATCGGGTTGGGCCTCCAAGGCTGCACGCTCGACAGCGGCCTGTTCGGCTTCACGCTGCCGCGTGACATACCACGATCCACCGGCAAATGCGCCTGCGCCCAGGGCAAGGGTGCTCACGACGATGGTTCTTCGGTTCACGATGGTTTTCCTTTCATGGGGTTCAGGCACAGCGCGATTGCCATAAAGCAGCCGAGCGAAAGATAGGGAATGGGCAGCCTCAGGATGGTCATCTTAGTGCGGTCGGAACAGGATGGACCGTCCTGGGTGCAAGGACTGATGCCTTCCGGGATCAGCCCGGCGTAAAGTCCCGAATGCCAGAGCGCGACCGCAAGTCCCGCCAGAACCAGCGGCAGTGCATAAATCCTTGCCATCGCATCACCCCGCCAGAGGCCGACAGCCAGGATCGGCACCAGCGGGAACATCGCGATGCGTTGATACCAGCAGAGGATACAAGGGGTCTGGCCCAGCACCTCACCAATGAAGAGCGCGCCCAATGTCGCGCCCAAGGCCACCAAGAAGGCGATGAACAAAAGCGTCTCGGCGCGGGAGGTCGGGGAGTCACGCATGGGCAAGTCGAACATCGAACATAGTCTCCGATTTCGTGTTGGAACGTCCTGCCGGCCGGCAGCCATCTCCGGCTACCATCAGCCTTTGTTCTCCACATTCGTGCTGATGAAGAACCCGGTCGCGACCCTTGCCGTCGCAAGCATCAACAGATCGCCTGGCTTGATCGCCATGGCGTGTAATGCCGGCGTTTTCTCTATCGGGTTTGTCGGCTGGCCATCGACACGAACTTCGTAGTGCAGGTTCGGCCCGCTTACGAGGCCTGTCGCACCGACATCGCCAATATGGTCATTCGCGCTCGCCTGAGTGCCCCTCTCGATACCAGGGGCGAAGCGAGACAAATGGGCATAGCGGGTCACAACGCCGCCACCGTGGTCAATATCGATGGTCCGGCCGTATCCCCGCATGGTTCCTGCGAAAATCACCCTGCCCGCCCCGGTCGCCCTGACAGGCGTGCCAATCTTTGCGGCGTAATCAACCCCGGTATGCATTCGCCCTACGCCAAGAACCGGGTGCTTTCGCTTGCCGAAGACCGAAGACAGACGCGCACCGATGACAGGTCGAGCGGTGTGCTGCACCGGCTTGCCATTCTTGAACAGAATGGCGGGTTCGTCCGGTGGACCTGCTACCAGTTCGTAAATATGCCCGTTCAGCTCCAGCCGGGCATAGGACAGCCGAGGCTCTCCCAGGATTGTACCGTCAGGCAGAGCACTTTCCTGCCAGATCAGCGCCACGCGCTCTCCGCCCTTCAGGTCACGGCGGAAATCGATATGTCCCGCCAGGAGGGCAGCAAGATCGACAGCAAAGCTCTCTGGCGCCTCTCGTTCTGCAAGCGCATCATAAAGCGGCCCGACAAGCACGAAGGCCTCGCGGCGATCTCGGACCTGGATCTGAGTGTTGACCAAGGCAGCCTCAAGAGGCTTGCTGAAATCGAGAACAATATCGGTGCCGTTCTCGATCAACAACGACAGGCGCTTCAAACGGGCGGGATCATCTTCCGACACGCTCCATCTCAGCACTTGGCCAGGGGTCAAGGTCGACAGGTCGAAAACATCCGCAATGGCCAGTGCCGCCTCGTTCCGCGTTTCTGCGGCTATTCCGGCACGAGACAGAATCGCGTCCAGCGTATCGCCCGCCACCACCTCGTGTTGCGAAAGATTGGCTGTTTGTCCCGCCGGGGGCGCGGGCTCGCTCAGGGTCTCGGCGTGTAGCGGCGCGGTCACGGCAACAGCGCCGACAAGAAGCAGGGTTCGCAAGATCATCAAGTCTGATATCCCGTCAGATGTGGGAAGCGTCGCTTTGGCTGCAGGAGACAGCCAGCAAGCGGCAGCATTCCGGTTCATGGCGTGAAAAGACGTCCGAGGGTTATTCCGACAAATGCTCCCAGCAGTCCGAAAGCAATTGCGTGAGCGATGGCATACTGGACCATGTCCAGTCTGTTTCCGCCCAGTTGGCTGGCGCGGATCATCCCGCGCCAGACCCCCAGAGTAGCCCCGAGGAGCGTCAGCATCTGCCCACTCGATGTCCGAAAGGTATCATTTTTGTCTGTCCTGCTCATTGCGGCCGGTTGGGCCTTCTGCAACCTCAAGCAGCTAGAGGTTCAAGGCAAATCTGGAGGGATCACAGATTTGTCAGTTGGTCGCGGCAAGGAAGGGAGATGCGGAGATGTTCCAGCCTCTCGCAATGGGAACAGCTTGCCGGCTACAGGAACTGGTGCGCACAGTTGACGCACCAGACAATGAGCAGCGCAGGATGCGCAGCCTCCGTCAAGAATTCGCATCCTCGATGGCGTGGTCGGTGATGCACAGGGAGTGATCGCTGAGGACTTCAATGACCCGGCAATCGGAAATCCTGTCGCCCGCGCATTGCACCACCATGCGCTCCAGTTCTGTCTTGAGTGCGGCAAGTCGGGCAAGACGGCTTTCGACTTCGGCAAGCTGTGCCTTTGCGATGGCATCCGCCGCGGCGCAGGGCTGATCCGGATTGTCCGACAGGCTGAGCAGATCACGGATTGCCTCCAGCGAAAATCCCAGGTCGCGTGCGTGACGGATGAAAACCAAACGCTCATGTGCCTTGTGGGTGTAAAGCCTCTGGTTGCCAGGACTGCGCTCGGCCTCCGGCAACAAGCCGATCTGCTCATAATAGCGGATCGTGGGGATCTTTACGCCGGTTGATGATCCGAGCTTTCCGATGGTCAGCATCAAGATTCTCCTTGAACCTATAGTAGCTAGAGCACTTAGAACCCTGATTCGATGATGGCAACCGCCCTGCTTCGGCGGAGGAGAGAATGATGACGAAATCGGATCTGGCTGACGAAACCGTCTGCGACTGGACAGTGTCCGGCATGGATTGTGGATCATGTGCCGGCAAGATCAGAAACGCTGTGGCCCGTTTGCCGGGAGTCAGTGGGGTCGAGGTCGGCATCATGTCCGAACGTCTTCGCTTGACCCTGGACGGAAACAAAACCGACCGGGAGCAGGTCGAAAAGACCGTGCGAGCTTTGGGATACGGGATCACGCCACGCGGGGCCGAGAAGAAGGAGTTCGTCCTTCCTGGTGCGGCATCCGGCGCCAATCACGAGGCGCATGATCACGCACGTCCCGCTGGGGCCGATGCCGCTCATTCCGGGCATGGCAGTCCCGGCCATGTCCATGATGACCCAGCCGATCGCGGCAAGAACTGGTATCAGACCGGCAAGGGCAAACTGGTCATCTTCACCGGTCTGCTGCTGGCTGCGGCCTGGAGCGTGGAGCTGTTCGCGCCACGCGTTGGTGCCTGGGCATTTGTCGCGGCCTGCCTGATCGGTGTTGCCCCCATCGCCCGCCGTGCCATTGCTGCGGCACGATCCGGCCAGTTCTTCACCATCGAGGGGCTGATGACAGTCGCTGCCATCGGCGCGCTGTTCATCAATGCAGCGGAAGAGGCTGCATTGGTTGTGTTCTTGTTTGCCGTCGGAGAGGTCCTTGAGGGCGTCGCCGCAAGCAAGGCTCGCAACGGCATCCGCGCGTTGGCCGATCTGGTTCCGAAAACCGCGCTGTTGGAGGAAAATGGCACGACACGCGAAGTCGCCGCCGCCAGTCTTCAGGTGGGCCAGTCCGTTCTGGTCCGACCGGGCGATCGGATCCCGGCCGACGGAGACATCATCGAAGGCATATCCGGCATCGATGAAAGCCCGGTGACAGGAGAAAGCGTGCCCACCACACGCGGTCCGGGGGAGAGGGTCTTCGCGGGCTCGATCAACACCGAGGCCGTGCTGCGCGTCACCGTGATCAAGGCCGCCCAGGACAATACCATTTCCCGTATCATCCGTCTTGTCGAAGAAGCCGAGGAGGCGCGTGCGCCGACCGAGCGCTTTATCGACCGCTTCAGCCGCTGGTATATGCCCGCCATCGTCACGGTCGCGGTCCTTGTGGTCGTGGTGCCCCCGCTGGTCTTGGGCCAGTCCTGGGATACCTGGATCTATCGCGGGCTGGCGCTGCTGCTGATCGGCTGTCCCTGCGCGTTGGTGATCTCGGTTCCTGCCTCCATAGCATCTGCGCTGTCTACCGGCGCCCGGCGAGGTTTGCTGATGAAGGGGGGCGCTGTGATCGAGGCCGCCGCCAAGGTCTCGAAGGTAGCGTTTGACAAGACCGGCACCCTGACCCATGGCCGCCCGCAAGTCACCGATCTGGTTCCGTTTGGCCACACGACCGAAGCGCAGCTGCTTGAGGTCGCGGCAGGTGTCGAAAGCGGATCAAGTCATCCGCTTGCAGTGGCTATCCTGAACAGGGCCGAAACGGCTGGCGTCCCTGCCCTTCCCGCCCGCGATGCACGCGCACTGGCAGGACGGGGAGTCGTCGCAACAGTGGGTGATGCGCCGGCTTGGGTGACCTCGCCCCGACATGCCTCCGAGAATGGCGGCCTGGATGAACTCGGTCTGCGGCAAGCGACCATGTTCGAGGAGCAGGGAAAGACCGCCGTGGCCGTTTATCGCGAAGGCATTCCGCTTGGCCTCATTGCCATGCGGGACGAACCCCGTGCCGACGCTGCAGAAGCGGTGCGCCAATTGTCGGCTATGGGAATCACATCGACCATTCTGACAGGGGATAATCCCCGCACCGCCGCGGCTATTGCCGAAGGTCTGGGCATGCAGTTCCAAGCCGACATGATGCCAGAGGACAAGCTCAGCGCAATCCGCGAGATGAACGAACAGGGCGGCGTGATGATGATCGGTGACGGCATCAATGATGCTCCTGCCCTCAAGCAGGCCAGCATCGGCGTAGCCATGGGATCGGGCACCGATGTGGCGCTGGAAACCGCCGATGCGGCCATTCTGCGTGACCGGGTGACCGATATCGCGGCACAGATCCGGCTTGCCCGCGCGGCCATGACCAACATTCGGCAGAACGTGACCATCGCGCTTGGTCTGAAGGTGGTCTTCCTTGTGACGACAGTGCTGGGGATCACTGGCCTTTGGATTGCAATCCTTGCCGATACCGGGGCTACAGTGCTTGTTACGCTGAACGCGCTCCGCCTGCTGGGCTTCAATCCCGAGCGTGAGGGCTGAGGCCGTGCTGTCAGGGTTTGGCTGGTCCGTGCTGGCGCTGTTGGCGGGCTATCTGCTGCTCTTTTTTTGGGGCAGCGCCATTGCGGCTCAGGCAGCGAGGACGTCGATCTGGCTGTTTGGCCAAGCCAGGGGACGCGATCGCTGGGCAGCGTTCGGATTTAGGGCAGCCTTTGTTCTAGCCTTTTTTGGCCCGCTGCTCTGGCTGGCCTGGCCCGCCCTGCACAAGATCGACCCTTTTTGGACCGAGGGTGAGGCGGTGGCGCTTAGCCTGATCGGCGCCTTTCTTGCCGGGATCGGCGCAATGCTGGCCTTCGCCGCGCAGATGTCGATGGGCAGCTCGTGGCGTGTGGGTGTCGCCGAGGGTGCAACGGGCGCACTTGTGTCAGGCGGGCTTTATCGCTTCAGCCGCAACCCGACCTTTGTGGGTCAGTTCATGCTGCTTGCGGGGGTGGGTCTCGCCGTTCCTGCAGTTCCCACGCTTTTCGCTCCTATGCTCTTCCTTTGGGCAGCAGCCACACAGGTTCGATCCGAGGAAACCGCGCTGCGGCAGGCGTTGGGAAGAGACTATGAGCATTATCTTAACACTGTGCCGCGTTGGATCGGCCTTCACAGGGGAAGCGCGACATGAAGGCGACCCTGCTCATTCTCCTGGTTGGTGCCACCGTGCTGACAGATCAGGCCACCAAGACGGCGGCACTGTTGCTGCTTTCTCCCGGAGATATCTTGCCCGTTGTTCCTGGGTTTAATGTGACGCTTGGCTTCAACGAAGGAGCCAGTTTTGGCATGATGTCTGGTGCCATGACAGGACGGCCGCTGCTCATGTCAGCACTGACGGGCGGGCTTGCCTTGGTGTTCGCGATTATGGCATTTCGTGCGGGAGGCCTCCTTGAGCGGACAGGTCTTGCGCTGATCGTAGGCGGCGCGCTCGGCAACATCATCGATCGACTGCGACAGGGTGCGGTCACCGATTTTATCGATCTCTACTGGCGGAATTGGCACTGGCCCACGTTCAACGGCGCCGATATCGCGATCACCATGGGGGCCTTGCTGGTCTTCATCGCATGGCGTCGCTCGTCGAAATCCAGGGAACCTGCTTTTTAACCGGGGCAAGACTATAAAGCTGGACAGTTTGTGTTGGGTGCCAGTCTACGCCTGATCGGCGTAGCCCGCGAACAAAGCCAATGTTCGTTCACTGACGTGATGCTCGATGCCTTCGGCGTCCCGTTCAGCCGTCTCGGCATCAAGGCCGAGGCGGATCAAGAAGCGCAGGACAATCTCATGACGACGGCGGCATTCATGAGCCAAGGCACGACCCTTCTCCGTCAGAAAGACCGAGCGATATCGTTCGCGGGTGATTAGTCCCTCCCTGGCCAACCGGTCCAGTGCCTTGGTCACCGTTGGCGCGCGCACACCCAAGCGCGCAGCGATGGCAACAGGCCGGGCCTCTCCGTGCTCGTGGATGAGCTCGGCAATAAGTTCGACGTAATCTTCCGCCAGTTCATTGCGCCGTGCGCTGCGCACTTCCTGGAAGGCCTCGGCGCGACTGTCGGCGAGACGGGGTTCATCAGTGGCTTCAGTTGAAGAGCTATCACATGTCATTGGGAGAACTGTTGCACATCGTAGATTGACAGGCAAAGGCAAAGGGTAAATTCTTAGCCGAGACTAACTTTTCGAGTGTTCTGGAAAGTTGCAGCCCATGTCATCAAAAGCCTGGCGCCAAGAGCGCGACACTCCATCCCTTTCCGAGGTTTTCCGCACGATCGCCGTAGGCGGCGGAATGACGCCTTTCCGCCGCTTTTTGTCCTTTATCGGTCCTGGCTATCTGGTCGCCGTCGGATACATGGATCCGGGCAACTGGGCGACCTCGTTGGCAGGAGGAGCGGCCTTCGGTTACACGCTGCTGTTCGTGGCGCTGCTGTCCAACATCATGGCCATACTCCTGCAGTCGTTGTGCGCACGCCTTGCAGTGGCCTCAGGGCGGGATTTGGCGCAAGCCTGTCGAGACGCTTATCCCAGGTGGGTATCCATCCCCCTGTGGATCTTTGCCGAACTGGCGATCATTGCAACCGATCTGGCCGAGGTGATTGGCACCGCAATCGGCCTGAACCTGCTGTTCGGCATCCCGCTTGAGATCGGGATCTTCATCACCGCAGCTGATGTGTTCCTGATCCTGTGGCTTCAGAACAAGGGCTTTCGGTGGATCGAGGCGCTCATCATCGCGCTGTTGGGGACGATCACGGTCTGTTTCGCAGTGCTGATCGCGCTCGCTGATCCAGAATGGGGCGCCGTGATCGCGGGTTTTGCGCCAAGCCGCGAGATCATCGGAAATCCCGACATGCTGTATCTTGCACTCGGGATCATTGGCGCGACAGTAATGCCGCACAACCTTTATCTACATTCCGGGATTGTGCAGACCCGCGCCTATCGTCTCGACCTGCGATCAAGACGAGAGGCGCTGCGCCTGGCGACGTGGGACTCAACCATTGCGCTGATGTTCGCGCTGACCATCAATGCCTCGATCCTGATCCTGGCAGCGGCGGCGTTTCATACCGTCGGGGAGACTGACGTAGCCGAGATCGACAAGGCGCATTTGCTGCTGGAGCCGTTACTGGGATCCGCAATCGCCCCCGTCCTGTTCGGGTTGGCGCTGCTGTGTTCGGGACTGAATTCGACTGTCACCGCAACCATGGCAGGACAGATCGTGATGGAAGGCTTTATCCGGCTGCGGCTGCAGCCCTGGTTGCGACGAGTGATTACTCGGGGGTTCGCGATCCTGCCGGCGACGGTGGTGATCCTGCTTTATGGCAGCGAAGGCACTGGGCAGCTGCTGATCCTCAGCCAGGTCGTTCTGTCCTTCCAGTTGCCCTTTGCCATCGTGCCATTGGTCATGTTTACGGCCAGCCGTGCAAAAATGGGAGCAATGGTGTCGCCTAAATGGCTGACCGCGCTTTGTGCCCTGATTGCTATCACAATCATCGCGCTCAACGTGAACCTACTCGCAACAGTGCTAATTGAGTAAAGATCGGATTATTTGTGTAACGGCAGGATTCCTTTTTAAATTCAGGTAACCAGAGGTTTGGCAGTTTGAAAGGATGCTCATGCAATGCAACAGGCGTCGGTCTTGGCGACCAAGAAGCCGGAGCAAAGACCTGCCAACCGTTCACACAGCCAGAGCTCCTGCCGACCTGTCTATACTCATGATCATACAGCATCGGAAATTTCCTGCCTGTCTGCGCCGCCCTAACCGCCCATACTGCCGTCACCCATGACTGCTTCCAGTCCGGCGGAGACGAGGGTGAAGAGTACGAAACCACCGATGAATGCTAGCGCCGAAGTGCGGTTGTCGGTGGCCGCCTCGTGCGCCTCTTCTAGCATGTCTTCGACTGCGGCAACCGACAGAAGCCCGGCAACAAAGCTCAGAGTGACGTATCTGACGGCATCCGGCGCGCTCCGCAGCAGGAACCAGGCGATTAGAGCCGCTCCAAGGCAGAAGAGCGGGAAGGACAGCGAAGCTGCGATACGCCGTGTTCGCGGCACATCTTTCTCTTTGAGGTTCGCGACAACCGAGTAACCTTCTGGCAAATCAGCCAGCACCTGCCCCGCGGCGAGCACCACGGCCAGCGATGTTGCGACCGCAGAGCCCGTCCCGATCATAAGGCCGTCGCCGGAGAGATCGACGGCGACTGCAACATAGATCATCCACATGCTGCTGCCGCCGCCGTTCTTCGAGGTGCTCATCTTCTCGATCAGCGACTCGGCACCAACATAGGCTGCACCACCTGCCGCAAAAGACGCAGCAATCCACCAGCCGGCGAGATTATCGAGTGCCTCCGGCATGAGTTCGATAGCGACGACACCAAGGACAATGCCCGAGGCGGCGTGCAGCGCGAAGTTAAGAAGCCTCGGAGTAGTGCGGCCAAACTCTGCCATCATGCCGCCGGCCAGATTACCCAAGCCAGGAAGCAAGGCTAGACCGATAACCACCCACAGATCGCTCATTCTTTCTCCTCGCCCTTGGTTCAACGCCAGAGGCGAAATGCAGTTTCCTTGATCTTGAACACGTCAAGACCGCGCGTGACTGGATTGTGACCGCCGTTGACACCGTTCTACGCTATGCCTCACAAGGGCTAGGGTGCCGCAGGCGCAACAATGCGATGAGGGCAGGAGAGTTTGACGCAAGTGTCGTAAGACAGGGTCTAGAGAACCAGTGCGCAACAAACTTCCTATCCAAGCGTGGCTTTGATCCGGTTTAACGTTATTGCGCCGACGCAGCGAACGGGAGCTAAGCCCGGCATTAGGACATGCGGCCAGCTCTGTGGTTCGCCGCTCCGAACTCTTTTCCTGTAGCGTCCGATTGGGGATCCCCTATCGTTCAGCACGTTGCTCATGTGAATTCCGAAAAACGTCCGTTAAATGGAAGATGATCGAACCTGTCCGTAAACCATCGCAGAAATGGCTTATCGGACAACTTGATTTCTGGACGGCTTTGCGGACAAATGGAGTGTGTCGGATGCCCCGGCGCATAGTTTTCCGCCGGAGACCCATGTCCCTCATCGGATACGCCCGTGTCTCAACCGCCGAGCAGGATCTCGCCCTTCAGCTCGATGCCCTCCACGCTGCCGGAGCAACCCGCATTTTCGAGGATCGCGGGGTGTCCGGCGCCAGGACCGAGCGCCCGGGTCTGAACGCAGCGCTCTCGTTCCTGCGGGACGGCGACATTCTCGTGGTCTGGAAGCTCGACCGCCTCGGCCGGTCTATGACGCATCTGCTTCAGACCGTCGCCGACCTGGAAGATCGCGGCGTGGGGTTTCGGTCGCTGACCGAAAACATCGACACAACGACTCCCTCCGGCCGGCTAGTATTCCATATCTTCGGCGCGCTAGGACAGTTCGAGCGCGATCTGATCCGTGAACGGACGAATGCAGGACTCACGGCAGCAGCAGCAAGGGGGCGAAAGGGTGGCCGGCCGATGGCCGCCACGCCGGAAAGGGTGGCACGCGCCCGCCATCTAATTGCGACCGGTCTCACCGTCCGCGAGGCCGCCGCACGCGTGAAAGTCGGCAAGTCCGCTTTGTACGCTGCCCTGAGAAATGGCGAACCGAAAAACAATGCAAACGGATAGCTTGGGCACTGCGCGGAAGCGGTTATTCAAAGAGTAAGGCGCAACTACTGAGATGCGGACGAAAGAAGACGATCTTCTCTCCGATCTGGCAAGCAAAGGATGGCTTTGCCGTTGCTTTTCAAGCTTCTTTCTTATGATCTATGGCAACAGTTTGGATTACCTTTGATCCAAATGTTCAAAGAGGGAACCATCGTGATAGCAGGCGGAAATCGCGCATCTACCTTGGTGAGTGTGGCAGGCTCTCTGACGTTTATGATTTGTGGCGCAATTTCGGCTGAGGCAGACGAGTTCTGCAGTAAACCGCTTCCTCTCGCTGAAGGAGTTCAGCCCGCACTAGGCCAGTTGGCGATTACCAGCGAACTCATCACGTTTCCTGGCCTCGACACGCCGATGATTAACCTTGGCGCCAAAACCATCCTGACAGTCGAAGATGGTCAGCTTGTGCCCTTCAACGACCCTCCACTCGACCTCTGGAACCGCCTTATGCCGGTGCTGGTCCGATGGACCGATGGTGAGATCTGGGCTTATTCCCGTGTGAAGGCTGCCTTGTATCGGTTTGCGCCCGATACGGGCGGTTTTGTTCGACTACCGTTGGATCAGGTCGAGGGTCTGCGCGGGTTTTCAGCTTCGGGAACAAAGCGCCGCCATGAGGATCGCCGGAGGGACCACAGCAACGACGGGGTACCACCACTTTATGCCCTGGCTGGCACAGGCCTTTTAGAGATCACGCAGGATGGCGTCGTGCCGTTGATGATGCCGAGAGACTGGAAACCAGGAAGCTGGACCCCGGTCACGATCGAGAACATCGGCATGTTTCTTCCCGCCGGTGGCGAGATCTGGTTTCGGCGCGATACAGGTACGAAATGGCGAAGGATCGCACGTCTTGCGGACGTTCAAAGCCTATATATCCAGTCCCCATTCGAGATGTTCCAGGTGCATCAGTCCGCCAGCGGCGATTTGTGGGTGATGCTTGAAGATCGTGTGCTTGTTGGCCGAATTGAGAATGACCAGGATGCCACAGTTCTGGACTACCAGCTTTCCGGGGAAATCATCATCCATGAGCCAAGTGGACAGGTTCTGGTCTTTCCAAATGAACCCCTTGCAAGCAACGGGCGTGAACAGCCTCCCTTGGTCTCGGCCGAAGACGCGCTCTATGAGGCGCACCCTGGCAATCCCAAGATTGTGCCGGGCGTCCAGATCGCACAGCAGCGTTCAGGATCCGTGCCGCTCAACAGTGCCATCTTTCACGCCCCGAGTGGCCTGACATTGATCGCGCATGAACATGGAGTTGCCGGATACGATGGCAAGTCGCTGCGCGATCTGCCGATGCTGGCACCCGATGACGGAATTAAACGAGTTCTACGCAGCATCGGGGGACGCTACGTGGTCGATGAGTTGGGTGGCGGCCTTGCCGAGATCAGCGCCGATCTGCAACTCCGCCCAATCCAGATGCCCGAAGATCGGAACTCCCTGATCGATCTCGATTACAGCGCATTGTTGGGTCATTTCATCCTTCGATCTTCGTCATGGCAGCGCATGTACACCAGCCCCGATCTGGTTGAATTTAGCGCAGTCACCGGCAACTATGAGGCGATTGTCGGGCTGGCTGGCGATCTCCCGGAGCAAGGCGCAGTCTTGGTCAACTCGGCCAATTCAGCATATCTGATCAGAGGCTGCGATGATTGATGACACCGGAGTTCCTGTAAGTGCGACGTAGGCTGACACCACGATAGAACCGACAGCAAAGCGGACGTAGCTGCCCTTTCGAGGCTTTACGTGCCAGTTTATGATTTCGAACGATCGGCACCACGCCAAGACAGCATTGCCGCAATGCTGAGAAGGGATCCCGCGCAAATCAAGGGAACTGCTATCAATTGGGCCACTGCTTGGGTGATATCGCCACTAGGCTGCTGATCGAAGTTGTAGTTCCAAAGAAAGAGACCAAAAACAAAGGGTCCGAGGCCAAAGGTTGTTAGCCACACTTGGCGTAGAAACTTGGTCATAAACATGGCCGGCAGGACACCCACCATCAGCAGCAGTATCGCAGCAAGCACTGCGAATAGGAATTCAGGAGCTTGAACGAGCTGGAGCATTCCTGAAGGCTAAGTTAGCGCCGCATTATTTGTCGAGGCACTAACGCTCACGCCAACGGCGGCTGTGAGCTCCTGGGGTCGTCCTTCCACCTTACCTGAACGTCGGCTTTCCAGTTATGGCTCGAGTGAGGCGCTGACAAATAGCGCCAGCAGAACCCTGCCAATTAGCGCAGAAATCTACAGCAACGAACGCCCTGACCCGCAGCTTAAGTAAAGAAAACCTCCCTTTTCTTTACTTCGTTCATGACTGAAGACAATGAAGCATCTTCGCATGTTCCAGCCAGGCGATGGAGTTCTTCCACTACACGGCGCTGAGAGGCCAAAAGTACCATCGATAACCTGCTGCGGCCGCAGCTGGTTGGCAAGGACCTGCGCCTGCCGGATTATCTGATCCTGGTCTCGACGGTTGGAGGACTGGCCCTGTTCGGGATGAACGGCTTTGTCATCGGCCCTTTGATTGCAGCCCTGTTCGTGGCGGTATGGCTGCTGTTTGTGGAGGAGCAGAGCTGACAGGGAGCGTCCTTTAACCAAGAAAGGCGATCTTTCGATCGCCTTTCCCAGAGAGACATCTGATTGAGGGAAATCAGAAGCCGTAGACGACCGACACGCCCAGGGTGTTGTCCGTGCGGATGTCACGGTTCTCCTGGTATTCGGTGGTGTAGCTGACACGGGTCGCCAACTGCTCGGACATCTGGAAGTTCACGCCGAACTGGTTGGTGATCACGTCATCCGAGTCTTCCGACGACAGGTAGTCTGTATCGTTGGTGATGAACACCGTGTCGTTGAAGCGGTGGTACAGGCGCGACGAGACGATGTAGCCGACGCCGCTGTCCGAGGAGTCATTCACGTCGACGCGGTCATAGCCGCCTGCGTCATTGCGGACCAAGTCGAAGCCCGCTTTCTGGGCACCCGTCTGGGTGTAGCGATAACCGACACCGGCCTGAACGCGCCATGCGGTCTGCTCGGTGTTGATCACACGATAGCCCGGACCCACGCCGATGAAGCCGTCCCGGGCAAAGTCGCTCAGATCCTCACGAACATCTTCCGGATCATCTTCGCCAAGGCGATCGCCATTGGCCAGGCCGTCGATGCTGAAGCGGCCCAGAACGAAGGCATAGAGGCGATCGTTGAAGTAGTAGGCACCATCATAGATGGTCGACACCTCTTCCTTGTCCTTGTCGCCGTCTTCATCCTCGCCGAATTCGAGCAGCATGCCGATCGACTGCTGCCAGGGGCCGGCGTTGTTCGACAGACGGCCGGCCAGCGAGAAGTCCTGGCTCTCGGAGTTTCCGGTGCTGCCGGCATAGGTCAGGGCCAAGGAGCCGAACAGGCCTTCGCGACGATCCGGGTTGCCAAAGCGTGCATCGTCGTTGTCACGGTCGAAATCGTCCACGACGGCATCCTCGACGTCGATGATGCGGTCGTTGATCGCGCTGATGCCGGTGGCGTCAGCACCTGCCGCAATCTCGGTTTGGGCAAAGGCCGTTGTTACCAGGGTGGCGAAGATAGCAGCGCTGCTCAGCAGTATGTTTTTATTGTTCATCTTTTCACTCATGCAAATCGGAGACAGAAAAATCCCCGATTGTGTTCCGCACCGCCATAACCCACCACTGCCAAAGCAGTTGCGAGCACAACATGTGCTAAGAGAATTTTACTTTGGAATGTCACATAAGAACAACAGCATGAGGCAAGGTAATGGAAACGATCGGCGATACTCAGCCGATCCACGTCTTTGGCTCTTTGCTCCTGTGATCGGGATGGTCCAAACGGCGAAGAGGCAAGGATGGCCTCTTGGTGAAGGCGCGGAACGACCTGTGGGAGCCAGTTCTTTACGCACTCCCGAGTTCACCGCCGGTTCATCTTTCTTTGCTGAAGACTTCTGAACCAGTGAGCAGAGGCACCTGAATCCAGCTCACCTTGGCTGTCACATCAGCTCCTTGCCCCATTTCCAGCGTTGAATGGCAGGATGCGGGCTGTGGTCGTCGGGGTCTTGGATGGGCGCAAGGAACACACGATCCAGCAGCGCAATAAGAAGCGCGGCTCCAAGCGAGCCGAGGAGCGTCAGCACAATACGCCCGATCACGGCTGTGCTCGGCGAGCCCGAGGTCAGCACTGTTGCCACGACGCCGATCGCGACGGAGGTCGCGAACTGGTAGACCGAGGCCGATCGAGGGCCGTTGATCATCCTCTCTCCGAACAGAAAGGTGACCACGAATACAAGGCAGAGCAGAAGTGCAAAGCTTCCCGAGACGGTCATAACCATAAGGACTGCAACGGCCGCTCCGGCGCCATAGAACGTCGCCAGGCTCCGCTCGACCGCCTCCGCAAAGGCTTCTTGGCGGGTCGGGAAGATGAGCGGGAAAATGGCCGAGATTGCCAGGATGATGTCTGATGGGGGCAACACGGCATAAAACCAAAAGCAAAGCCCGAAGACGACCAAGGCCCTGATCAATGATCCTGCCCCGTGGTGACCTGCGGCCGGTCGCGGCGCGTCCACGTGAACCTCGCGTGTCGCTGAAGGGACGACAAGATAGAGGAGCGGGTTGATCACCAGGGCCACCCCGCAGCCGAGCAGGAAGCCGTCGCGGAAGACGTTGAGCAATGCCGGCGTCTTCATGCCGGCGATCGACATCATCATGGCGGCCACGAGGATCAGCATGCCGACGCCGCTGCCGGTGCGGCGGGTCAGGTAGAAGGCCACGAAGAACAGCAGCAACATGACCAGCATGAGCAATGCCGGAGTGGGCCGCACCACTGCCACCAGAGCGGCCATGACCCAGATCACCAGCCCGAACATGATGGGAGCAGCGATGATCCTGAAGCTGAACGCCTTGCGTTGGCCGGCGAGCAGGCCGAAGGGCAGAACGGCGACCATGGTGCCGAGCGCCGGGTTGAGCCAGGCCATGGCAGCGAAGCTCGCCACCACGCAAAGCCCCAGGCGAAGGGCGAACCAGGGATCATCCTCACGTCGAGGGCGCGGGGGGACATACATCGCACCCTCCTCAGTAGAAGGCGCTGATGTGGCTACCAAGCCGCTGGAAGAAGGCCGCAACGCCCGTCACCCAGTGACTGCCGCCCTCAGGATGGATCAGGATGCCGACCTTGCCTCCCAGCCGCGCCCCCCGTGGCCAAGCCTCCATGCCGCCGTCAAGCACGATACGGACGGGCATCTTGCGGGCAGGCTCAAACCACTGCGAGGCTGGCGTGTTGACTGGCAGGCCGCCCGCCTCGGAGCGCCCCGGGTTGATGCCCCAGGCGATGGATTCGACGTGCCCGTCGAACACTCGCCCCGGCACGGCGTCGAAGGTCATCGTCACGCGATCCCCGGAGACCACGTTGACGAGCTGGTTCTCGCGCAGGTCAGCGGTGATCCAGACCGCGTCGGAGTTGATGAATGTGATACCGGCCGCACCCGCATTGATGAACTGCCCGGCAGTCATGTGCAGATTGGTCACCACTCCCCGGGAGGGGGCAACCACCGTGGTGCCCAGAAGGTCATACTCCGCCTGCTCCAAGGCCAGTTCGGCGCTGCGGATCTGGGGATTGCTGGCATCCGAGGAGCCAAGTTGCTGGCGCGCGCCCTCGGCATTGGCTTCTGCGGCGGCCAGAGCAGCCTCTGCCGTGTCGAGGGCTGCCTGCGCTTGATCCCGCGCTGCAGCAGTGGTGATGCCACGCTCAAAAAGCGACGCAGTGCGTGTAGCTGTGGCGCGCGCGTCTTCGGCGGCCACCCGCGCCTGCGCGACCTGTGCCTGGACTGCTTCAAGCTGCGCGGAGGAGGCAGCGACGCCCTGAACAGCCTGCGCGAGACTGGCGCGTGCCGTCTCCACTGCAATCTCGAAAGGTCGGGGATCAATCCTGAAGAGCACCGCTCCGGCCTCAAGGATTGCATTGTCCTCCGTTTCGACAGCGATGACGCGGCCCGACACACGCGGCGAGATCTGCGCCACGTTGGCCGATACAATGCCGCGTGACGAGCCGGGCGCATGGTGATCTGAAGCGACGGTCCAGTAGAGGATGCCGCCGATCAGCATCAGTACGACAAGCAGCACCACGACAGCCGGGCTCCGGCGGCGCGGTTCCGTGGGTGGTACGGTCGCGGGTTCGGCAGGCGAGGGAAGGGGCGGCGGAGAAGACGGCATGGGCTGACCTGACTTGGTATTGGTATTGAGGTTGCGGACACCGAACGGGACCGGTCTTGGTTTTGTTCAACCCAGGGTTCATGCTTGGGCGGCCCTCTGCCCGACGACCGGGTTCCGAGAAGGCATCGCCTTGCGCCTCCGCCCTCCTTGGCCTCTTGAGTGCTGCACGTCATGCTGATGGCGCAACGTTGTCTGGGTGAGCAATGGTTTGGCCGAAAAAGCTGGATCGGGACCACCCGTGACCGAGGGCCTGAGCCTGCTTATCTCCGAATGCCGGTGGAATAGTTGTCGGACGGGCTCAGCAGAACTGCACGGGATGTAATCCGCGCATCTTCAAGGGTCTCGTCGAGAGGCTTCGTCGTGTCGATGGCACCAAGATCGAACAGATAGGCGGGGAGATACCCTGATGCCAGAACCCTCCAGTCGAAAGGAAGACCTGGATCGACGAGCCGTGCCAGACGAAAGATAACGGTCGTGCAGTTTGCCGTGATGGTGTTGTAGAACTCCGGTTCGGCGGCAAGCTGGTTGCCTCGTTCCAGATACGTCACCAGCAGAAGCCTTGCCTGTTCGGGCTTGAGCCGCAACGGGAACAGGGAAACGTCCTCACCCCGGAAGTTCGTGCGCAGCTTCACGATATCACGCTCCTCCGCTGCGATCAGGACCAGCTCGAACGTCTTGAAGAACCCACCGATCGAGGAAAACTCCTCGTCAGCCTCCCGACGGATCTCGGCGGAAAAGGCAAGATGCCGACCATCGGAAAATCCGAAACTGATCAGCACATGGGCGATTGCCGGGCTTGACCAGACCGATGTCAGAAGATCGACGGAGGTTATCGCGTTCAAAGAGTAGGTTTCGGACTTCCACTGCTCTGTCGCGGTGTTTTCATCCTCCCAGATGAAATCCCGGATGTTGTGCACGATGACGGTATCGCCCTGGAATTCCGCCGTCACGCCCCGGGCAGTATCCGGCGCCCAGGCCAGATCCTGTTGGGGCGGGATGCTGGACCACCAGAGCGTGGCAGCCGCCAGGCAGAAGATGAACGCCATCCAGCCGTGTCGCAAGTTACGTCTGGCAAGAACGCCAAGCATGCCGGTCAGGGCGACGGCGCCAATACAGGCGATCAGGGCGAAACGTTCGAACTGGAACAAGAACGCTGCAAGGATCCAGGCCAGAAACAACATCAATGCGGCGCCGAAAAGCACTGCTCCGAGCTTGCGCTGCATTCTATTGTCCCAAGGCCGCGTCGACGACCCGCAAAGGTGCCGAAAGGATTTGTCCGGTCGAACTCAGGACAAAGGCACCGGCCTCGGTGAATGTGCTCCCCTGTCGCATCTCCCTGCCCAATGCGGGGAAGGCCGATGCCAGCTGGATGTACCTGTCATGATTGAGGCGGCTGCTGGCACCGACAGCCGATATGTCGATCAGGACCACGTCGCTCTGCTGTGCCGCGGCCTGGACGGCAGGATCAGTGATATCCAGTGCGCCCACGCGCGTGCGCTGTCCTGCAACCGCGGACAGCCCAAGCGCACGATCATCTGGCGACACCATGACAACCATCGGGATTTCCATTCTCCCGATAACAGCCAGCTGTTGGCGGAACACATCCACATCGATATCAGGGGCCGCAAGCACGACCTCCAGACGGGACAGCGCCTCATCCTCGCCCGCAATTCTCATCTGGCGCAACGTCTCCATCACGAGCCAGCCGCCCATGGAATGGCCAAAGACCGTCACCGGCTTTCCACCAGAGGTATCGGCAAGCCCCGTCAGAAGTTCGGCCAGGGCATCGCGGGAATAGGTCACCGACTCCCGGTCGCTGGCGTAGCCCAGCAGCGATGCACTCGATGGCCAGGAGAAAAGCACCGGCGCTTCGGAGATCTGAGCATCGGCCGCCATCTGCGCCGTGCGGAACAGGGCTTCGGGGAAGTTGTAGTTATAGCCATGGACGAAAACGCCCGTGCCGTTCTCGCTCGCAGCATTCACGCGATGGATGAAGGCCTCCTCATCAAGGCGCGTATGGGATGCGACTGCGAAGTCGGTTTTTGGGTTTGTCTGGCCCTTCGGCCATTCGATCTCGCCGGAAACGTGGTTAGGCGGAATGGAGACGGTGAACTCGGCGAAATGGGGTTGCGGGGAGCGCAGGCTCGTGAAGCCATCTGCCGGAAGTTGTGCCGTGTTCCGAGTGGTCGCCACGAATATCTGCTCGGTTTTACCATGGGGCGCTGATGCGGCAACGGGCCAGATGGTGCGCGCGTCCGGTCGCGCTGCACAGCCGGCCAAGGCGCAGCAGAAAAGAAGAAGCGAAGGTCTGATCATTCTGGTCTCGTAGCTGGGAGGAAGTGGCAGTGTGCGGCGCCAAGCAGGTAGGTATTGGGGCAAGTTTCTGCGGCGGCAACAGAGAGTTGGGGAGTGTCCCGAGCATAACCTGCAGCCGGCGGATGATTGGTTCGAGAACCTCGCTGCCTGGTCGGGTTTGCACCGGGCAGAAGCAGGGCAGCCGTCCAGTGCAAACCCGACCCTGTCCCTGCCAACCGCCGCTTAGGCTCTGGCGCGTAGCGCAATACCGAGCGCGATATAGGACCAGCCCTGCATCACCAGTTCGATGCCCAGGAAGAGGCCGATCAGCCAGAGGCTGTTGACGGGCCAGCCGGTCGCGATGACAAGTCCGAGCAGAAGGGTAACGATGCCTCCTCCAAGCAGCCATCCCCATCCCCGATCCGGGCGCGCCTTGATTCCCATCCAGATTCTTACGATGCCGCTTGCCAGAAGGGATGCCCCGATCAGCAACGTCAGGAAGCTGGAGGCCAATAGCGGATTGGCAATCGTCGCCAAGCCAGCAACCAGGTAAAGAGTCCCACCCGCAAGCCAGAGCAGGAAATGCTTCCAGCCCTGACCTCGAAATGCCGCGATGATATGCGTAAGCGCACCGACGATCATCAGTGCCCCGATCATTATCATCGAGGCCATAGTGAACAGAACCGCCTGTGCCACCGCAAACCCGCCGGCAACCAGCAGCGCCACTCCAAGCGCGACCAGCCATCCCCAGTTCTGTCTCGCTTGAGCGAGGGCTTCGCTCAGACCGCCGGTGGCCTTGCCATTTGTATCGTGCATGCTTTCGTCCTTTCCGTTTCGACCATTTCCCTTGTCAGCCCTCACGACTGACTCGCCTTTGTGTCGACCGTCACGGTGACCGAAAGGCCGGGCGCCAGATATTCGCTCATCTCCTGCCTCGGATCGATCGAGATGCGCACCGGCAGGCGCTGCACGATCTTGGTGAAGTTCCCGGTTGTATTTGATCCCGCCAGCAGGCTGAACTCGGAGGCTGTCGCGGGCGAGAATGCCTCGACCTTGCCGTTGAAATGGCGGCCCTGCAGCGCATCGACGGTGAAATCCACCCGCTGTCCAAGCCGCATTCCATGCATTCCGGTTTCGGGGAAGTTGGCGACGATCCAGACCTCCTGCCCGATAAGCGGAACCAAGGCCGTGCCGGCCGTTACATATTGCCCCAGCCGGGCAGAGACCTGACCCAGCCGTCCCGCCTCGGGTGCGTGAAGTTCGGTATTGGCAAGATCAAGATGCGCCAATTCCACCGTCGCCTCGGCGCTGGCGATATCGGCGTGGCGGGCGTCCACCTCGGTGCGGGCGCTTTCGATGTTCTGGACCTGGATCTCCAACTGCGCCTCGGCCTGCTGAACAGCGGCGGCGGCTTGCTGGCGGGCGAGTTGCGCCTGTTCGCGGGCCGTGTCGCTTGACACGCCGCGTGACGACAACTCCTCGGCGCGGCGGTCGTCGGCCTCCGCCAGGGCAAGGCCCGCGCGGGCGGATGCCAAGGCTGCTTCGTTCGCGCGTCGGACGGCTTCGGCCGAACGGACATTCTGCTCGCTTACGGCCAGTGCAGCACGCGCGGTTTCCAGACCGGCCTGGGCCTGTGCGAGCTTCTGGCGATAGATGCGGTCGTCGATCCGGGCGATGGGATCGCCCTGCTTCACCTCCTGGAAGTCGTGGACATAGACCTCGCTCACATAACCGGACAGTTGTGGCGCGATTGAGGTGACGCGGCCCCGGATATAGGCATTCTCGGTCGTCGGTTCCGCAGAACGGAATGGCGGCAGGTGCCAGGCAAAAAGCACCAGCAGAACGCCGGAAATGCCGATGGCCATGGCGATGGTGGTGGGAAGGATATGGGTCTTGTTCATGTCTGGGGCCCGGCATCAGAGGAGGAAGGGGAGGAGGTCGCACGGGCGGCCATCCAGTCGCGCGTCACATGGAGGACGAGAAAGAACAGCCCTGCGGACGCAATCAGGAAGATAAGGAAATAAAGGTCGTTGTAGGCCATCACGAAGGCCTGCCTCGATGCTTCTTGTGCAATCTGCGCGACAGCTTGGGCGCGCTGCGATGCCGCATCGGCGATCTGCGGAGCCAGTGCAGCCATACGCTGCGCGATTTCGGCTGCCAGCAAGGGAGCCGCTGTGGTGATCTGTTCGTTAAGAGCCTGCAGATGGAAGGCCTGCCGCCAGTTGACCAGCGTGGTGAAGATCCCGCCGCCGATCACCCCGCCAATGCTCTGGGTGGAAAGGAACACGATCACGAAGGACAGAAGGTAGTTCGGTCCCTTCTTCAAGGCCGCCATCAACCCCGCCATCATCGCGGGCGGCATGAACAGCATCCCGGCAAAGCCGATCATCGCCTGGCTGACGAGCATCTGTTCCGGCCGCGTGTCCAGCGTGGATTGCGAATCCATCCAGGCGCCCGCGGCGATCAGCATCAGCGCAACGAAATGGAACTGCGGCTCGCGTCCGGGCTTGATCCAGGCGACACAGGCCAGGCCCCCGAACATACTGGCCAAGCAGATTACTGCAAAAAGCCCGGTCATCTGTTCGGGCGCTACCCCCAGCACCTGAAACATGCGCGGTGCGCCGGCGCTTTGTTCCGACAAGAGCAGCCGGAACAGCAGCAGCGTCCCGGTCAGGTGCAGCATGGCCGGGGTTGCCAGCCAGCGGATGTCCAGCAGCGGCGCCTTGCGGTGAAGCTCGATAACCACTGCCGCCGCCAAGGCCGCGACCGAGGCTGCCAGCAGGACGCCGATCCAGGGCGTGGCCGTCCACCAGTGAATCGGTCCCATGATGGCGCCCACGGTAATGCCGCCAAAGCCAAAGCTGATCAGCGCGAAGCTGACCAGATCCATTGGCTTGATGACCTTCTCATGGGGCACGGGCGTCAGCCGCAGCCGATAGACCAGCATCAACGAGATCAGGGCGAGGCCCAGGACCAGCAGATGGATCCGCAAAAGACCGCCATCACCGATCAGCGACGGCGAGATGACCCGCGCCAATGAGGGTCCGAGCATCATCAGGCTCAGCGCCAGCGGCAGGCCAAGGCGCATCTTCCATGCGGGCGGCAGCGGTTCGAGAAAATAAAGGAAGGCTAGCGTTGAAAGCGGGGCCGAGGTGACTCCGGCCAGGAACTGCATCACCACGGCCGAACGCATATCCTCGATCCAGACCGAACCAAAGGCCACGACGACATAGCAGACGATGCCCACCTCGGCGAAGCGGCGCAGGCCGAATTGGGTGCGAATCTTGATCAGCATCAGCGGCAGCGATGAGCGCGGGATCAGATAGGCGGCCATCAGCCAGCTTGCATCCGTGGCCGAGATGCCCAGATCGCCGGCGAACTGCTGGACGTTGGCCGAAACAAAACCCTGTCCCAGTCCCTGCGCCATGGCCAGCACCACGCCTGCGAGCATATAGCCCAATACGAGAGCAAGGGGCTTGGCAGGCGGCTGCGCCGGCGGAACAGCCGAGATCCGATCCTCGGCTGCGCTCATTTGTCGTTCATCCGTGCAGCGTTGTCGGCCAGCCGCTCCAACACGCTGTGAAGCTGCGCCTGCTCCTCGGGGCTGATCCCTTCAAGGAGTTGGTCACGGATCCGGTCCATGTATCGGTTAAGGGGAAGCGCCTTGGCGCGCGGGGTCAGGAACAGCGCCCGCTTGCGGGCGTCGCCGCCAAGGCCGCGCCGCTCGATGAGTTTTTCCGCTTCAAGCAGGTCCAGTTGGCGTTTCAGGCTGGGTGCGGCCATGTCCAGTGCAGCGGCAAGCTCTGCCTGGGTAGCGCCGTCGTGACGCATCAGCACCGACAGAACCCGGGCACGTGAGAAGGAGAGGCCCAGTTCGCGCACCTCGTCGTCGTAATTGCGCCGCAGTTCTTTCAGAAGCCGGAACAAGGTCAGAACGAGGGGGGTGCTGTCGGTCATGAGGAAGAACTTTTATCACGATAAATAGATAGCGTGCTACCTAGACAGCATAGTAAAGACTTGCAAGGGGGAACCGTCTGGTTCGCGTGCGGGTACGGGTTGAAGCGCGAGACAGCATCCCGGTGACGGCACGCCAAGGTTCGGGCGCACGAGCAAATCCTGGCAACGAAAATTTTGACGTCGACTGATCACCGGCGTGATGGCGATAATCTTTGGAAAGCAGGTGGGCTCCCTGCAGAGCAGGGCGCACTCTTGCCCCCAAGCCAGAGCCTGATCGGTTCCTCTGGAACCGATCCACCAAGTGCCGGAACTAAACAGTTCCGCACATAGACTGTAGACCGCACCGAAAACTTCACCGAGAGCGTTCAGCGTCCGCCAGTGCGCGTCTCGGACACCCAGAACAAGAGATAGGTGAATATCTCGCACCGGGGCGTTCGGTTATCGTTACCGTGGCCTCCAAGTCGGACTGACATGTGGCATTGTTTGGGGCACTTCTACCATTTGCGCCACATAAACCCCTGCCTGTGCCAGCATGATATAAGCTACAAGTTCCAAGACCTCCTCGATCCGGCCTGCCCTCATGGCCGTGACTGGATCCACCGCAATGCCCCAAGGCGCAAGCTTGCGGTCGAGACCATCCATTGCCTTGGCAATCGCGATCAGAGCCGCGCCAGTGGCCACGAGCCAAGCCCAGTTCGCCCCTCGCAGCAATCCGCGCCAGCAGCGAGGTAGGCTGATGCGTGCAAGCCTCCAGGCGCAGACGAGGATCAGCAAGACCACTGCAAGGCCCAAGGCTTTTTCCCACAACGGCGAGGAGCCAGTATAAAGCCGGAGCTGCAGCACGCCTTCTGAGGTGACGCGCTTGTCGACGTCGAGTTCGCGGAGCGCCATCAGGATCAGGATGACGGGCACGTGCCATTCACTTCCGGTCAGGTTCCGATGGCCGTTCCACCAGAAAGCGGCGGCAGCGATAAGGATGACGACTGACATAGCCTCAACCGAGTGGCCTTCCTTGAAGATCTCCGACACGGCATCGTGCATCAGCAGATCGATGCCTAGGCCGGCCAGGGTGATGCCTAGCATAAGCGAAAGGGTACGGGCGGGCCGGACAGGCCTTCCATGTGACATGATAAAACTTTCCTTTATGCACCGGGCAAAGGTCATGTTCTGACACTGCCTGTCGATGCGACACTCCGTGCGATGATGCTTAGGGCTTACTGGCGCACGGCACTGGGACGTTCCTGGTGGTGAGGAAAATCACCCAAAACAGCACGAAAAATAGCCGGCCGTTTCTTACCTCACCACCGTGAACATCGCAGCCCAGTTCGCCCCTTCCCAGGACTCCCTGCCGGGCTACAGCCGGAGTGTCCGGCCACCGCTCCGAGCACAGGGAACGGGAATATCTCCGATTTGGCGAAGGATTACGAACCGTTTGCGATACCAACCCCGCCTGAGGCCGCCACGCTGAGCGCAATGAAGTTCAGCGCCTGCTGCCGCACGGCGTTGGCAAGCTGTTGGCGGGCTTCCAAAAGGGTCCGTTCCGCATCCAGCACCGGGAAGAACGCGGCATCGCCCAACTCATAGGCGGTCCGGGTCAGATCCACCGCTTCGGAGGCATTGGCGACAAGGCGGGATTGCGCATCCACGGCGCGTGCGTCGCGGTTGTATCCCGCCAAGGCGTTCTCGACCTCTTCGACGGCGTTCAGGACCGAGGCGAGCCAGGCAAGCCGCGCCTGTTCGGCCCGCGCCTCGGCGGCCGAGAGGTTGGCCTGGTTGGCGGCGTTGAACAGCGGGACGGAAAGCTGCGGCCCGAAGCTCCAGGTCTTGAGGCTGCCGGCCCGGCCCAGATCGACGGGGGTCACCGTGCCGCTCAGCGTCAGTTGCGGATAGAAGGCCGCCTTGGCCTGTCCGACATCGGCAACTGCCGCGGCAAGCTGGCGTTCGGCCACGCGGACATCGGGACGGGCACGGACCACATCGGCCGGCACCCCGACACTGGCACGATACCGCGCGCGGGGCTGTCTGCCGCCGCGGCGGGTCCGGGCGGCAATGTCGGTGCTGGGCGTTGCCGTAAGCGTGGCCAGGCGATTGACAGACTGATCAAAGCCCAGTTCCAATGTAGGCAGGGCGGCTTCGGCCTGGGTGACAAGCTGCTCGGCCTGCAATACTTCGATCCGCGATACGCTTCCCAGCACATCCTGTTGGCGGGTCATTTCCAGCGTGCGGCGGCGGCTTTCCAGGCTTTGGCGGGTCAGGCTGGTCGCCTGCTGGAAGTATCGCGCATCGACATAGGCCTGGGCGATGGCACTGGCCACGGTCAGGCGCGCGACCTCGGCCGACAGGTAGGCCGCATCAAGGCGAGCGCCGGCCCCGCGCCGCGCCGCACGGTTGGCACCGAAAAGGTCGATCAGCCACGAAACGCCAAGCGTGCCCGAGCTTTGGTCGATGATCGGCCCATTGCCGTCGGTATCCCCGCGCGAGGCTGCGGCCTGCGCGGCGACTTGTGGCAGGTCGTTCGCGCCAACCAGCCGGGCATTGGCCTGCGCTTCTCGGATGACCGACAGGGCGGTCAGGACATCGAGATTGCGCGCCAGCCCGGCGGCGACAAGACTGTCCAGATTGCTGTCCTGGAACGCGGCCCACCAGGCATGGGCACCGGCGCGTCGGGCAGGCGAGTCGGCTGCAAAGCGTTCCGGCAGGTCCGCTTCAAAGGCCTGCTGGGACGGCAGCTGGCCACAGGCGGACAGCGCCAGCGTGGCACCCACGGATCCCAGAAGGGCGCGGCGCGAGAAGGTAAGGGATTTCGACATTGAATCGAACTTTCTGCATAGCCAAAGATGGCCGTCACGAATGAAGACGGGCGGGATCAAGGCCCCCGCCCGCAAAAGACCGGCATCACGCTTAGACCGCGGCAGCCTCGGTGCCTTTCCGGCGCATCCGGCTGAACAGGCCCAGCACGAAGACAAAGAACACCGGGACGAAGAACACCGCCAGGATCGTGGCCGAGATCATGCCGCCGATCACGCCGGTGCCGATGGCGTTCTGGGACGCCGCCGAAGCACCCGTGGCGATGGCCAGCGGCACGACGCCCAAAGTGAAGGCCAGCGAGGTCATCAGGATCGGACGGAAGCGCAGCTTGGCCGCCTTTACGGCCGCATCGATCAGGCTCATGCCTTCCTCGCGCAGATCCTTGGCGAATTCCACGATCAGGATGGCGTTCTTAGAGGAAAGCCCGATGATGGCAATAAGGCCGACCTTGAAATAAACGTCGTTCGGCATATCGCGCAGCATCACCGCCGCAATGCATCCGATGATCCCCAGGGGCACGACCAGCATCACCGACAGCGGGATAGCCCAGCTTTCATACAGCCCGGACAGCAACAGGAAGACAAACAGGATCGACATCGCGAACAGGATTGTCGAGGTGTTGCCTGAATTGATCTCCTCAAGCGTCTGGCCGGTCCATTCATAGGCAAAGCCTTCCGGCAGCGCCGCCGCCAGCCGTTCCATCTCGGCCACGGCCGCGCCCGACGAGAAGCCGGGCAAGGCATTCCCGGCAATCCGCACCGAAGGATAGCCGTTATAGCCCACCACCTGGCTTGGACCCTGGTTCCATTCCACCGTCGCAAAGGACGAGAACGGGACCATTCCGCCGTTCGAATTGCGCACCGTCAGGTTCAGGACGTTCTCGGCCTGCATCCGGCTTTCTTCCTGCGCCTGCACGATCACGCGCTGCATCCGGCCCTGGTTCGGGAAGTCGTTGACATAGGACGAGCCCAGGTTCGCGGACAGGGTCTGGTTGATATCCGCAAAGGCCACACCAAAAGTCTGGGCCTTGTCGCGGTCGATCAGGACGTTCACCTGGGCCGCCGCCGGCATACCTTCCACCCTCAGCCCAGTAACGACACCTCCTGCTTGGGCCTCTGCAATCAGTTGCTGGGCCGCCGCGTTCAAGGCTTGCTGGCCATTGCCGCCACGATCCTGCAGGCGGAAGCTGAACCCGCCCGAGGTGCCAAAGCCGGGAATAGGCGGGGGCGACAGCGAATAGATCTGCGCGTCCTTGGTCGCGAACAAGGCCATGTTGGCCTCATTGGCGATCTGGGTGGCACTCTGGTCGCGCTCGGACCAGTCCGTGAAGGTGATAAAGGCAAGCCCCGCATTCGGCCCCTGACCCGAGAACGAGAAGCCCCGGATGCCGACGACGTTCTCGACCGCGGGGTTCTGGCCGTAATGGTTCTCGATCACCTCGATGGCCGCGTCGGTCCGCTGCGAACTGGCGGTCGGGGGCGTCTGGATGTCCGAGATGATGAAGCCCTGGTCCTCGTCGGGCAGAAAGCCCGTGGGCAGTGAACTGAAGCCAATACCCGTCAGCACGACAATGCCCAGATAGACCAGCATCACCAGGCCGGTCCGCCGTGTCAGCATCGCCACCGCCCGGCCATAGCGTTCGGTGGCCGCATCGAACTTGCGGTTGAACCAGCCGAAGAAGCCCTTCTTCTCGTGATGGCCCTTGATTGGCTTGAGGAAGGTCGCGCAAAGCGCGGGCGTCAGCGTCAGCGCCAGGAAGGCCGAGAACAGAATGGATACCACCATCGTCAGCGCGAACTGGCGATAGATGATGCCGGTCGATCCGGGGAAGAAGGCCATCGGGATGAACACGGCCGCCAGCACCAGCGTGATGCCGATGATCGCGCCCGAGATTTCGCCCATGGCCTTTTGCGTGGCCTCCTTTGGCGGCAGCCCTTCGGTGGCCATGATCCGCTCGACGTTTTCGATGACGACGATGGCGTCGTCCACCAGGATGCCGATAGCCAGCACCATCGCGAACATCGTCAGCACGTTGATCGAGAAGCCCGCCACGAGCATGACAGCAATGGTGCCTGCCAGTGCGATCGGCACGACGATCGTCGGGATGAGCGTATAGCGGAAGTTCTGCAGAAACAGGAACATCACCACGAAGACCAGGATCACGGCCTCGATCAGGGTGTGGATCACCTTCTCGATGGATTTTTCCACGAACGGTGCTGTGTCATAGGGGATCGCATATTCGATGCCCTCGGGGAAAAAGCCCGACAGTTCCTCCATCGTGTGTCGCACAGCCTCGGACGTGGCAAGCGCGTTGCCGGTCGAGGACAACTGGATCCCCACCGCAGCCGTCGGCTGGCCGTTCAGGCGCGAGGCGAAGTTGTAGGTGTCGGCGCCGACCTCGATCTCGGCGACGTCGCGAAGCCGCACGGTCGATCCGTCCGGGTTGGCGCGCAGCACGATATTGCCAAATTCCTCGGGTTGGGTCAGCTGGCCCCTGACCAGGACGGTCGCTGTCAGTTGCTGGTTCACCGGGTTCGGGTCCGCGCCGATCTGGCCTGCCGCCACCTGGGCATTCTGGGCGCGGATCGCCGCCGACACGTCAGCCGGCGACAGGTTGAGGCCGGTCAGCTTGTCGGGATCGATCCAGATCCGCAGTGCTTCCTCGGATGCAAAGACCTGGGCGCGACCGACGCCGTCGATGCGGCGGATTTCGCCCACGACGTTGCGGTTGATGTAATCGCCAAGCGCCACATCGTTCATCGACCCATCCGACGAGGTCAAGGAGACCATCATCAGAAAGCCTGCTCCGGCCTCCTCGACGGTAACACCCTGGTCGACGACCGTCTGCGGCAGCACGGGTTCGACCCGGCTGACGGCATTCTGGATATCCACCTGCGCCGTGCCGACATCCGTCCCCGGTTCAAAGGTCGCCGTGATCGAGATCGCGCCTGACACGTCCGAGGTCGATTCAAAGTACTGGATGCCCTGGATGCCGTTCAGCTCCTCCTCGATCGGCTGGGCGACGGACTGGTACATCTCGTTGGGCGAGGCGCCGGTATAGAAGGTCGAGATCTGGATTTGCGGGGGCGCGACCTGGGGATATTGGGCGATCGGCATCTGGGGCAGGGCAATCAGCCCGGCGATGACAATAAAGATCGAGATCACCCAGGCCAGGACCGGGCGAAGAATGAAGAACTGTGCCATGCTGCGTTCTCAGCCCTTGTGATTGGCGGTCTGCGCGGCAGGCCGGGCGGATTGCGTGGCGGCTGCCTCAGGTTTTGCATTGACGGGTTCCGCGACGACCTTCGCATCCGGGTACAGCTTCTGCGCCCCTTCGACGACAACACGATCCCCGGGCTGCAGGCCATCTTCGACCAACCATTCGTTCTTGAAGGTCAGGCCCAGGGACACGTCCCGGCGTTCGACGGTGTCCTCGCCCTTCAGGACGTAAACAAAGGCCTGGCCGTTGGTGTCGCGCTGAACCGCCATCTGCGGGATGCTGAGCGCGTTTTCGCGGACAGCCTGTTCAAGCCGCGCACGGACATAAAGGCCCGGCAACAGCATCCCGTCCGCATTGGGGAACTCGGCCCGCAGCGTGATCTGCCCCGTCGAGCTGTCGACGCTGGCTTCCGAAAAAAGCAACTTGCCCATATGCGGGTATGCCGACCCGTCATCGAAGAACAGCTGGACCTGCGCCTCGTCGGGCGCGGTCATCATCAGCTCTCCGGCTGCCCGTGCGCGTTGCAGGGCGAACAATTGCGCGGATGACTGGGTCACGTCCACATAGACCGGGTCAAGCTGCTGGATCGTGGCCAGGATGTCGGTCTGCGCGGTGACCAGGGCACCTTCGGTCACCAGGGCGCGCCCGACGACGCCGTCGATTGGGGCGGTCACGTCGGTATAGCCCAGGTTCAGCTGCGCTTCCTGGAGGCTGGCATTGGCGATGGCAACGTCCGCATCGGCCTGGGCCAGGGTGGTGGTGGCGTTTTCAAGATCCACTCCTGCGGTGACGCGGCGTTCGCGCAGCGCCTCGGTGCGGGCAAGCTGGTCCTGGGCGTTCTGCCGGGTCGCCTCGGCCCGCGCCAGGGTGGCCTCGGCACTGGCAACGCGCACCGCATAGGGCGCGGGGTCGATCTTGTAGAGAACATCGCCGGCCTTCACGACAGAGCCTTGCGTGAAGATCCGCTCGACGACGATGCCACCGACACGGGGCCGCACCTCGGCGGTGCGGGTCGCAGCAACGCGTCCGGGCAGCTCGTTCACCACGGGCAAGGGTTGCGGTGTCATGGTCAGGACGCTGACGGGCGTGGGCGGCATATCCTGCGCACTTGCGCGCAAAGCCACCGGCTGGGCCAGCAGCGCAACAAGAAGCCCGGTCAGGACTCGAGATCTGTGCATGGTCGGTCTTTCGGAAAGAAGGATTACTTGTTGGAATGGGTAGTGGCCGCAGCGGACGATCCCTTGTCGGCCTCAAGGGACTTCATGAGCCCGTCGAGGAGTTCTTGGCGGGTGATCTCATCGAAACGGTGAAGCCCAAAACATTCGAGAAAGAACAGGCCATGGACCGCAAGCAGAAGCTGCAGCATCTTTCCCTGGTCCTCGGCATCTGCCGCGACGCGGCGGGCATCCTCGGCAAGGGATGCACGCATCAGTTCACGGCATTCAGCGTGCTCACCCATGCTGGCGCTGATCAGCATCGTGATCGCCACGTCGTCATCCGAAGGCCCTTCGCGCCCCATGTCGATCATCGCGCGCAACCAGGCGTTCGGCTGCCCGGCATGAGCCTGCAGGGCATCGCCAAAACGCTCGCGATACTGGCCGATCTTGTGACGAGTGAAGGCCGCCAGCAGCCCGGCCTTGCTTCCGCAGTCATAAACAACACTGGACTTGCTGATGCCGACTTCCTTGGCCAGGGCATCGATGCTGAGACCACTTACCCCCTCGCGGCGCGCAACGCTTTCCACGCCATCCATAAGGGCGTCCCTGTCGATCGTGCGCTTTCGGCCCATGAGTCCCTCGGATGATAGTCGAACGTTCGTATAGAATAAACCGCGGCAGGGTCAAGCGACTTGGTCATGAATCGCATCTGGATTAGAAGGGCTGCCTAAATGAGCGCCAGATTGCCGCGAAGCGCTTGCAGCCTTGACGAGGAAACCTCGATGATGCTGTTGGCGGACATCGCCTGGTCGTTGGCCCACGAACAAATAGTGTTTCCCAAGGCATGCGAGACTACAGTGCCGAGCAGTTCTGCATCTCGGCGCGCCTCCTTTCCCATTCTGGTTACAAGCAGGTCCGCAATCTGGTTGCCGAACTGTTTCAGAACCCCATCAAGGATCCGCTGCAGTTCCGGTGACGTTCCCAGTAGCTCGCCAATCACTTGCGGGGTGCTGTGATCCACGACGATGTTGGCTAGATGCTGGTACAGCGCCTGGAGAAGATCGGCGAGGAGTGAGCCCGACGAGGCCCGAAACCATGCCGCCGCCTGGTCGTCGAAGCCGGTTGAAGGTCCGATGATCGCTGCACCCTTGTTCGGGTAATAGTTAAAGAAGGTCCGCTGGCTGATGCCCGCCGCAGCCGCGATCATTTCGGTTGTCATGTCATCGTAGCCGTAGCGTAGTGCCAGCTTCAGGGCCGCCCACTGGATCTTGCGCGAGGTTTGCAGCCGTCTGCGACTCTCTAGCGTTGACTTGATGGCCATGGAGCACCCCAGAAGCATTTGAGTCCAGCGAACGGCCTACTTCAGCCCAAGCTTTGAACCGCCCCGGGTTTACCGGAGAGTTCGTGGTTCAATGATTAGGCTGCTTTTTCGTCAGCGTTCAAGATCGCCGCCGGGCCGTCAGTCCCGAACCGCTTCAGCAACCGGTGAACCTGTCTGCGGCTCAGCGCCAGAACATCGGCCGCGGTCACAGCTGACATCTGGCCTTGCACCACTTGGCTCAGAACCTCGACGCGGTTCAGTTCTCGTTCGCTCATCATCACCCATCCCATGTCCCGGCTCCCACGGATCGACACGATGTTTATCCAGGGAGTGTGACATTCCTGAATTGCAGAGGTGAGACATTTTAACTTTGCCGTGCAGGCTCCATTCTGAATGCACCAGTCCTGCGGGGCAGGGTTCATCATGGTGCCTCCAGTCGTATCAGCTCATCTCGAAATGCTTCGGTGGGTGTTCGGTAGCCCAGGCACTTCCGGGGCGTGGCGTTCAGGCGCTGGCACATCATCCTCATCGAACGAGGTGTCAGCTGCAACACAGCAGTGTCCCGAGGCAGGTAGCGGCGGAGCCGCCTGTTCATGTTCTCGACCGAGCCCTTTTGCCAAGGAGCTTGTGGGTCGCAGAACCACGCCTTCGTGCCCATGCCGGTTTCCAACTCGCGCCAGGCGACGAACTCGAGGCCGCGGTCAAAGGTGATCGAGCGCCGCGCCTCGGCAGGCAGGGGTGACATCTCGTGGATCAGGCGGTTCATGAGGGGCTTGGATTTCCGATCGTTGTTGCGCAGCAGAACCGTGTAGCGGGTCTTGCGTTCGATCAGCGTCGCCACATTGGCGTCACCTTGAGCACGCTCAAAGATCATCAAATCACCCTCCCAATTGCCAAACTGGCTGCGATCGTTGATCTCAGGCGGCCGGTTGTGGATGCTGGTTTCCACAGGAAAGACCCGGTTGCGCGGCGTGCGGGCATAGCGTGGCTTCCGCTTTCGGCGCCGCTCGGGCAGGAGGCGCGCCAGTTGCGCGGACTGACCTTCGGCAGAGTAGACATACTGGTAGATCGTCTCATGGCAGAGCCGGTGCGGGGCGGCAGGTTCAATTCTGAGCCGACCCGCAATCTGTTCGGGTGACCAGCCTTCGTGCAGACAGCGGATTACTTCGGCGCGCAAGTCCGGAAGACGCTCGAGCTTGCGCCGGCGTGACCGCCTACGATCAGCCTGGGACTGAGCCGTCACATGCCAGTAGCCATCCGCCTGTGGCACATCCTTGTCATGCCACCAGTTGCGTTTGACTTCGCGGGTGATGGTCGAGCGACTGCGGCCGAGCATCTGCGCAATCTTCGTCTTCGGCACCTTGGCCTGCAGCCGCCGCGATATCACACGGCGTTCGTCCAGCGTCAGGTTGGTGAAAGGGCGCCGCATCACATCCTCCTGAAGTGTTTCAGGAAACTATCGAGTGATGCATTCCAGAATGGAATGTGCCCGTGCTATACCTCCTGTTGCAACCAAGTTGAAATGTCCTCGGCTGCGCAAAGTAGGAATGTCTCACCGAAGGTGGGCAAGCATGGCCGGGCAGGGCGGAGACCTCGAGCATCGGAGCCCTGATCGGCCATGCGGTCAGAGCCGAAGCTTTCGACGTTCCTTTGGCGAGTAGAAGGCGCGCACGCCCTTCGTTTCGACCCGCTTCTCGAAATCCCGCCAGGCAAGACCATCGACAAGATAGGGCGGGTTATCCGAAATCGTCAGGGTGCCGAACCTGTTCATGACCGACAGCACCCAGCCAGGGGAGATCGATGTCCGGTAGATCTCGACAGAGAACCGGTGGCCATCGATCAGCACGTCCTGTGTCAGATCCGAGAAGATGATCTCCGGCTCTGCGCTGTCTGCCATGTTCTTGCCCTGCGTGCTCGATCAAAGCACAGGGTATCACCGCAACTGGGCCAGGGAAGCGTCATTCCAGGGGTGGAGCGGCATGCGCCTTTGCCTTGCGGGCTGCCGAGGAGTTCCAGCCGTTGTTGCGGCGTCCCGTGGGCGTGTAGCGGGTCCGTTGCTTGCCGACCCGGTGCACCTTCGGCGGAGCCTTGTCCTGCTCGGCCTTGATGTATTCCAGGACCGCGCTCAGATGCTTGTTCTCGGTAATGGCCGCATGGGTCACCCGCTGATCCTTGTCGAACACGGAGTAGGGCAGCGAGACACCCTTCCAGCGGAACTCCAGCCGGCCGTCCGCGAACTCATAGCTGTCCACGTATTTGCCCGGCAGATCGCGGGTGATCTCGTTCTCGGCCAGAATGATCCGCAGCCGGTCGTAGGAAAAGGCCAGCTGGCTGCTGACATAGCGTTCGTCGCGATAGCACAGAATGTCACGCAGCCGATCCGGTTCGACATTCAGTGGCCGATGCAGGTTGTCCGCACGGCGTGGCACCTTGGCAAACTGCGCGTTGTAGCGCGCCATGAAGCCGGGAAGAAAGGCATTGGCAGTCTCCATGTCGGAGATGCCGGCCAGCCGCAGTTCCTTGACCAGACGGTCCTGCAGGGTGCGGTTGGCGCGCTCGACGCGACCTTTTGCTTGCGAGGAGTTGGCGCACAGGATCTCGATGTTCAGTTCGTTCAAGGCCCGGCCGAACTGGGTCATCCCATAGCCTGTCCTGGCACCTTGCTTTGGCACCCGGAACACGGTGTGCTTGTCGGAGTAAAAGGCAACGGGCCGGCCATGCAGCGTCAGATACCGCTCCAGGGCTCCGAAATAGCTGAAGGTGCTCTCGGAACGGACGAATTCCAGGTGCATCAGGGTGCTGGTGGCGTCATCGATGAACACCAACAAGGTGCAGGCCGGCCCGCGATCCTCGAACCAGCGATGATCCGAGCCGTCGATCTGGATCAGCTCGCCAAGGCACTCGCGGCGCAGGCGCGGCTGGTGGAATGTTCGGCGCTGCTTGCGCGACAGCCACAAACCCGCATCCTGCATCCACTTGCGCAAGGTCTCGCGCGACACTGTCAGCCCGTGACACTCCGCCAGCTTCTCGGCCGCCAAGGTCGGGCCAAAGTCGGCATAGCGGTCCCGAACGAGCGACATGGCAGCCTCCCGGATCGTCGGGTCGATCCGGTTGTTCGATGCCCGTCCACGTGCCTGGTGCCGGATTGCCGCCGCGCCGTCAGCCCCGAACCGCTTCAGCAGCCGGTGAACCTGTCTGCGGCTCAGGTCCAGAACATCGGCCGCACTCACGGCTGACATCCCACCTTGCAGCACCTGGCTCAGAACCTTGACCCGGTTCAGTTCCCGTTCACTCATCATCACCCATCCCATGTCTCGGCTCCCAAGGATCGACACGATGCTCATCCAGGGAGTGTGACATTCCTGAATTGCAGAGGTGAGACATTTTAACTTTGCGGCTATACCTCCGGGACTAATAACCAAGATTATGGAACATCAATCGTTGCCGCCATCGGCTTCCTGTGTGCCATAGCCTCGGCGCAGCTTGCGTCGAAGCCATAGCTGCTGTTCGCGCTGCGCGTCGGGAAGGTCGGCGAACCAGTGGCGCCGTTCCTGGCCGTGATGGCCGATGCGGCCCCAGTTGCGGATCAGGACAACGCCGCCGAACAGGTCGGGCGTGATCTCGATCCGGTAGAACCGCGCCACGTTTTGCGACGGATCACGACGGGCCAGAAGCAGGCTGCTTTGTTCCTGTGTCATGGTTCCAGTATCCGGCCACGCTTTCGGAAAATCCAATGATCATTGTGAATCGGACCCGCCCAAACGATTCCCCGTGATGATGTGTTCCAGCCCCCTTCAGGCTTCGATCCGCACCGGGGCACCTTTGTAGGCGGGGGTTTTCGAGGCTCGGTCATGCCAGGCCAGCGGCACCAGCGGGTTCGTTTCCGGATAATAGGCGGCGACGCAGCCGGGCGGCAGGTCATAGGGCACGACGCTCAGCCCCTCGATCCGCCGGGTGACGCCATCCTCGACGGCCGACACCAGGGTGACGCGCTGTCCCTCGGCCAGTCCCGTCCGCTCCATCTCGGGCCGAGAGATCAGGACGATCATGCGGTCCCCCTCCAGCCCCCGCAAGCGGTCGTGGAAGTCATAGATGGTGGTGTTGAACTGGTCGTTCGACCGCAGCGTGATCAGCGTAAAGACGCCCTGTCCCGGTTCCTCGCCCAAGGCAGAAAGGCCTTGAGGCTTGGTGAACTGGGCCTTGCCGCTGTCGGTCTGCCAATCCCGCCTGCGCGCCGAATTGCCGCGATAGAACCCGCCCGCCTGGAACAGCCGGTCGTTGAAGTCGCGGAACTGGTCGGGATAGGTCGCCTCGATCAGGTCGCGGATCCTGGCATAGTCGCCCACCCAGTCATCCCATTTGACCTGCGGCTTGGGCGGCAGCGTTGCCTTGGCAATGCCTGCGATGATGGCGGGTTCCGACAGAAGGTGGCGCGATGCCGGCGGCCTGCGCCCCATCGAGCCGTGGATGTGGCTGAGGCTGTCTTCCATTGATACCGCCTGCGGCCCGGTCCTTTGGCGGTCGCGTTCCGCGCGCACCAGGCAGGGCAGCAGCCAGGCCCCGTCGCCCACCAGCACATGCGAGCGGTTCAGCTTGGTGGCGATCTGGACATTCAGATCCAGCCTGGCCCAGGCAGGATCGGCCTGGTGCTGGTCGGGGATCGCACGGGCGAAGTTGCCGCCCAGGCCGATGAAGCCGCGCACGGTGCCGTCGATGACGCCCTGGACGACGTCGACGGTCGTCATGCCGGTGTCTTCCGGCGGATCGAAGGCAAACAGTTCGGACAGGCGATCCAGCGGCACCAGTTCGGGCTTTTCCGAGATGCCGACGGTGCGTTGGCCCTGGACGTTGGAATGGCCGCGGACCGGGCAGATGCCGGTGCCGGGTCGGCCGATATGGCCGCCCATCAGCAGCAGGTTGACCAGCATTCCGATGCTGTCGCTGCCGTGGACATGCTGGGTCAGGCCCATGCCATAGATGCCGATGACGCGCTGCGACGCCGCGACGATCTCGGCCACTTCGACCAGGTCGGTGCGCGGCAGGCCCGATGCCGCCTCGATATCGTCCCAAGAGGATGCACGGATCCAGGCTTCAAAGGCATCGAAGTCGTGTCCGTGTTCGGCGATGAAATCACGGTCCACGGCACCGATCTTAAGCAGGTGCTTGCAGATCCCCGCGATGGCCGCGATGTCGCCGCCCGGTCGCAGTTGCAGGTAAAGATCCGAAATGGGCGTGCCGCGCCGCGACAGCATCTCGGTCGGGCTTTGCGGGTTCGTGAACTCGACAAGGCCGCGTTCACGGATGGGGTTGAAGGTGACGATCTTGCAGCCGCGCTTCACGGCCTGCTGGATCGGATGCAGGAAGCGCGGGCTGTTCGTGCCGGTGTTCTGGCCGAAGAACAGCATCAGGTCGCAGTGGTCGAAATCATCCAGGACGCAGGTGCCCACGGCTTCGCCGATGGTGCTTTTCAGCGCGACGCTGGTGGTCTCGTGGCACATGTTGGAACTGTCGGGCAGGTTGTTGTGCCCGTAAAGCCGCGCGAAAAGCTGGTAGAGATACGAGGTCTCGAGGCTGGCGCGGCCCGAGGCATAGAAGACCGTCGATTTCGGATCCAGTCCGCGAAGCTTGGCGCCTATGGCCTTGAATGCCTCGGGCCAGGTCGTCTCGACATAACGGTCGCTGGAGGGGTCATAGCGCATCGGATGCGTCAGCCGCCCCACCGCCTCGAGGTCGTGGTCGCACCAGGTCCGCAATTCGGCCAGCGTATGGCGGGCGAAGAAGTCGGGACCGCAGCGGTCGCGGGTCAGGTCCCAGATGGTCGCCTTGGCCCCGTTCTCGCAGAATTCGGCCAAGTGGGGCGAGGGTGGCTTGGCCCAGGCACAGGACGTGCACATATGGCCGCCGGGCTTGTTCTGGCGGCGCAGCGTTTCCACGACGCCCAGCCGGATGCGATCCTTGGCGGCATGTTTCAGTACGCTTTTCAGCGAACCCCAGCCCCCGGTGGGGCGGTCGTAGAAAGGCGTCGTCGGGTCTTGTCCGCGTTCTTCCCGGCTCATGTTCCGGCCTCCGCAGTCGGGATGGGTTCATCGATCGGGCAGCCGTTGAACCGCTGCCTGAAATCGGCCGACATCCGGTAAGGCCGTCGTCGGGCGCGGTTGATCGCGCCCAGGGGACGGTGGTCCTGGATCCCCGTCCAGACGGAAAAGCGCATGTGGTCATCGACCAGTTCGGCCGCCTCTTCAGTCCAACCGGTCTGGGCCGGGACATGCAGGCGTGCTACGGTGACGAAGGGGCTGTCGGCTTCGTCCCACAGGACCGAGGGATCCTCGACAGGTTGCCTGTCCAGGTCACGGCAAAGCTGCACGCGCAGGTTCCAGACCGCGTCGCCGGTCTGCATGTCCGCGGCCACCGTCTCGCGGATGGCGTCGGGCCGTCCACGGGTATCGATGACCTGCCCCGAGTGGCGCGTCAGGCTGGCCGAGGCAGGCTGCAGAGACAGCTTCGCGACATGGTCACCATGTCGATAAGGGGTCTGGGTGAAATAGGTCTCGCCCAGCGGATGGACATTCGGGGCGCCGCCCAGGGTCTTCAGCGTCGCGCTTTCGCCGCCGGCAGCCTCGACGATCCCTTCTGCCCCGCGCAGAACCGCCGACAGCCCGCGCTTGGCCCATTCCGCCCTGTCGGTGGTCCGTGCCAGCAGCTTGAGGTTCTTGAGAAAGGTCTGGGGATCGGGCGCGGTGAAGACCGGGCCGTTCACGAAGATGAAGTCTTGGTTCCGGCCCTCGGCCCCCTCAAGCCGCGGGCCCTCGACGCCGATCACCTTCAGCGCAAGCCCGCGCGGGACCGAAATTGAATCGTGCAGCAGATCCCCCGGATTGGTCGAGATGCGGATGATCGCGCCATGCCGCCCGGGGCGGGCGAAGATGCCTTGGGCCAGTTCGGCGGGAAGGCCGGGCAGGATCTCCAGCTCGCCGCGCAGGATGCCGTGGCTTTTCGCGTGGACGGACCGGACCGCGTGGCCATAGTCCCTGGACGTCGTTTCCATGATGTCGCGAAGGGTTTCCGACAGCTCGTCGATGACACGGCCCTCGTCCGGACCCTCGGTTTCGACATCGGGGGAATAGCGGACTGGAGGCTGCATGGTCGACCCTTTGCTGCGGCTGGTGTGGCAAGGGGTCAACAGGTCCGGCGGAAAAGCGTTCCGCCCCAGGCCGCCGCCGGGGCATCACAAGTCAGGCAATTGCCGGGTTCACGTTCGACAGGAAATGATAAAGCGCCTCGGTATCCAAAGGTTTGGGCATCGGGAACAGGCCCATCCGCGCACAGCGTTCCCGCAGCACCGGCGAACGGTCGGCCGAGATGATGCGCGCCGGTCGCCAGCCGAAGCGCCGGCGCAGCATTGCGACCAGATCCAGCCCGTCCACGTCGTCGTTCAACTGATAGTCGATCAGCATCGCGTCGGGCACGAAGTCCATCTCGTCGATCAGGGCGATGGCATCCTCGGGGCCTTCCGCGTCAAGCACGGTGATCCCCCAGCCTTCCAGCAGCGCGACCATCGCCCGGCGCAGTTCGTGGTCGTTGTCCACCAGCAGCACCAGAAGCCCCGCCCCGGCCAGCGACGACAGGTGCCGGGGATCGCCGTTGTCCCGGCTGTTGCGGGCCCCCGCGGCGGCCAGGGGCACGGTCACGCGAAAGACGCTGCCGCGACCCGGCCGTGACAGCAGGTCCAGGCCGTGGTCCAGCCGGGCGCAGGCACGCTCGACGATGGCAAGGCCCAGGCCCATCCCCTCGCTGGCCGAGGCGCGGCGATGCAGGCGGCGAAACTCCTGGAAGATCACTGCGCGATCCTCGTCCCGGATGCCGGGACCGCTGTCCCAAACCTCGATCTGCACCTTGTCGCCGCGCCGCCGCGCGCCCACGAAGACGCCGCCCCGGTCGGTATAGCGGATCGCATTCGAGATGAGGTTCTGCACGATCCGCTGGAGATACAGCCCGTCGCTGATGACATGGGCTTCCGAAGGCCGCACCCGGAAGCGCAGTCCCTTGGCTGCCGCTGCCGGCGCAAAGCTGGACGAAAGCGAGGACAGGATGTCGTTCAGCGCCAGATCGCCCTGTGCAAGCTGCTCCTCCTCGGTTTCAAGGCGCGAGATGTCCAGAAGCGCCTCGATGATGCGTTCGACATTGGTCAGCGCCTCGCCGGCCTTCTGGACATTGCTGTTGGTCCCAGCGGTATCTGCGGCCGACAGGTAAAGCTTGGCGGCCGACAACGGTTGCAGCAGGTCGTGGCTGGCCGCGGCGACAAAGCGCGACTTCGACGCATTGGATCGTTCCGCCTGCGCAAGCGCATCGCGTAATTCGTCGGTCCGCGCAGTGACCCGGGCTTCCAGTTCCTCGTTCGCGCGGGCCAGGCGGCGCAGCGCATCGCGTTCGGCGGTGACATCGGTCAGGGACAGCACGAAACCGTCGTCCGGCAGGCGCTGCGCAAAGCCGTCCAGCGTCAGCCCGCCCCCCTGCTGGACCAGTTCGAAGGACAGCGCCCCACGCCCATCCTGCCCCTGCCCATCCTGCCCCTGCATCCAGTCGGCGATGCGCGCCGTGTCGCCAGGACCCGCCGGGCGGAACAGTTGCAGCATCTGTTCCGTCACCCGCTGAAAGCGCGTCCCCAGCGTGAAGGTCTGCGGCGGCAGGCCCGTCAGCACACGGAAGCGCCGGTTCCAGCCTGCCAGCAGGCCCTGCGCGTCGAAGATCGCCACGCCCTGCGCCAGATGGTCCAGGGTCGCGCGGATGATGCGCCCCTGATTGTCCAGCAGCCTTTCGCGCTGCTCGCGTTCCGCCCGCATCAGTTCGGTCACGTCGGTCTGCACGATGGCCGTGCCCGAGTTCGCCGTCCGATGTTCCGAGATCTGAAGCCAGCGGTCATCGATCAGGGCCAGGTTGAAGATCACATGGTCGCGCCGGTGCCGCTGCATCCGGGTGGCCGCCCAGTCATCGGGCGTCTGGCCCGCGGGCAGGTGCAGCTTGGCCGATCGGCTGACGATCCGGACATAGTCGGCAAAGCGCATTCCCGGCCGCAACTGGGCGCGCACCTCGGGCATTTGCCAGCAGAAGCGGCCGTTGAACAGCAGCAGCAGGTCATCGGCGCCGAACAGGGCGAAGCCTTCCTGCACGGCCTCGATGGCGCTTGCAAGGTCGCGGCGGGCGCCCTCGATCTGGCTGTTGGCGGCCGACAGTTTGGCGTTGGATTCGTTCAGCAGCCGCAGCGCGCGTTCCAGTTCCTCGGTCCTGCGGCGGACCTGATCCTCCAGCACCACGGCGCGTTCGAACTGGGAATAGGCGGCGCCGTCGCGGTCGGTCTGGGTTTCCACGCGCCGCATCAGGACGGCGCTGATCTTCTTCAGCCGGGCGATCTGGATGTCCGGCGGCTCGGCCGGATCGACGAGGTTGTCCATCAGTCTTCCTCGGGCGAATAGATCGCGACGCCGGTCATGGTCAGGTTCACGTGCATCGCGCCGAACTGTTCGCCATAGGTGGAAAAGCCGGTGACGTTGTGGCGGGCCAGAACCTGGGACACGTTGCGGATCTGCTGCTTCTGCTGCGCCTCGATCCGGCGCAGGATGCAGTCGCAGGCCAAAATGCTGTCCACGCGGCCCCCGTCCCCCAAGCCCGCCAGGTTGGCGTCCAGCGACCGGGCCATGTCGCGCGATGTCGCCAAGGTCAGCACCACGCCCTCGTCGATGGCGCTGAAGAAGATCAGGTCGGTGCCGTTCTCGACCCGCTGGATCGAGCGCACGTGATAGCGCCCGCCCACCTTCACCACCAGGGGATGCGCCGCGAAGGTGAAGGGGTCCAACTGACCCGCGGGCTTGCCCAGCAGGCGGGCGTATTCGGCGGCGGCGGGGACCGCGTTGATCTCGTGCACCTTGCGGCGGGCCGGATCGGCCCCGGTCACGACCATCTGCCCCGGCCCCGCATCCAGGTGGTCGAAGCTGAAGACCTTGACCGGGCAGCGGGTCCGCAGGAAGGTCAGGAAGGCCGCGTTGGTGCGCACGGCTCCACCCTGTGCCAGATAGCTTTGGCCAAAGCGCGCCCCGTCGCCCGCCGATCCACCAAACAGCGGCACCGGCCCCAGCCCGTGGCCCACCACTGCCATCAACGCATCCTCTCGCAAGGTGCTGCCATCGACCATCAGATAGGCGAATTCATGGGCGAAGCCGGGCCGGCCGGCCGCAAGCGCCTGCCGGGCGCGGATCATCCGGTCGATCAGCGCGCCGGGTTCGATCCGGTCCAGATCCGGGATGGCGATGGTTTCCGCCGCGAAATCGGATGCGGGAAAGCCTACCGCGACGATCCGGTCTTCGACATAGCCGCCCGCGATCTCTCCGGCGGTGGTGCATCCCAGGACCGGGGTGGTGCCGAAGGCGCGGGCGGCGGCGGCCATCGTGGCGGCGAAATTCGCGCTTGGCGACACGAACAGCAGGGCAAGCGCGATGCCCGGCCCCAGATCCGCCGCCAGGCGCGCCGCCGCGCCCGGATCCCCGGCAGGCGCCTGCGCCCGGCGAAGGATGCCGTGCCTGCCTATGCCTGACCCCGCCCGCGGCGGGGCGGCGGTCGGATCTCCTCCTCCGTCCATAAGCCTGCCTGTCCGCGCCTCTCCCTGGGGGAAAGGATGTCACCGCGCGCCAAGGCTGTCAAACCGCGCGGCCTGGGCTGCCAGCACTGCCTGGGTGCGGGTCTGCACGCCCAGCTTGCGCATGATGACGGTGACATGGGCCTTAACGGTCGATTCCGCGATGTCGAGGTCATGGGCGATCTGCTTGTTCAGCTTGCCTTCCGATATCAGCGACAGGATGCGCGACTGCTGCGTGGTCAGGCTTTCCAGCCGGTCCCGGGTCTGCGCCAGGGGCCTCGGGCCGTCCGGGGCCACGAAGCCCTCGGGCAGGTAGATCTCTCCGCGCGCGATGCGGGCCAAGGCATCCTGGAACACCTGCCTTTGACTGTGCTTGGGCACATAGCCCGAGGCGCCGAAGTCGATGGCCGCGTTCACGATGGCAGGGCTGGTCAGCGATGACACGATCAGCAGGACCGCGTCGGGGGCCGCCTTGCGCACCTTCAGAAGGCCGTCCAGCCCGTCCGCATCGGGCAGGTTCAGATCCAGGAACACCGCGTCGGGCTGCGGACCGATGGCCAGTTGGCGCAGGCAGTCGCCGATGGAGCTGGTGGTCCGCACGCTGCTGATTCCTCCGACGATCTGCAAGGTGATCGACAAGGCGTCGCAGAACAGCGGGTGATCCTCGACGATCAGGACCGAGGCGATGGTGCGGGTCGGGTTCTGGGTCATGGCGGATGCCCTTTGCATTTCGGTCAGTCTAGGGCATCGGGGCCAACCCCGTCCATCGTGCAAAGCGGGCGTCCCAGCGGCAGCGGATCGACGGGAACCAGGTCGCGCCCCTGATTGGCCCAGTCATCCACCCCGCCCGGATACCAGCCGATCTCGCGATGGCCTAGACCCGCCAGGTGCTGCACCGCATTCCAGCTCATCCAGCAGTCGGTCTTGCAGAACAGGACCACAGGCCGCGCCCGGTCGCAATCCGCAAGCGAGGCGCGCAGCCCCGCCTCGATCCACGGGTCCAGGCGGCCGCGCCCGATCTCGGGCAGCCAATGGGCGCCGGGGATGGTCCGGTGCGGTTCGGCGATGATCCATGCGCCTTCGGGGGTCAGGGCATGGCCCGGCGCGGCCATTGCGTCGATCAGCAGCGCGCCCCCTGCCGCCATTGCCGCGACCTCATCGGCGCCGACCACCCGCCCGCCGGGCACGCTGTCCGGGACCGGCGCGCGATAGGCAGCGACGCGCAGCCCGGTCGCCGGGTCGAAGACCGCTTCGGCCCCGGCGGTCTGCGGCATCAGCGCGATCAGCGCGGCGGGGATCAGGCGCAGCATGTTCATCGCGCCAGCTTCCCACGGCCGACGCCGCGCCACCAATTCGACCTTTGGCCTAAGACCGCACCCCCCGCCGGGACCATTGGAGAATTGTGGGATCCGCCTGCCTGGCTTGATCCTGCCTGAAAGTAATCGAGGGGGCTTCGAATGCGCAAGGCAACGATCTGGGCCGGTTTCGGCATTATCCTGGGGGCGGCGGCCGCACTGGGCCATGGCGATACCGCGCCACAGGCGGTGGACACGGCTGGCCTGCCCGACCTGCCCGCCGAGATGGCAACCGAAAACCCTTGGCGCCAAGCCGCGCCCGAAGTGCTGTTCAAGGCGGTCGAGGTCGGCGCCAAGGGCTATAACAGCAACTGCGCGCGGTGCCACGGACTCGAGGCGATCTCGGGCGGGCTGGCCCCCGACCTGCGCTATCTCGAGGCGAACGAGTTCGGGGACGAGTGGTTCCTGGACCGCATCCTGCACGGCTATGAACAGAACGGGGCGGTCAAGATGCCGCCCTTCGAGGGTATCCTGAACCAGCAGGCGATCTGGGCGATCCGCACCTATGTCGAGACCCGCGCCGACGACGTGGAAATCGCCGACCAGCAGGGCAAGCTGACCGAGCTGCGCGACAAGCTGGCCTCGGTCGCCGATGACGAGGCCGCAGCCACCGCCCTTGCGACCGAACTTGCCGCAGCGGGCGAAGGCTTCGAGCCCTTGTCGGGCGCGCCCCGCGCGATCACCCCCTTTGACGAGGCTGCTTGGCAATTGTCGACGCAGCCCCCTCATGTGAAGGCTGCGATCGAAACCTTGTCCGCCGCCGTGCGGGACTGACGGGGACGCGGGGCCGTGGCGGCGATCCTGTCCCACCTGCTGCCGGGCGGCGAGGCCGGGCTTGCCGCCTTTGGCGGCGGGCTGACCCGGCCGGACCGGCTGGACAGCGGCATGTGGGACCTGCACAGCGCCGATCTGCTGGGCGTTCCCGGTGTCTGGCGCACGGATCCTGGCCTGCGCCTTCTGGCCCCCGGCAATGCCGAGGATGCGCGCCATGTCCCTGCCCTGGCCGATGCGACCGGGCTGGATCGCGTCGAACGGATGGTCGTCACGATCGACTACAGCCCCTTTCCGCTGGCCCTCGTGTTCCATCCGGGCCGCGCCCTGCCGCTGCTTGGCTTTGGCGTGAAATACGAGATTGCCGGGCCGATCCGGGCTTCGGCTCTGAGCGGGGGCGAATGGATCATGGGCGGCGCCTTCATCGACGCGATGGGCGGCGGCTGTTCGGCGCCCGCCGTGACCCATGCCCGCCCCGACTGGCAGGACGGCTTTGGCGAGATGCGCGCCAGGCTGTGGCCGGAAACGGGGCGGCTGCGCGTGGGCATCCGGCACCCGATGGACACGGGCCTTGCCGACGGCGTCCCCGCCCATCACCTGACCGACCTGACCCTGACAGATGCAGCGGGGGCTGAGATCGCGCGGCTGGAGATCCACGAACCGCTGGAGGAAAACCCGGTCCTGACCTTCCTGCTGCCCCCGGATCTGGCGCGCGGTCCCGTGGGCATCACCGCGCGCGATACCAGCGGCTTCCGCTTCTCGGGACGGGTCGCGGCATGAGGGTCACCCGCCGCCAGGCCTTGCTGGGTGCCGCCGCCGCGCTGCTGCCGGTTCCCGCGCGGGCCGCGCCGGAATACCGGCTGGAGCCCCGGCAGGTCGCGGATGGCGTCTGGCTGATCGAAGGCGCGCAGGACAGCATCGCCCCTGCCAACGGCGGGGCGATCTGCAACGTGGCGATGCTCAAGACGCCCGAGGGCGCGGTCGTGGTGGATACCGGCGGCACGCTGCGCCACGGTGCCGCGCTGCGCGCCTTTGCCGATGGGCGCCTTGGCGGGGTCGCGGCTTCGCTGAACACCCATCACCACCCGGACCACTGGTTCGGCAACGGGGCCTTCGCCGACCGCCCCATCCAGGCCTTGCCTGGCACCATCGCCGCGCAAAAGGCCGGCGCGCAGGGGCTGTCGGACGGGCTGTACCGGATCCTCGGGTCGTGGATGCAGGGCACGGCGCCGCTGCCCGCCACGGCAGCCGTCGAAGGGGGCGACATGACCATCGGCGGGCGCGGCCTGACCGTGATGGCGCTGTCGGGCCATACCGGGGCCGACCTGGCGCTGATCGACCAGCGGACCGGCACCCTGATCGCGGGCGACCTGCTGTTCCTGGACCGCGCGCCCAGTTTTCCCGATGCCGACCTTGCGGCTTGGCGGGCTGCCCTGGCCATCTTGGGCGGGCTGCCCGTCAGCGGCACCATTCCCGGCCACGGTCCCTTCCACCGCGACAGCCGTGCGGTCGTGCAGACCCTGGCCTATCTCGACGCCTTCGCCGCCCGCATGGACGCAGCGGCAAGCCTGGGCCTGACACCGGCCGAAGCGCTTGCCGCCGGTCCGATGCCCGCCTTTGCCCATCTGGGCGCCAATCCCGCCGAATACCGCCGCGCCACCGTCCAGCAATGGCGCGCGCACGAGATCAGCGCCCTGCCCGTCATCGGCGGCAGCGTCTGACAGACGACCAGAAACGAAGTTTGCCATCAAGGAGGAGAGTATGCGCAAAGCTTTCACCATCCCGTCCGTCAGCGCCCTCGCGCTGCTGGTCGCGGGGGGCCTGTCGGCCGCCATCGCCAAGGATGTCACCTGGGAGGACATCCTGAACGACCACGAGACGACGAACGATGTCCTGATGTATGGCCTGGGCAACAATGCCCAGCGGTATTCGTCGCTGAACCAGATCAACGCCGAAACGGTCAAGCACCTGCGCCCGGCCTGGGCCTTTTCCTTTGGCGACGAAAAGCAGCGCGGCCAGGAAACCCAGGCCATCGTCCATGACGGCACGATCTACATCACCGGCAGCTATTCCCGGATGTGGGCGCTTGACGCCAAGACCGGCGAGCGAAAATGGAAGTTCGAGGCTCGCCTGCCCGACGACATCCGCCCCTGCTGCGACGTCGTGAACCGGGGCGCCGCGATCTATGGCGACAAGGTCTATTTCGGCGCCCTGGACGCCAGCATCTATGCGCTGAACAAGGAAACCGGCAAGGTCGAGTGGCGCGAGAAGTTCGGCGACCACAAGGTCGGCTACACGATGACTGGTGCGCCAACCGTCATCAAGGACAAGGAAACCGGCCGGATGATGCTGATCCACGGATCGTCCGGCGACGAGTTCGGCGTGGTGGGCCAGCTTTACGCCCGGGACGTGGATACGGGCGAGGAAATCTGGATGCTGCCCTTCGTCGAAGGCCACATGGGCCGCTTCGAGGGCAAGGACAGCCGCACCACCGGCGACGCCTCGGCGCCAAGCTGGCCCAACCAGGAGAACGGCGAGAAGGTCGAGGCCTGGAACCACGGCGGCGGCGCGCCCTGGCAGTCGGCGGCCTTTGACGTGGCAAGCAACACCATCGTCGTGGGCGCAGGCAACCCAGCCCCATGGAACACCTGGGCAAGGACGCCAGGCGACAGCCTCTACACTTCGGGGCAGGCTTACGTGAACCCCACCACGGGCGAACTGGTGGGCTTCTACCAGCACACCCCGAACGACGCCTGGGACTTTTCCGGCAACAACGAGATCATCCTGTTCGACTATACCGACAAGGACGGCAACACCCATCGCGCGGGCGCCCATGCCGACCGCAACGGCTTCTTCTACGTGACCGACGTGGATGCCCTGTCCCAGCGTGGCGGAGAGATCAACCGCCCCACCGCGCTGCTGAACGCCTTCCCCTTTGTCGACGAAATCACCTGGGCCAAGGGGATCGACCTGGAAACCGGCCGCCCGATCGAGGTCGAGGGCCAGCGACCCCCTCTGCCCGAGGAAGGCGAGACGAAGGGCGCCACCATCCAGGTCACCCCGCCGTTCCTGGGCGGCAAGAACTGGAACCCGATGGCCTATTCACAGGACACCGGCCTGTTCTATGTCCCCGCCAACAACTGGACCGAGGACTACTGGACAGAAAACGTGACCTACCAGGCGGGCGCGGCCTATCTAGGGCAGGGCTTCCGCATCAAGCGCCTGTATGACGACCACATCGGCACCCTGCGCGCCTTCAACCCCGCCACCGGGGAAAAGGTCTGGGAACACAAGGAAGAGTTTCCCCTTTGGGCAGGCACGCTGGCGACCGCGGGCAACCTGGTCTTCACCGGCACCTCGGACGGTTACGTCAAGGCCTTCAACGCCCAGTCCGGCGAGGAGTTGTGGAAGTTCCAGACCGGCTCGGGGATCGTCAGCAGCCCGATCACCTGGGAAATGGACGGCAAGCAATACCTGGGCATCGCCTCGGGCTATGGCGGCGCGGTGCCGCTGTGGGGCGGCGACATGGCGCAACTGACCACGCAGGTCAGCCAGGGCGGGTCCTTCTGGGTCTTCGAGATCCCGTCGGAACTGCTGGCCTCGGCCAACTGACAACGGCGGCGGGGGCATCGCGCCCCCGCGCTTTTTCAAGGGGGAACCATGTATCGCCATTCCATTGCCCTGGCCCTGCTGCTGGCCGCGCCGTCCGCCCATGGGGCCATGGCCGACCCAATGCCGGTCACGCCCGGCACCGGTTACCGCATCATCACCGATACCGACGACCTGCCCGAGGGTCCGCAGACCATCGACGGTTGCAGGCTGGAACCCGGCGCGTCCTGCCCCGGCGTCGATCTGAGCCACCAGGATCTGTCGGGCATGAACCTGAACGGCACGGACCTGTCAGGCGCCCGGCTGGTGCGCGCGAACCTGCACGGCGCGCTTCTGAAAGGTGCCACCCTGACCGGCGCGGATCTGCGCGGGGCGGATCTGTCCGAAAGCTATCTGCAAGGCGCGACCGTGCGCGACGCCGACCTGACCGGGGCAAATCTGGATTATTCCCGCATGGCCGGGATCGACTTCAGCGGATCGAACCTGACCGCCGTGTCGATGGAGGCCGTCTGGGCCAACAAGGCCCGCCTGGTCGGCACGACCCTTGTCGCCGCCAACCTGTCCGAGGCCAAGTTCTACAATGCCGACCTGGCCAACGCCACTCTGGGCGACAACACCAACCGCTTCACCATCTGGGAAGGCGTGCATATGGAGAACTGCACCGGGTGCCCCGTCGATTGGTGATCGGGTCGCTGCTGCTGGCGACCTGCCTGGCAGCCGAGGCCGCAGCCGGGGAACTGTCGGACTGCCGTGCCCTATCCGACGACCGGGCGCGGCTTGCCTGTTACGATGCCCTGCCCTTGCCGGGTGGGACGTTCTTTGAGGGCCAGGGCAGCGGCATGGCGGGACCATTCACCGTAACCGGGCCGCAGATGCTGGGGTTCGAAAGCGACGACGCGATCCTGGTCGCCTATCTGCTGGACGACACCACGGGCGCGGTCGTCCAGAACCTCCACCACGGCGGCGCGGGCACGGGGCATTTCCTGATCGAGATGCCGGGCACCTATCGCTTGCAGGTCAACGCCTCGGGTGGCTGGCGGATCGAGCTGTCCGGTCCCTGAGGCTTTTTTCCCTTAGGCAAAGACGTCCGGGGCGCGATCCGCCTCGCCCGCCGCGATCAGGGCCGCCAGCAGCACCCGCGCCTGCCCCGGCCGCAGAACGGTAGACAGGACCGCCCCGGCGCGCACCAGGTCATGCCCGCCCCCGCCGCCGCCATAGCTGGCGGCAAGGCGCCCCATCGGAACCCGGCTCGAGATGACGACCGGCACCCCCGCCCCGTGGGCGCGCGCCACTCCGCTGGTGATCGCGGCCGAGGCGTTGCCCGACCCCAACGCCGCCAGCACGATCCCTTGCGCCCCTGCCGCAAGGCTCGCGTCCAGATGCGTCGCCTCGGCACCCGGATGGATCGCCACCACATCGACGCGCACATTGCCGACCGGCGCGGTCAGGATCAACGCGGGCGGCGGCGCATCGACGGCCAGGCGAAAGGCATCGGCGCTGTCGGTCGCGTGCTTGACCAGCCCCCAGGCGGGCAGCAACCGGCCGCCGAAGGCCAGCCGCACGCCCCCGCCTTGAAGAACCGCGCGGATCGCGGCCGTCATGTTGGCGGGACCATCGGCCTGCGGGTGATCGTCCGTGAACTGCGCGCCCGTCAGCACCACCGGCGCACCGGGATGCTGGAGCGACAGAAGCAAGGCTGTCTCCTCCATCGCGTCGGTTCCGTGCAAAACCACGACACCTGCCGCGCCCGCGGCAAGCTCGGCCCCCACGCTGTCGCTGACGGCCTGCATGTCCGCAAGCGTCAGGGTCGAGGAATCCTTGGCGAACAGATCGACGGGCTTCAGCCGGACGGGGGGCAGCGCCCCCAGGCGGGCCAGCAGAGCCTGCCCGCCGAGGTGGGGGCTGCTTGATCCATCCTCGTTCTGCTGGCTGGCGATGGTGCCGCCGGTGGCGATGACGGCAATCAGCGGCGGATCGGTTTCGGGGCGGGCCGTCGGGCCGCTAGCATGGGGCTTGTTCATGGGCGCAGGATCGACGCCGGGCGCGGGCATTGTCAATTGCGGGATCAGGCGGGCCGCAGGTCCGCGCGGCCCGCCATCCGCTGCGAGATGATCGCGCAAACGCCCAGTTGCAGCAGGTGGAAGATCATCAAGGGCAGGATGACCAGCGAGATGTCCTGCCCCGCGAACAGGATCCCCGCCATGGGCAGCCCGGTCGCCAGACTTTTCGTCGATCCGCAATACAGGACCGCCATCAGGTCCGCATGACCCATGCCGGTGCTGCGTGCGGCCAGCAGGGCAGCACCCATCACCGCCGCCAACAGGACCGCGCACAGGCCCACCAAGATCGCCAGCGACCCGGCCGAGATGACCTGCCAGATGCCGTTCACCACCCCTGCCGAAAATGCAGAATAGACGATCAGCAGGATCGACCCCCGGTCCACGACCAGCGTCGCGGTCCGGTGCCGCGCCAGCAGTCCGGCCAGAAGCGGGCGGCACAATTGGCCCAGGGCAAAGGGCAGCAGGATCTGCTGGACGATCTTCCAGATGGCCGACGGCTCGATCCCGTAGCCGGTCCCCTGGGGGATCAGGACCGCGAACAGCAGGGGCGACAGCACCACCCCGATCAGGTTCGAGATCGAGGCCGCGCAGACCGCCCCCGCCACATTGCCATGCGACACCGCCGTGAACGCGATCGAGCTTTGCACGGTCGAGGGCATGCAGCCGATATACAGGAACCCGACGCCTATGGCCGTGGGCAGCCAGATCATCGACAAGGGCTTCAGGCCCAGGGCCAGGATCGGGAACAGTACGAAAGTCAGCGCCAGCACCGTAAGCTGCAGCCGCCAGTTCGCCAGCCCCGCAACGATCGTGGCCGTTGTCAGCTTCGCGCCGTAAAGGAAGAACAGCAGCGCGATCACCCAGTAGGTGAGATGGGACAGCGCCACCGCCGCCCCGCCCCGCGCCGGCAGGACGCTGGCCAGCACCACCGTGAGGATCAGCAGAAGCATGTAGCGGTCGAAGCCGAAACGGGCCAGCACGGCCTCGGCCCTGCGCAGGGACATGGGATATCCTACGGATGATGCGTTCCCGCTGCTTCTACAGTCCCCGCGCCGCCGATCCAAGGGGCGCCTGTTTGACATCGTGCCCCCCTGCCCCTAGGCCAAGGCCTGCGCCCCCAACCGGATCCGACGATGAGCCCGACCGACCTGATCCTGCGTTTGACCGACGGCCTGCCGATCACCGCCGGGTCCTTCATCGTCACCGTCTATGGCGACGTGGTGGTGCCGCGGGGCGAAGTCCTGTGGATCGGCAGCCTGATCGAGATCTGCTCGCGCATCGGGATCAGCGAGAACCTGGTCCGCACGGCGGTGTCCAGGCTGGTCTCGGCCGACAGGCTTCAGGGCACGCGCGTCGGGCGACGCAGCTTCTATCGCCTTGCCCCTGCCGCCCGCGCCGAATTCGCCCAGGCGGCGCGGATGCTTTACGCTAGGCCGCAGCCCTCGGGCGACTGGCTGGTGATGCTGCATCCCGACATGCCCGAAAAGGTGGCCCGCAGCCACCGGATGGCGCGGATAGGGGGCGACCTGTGGATCTGCCCGGCGCGCGGCGACCTGCCCGAAACCGGAGGCCTTGTCCTGCGCGCGGCGCCCGTCGCCGGTGTGGACCAGCTTTCGCGGCTGGCGGCCTTCTGGGATCTCCAAGCGCTTGCGGACGGCTATCGCATTGTCCTTGATCGCTTCGGCCCGCTGGCGGATGGCCCTGCCCTGTCGCCCGAGGACGCGCTGATCGCCCGCCTGCTGCTGGTCCATCTATATCGCGGCGTCCTGCTGCGCGATCCCGGCCTGCCTGCCGAAGCCCTGCCCGCCGGCTGGCCGGGACACGCGGCGCAGGCGCTGTTCAGCGACTTTTATCCCGCCCTGTCCCCCCTGGCCGAAGCGCATATCGCGCAGGTGATGGAAGGCGAGGACGGCCCCCTGCCGGAAAACACCCCCCGGACGCAGGCGCGGCTTCACGCCTTGGCTTGAAACATTACAGCACCATGCACATTTTCCTTTGCGGCGTAATGTCTGGTCTGATATAAGCTGACCAATTGGTCGATGAATTGGGAGAATCATCGGCCTCATCTGGAAATCACTGGGGTCTTTCATGACTGATGCCTTCATCTGCGACGCGATCCGCACGCCGGTCGGCCGGTACGGCGGGGCGCTTGCGACGATCCGGGCCGACGATCTGGCCGCGCTGCCGTTGCAGGCGCTGATGTCGCGGAATCCAGATGTGGACTGGTCTGCCGTGGACGACGTGATCCTGGGCTGCGCCAACCAGGCGGGCGAGGACAACCGCAACGTGGCCCGCATGGCCGTGCTGCTGTCGGGGATGCCCATCGGTGTGCCGGGCACCACGGTCAATCGGCTGTGCGGGTCGGGCATGGACGCGATCGGCATGGCGGCGCGTGCGATCCGTGCGGGCGATTGCGATTTCATGGTCGCGGGCGGCGTCGAAAGCATGACCCGCGCGCCCTTCGTGATGCCCAAGGCCGAAACAGCCTTTGCGCGCGCCAACGCCGTCTACGACACCACCATCGGCTGGCGCTTCCCGAACCCCGCGCTGCGCAAGGCTTATGGCACGGACTCGATGCCGGAAACCGCCGACAACGTGGCAGCTGACTATGGCATCAGCCGCGCCGACCAGGACGCCTTCGCCGCACGCAGCCAAGACCGCTGGGCCGCGGCCCAGGCCGCGGGCATCTTCCGGGACGAGATCGTGCCGGTTCATGTGCCCCAGAAGAAGGGCGACCACGTGACGGTGGATACTGACGAACATCCCCGCCCCGGCACCACGGTCGAGACGTTGGCAAAGCTGAAGGGCGTGAACGGTCCCGACCTGACGGTGACGGCGGGCAACGCATCCGGCGTGAACGACGGCGCGGCAGCCCTTGCGATCCTGTCCGAGGACGCGGCCCGCGCCCAAGGCCTGACGCCCAAGGCGCGCATCTTGGCAATGGCCGCCGCCGGAGTCGCGCCACGCGTCATGGGCATCGGCCCGGTGCCTGCGGCGCGCAGGGTTCTGGCACGTGCGGGCCTGTCGCTGGACCAGATGGATGTGATAGAATTGAACGAAGCCTTTGCCGCGCAGGGATTGGCCGTGCTTCGTGACCTGGGACTTGCCGACGACGATCCGCGCGTGAACCCGAATGGCGGCGCCATCGCCATCGGGCACCCCTTGGGCATGTCCGGCGCCCGGCTTGTCACCACCGCGATGTACCAGTTGATCCGCACCGGCGGGAAATACGCCCTTTGCACCATGTGCGTCGGCGTGGGCCAGGGCATCGCCATCATCATCGAACGCGTCTGAAGGGAGGGACTGCCATGTATGCACAGCTGGTCAAATCCGAAGGGTCGAAATCCCGCGAGGACATGACGCCCGAGGAGATCGCCTTCCAGGACCGCATCGACCGAAACGAGAAGATCGAGCCCAAGGAATGGATGCCCGAGGGCTATCGCAAGACGCTGATCCGCCAGATCGGCCAGCACGCGCATTCGGAAATCGTGGGCCAGCTTCCCGAAGGCAACTGGATCACCCGCGCCCCCACGCTGGAACGCAAGGCCATCCTGCTGGCCAAGGTCCAGGACGAGGCGGGGCATGGGCTTTACCTGTATTGCGCCGCGGAAACTTTGGGCGTGTCGCGCGACGAGCTTCTGGAAAAGCTGCACAGCGGCAACATGAAGTATTCGTCGATCTTCAACTATCCCACCTTGACCTGGGCCGACATGGGCGCGGTCGGCTGGCTGGTCGATGGTGCGGCGATCATGAACCAGGTTCCGCTGCAGCGCACGTCATACGGTCCCTATTCCCGCGCGATGATCCGCATCTGCAAGGAGGAGTCGTTCCACCAGCGGCAGGGTTACGACATCATGATGAAGATGTGCGCAGGCACCCCGGAACAGAAGGCCATGGCGCAGGACGCGCTGAACCGCTTCTGGTATCCGGCGCTGATGATGTTCGGCCCGTCCGACAAGGACTCGGTCCATTCCGCGCAGTCGATGGCGTGGAAGATCAAGATGAACACCAATGACGAACTGCGCCAGAAGTTCGTGGACCAGACGGTGCCGCAGGCCGAATACCTGGGCCTGACCGTTCCCGACCCGGACCTGAAATGGAACGAGGAAAAGGGCGGCTATGACTTCAGCGAGCCGGACTGGTCCGAGTTCTTCGCCGTGATCGCCGGCAACGGGCCCTGCAACGCCGAACGCCTGGGCGCCCGCGTCAAGGCCTGGGAGGACGGCGCCTGGTTCCGTGACGGGCTGATGGCGCACGCCGCCAAGGCCGGCGAACGCGCCCGCACGGCCCGCCACGCCGCAGAATAGGGACGCGCCCCGCGCACCCAGCCACAACCCGCATCTTTGGGAGGAGCCATCATGTCCAGCGAATGGCCGCTTTGGGAAATCTTCATCCGGGGCCAGCACGGCCTGAACCACCGCCATGTCGGCAGCCTGCACGCGCCCGACGCCGAGATGGCGATCCGCAACGCCCGCGACGTTTATACCCGCCGCAACGAGGGCGTTTCGATCTGGGTAGTCAAGTCGAATGACATCACCGCGTCCTCGCCCTCGGAAAAGGGGCCGCTTTATGATCCGTCGAACAGCAAGGTTTATCGCCACCCGACCTTCTTCGACATCCCCGACGAGATAGGGCATATGTGATGCCGTCGCTTCCCGACATGACCACCCCGAACCTGACCGCGCTTGCCGGTCAGGCCCTGGCCGACAGCGGGCATGTGGCGGTGCCGGCCCCCGATGCCGGGCAGGAACAGTTCAGCGAATGGCTGCAGCGGATGGGCGACAATGCGTTGATCCTGGGCCATCGCGTGTCGGAATGGTGCGGCCACGCCCCGGCGCTCGAGGAAGACATCGCGCTTGCCAACCAGGCGCTTGACCTGATCGGCCAGTGTCGATTGTGGCTGGGCCTTGCCGCCGAGGTCGAGGGTAAGGGCCGCGACGCCGACACATTGGCCTATCTGCGCGACGCGGGCGCCTTCCGCAACCTGCTGCTGGTCGAGCTTCCCAACGGCGATTTCGGTGTCACGCTGATGCGTCAGTTCCTGTTCGACGCCTTCCACATCGAACTGCTGCGGGCGCTGAAGACGTCGTCAGACAGCCGTGTGGGCGACATCTCCGCAAAGGCGGAAAAAGAGGTCGCCTATCATCTGGAACGGTCCGCCGACCTGGTGATCCGGCTTGGCGACGGGAGCGAGGAAAGCCGCGCCCGGATGCAGGCCGCGCTGACGAAGCTGTGGTCCTATACGGGCGAGATGTTCGTGGACGACGCCGTTGATGGGGCCATGTCCGACGCGGGCATCGCGCCGCTGCCGTCGTCGCTGAAACCCGCCTGGGACAGGACCGTCGCGGCGGTCCTGGACGAGGCCACGCTGGCTGCGCCAACCGACGCATGGCAGCACGGGGTCAAGACTCCGGGCGGCAAGAAGGGCATCCACACGGAACATCTGGGCTATATCCTGGCCGAGATGCAGTTCCTGCAGCGCGCCTATCCCGGCGCCAGGTGGTGATGCCATGTCCGTCACCACGCTGCCCCATACCGACCAGATCTGGGAATGGCTGTCGCAGGTGCCGGACCCGGAAATCCCCGTCATCAGCCTGACCGACCTGGGCATCATCCGCGACGTGCAATGGCAGGGCGACACCCTGGTGGTCACGGTCACGCCGACTTATTCCGGCTGCCCCGCGACAGGCGTCATCAACCTGGACATCGAGGCCGCCTTGCGCAGCCACGGCATCGAGAAGCTGGAACTGAAGCGCCAGCTTGCCCCCGCCTGGACAACCGACTGGATCACCGCCGAGGGGCGCGAGAAGCTGCGCGCCTATGGCATCGCGCCCCCGGTCGATGGCACGGCGGCGGATGGCGTGCTGGCGGGCCGGGTGTCGCGGCTGATGGGCAACAACCTGACCATCCAGTGCCCGCGCTGCGGATCGACCCATACGCAGAAGGTCAGCCAGTTCGGCTCGACCCCCTGCAAGGCCAGCTATCGCTGCACCGATTGCCTGGAACCCTTCGACTATTTCAAGTGCATCTGACTGCACGTCCCCCCTAGACGCCCAAGGAAAGACACCCCGATGGCACGCTTTCTGCCCCTGAAGGTCACCGATGTGCGCCGCGAAACCCGCGATGCGGTCGTCGTGACCCTGGCCCCCCGCGACGAGGATCGCGCCCTGTTCGATTTCACCCAGGGGCAATACCTGACCTTCCGCCGCAGCTTCGATGGCGAGGAACTGCGCCGCTCCTATTCGATCTGCGCGGGCGTCGATGACGGCTGCCTGCAGGTGGGCATCAAGCGTGTCGATGGGGGGGCCTTCTCCACCTGGGCGAACGAGAACCTGGCGCCGGGCGATATGATCGAGGCGATGCCGCCGATGGGCAAGTTTTCCCTGCCCTTGGACCCGGATGCCGCCCGCCATTACGTCGGTTTCGCCGCCGGATCGGGGATCACTCCGGTGCTGTCCATCGTCAAGACGGTGCTGCGGCGGGAACCGAACTCGCGCTTCACGCTGGTCTATGCCAACCGACAGATCAGCAGCATCATGTTCCGCGAGGAGCTTGAGGATCTGAAGAACCTCTATCTCGGCCGCTTCTCGGTCCTCCATGTGCTGGAAAGCGAGGCGCAGGAGATTGAGTTGTTCACAGGCCGCATCGACGCCGCCAAGATGACGGCGCTGTTCGACCGCTGGATTGACCCGAAATCGGTGGACGCCGCCTTCATCTGCGGGCCGGAACCGATGATGCTGACCGTGGCGCAGTCCCTGCGCGACCACGGGCTGCGCGACGACCAGATCCGGTTCGAACTGTTCGCATCAGGCCAGCCGGGCCGCGCCAAGGCCCGCCCGGTGTCCAAGGCCACCGAAGCGGGCGAGGGAACGCAGGCCACCGTGACGCTGGACGGCGCCACCCGCAGCTTTTCCATGCCGCGCGAAGGCCAGACGATCCTGGACGCCGCCATCGCCAGCAACATGGACGCGCCCTATTCCTGCAAGGCGGGCGTCTGTTCCACCTGCCGCTGCAAGGTGCTGGAGGGCGAGGTCGAGATGGCCGTGAACCACGCGCTTGAAGACTACGAGGTGCGCGCCGGTTACGTGCTGTCCTGCCAGTCCTATCCGCTGACCGACCGCGTCGTCGTGACCTATGACGAATGAGGGCGCCATGTCCGACACGATGAACATCGAGGACTATCTGGCCCAGGGCGGTGTCCTGACCGCGCTCGGCAATGTCCCCGCCCGCTATCGCGGCGAGTTGATGCGGCTGATGTCGTCCTTCGTGGACAGCGAACTGGCGGCATCCGCCGGGTTTGCCTCGTCCATCAACTTCGCGCCGGGCATAAAGGAACGGATCGCGGCCAGCCGGATCACGCTGGAAAAGGCGGATCATGCGGAACGTGTCCTGGCGGTGATGGGAGATTTCGGCACCGACACGCGCCGCTATCAGACCCAGCACGACTGGGCCGCCCGCGTAGACCGCGGCACCGACCTGGGTGCCGTACGGCGTGAAGGCGACATGCGCCTGTCGGTGTTCCATTACCCGATCAACGGCTGGACCGACGCGGTGGTGATGAACGTGCTGCAGGGCCTCGCCACCGGCGTTCAGATGGATGAACTGGCCCGCGTCTCCTACACCCCTCTGGCAGAGGTCTTCCGCGAGATCGCCCCGCGAGAGGCGCGCCATGCCGAACTGGGACTGGAAGGACTGGCCCGGATCGTCGGGAACGGCGGTCAGTCCGAAGTGCAGGCAAGCCTTGCCTATTGGCGTCCGCGCGTGGCGGCGGGGTTCGGCGTTGCCAACTCGGCCCGCTACGACACGCAGGCACGATTCGGCATCCGCCACACGCCGAACGAAACGCTGCTGGCCCGCTGGGAAAAGCTGGTCGGCGAACATTTGGGCGCTTTGGGTCTGTGAACCCCGCCCCGTTGACGAAAAAGGAACTGCCATGACCATGACGCTTCGCGCCCCGCGCCGCTTGGAAAGCTTTGTCTGCGGGGAATGGGTGCCCGGTGCGAAGGAAGGGCAGACCCTTTTGGACGCCGCCACCGGCGCGCCGGTGGCGACGATCGATTCCACCGGCATCGACTTCGCCGCGGCGCTTGATTATGGCCGCACCAAGGCGGGGCCAAGGCTGCGGGCCATGACCTTTCATGAACGCGCGGGAATGCTGAAGGCGCTTGGCCTGGCGCTGATGGCGCAGAAGGAAGACTTCTACGCCGAAAGCCTGCATACCGGCGCGACCCGTTCCGATGGGTGGGTCGATATCGAGGGGGGCATCGGCACCATGCTGACCTTCGCATCGAAGGGCCGGCGCGAGTTGCCAAACACCCGCGTCCTGACCGACGGCGACGTGGAGCCGCTGTCGAAAGACAACAGCTTCAGCGCCCAGCATATCCTGTCGCCGCTGCATGGCGTGGCGATCCATATCAACGCCTTCAACTTTCCCGTCTGGGGGATGCTGGAAAAGATCGCGCCGACGCTGCTGGCGGGCGTCCCCTGCCTGGTCAAGCCCGCCAGCCAGACCGCCTATCTGACCGAGCTGGTGGTCCGCCGCATCATCGACACCGGCATCCTGCCCGAAGGCGCGCTGCAACTGGTCTGCGGATCGGTGGGCGACCTGCTGGACCATGTGACCGAACAGGACGCCGTGACCTTCACCGGCTCGGCCCACACGGGCCGCAAGCTGAAGACGCATCCCGCGATCGTCAACCATTCCGTCCGCTTCACGATGGAGGCCGACAGCCTGAACGCCACCATCCTGGGCCCTGATGCCGTGGCGGGCACGCCCGAGTTCGACCTGTTCGTGCGCGAGGTCGCGCGCGAGATGACCTCGAAGGCGGGCCAGAAATGCACCGCGATCCGGCGCGTCATCGCCCCGCGCGGGCAGGTTGACGCACTGATCGCCGCTTTGCGGGACCGGCTGGACAAGACCGCTCTGGGGATGCCGGGCGACGAAGGGATCCGGATGGGTCCGCTCGCCAGCCTCGGCCAGCGGGACGAGGTGCGGGCGCGCATCCGCGAATTGCAGGCGGTGGCGGAAATCGTCGCGGGCAATCCCGACGACGTGCGGATTGCCTCGGGCGATGCCGAAAAGGGCGCCTTCCTGAACCCGGTCCTGCTTTACGCCGACAAGCCTTTCGACGCCGCCCCGGTCCATGATTGCGAGGCTTTCGGGCCGGTCTCCACCGTCATGGCCTATGACGATCTTGACGAAGCGGTGGCGCTTGCCGCACGCGGACGTGGGTCGCTGGTGTCGTCCATCTTCACGGACGACAAGGACGTGGCCGAACGCGTGGTTCTGGGCGTGGCGCCCTTCCACGGGCGGGTGCTGATCGGCAACCGCGCCTCGGCCAAGTCGTCCACCGGGCATGGCTCGCCCTTGGCGCCGCTGGTCCATGGCGGCCCCGGCCGCGCAGGCGGGGGCGAGGAGATGGGCGGCATCCGGGGCGTCAAGCATTTCATGCAGCGCACCGCCGTCCAGGGCACGCCCCGCCTGCTGTCGGCGGTCACGGGCCGCTGGATCGAGGGCGCGGAGACGCAGCAAGGCATCCATCCCTTCCGCAAGTCCCTGGCGGACCTTCGCATCGGCGACCAGTTGGTCACGGCGGCGCGCCAGGTGACGCAGGAGGATGTCGAGCATTTCGCCAACTTCACCGGCGACACCTTCTACGCCCATATGGACAGCGACGCGGCCAAGGCCAACCCCTTCTTCGACGACCGCGTGGCGCATGGCTATCTGATCGCCTCCTTCGCCGCCGGGCTGTTCGTGGAGCCGAATCCCGGCCCGGTGCTGGCGAATTATGGCGTGGACAACCTGCGCTTCCTGACCCCCGTCTATTTCGGCGACACGCTGCAGGTCCGCCTGACCTGCAAGGAGATCAACCCGCGCGAAAATGCAGGCCACGGAGAGGTCCGCTGGGACTGCCAGGTGACGAACCAGAAGGGCGAAGTGGTTGCGCAATACGACGTGCTGACCATGGTCGCAAAAACCTGGCCGCCGGTGGAGTGATGGCGAAGGTCTATTCCTGGGACGGCATCGTGCCGGTGATCGACCCCTCGGCCTTCGTCCACCCCGAGGCTGTGGTGATTGGCGATGTGATCATCGGCCCCGGCGTATATGTCGGCCCCTGCGCCGTCCTGCGCGGTGATTTCGGCCGCATCGTGCTGCACGCAGGGTCGAACGTGCAGGAAACATGCGTGGTCCATTCCTTCCCCGGCAAGGATGTCGTGGTCGAGGAGGACGGCCATATCGGCCACGGCGCCGTCCTGCACGGCTGCCATATCGGCAAAAACGCGATGGTCGGCATGAACGCCGTGGTCATGGACGAAGCGATGGTGGGAGAGAACACCATCATCGCCGCCATGGCCTTCGTGAAGGCCGGCGCGCGGATCCCGCCGAACTCGCTGGCCATCGGATCCCCCGCAAAGGTCGTGCGCGAACTGTCGGCCGAGGAGATCGCCTGGAAGCGGCAGGGCACCGGCGTCTATCAGCAGCTTGCGGTCGAGGCGCGCGAGAAGCTGGCCCCGGCGGTCGCGCTGTCCGAGGTGGAGCCGGACCGGCGCCGCGCCGAGGCGCCGAAGTACGATCCGCTGGTCATGGCCCGGAAAAGGTTCGAGAAGTAGCCGCGGTCCTGCACCTGTCGGCGCCTTGTCGCCACGTGCGGTTTTTCATGGTGCGGGAACAGCCGGTTGCGCCTTATATCCTCATCGAGTCTGTCAGGACCGTGGACATGAAGCTTGCATCGACATTGACCGCGGCCGGGTTGATCTTCGCCACCCTTGCCGGCGCGCCGGCAGTTGCGGATCCGGGACATGGCAAGGGCCACGGCAAGGCTCATGCCCGTCACGTCGAACGGCACGAACACCGCGACCGCCATGATGCCCACTGCCCTCCCGGCCTTGCCAAGAAGGGGCCGCGCTGCATTCCGCCCGGCCATGCCAGGAAACACGATCATCACCGCCACCATGTGGGCGACGTGCTGCGGCGTGGCGACTATGCCATCATCCGCGACCCCCGGCGCTACGACCTCGAAGACCGGCGCGGGTGGGATTATTACCGCGACGACAACAGCATCTATCGCGTGGACAGCAACACGCAGAAGATCTTGGCGGTCATCAACCTGATCAACGCGTTCTCGAACTGATCGGGGGGGCCGCGCGCCGGCCCCTCATTTCACTGCCTTGATCCCCTCCAGGATCAGCGTCGTCGCCACGTCCGCATAATCCTCGCGGCTGATGCGGCCGCCGTCCTTGAACCACATGTAGACCCAGTTCATCATGCCGAACAGCGACATGGTGACGGGCATCAGCAGCGGGCGTTCGCGGTTGTTCAGGTCCGGGTTGATCTGGTCCAGAACGGCGGAAAACCGTTTCACGATGCCGCGCTCGACCTCCATGATCTGCGCCTTCTGGTCGTCGGTCAGCGCGGCGGTGGCGTTCAACTGCACCTTGTGCTGGTTGTCGGCCCCCCGATAGGTGTCCAGCACCGCGCCCACCAGGCTGCGCAGCCGCTGGTGCGGCGGCAGGGCCGGGTCGTCGGCAGCCTCGATAGCCCCCTGCAACTCCTCGAGATGCGTCATGATGATCGCGAAGATCAGCGCGTCCTTGGACGGATAGTAATGATAAAGCAGCGCCTTGCTGACCTGGGCCTGCTGGGCGATCTGCGACATCGAGGCCTTTTCCATGCCCTGTTCGGCAAAGACAAGCGCCGCATGATCCAGGATGATGCGGCTCTTTTCCTCGAAATCCTGTGCGCGCGTTCGCGCCATGGGGTCACTTTCCTGTTGGTCGTGTGCCGCTTTAACCGGGGGCCGCGGCAAAGTCACCACGGCCCCCGACGCGGACTTATTCTTTCGGACGGTTGTCGATCACCCGCTTGGCCTTGCCTTCCGACCGGGCAACGCCGCCGGGATCAAGCACCGTGATCCGGGTCGAGACGCCTACGACAGACTTGATGTGATGCGACAGTTCCTTGGCCGACACGGCCCGGGCATCCGCCGCGCAATATTCCTCGACGCATTCGACATGGACGGTCATGCAGTCCATCCGGCCTTCGCGGGTCAGTTCGATCTGGAAATGCGGGGCGAGGCCCGTGCATTTCAGGATCTGCTCCTCGATCTGGGTCGGAAAGACGTTGACGCCGCGCAGGATGATCATGTCGTCGCAGCGCCCGGTGATCTTCTCGATCCGGCGCATGGACCGGGCGGTGCCGGGCAGAAGCCGCGTCAGGTCGCGGGTGCGATAGCGCACCATCGGCAGGCCTTCCTTGGTCAGCGTGGTGAAGACCAGTTCGCCCATTTCGCCGTCGGGCAGCGGCTCGCCCGTCACGGGGTCGATGATCTCGGGGTAGAAGTGGTCTTCCCAGACATGCAGGCCGTCCTTGGTCTCGACACATTCCATCGCTACGCCCGGTCCCATCACCTCGGACAGGCCATAGATGTCGACGGCGTGCATGTCGAAGGCTTCCTCGATTTCGTGGCGCATGGCATTGGTCCAGGGCTCGGCGCCGAAGATGCCGACCTGCAGCGACGACTGGCGCGGGTCGAGGCCCTGGCGGCGGAACTCGTCCAGGATCGACAGCATGTAGGATGGCGTGACCATGATGATCCGCGGCTTGAAGTCGTTGATCAGCGTCACCTGCCGTTCTGTCATGCCGCCTGACATGGGAACCACGGTGCAGCCAAGCCGCTCGGCCCCGTAATGGGCGCCAAGGCCGCCGGTGAACAGGCCATAGCCATAGGCGTTGTGCAGCATGTCGCCGGGGCGCCCGCCGCCTGCGCGGATCGACCGGGCGATCAGGTTCGACCAATGGTCGATGTCGGCCTGGGTATAACCCACCACAGTCGGCTTGCCGGTGGTGCCGGACGATCCGTGGATGCGCACCAGCTTGGACTGCGGCACGGCGAACATGCCGAAGGGATAGCAGTCGCGCAAATCCTGCTTCACGGTGAAAGGGAACTTCGCGATGTCCCGCAAGGTCTTCAGGTCCTCGGGGTGGACATCGGCCTCGATGAACCTCTTGCGGTAGAAGGGCGAGTTTTCGAAGGCGTGCTTCAGCGACCGCTTCATGCGGTGGAATTGTAGCGCCTCGATCTCGTCGCGCGACGCCGTCTCGATCGGGTCGAGATCCTTGGGGTTCGGGGTCAGCTTTTCCATGGTTCTCCTCCCTGGAAGGTGGTCAGGCGGGCAGATGGGTGCCCTTGATGGTGCGCGAATGGCCGCGGAACTCGGCCACGTGGTCGCCGTCCTGGTTGGTGATGCGAATGTCGTAGATGCCCGACCGGCCCCGGCGCGAGGTTTCCGTGGCGGTCGCCGTCAGCCGGTCCCCGATGCGGCCGGGGATCAGGTAGGTGATGGAACAATGCTGCGCCACGGCCATCTGGTTGTAGCTGTTGCAGGCGAAGGCAAAGGCGCTGTCGGCCAGCGTGAAGATATAGCCGCCATGCGCGTTTCCGTGGCCGTTCGACATGGTGTCCGTGATGGTCATGGACAGCGTGGCCCGGCCGGGCGCGATGTAGTCCAGGCTCATACCAAGCCGCTGGCTGGCCGAATCGTCGTTCCACATGGCGCGGGCCGAGGCTTCGGCGATCTCCTGCGGGGTCATCTCGCTGACGGGTTTCATTGGCCGCTGAACCGGGCCGGGCGCTTTTCCAGGAAGGCGGTGACGCCCTCGGCGTAATCGGCACTGCGGCCCGCCTGCTGCTGGCAGTCGCGTTCGGCGTCAAGCTGCTGGTCCAGGCTGTTGGTCGCGGCCTGCTGGATCAGCCGCTTGGTCAGGCCAAGGCCCAGGGTCGGGCCTGCGGCCAGCGACCGGGCCAGGGCTTCCGCCTCGGTCATCAACTCGACATCCTCGACCGCCTTCCAGATCAGGCCCCAGTCTGCGGCATCTTCGGCGGAAAGGGGTTCTGCGGTCAGGGCCAAGGCCTTGGCGCGCGGCTCTCCCAGGATACGGGCCAGATGCCAGGTGCCGCCCGCGTCGGGGATCAGGCCGATCTTGGCAAAGGCCTGGATGAATTTCGCCGATTTCGCGGCCAGCACGATGTCGCAGGCGAAGGCGATGTTGGCCCCTGCCCCCGCCGCCACGCCGTTGACTGCGCAGACGACCGGCTTTTCCAGGCTGCGGATCAGCCGCAGCGTCGGGTTGTAGAAGGTGTCCAGCGTTTTCCCCAGGTCCGGCGCGGGTCCGCCCTTGCGCGGATCGCGGTCGCCCAGGTCCTGCCCGGCGCAGAAGCCGCGCCCCGCGCCGGTCAGCAGCACCGCGCGCACCGCCGAATCGTCATGCGCCCGCTGGATGCCGTCCCGCAGCGCCAAGTGCATCTCTTCGTTGAAGGAATTGAGCTTCTCGGGACGGTTCAACGTCAGCGTCAGCACACCGTCGGCCAAGGCCGACAGCACCGTGGGGGATGCGGTCATGGTCTTCTCCCTTCGTGCCGATTTCTCGGCCTCCTCGAAGAAATCTGTTGCATAAACCGACCGGCCGGTCAATGATATTTGCAAGCCGGAGGAGGAAGCCGGCGGAGGAGCCCATGACCGAATTGTTTACCCGTCATCGCCGGATGCTGGAGGATGCCGATCAGGCGCTTCATGCGCGCGGCTTCTGGACCCCCTTCCCCGAGGTGCCCAGCGGCAAGTTCTATGGCGAAACGGCCAAGGCGGATGGCGAGGCAGCTTATGCGGCGCTTCTGGGCAGCAAGTTCGCCTTGCCCGGCCACCCCGAGCAGCGCCGCCTTGGGGCGGAGGTTTCGCCTTGGGGCAATTCGCTGGGCATCACCTATCCGGCGGCGGATGCGCCTGCCCTGATCGCGGCGGCGCAGGCTGCGGCTGACGATCTGGCGGCGGCGAGCGTGGAACAGCGCGTCGGCGCCTGCCTGGAGACCCTGTCGCGGCTGAACCGGATCAGCTTCCTGCTGGGCCATGCGACGATGCACACCACTGGCCAAGCCTTCGCAATGGCCTTCCAGGCGGGCGGGCCCCACGCGCAGGATCGCGGGCTCGAGGCGGTTGCCGTGGCGTGGACGGAAATGACCCGCTTCGCCGATGCCGCCCGATGGGAAAAGCCGCAGGGCAAGGCCCTTGCCCTTGTGATCGACAAGCAGTGGACGCTGGTGCCTGCGGGAATCGCCCTGACGATCGGCTGCAACACCTTCCCAACCTGGAACAGCTATCCCGGCATCTTCGCAAGCCTTGCGACCGGCAACCCGGTGATCGTGAAGCCGCATCCGGGCGCGATCCTGCCGTTGGCCCTGACCGTCCAGGTCGCGCGTGAGGTTCTGGCCGAAGCGGGCCTTCCCGCCGATGCGATCCTGCTGGCCGTCGATGAACCGGGCACCGAGATTACCAAGCCGCTTGCCACCGACCCCGCCGTGCGGCTGATCGACTATACCGGATCATCCACCTTCGGCACCTGGCTGCGCGAGAATGCCCGGCAGGCGCAGTTGTTCACCGAGGAAACCGGCGTCAACAGCATCGTCATCGCGGCGACCGACGATTTCGACGGAATGTGCGCGAACCTGGCCTTCTCGCTGTCGCTTTATTCCGGGCAGATGTGCACCGCGCCGCAGAACATTTATGTGCCGCAAGGCGGGATCGCGGCGGATCAGGGGCACAAGTCCTTCGATCAGGTGGCAGCCGGTCTGGCCGCAGCCATCGACACCTTGCTGGCCGATCCCAAGCAGGCGGCGGGCATCTGCGGCGCCATCGCCAATCCCGCCACGCACGACCGGGTGGAACAGGCCCGCGCGCAGGGCCGCGTCATCCGCGACGGCACGCCGCTGCTGCTGGCGGTGGATGCCGACGCCCCTGTCGCGCAGGACGAATGCTTCGGTCCGGTGGGTTTCGTCATCCCCTGCGCGGATGCCGACGACGGCATTGCCCGCGCCACCGAACTTGCTGCGACCAAGGGCGCCATCACAGCCGCGCTCTACGACACCGACGATGCCCGCATCGGGCGCGCCGTTCGCGCCTTCGCCCGCGCAGGCGTGAACCTGTCGGTCAACCTGACCGGCAACATCTTCGTCAACCAGTCGGCGGCCTTCAGCGATTTCCATGTGACGGGGGCCAACCCCGCCGGAAACGCCAGCCTGACCGACACCGCCTTTGTCGCGACCCGCTTTCGCCGCGTGATGTGGCGCAGGCCCGCCGCCGTTACCGTTTGACCAAGTTCTCTGGGGAGGAGACGACAATGCAGAAGACCCTGACCACCACGGCCCTTGCCACGGCTCTGGCCCTGGGCGCCACCGCCGCATCCGCCGAAATCCGCATCGGCGCATCGGTATCCGCCACCGGCCCCGCCGCCTTCCTGGGCGACCCCGAGGCGAAGACCCTGGAAATGCTGGTCGAGCAGATCAACGAGAACGGCGGCATCAACGGCGAGGAAATCGCCCTGACGCTCTATGACGACGGTGGCGATCCCAACAAGGCGCGCACCTTCGCCACCCGCCTGATCGAGGATGACGAGGTCGTGGCGATCATCGGCGGATCCACCACCGGCACCTCCATGTCGATCCTGTCGGTCGCCGAGGACAACGAGATCCCCTTCATCTCGCTGGCCGGCGCCATCGAGATCATCGACCCGGTCAAGCCCTTCACCTTCAAGACGCCCCATACCGACCGCATGGCCTGCCAGAAGATCTTCGAGGACATGCAGAAGCGCCAGATCACCACGATCGGCATGATCTCGGGCACCGACGGCTTCGGCGCGTCGATGCAGGCGCAGTGCAAGGACGTGGTGGGCGAATACGGCATCACCGTCGCCGCGGACGAGACCTACAACCCGACCGACGCGGACATGACCACGCAGTTGACCAAGATCCGCAACACCGAAGGCGTGCAGGCCGTGCTGAACCCCGGCTTCGGCCAGGGCCCGTCCATCGTGACGCGCAACTATCGCCAGCTTGCCATCGACCTGCCGCTGTATCAGTCGCACGGGGTGGCCTCCGACGGCTTCATCGAGCTGGCCGGGGCCGAGGCCGCCGAAGGCGTGCGCCTTCCCGGCACCGCCCTGCTGATCGCGGACCAACTGGGCGCGGACGACCCGCAGAAGCCCGTCGTCGATGCCTACAAGACCGCTTTCGAGGAAAAGACCGGCACCTCGGTCGGCACCTTCGGCGGCTATGCCCATGACGCCTTCCTGATCCTGACGGACGCCATCACCCGCGCCGGCAGCGCCGAGCCGCAGGCGATCCGCGACGCCATCGAGTCCACCAGCGGCCTGGCCGGCACCACCGGCATCTACAACATGTCGGCCGAGGATCACTTGGGCCTCGACCTCTCTGCCTTCCGCATGCTCGAGATCAAGGGCGGCGAATGGACCGTGGTGGAATGATCCGCTGACCGCCGCGCCCCGACCGGTCGCACGGTCCGGGGGCGGCATCACCTGACAGCTTTGGGGTCGCCATGGCGGAACTGCTGCAATTCCTGTTTTCGGGCGTGACGGTGGGCGCGGTCTATGCGCTTGTCGCGCTTGGCTTCACGATCATTTACAACGCGTCCGACGTGGTGAACTTCGCCCAGGGCGAATTCGTCATGCTGGGTGGGATGCTGACCTTTGTCTGCCACGCGGCGGGCCTGCCCCTGCCGCTGGCGGCGCTGATCGCGATCGTCGTCACCTCGGCCATCGGCGTCGTCATGAACAAGCTGGCGATCGAGCCCGCGCGCGGCGCGCCCGTGGTGTCGCTGATCATCATCACCATCGGCGCGTCGATCTTCATTCGGGGCGGCGCGCAACTGCTGTTCGGCAAGCAGATCCACAGCTTCCCGGCATTTTCGGGCGACACGCCGCTGCGCATCGGCGGGGCGACGATCCTGCCGCAAAGCCTGTGGGTGATCGGCGGCGCGGTGGTGGTCTTCGTGGGCCTGTGGCTGTTCTTCACCCGCACCCTGACAGGGCGCGCGGTGCTGGCCACGTCGAACAATCGGCTGGCCGCGCAACTGGTGGGGATCAACACCAATTTCGTGATGACGCTGTCCTTCGCCCTGTCGGCGGGCATCGGCGCGCTTGCGGGCGTGCTGGCGACGCCGATCACCCTGACCTCCTATGACGTGGGGCTGGCCTTCGCGCTCAAGGGCTTTGCCGCCGCCATGCTGGGCGGGATGGGCAATCCCAAGGGCGCGCTTGCGGGCGGCTTTCTGCTGGGCCTGATCGAGGCGCTGACGGCCGGATACCTGTCGTCGCAATACAAGGACGCCGCCGCCTTCGTGGTGATCCTGCTGGTGCTGTTCTTCATGCCCCAGGGCCTGTTCGGCGCCAAATCGACCGAGCGGGTGTGACCATGAAGATTTCCGCCAAATCCGCCACGCTGCTGGTCCTTGCCGTGCTGGTCGCGCTGTCGCCGATGCTGTTCCCTTCGGGCTATTACTACCGCGTCGGCGCGCTGATCTTTGTCAACGCGATCGCCGTGACCGGCATCGTGATCCTGACCGGATACGCGGGCCAGATCAGCCTGGGCCATGCCGGTTTCGCCGGGATCGGCGCCTATGCCTGCGCGCTGGCGCCCGTGCATCTGGGGCTGCATCCCTCGCTGGCGCTTGTGCTGGGGGCGGCGATTTCCGCCGTGCTGGCCTGGCTGGTCGGCCGCCCGATCCTGCGGCTCAAGGGCTATTACCTGGGCGTCGCCACCCTGGGCTTCGGCATCCTGGTGTCGATGGTCCTGAACAACGAACGGCAACTGACCGGCGGCCCCGACGGGATGGAGGTGCCGGAGCTGGGCCTGCGCGGGCTGCTGCGGGATGCAGGGATTGACCTGACCAACGGCCAGTTCTGGTATTTCTTCTGCGGCATCGTCCTGATCCTGGCCGCATGGCTGGCGCTGAACCTGTTCAACAGCCCCACTGGCCGCGCCTTGCGCGCGCTGCACGGGTCCGAGGTCGCGGCCCGCACCGTGGGCGTGGACGTGGCCCGGCTGAAGCTGCAGGCCTTCGTGATCTCGGCCGTCTATGCCTCGGTCTCGGGGTCGCTGCTGGCCTTGCAGAACAAGTTCATCACGCCGGATGTCGCGGGCTTCATGCACTCGATCGAGATGGTGACCATGGCCGTCCTGGGCGGCGTGGGATCGGTCCTGGGCGCGATCTTCGGCGCCGCCGTGCTGACGCTGCTGCCGCAGGTGCTGACGGTCTTTGCCGAATACGAACAGCTTGTGCTGGGCCTGGTGATGATGCTGGTGATGATCTTCCTGCCGCAGGGGCTGCTGCCGTCGATCCTGCGCAAGGTCCGGGGGAAAGACGAATGACCGCGCTTCTGTCAGTCGAGGGGCTGGGCATCAGCTTCGGCGGCCTCAAGGCCGTGAACGATGTCAGCTTCACCGTGCAACCGGGGGAAATCACGTCCGTCATCGGGCCGAACGGCGCGGGCAAGACCACGCTGTTCAACATGATCTCGGGCGTCTATCAGGCCGGGCAGGGACGCGTCGTTCTGGGGGGCGAGGATGTCACGGGCATGGCCCCGCATCTGCTGGCCCGGCGCGGCATGTCGCGGACCTTCCAGAACCTGCAGATCTTCCAGTCCATGACCGTGCTGGAAAACGCGATCTCCGGCTATCATCTCCAGGAACGCGGGCCGGTGCTGGCGGATCTGTTCAACCTGCCCTCGTCCCGCCGCCGCGCTGCGCAGGCGCAGGCAGGCGCACGCGAATTGCTGGCCCGCGTGGGCCTGGACCGCGCGGCCGAGCGGGAGGCCGGGAACCTGTCCTATGGCGCGCTGAAACGGCTGGAGATCGCCCGCGCCTTGGCCCTGTCGCCCAAGATCCTGCTGCTGGACGAACCCGCCGCAGGCTGCAACTCCGTGGAAACTGAAGAGATTGACCACCTGATCGCCGAGGTCGCGAAATCCGGCGTGGCGATCCTGCTGGTCGAACACGACATGAAGATGGTCATGCGCATATCGAACCACATCGTCGTCTTGGACCATGGCGAAAAGATCGCCGAGGGCGATCCTGCCAGCGTCAGCCGCAACCCGGCGGTCATCGCCGCCTACCTTGGAACGGAGGCCACCTATGCTGACGGTTGAAGGGCTGCGGTCGCGCTATGGCCGGATCGAAGTCCTGCACGGCATCGACCTGCATGTGGACTCGGGCGAGATCGTGACGGTGGTCGGCGCCAACGGCGCCGGAAAGACAACGCTGCTGGAATGCCTGTCAGGCACCCAGCCGGTCTCGGGCGGCACCATCACCTTCCGGGGCGAGGGCCTGACCGGCCTTCCCGCGCATCGCCGCCCGGCGCGCGGTCTGACCCAATCGCCCGAAGGCCGCCAGATCTTCACCAACCTGACGGTCGAGGAGAACCTGCGCCTTGGCGCCTATCTGTTCACCGACGACCGCGTGGAAAAGGACATGGAGGACGCCTTCGCGATGTTCCCGATCCTGCGCGAGAAACGCAACCTGGCGGCGGGCGGGCTGTCCGGCGGGCAGCAGCAGATGCTGGCGATGGCCCGCGCGCTGATGGGCCGCCCGTCCTGCCTTTTGCTGGACGAACCGTCGATGGGCCTGGCCCCGATCATCGTGCAGCAGATCTTCGACGTGGTCAGCGGGCTGAAGGCGCTTGGGGTCACGGTCCTTCTGGTCGAACAGAACGCCTTCGGCGCGCTGAAGATCGCGGACCGGGGCTATGTCATGGAAACCGGCCGCATCACCATGTCCGGCGCAGCGGCGGACCTGATCGCCGATCCGCGCATTCGCGAAGCCTATCTGGGGATATAGAATGTCCGTTGTCAGCATCACCCGCGAGGGCGAGATCGCCGTTGTGACCATAGACAATCCGCCCGTGAACGCGCTGTCGCAGGCCTTGCGGCAGGGGCTTTGGGACGCAGTGGCCTCGCTGGACGCTGACCCGCAGGTCCGCGCCGTGGTGCTGGTCTGCGCGGGCCGGACCTTCATCGCGGGCGCCGACGTGACCGAGTTCGGCAAGCCGCCGCAGGCGCCGCATCTGCCCGATCTGGTGGACCGGATCGAGGGGGCGCAGAAGCCCTGGGTGGCTGCGATCCACGGCTCGGCGCTCGGCGGCGGCTTCGAGGTGGCGATGGGCTGCCGCTTCCGTGTGGCGGTGGAGGGTGCATCGGTCGGCCTGCCCGAGGTGTCGTTGGGCATCGTCCCGGGCGCATCCGGAGCCGTGCGGACCCCGCGTCTGGCGGGCGTCGAGGCCGCGGTGGAACTGGTGACCTCCGGCAAGCCGGTGAAGGCTGCAAAGGCGCTGTCCTTGGGCTTGGTGGATGCGGTCTTCGCGGACGACCTGCAAGCCCATGCCCTGGCCTTTGCGCGCGATGCCCTGACCCGCGACCTGCCGCCCCCGGTATCCGTGCGGTCTGTCACCGCGCCCGATCCTGGTTTCTGGGACGAAAAGCGCAAGGCGGTGGCGAAAGCCGCCAAGGGCGCCGAGGCGCCGCTGCGCGCGCTCGACTGCCTACGCAAGGCGTCGGAAGCGCCCTTTGCCGAGGCCCTGGCCCATGAGCGCCAGACTTTCCTGGACTTGCGTGGGTCCGATCAGGCGGCGGCCCTGCGCCACGTGTTTTTTGCCGAACGCGCCGCGCCCCGTCCCGCGCATCTGACGGGCGTTGATCCCCTGCCGCTGCGAAGCGCGGGCGTGATCGGCGGGGGCACCATGGGCGCAGGCATCGCCGCGACCCTGCGCGACGCAGGCATTCCCGTCACCCTGATCGAACGCGACGACGAGGCACTGAAGCGCGGGATGGCCACCCTGCGCGCCATCTTCGAGGGCGCCGTGAAGCGCGGCAAGCTGACCGAGGCGCAGGCCCAGGACCGCATGGCGGGCGTCACCGCCACCACCGATTACGCCGCCCTCTCGGACGCCGACCTGGTGATCGAGGCGGTGTTCGAGGAGATCGGCGTCAAGCGCGCGGTCTTCTATCAGCTTGCCGCGGCCTGCCGCCCCGACGCGGTGCTGGCGACCAACACCTCCTACCTCGACCCGCGCCTGATCGCCGAAGGGCTGCCGAACCCCGGCCGCTTCATCGGGCTGCATTTCTTCAGCCCCGCCAACGTCATGCGCCTGCTGGAGATCGTGCCGGTGCCCGAAACCTCGGACCGGACGCTTGCCACTGGCTTTGCGCTTGGCCGGATGCTGAACAAGATCCCCGTGCAGTCCGGCATCTGCGAAGGCTTCATCGGAAACCGCATCCTGAAACGCTACCGCACAAGCGCCGAGGCATTGGTCCGTAAGGGCATCGCGATCGCGGATATCGACGCAGCCATGCGTGACTACGGCTTGGCGATGGGGCCTTTCGAGGCGCAGGATCTGGGCGGGCTGGACATCGCATATCTGCAACGCGAAGGCGCGCGGGCGGCGGGGCAGGACGTGCCGGAAACCCTGGGCGACGTCCTGGTCCGCGCCGGCCGCAAGGGGCAGAAGACCGGCGGTGGCTGGTATGACTATGCCCCCGGCGACCGCAAGCCGCAGCCATCCGCGACTGTGGCCGACCTGCTGGCGGAACGGATCTCCACCCGCGCCGCGATGGATCGCGACGCCATTGCCCGCCACCTGGTCGCCGAGATGGCGGCCGAGGGCCAGGCGATCCTGGACGAAGGCATCGCCGCCAAGGCGTCCGACATCGACCTGGTCGAGATCCACGGCTATGGCTTCCCCCGCTGGCGCGGCGGTCCGATGTGGGCGACCGGCCACCGGGGCTGACCGGCCAGGCCGGTCCGGTGGCATGACCGGGCGGCTGCCCTAGTGCAGCCCGAATTCCGCCATCAGCTGCCGCCGCATCGCCACGAAGTCCTGCTGGCTGCGGTCGCGCGGGCGGGGCAGGTCCACGTCGATCAGCCGGGGACCAACGCCTTGGTCGCGCGACAGGACCAGCACCCGGTCGGCCAGGAAGATCGCCTCTTCAAGGTCATGGGTGACAAGGATCATGGTCACGCCTTCCTCGGCCCAGATGCGGGTCAGTTCCTCTTGCATGGTCAGCTTGGTCATCGCGTCAAGCGCGCCCAGGGGTTCGTCCAGAAGCAGGATTTCCGGCTGCACCGTCAGCGCGCGAGCGATGCCCACGCGCTGCGCCATGCCGCCCGACAACTGCCGGGGATAGGCGCCTTCAAAGTCGGCAAGGCCCACCAGCCGAATGTGATGCCGCGCCCGGTCCTGCGCGGCGCCCCGACCGATGCCCCGCACCTCAAGCCCGAAGGCCACGTTTTCCAGCACCGTCAGCCAGGGCAGCAGGCGCGGTTCCTGATAGATCACGGCGCGTTCGGTGCCCACGCCCCGGATTGGACGCCCGTCGATCAGGACCTGTCCGCTGTCGGCCTGTTCCAGCCCCGCCAGCAGCCGCAGCAGGGTGGTCTTGCCGCAGCCGGACGGGCCGACGATGGCCAAGGATTCCCCCGCGCGGATGTCCAGCGACAGGTTGCGCAGGACCGGCAGGGGCTGGCCGTTCAGCATGAAGGCCTTGGACAGGTGGCGCAGCGCCACCTGTCCGCGGGTATCGGTGTCGGCCGTCATTTCAGCGCCACCTCGTCCCCGGTGACCAGCAGGATGTCGCTGGCCTTCAGCCTGCCTTCGGCCAGCTTGCCTTCGCGCACTAGCACGTCGATCCAGAACTGGATGTCGCGTTCAGTCGCAAGCCCGCCGGGCCGGACGCCGAAGCCTGCGAAATACTGCGCGACCCCGGGGTTCTCGCCACGTTCCTCAAGGACACGTGCGATGATCTGGCGCGTTTCCTCGGGGTGTTCGCGGGCGTAGTCCAGGGCGCGGGCCGACTGCCGGATGAACTGCTGCGCGGCTTCGGGATGGTCCTCGACCCAATCCTTGCGCAGGACCGTGAAGCCGCCTGCGATCTCTCCCAGCACGTCGGTATCGTCCAGGATCGCGCGCAACCCGCCGGCTTGGCGTGCAGCGCCCTCGAAGGTGGTTTGCCAATATCCGAAGGCCGCCACGTCGACCTGGCCGGATCGCAGCACCTGTTCAAGCTGGGGGCCGGGCACCGTGACCAGGTTGGCGGAATCCGCGGGCAGACCGTTCTGGTGCAGCGCCTCGCGCACGGTGTAATCCAGATGCGCCCCCAGCGTATTCACCGCGACCGTCTTGCCGGGCAAATCCTTGACCGACTGGATCGGGCTGTCCTCAAGCACATAGAAGATCGACTGCACCTGGTCATTGATGCCGTTGGTGGGGTATGCCGCGACGAAGTCATTGCCCCCGATGATCGAGTTCAGCACCGCTGCCGTTGCCGCGCTGCCGATCTCGATCGAGCCGCCGGCAAGCGCCATCAGCGATTCCGGCCCGCCCGAGGCATAGCCCGCGCTTTCCAGCACGATGCCGGTGCCGTCGAAATAGCCCAGCTCTTGGGCCAGGTCATGGGCGCTGACGCCGCCGTGGCTGGGCATGTAGCGCATCACCACGTCATCGGCCCAGGCCGGGGCGGTCAGGGTCGTGGACAGGGCAAGCGAAATCAGGACGTGTTTCATGGTCGTATCCTTTGGAAACGGGTGGGGGTGGGTTCAGTCCAGCGACCAGCGGCACAGCCGCCGTTGCAGCAGGACCAGGACGGCATTGGCGGCAAGGCCCAGCCCCGCCATCAGCAGGATCGCCGCGAACATCAGCGGGATCTGGAAGTTGTACTGGGCGTTCATGACCTGGAAGCCGATGCCCTTGTTCGCGCCGATCATCTCGGCCGCGATCAGCAGCAGCAGCGCGGTGGTGGCCGACAAACGCAGGCCCACGAAGATCGCAGGAACCGATGCGGGCAGGACGACCCGGCGGAACACCTGCAAGCGGCCCGCGCCATAGCTTTCGGCCATCTCGATCAGCTTGCGGTCCACCTGCTTGACGCCGCCGATGGTCGCCAGCAGCGTCGGGAACAGCGTGGCCCAGAAGATCACGAAGACCTTCGACGTCTCGCCCAGCCCCAGAAGCAGGATGAACACCGGATAAAGCGCCAGGGCCGAGGTTTGCCGGAACAGTTGCAGGATCGGGTCGAGCGCGTGCTCGACCGGCCGCAGCTGCCCCATCAGCAGCCCCAGGGGGATCCCAAGGGCCACGGCCGCGCCGAAGGCCAGGCCGGCGCGTTGCAGGCTGATGGCGATGTCGTCCACCAGGGCACCGCTGGCGATGCCGGTCCACAGCGCGCCAAGGATGGCATCCAGCGGCGGCAGCACGGCCGGGCTGATCCAGCCCAGCGTGCCCGAGACCTGCCACAAGGCCAGGAAGGCGAACACCAGCCCATAGCGCGACAGGAAGGCGCGGACCGGCGGCGCGGGCAGTCCGCGGATGCGGCGGACCGGCGTGTCGAGATGTTGCAGCGTCATGGCGTCACTCCGCCGCCTGGGCCGCGGCGTGGGCGGCCGCATGGCGGTTCACGGGGAAGGGCAGGCCAAGGTTCGCCCGCAGGGTCCGGCCTTCGTAGGCGGTGCGGAACAGGCCGCGGCGTTGCAGTTCCGGGATCACCAGATCCACGAAATCGGTCAGCCCCGTCGGCAACCAGGGCGGCAGGATGTTGAAGCCGTCCGCGCCTTCGTTCTCGAACCAGTCCTGAAGGATGTCGGCGATCTGGGTGGCGCTGCCGATGACGGTGTAATGCCCGCGGGCCGACGCCACCCACTGGTAAAGCTGCCGGATGGTGAAGTTGTTGTCGTCGGCGATCTGGCGGATCAGCGCCTGGCGCGACTTCATGCCTTCGGTCGGCGGCGCGGGGGGCAGCGGCCCGTCAAGGTCAAATCCAGACAGATCCAGCGTGCCGCCGGTCAGGCCGTTCAGCAGGGAAATCCCGTCCTCGGGCAGGATCAGGCTTGTCAATTCCTCGTATTTCTCGCGCGCCTCGGATTCCGTTCGGCCCACGAAGGGCGATACGCCGGGCATGATCAGGACATGGTCCGGATCGCGCCCCAGCCCGCGGGCGCGGGCCTTGATGTCGCGGTAAAACTCTTGCGCCGTGTCCAGCCGCTGATGGGCGGTGAAGATCACCTCGGCCGTGGCAGCCGCCAGGCTGCGCCCGTCCTCGGATTGGCCGGCCTGGACGATCACCGGATGACCCTGGGGCGACCGCGGCACGTTCAGCGGCCCCTCGACCTTGAAATGCTGGCCCTGGTGATGGGCGCGGTGCAGCTTGGCGCGGTCCAGGAAGGTGCCGCTGTCCTTGTCGCGGATGAAGATGTCGTCCTCGAAGCTGTCCCAGAGCTTGCGCACCACCTCGACATGCTCCGCCGCGCGGGAATAGCGGAAGGCATGGGGGTGCTGGGTGTCCAGGTTGAAGTTGCGGGCGGCGGCCTCGGTCGCGGTGGTGACCACGTTCCAGCCCGCGCGCCCGCCCGAGATCAGGTCCAGCGAGGCGAACTTGCGCGCGGTGTTGTAGGGTTCCTCATAGGTGGTCGACGCGGTGGCGATGAAACCCAGATGCGAGGTATGCGCCGACAATGCCGCGAACAGCGTCACAGGCTCGAACCCGGCGATGCGGGCCGGGCCGCCCTCGGAGGTGCCGCCGGTCGCCAGGCCGTCGGCCAGGAAATAGGCGTCGAACAGGCCGCGCTCGGCTTCTTGGGCAAGCCGGATGTGGAAGTCCAGGTTGACGGCGCCGTCTGCGGGCTGGTCGGGATGACGCCAGCTGGCGATGTGCTGGCCGCCGCCGGGAAGAAAGGCGCCAAGGCGGATCTTGCGGGTCATGGGATGCTCCTGGAAAGGGATTGTCAAAGGGCGGCAAGCGCTGCGGGGCGTTCGATGCGCGGATCGGCGCGTGGCCGGCCCAGCCAGGGGGCAAGCTGGTCCACCGCACGGTCCAGCCGCGCCAGCAGCGCGTCCGACGAAGGCTGGCCGTCCTGGAAATCCGCGCCGCCGGCATAGACGCCGGTCGGCAGGACGGCGGCCTCGAAAAAGGCGAAAAGCGGGCGCAACTGGTGCTCGATGACCAGGGCGTGCCTGTCCCCGCCGCCGGTGGCGGTCAGCAGGACCGGCTTGCCCGCCAGAGCCTGGGGGTCGATCAGGTCGAACAGATGCTTGAACAGGCCGGTATAGCTGCCCTTGTAGACCGGGCTGCCGACGATCAGCGCGTCGGCGGACAGGATGTCATCGACGATGGCACGCCCCTTGGGATGCAGTTCCCCCAGTGATCCGGCCATGCCCAGCGACGGCTGGAGGTCCGACAGGTCATGGACAAAGGCCTCGGCCCCGAACCGGGCAGCGGCCCGGCTTGCCGCGCTTTCGACCAGGGCGCGGGTCCGCGACGGGTTGCTGAGGCTGCCTGCAAAAGCCGCGATGCGAAGGGTCATGAAGTTCTCCTAAATGACGATTGCAATTGTCGTGAATATCGCGCTGCCCTGCCCGATTGGCCATTCCAAAGACTGGCGCCTTTGGGGTCGAGGGCTGTCGGGGACGGCCCCGGAAAGGGGAAATCCTTCTGCAAGGTCAAAAGCCCCGTCCGGACAAAATACAGGATTGGCCCGTCTTGAAGGTCAGATCGTCCTCCCCCTTGCCCTGTGCGGGGAATGTTTTTTCCCTTCCTGCGCTGCATAGGGAACGAAAAATCACGATCTTCCTGCTAGAGTAATAACCAGAAGGAGATCGCTGATGCCCCGAATGTCGCTTTCATCCACGTCTTGCCACGCCTGCTGCCCCGGTCGTCGCCCATGACCCGAACCCTGCGCATGACACCCCCGCCTGCAGATGGGGCTGCCGCCCATGTCGTCATCGTCGGTGGCGGTGCCAGCGGCGTGCTGATGGCCACGCATCTGCTGACCCATCCGGGCCGCTTTCGCGTGACCATTGTCGAAGGGCGCAACATGCTGGGCTGCGGCATCGCCTATTCGACCGAGGATCCGCAGCATCTGCTGAACACGCGCGTCCAGAACATGAGCGCGTTTCCCGACGATCCCGACCATTTCCGCCGCTGGCTGCGGACACGGGCCGGGCATGGGGACGCCCCGGCGGCCTTTGTCAGCCGCCCGACCTATGGTGCCTATCTGGCGGATCTTCTGTCGCCCTGGCAGGCGGACCCCTCGCGCCTGGCCTGCATCCGCCGGACATGCCTGCGCATTGACAAGGGCGGGACGGACATGACGATCCACCTGGACGACGGGCAGGTGCTGCGGGCCGATCAGGTGGTGCTGGCGACGGGCCATATCCTGCCCGAACCTGATCCCGCGGGCGTGCTGTCAGGCGCATGGGAACCGCCTGCCGACCTGGATCCCGACAGCAGGGTCATCATCATCGGCACGGGCCTGTCGATGGTGGACCAGGTGCTGTCGCTGATGAACCGCCGGCACCGCGGTGAGATCGTGGCGCTGTCGCGCCGCGGCCTGATGCCCCGACCCCATGCCCAGGCCAACCCCCTGCGGATCGACAATGCCGACCTGCCGCCGGATGCTCGTGCCGTCACCCTGTTCCGCTGGGCCCGCGACCTTGCGCGGCAGGCGGAACGCGACGGCGGCAACTGGCGCGACGCCGTGGACGGCATCCGTCCGCATGTCAGCAGGCTGTGGGCGGCGATGCCCGTCGCGGAACGTGCGCGCTTCCTGCGCCATGCGGCGCCCTGGTGGGACATCCACCGCCACCGGATGCCGCCGGAATCCGCGGCCCGGATCGCCGAAGCCATGGGAATGGGCCAATTGCGCCTGTTGCGCGGCCGCTTCCTGGAGGCGGGCCGCGAGGGGGACCGCTTGGTCGCCCGGATCGCCACCCCCGCCGGTCCCGCGCGGATCGAGGCCGGGCGCATCGTCGACTGCCGGGGCATCCGGCGCGATCCGCTTGAACATGCCTCGCCCCTGTTCGCGGCGCTGATTGCGGATGGCACTGCGCGGATCGACCCCATGCGGATCGGTCTGGACGTATCACCCGACTGCGGTGTCATCGACCGCATGGGCAGGCCATCCGCCCGGCTGCACGCCATCGGCCCCGTATCGCGCGCGGCCTTCTGGGAAATCACCGCGATCCCCGACATCCGCGCACAGACCACCATCCTCGCGCGGCGGATTACCGAAACCGTCGCGGCCTGATCCCGCCGCGCCGGGACAGCGCCCTGTCAGAAAGCTGGCGGCGCTGCATCGAAAGCTGCTGCCTTCACCCCGTCCGCCTCTCGCCCGCCCATATCGTCACCGACAGGTGCCGATTCATGACGATATCCGCAAGCACGACGCAGGCTTCTGTTGCGGGCCGAGAAAGGCGGGCTTCAAGCTGGACTTCGGCGGCGACACCGCGGGCCCGTTCATGAAACATCTGCGCCGGCCGGGCTCTTGCTTCGACGCGGGCGCAAGCCGGTCGATCATCGACGGCGAGGTGAAGCCGGCACGCAGCCAGGTGCGGGAGATCACCGGGCTGCGGACCAGATCGGGCAGGACGTCGCGGACCGGGTCGGCAAGTGCTGCGGCCTGGGGTCGGACACGACCAAGGATCCCGGCCCGTGGGAAGGCGAGCAGCGCAACATGTGGAAGCCGACGCAGCAGCCGGGCCTGTGGTTCCACGGCGGCAACCTGCACCAGTCGCGGCATTATTCACTGTATCTGGCGCTGCAACTGAAGGCGCGGCAGGTGGGGATCGACACGCCCATCTATGGCCTGCAGGAAGTCCATCACCTGTCCTAAGCAGGCACCCGCCCGGCCGGCGAACCGGGCGGGCAGTCCCGTCACGCCAGATGCGTCCTGAACCAGTCGAACGTCCGGTCCCAGGCCAGATTTGCAGCGGCCTCGTCATAGCGGGGCGTGGAATCGTTGTGGAAGCCGTGGTTCGTGCCGGGATAGACATGGGCCTCGTAGCGCTTGCCGTGTTCCTTCAGCGCGGCCTCGTAGGCGGGCCAGGTGGCGTTCACGTTCTCGTCCGTCTCGGCGAAATGGAACAGCAGGGGCGCCTGGATCCTGGGCACATCCTCGACCGGGGCCTGGCGGCCATAGTAGGGCACGGCTGCGGCCAATTCGGGATAGGCGATGGCCGCCGCATTCGACACGCCCCCGCCATAGCAGAAGCCGGTGATGCCCACCTTGTCGGTTGTCATGTCGCTGGCCATCAGGAACTCGATGGCGGCGAAGAAGTCGTTCATCAGCCTTTCCGGATCGACCTGACGCTGCAATTCGCGACCCTGTTCGTCATTGCCCGGATAGCCCCCCTGCGAGGTCAGCCCGTCCGGCGCAAGAGCCACGAAGCCGGCCTTGGCGACCCGGCGGGCCACGTCCTCGATATAGGGGTTCAGGCCGCGGTTCTCGTGGACGACCACCACGCCCGGCACGGGCGTGTCATTGGCCACGCCGTCGGTGGCGGGACGGACCAGATAGGCGCGCACCTCTCCGTGGCCCTGGGGCGACGGATAGGTGATGTATTCGGCCAGGATGCCCGGATCGGTGAACGCCACCTGCTGGGCAAGGGCGTAGTTCGGGCTGAGGGTGTTCAGCAGGGCAAGCGCGGTCATGCCGCCCACGGTGTATTTCGCGGCGCGGTCCAGGAATTCGCGCTTGGTGATGCGTCCATGGGCATAGCCGTCATACAGTTCCAGCAGTTCGGGCGGAAAATCCTTGGCGGTCAGTCGTGTCATGGAAAGATCCCCTGTTTGCGTGTGGCGGGATCCTAGCGGCGGATCGCGGCGGGTGGGGATCACAGTTTGGACAGCGGCGGCAGGTCAGTCGTCCAGCAGCGCCACGTCATAGGCGCGGAACTGCCGGTTTACGGACACCAGCGTCAACCGCTCGGCCCCTGCCTGGGCGATCAGCAGGCGGTCGAAGGGATCGGCGTGATGCTGGGGCAAGGCTGCCACCGCACGGGCATGGACCCATGTGACCGGCAGGGGCTGCGCGCCTGCGGCAAGCACGCGATCGAACAGGTCATGCGGCACGTCCATCTTGCCAAGGCCCGCCTTGATCGACACCTCCCAGACGGAGGCGGCGCTGATGTGGACGGCTTCGGCGCCGCCAATGGCGTCCCGCAGTCGAGGCGGAAGGCGCGGGTCGTCCAGCATCGCCCACAGGACGATGTGGGTGTCCAGAAGCAGCCTCATCCTGGCAGGATGCGGCTGGCCCGGAACAGGTCGGCAACCTGGTCGTCGCCTTCGTCCATGTCGTCGGGAAGCCGGAATTGTCCCTTGGCGCAGCCGATCAAGCTGTTGGCACGGGCGGGCGAGGCGGTCAGGCGCGCCACGGGGCGGCCATAGCGGGTGAGTTCGATCTCCTCGCCCGCCTCGGCGCGGCGGATCAGGTCGGCGAACTGGGCCTTGGCTTCGGCAATGGCAATCCGCATGGCATGTCCCCTTTTCTGACCAAGATGTAGGTCACGATGGGTCGGTGCGCAAGATCGCGGCCTGCGGCTTGCCAGCTTGAAACGGGCCTTGCGTCACCCGATCCAGGATCAGCGGCATCAGCCCGCCCATCGCCAGCGTCTCGACTTCCAGATGGGTTTCGATGGCAGCTTGGGCCTCGAAAACCTCCACCGCTCCGAAAGCCCGGCGCAGCGTCACCCGGACCTGCGTGCGGGGTGACAGCAAGGCGGGGTCAAGGTCGATGTCGATCCTGTCGTTGGCCGTCAGGGCCAGCGACTGCGGGGTGACGCCCGCAGACAGGCGCAGCGGAACGATCCCCATGCCGATCAGGTTGGCGCGGTGGATGCGCTCGAAACCCACGGCCAGCACTGCACGCGTGCCCAGCAGCGCCGCGCCCTTGGCCGCCCAATCGCGCGACGATCCCATGCCATAGCGTTCGCCCGCGACGATCACCACGGGCATCCCTTCGGCGCGATAAAGGTCCGCCGCCTGCCACAGCGGCATGATCTGGCCGTCGGGCAGGATCGTGCTGCCGGGCGGAATGCCGGGGGCCAGCAGGTTCCGCACCGCGCGGTTGGTGAATAGCCCCCGCAGCATCGCCTGCCAGTTTCCCCGGCGCGAGGAATAGACGTTGAGGTCATGGACCGGATCGCCCTGTTCCACCAGATGACGGCCCGCGTCGCTGTTCCGCGGGATCGCGCCTGCGGGCGAGATATGGTCGGTCGTGATGTCGTCCCCCAGCACCAGGATCGGCGCGGCGCTGATCCGGGGGTCGCGCGGACCCGCGAAGCCCGCGAAGGGCGGACGGCGGATATAGGTCGAGGCCGGATCCCACGGGAACAGCGGTGTCGCGGGTGCATCCAGGTCACGCCACATTGCGCTTGCCTCGGCCCCGTCATAGGCGGCTTGATAATCGGCACTGTCGATGGCTTGGGCCAGGGCCGCGTCGATCTCGGCCCCCGTGGGCCAGATGTCCGACAGGTGGACGCCCGGTGCGATGGGATCGCGCAGGATGTCGCGTTCCACATCGCCTGCAAGCGCGAAGGCCACCACCAGCGGCGGCGAGGCAAGGAAGCCTGCGTCCAGTTGCGGATGGACGCGGCCGGGAAAGTTGCGGTTGCCGGACAGGACGGCCACCTGCAGTCGCCCCTCGGCCTGGGCTTGGATCGCCGTGTCCGGCAGCCGGCCGGAATTGCCGATGCAGGTGGTGCAGCCATAGCCCACGATGCCAAAGCCCATGGCCTCGAGATCCTCCAGCAGGCCGGCCCGGCGCAGATAGCGTTCGGCGGTGGGCGATCCGGGCGCAAGCGAGGTCTTCACATGGCCGGGCGGGCGCAGCCCAAGCGCACGGGCCTTGCGCGCGACCAGGCCGGCGGCGACCAGCAGGCGCGGATCGCTGGTATTGGTGCAACTGGTGATGGCCGCGATGGCGACGGCCCCATCCGGGGACTGGCCCTCGGGGGCGGGCTGGGCTGCGCCGCGCAGGGCGGCGGTCGCCTGGGCCGTGGCGGATGCCGGGATCCGATCCTGCGGGCGGCGGGGACCAGCCAGGCTGACTTCGACTGTCGAGAGGTCCAGCGTCAGGCTGTCGGTGAAGACCGGGGTTTCCGTCGGATCGAACCAGAGGCCCTGGCGGCGGCAATACCCCTCGACGATGGCGCAATGATCCGCAGGGCGCCCGGTCTGGCGCAGATAGGCGATGGTGGCGGCATCGACAGGAAAGAAGCCCGTATTCGCCCCGAACTCGGGTGTCATGTTGGCGACGACGGCCCGGTCGCCCGCCGACAGGGTCGAAACACCCGGTCCGAAAAACTCGACGAAGCGGTCGGAAAGGTCGATCCGGCGCAGCCGTTCCGTCACCGTCAGCGCAAGGTCGGTCGCCGTCACGCCCTCGGGCAGCCGTCCCGTCAGCCTGACGCCGACCACCTCGGGCACGCGCAGCATGACGGGCATCCCGAAGAACACGCTTTCGGCCTCGATTCCGCCGACGCCCCAGCCGAGGACGCCGATGCCGTTGATCATGGGCGTATGACTGTCGGTGCCGATCAGCGTGTCGGGCATCATCCAGCCGTTGCGCGTGGTGACGACGCTCGCCAGCCGTTCCAGGTTCAGCGTATGCATTATGCCTGTGCCGGGCGGGTGGACACGGAAGTTCGACAGGGCATTCGTCGCCCATTTCATGAAGCGATAGCGTTCGCCGTTGCGGCGGTATTCATTGGCGATGTTGCGTTCCATCGCGCCAGGGCTGGCATAGGCATCGACGGCCAGCGAATGATCGGTAGAGACATCGACGGGCAGCACCGGGTTCAGCAATGCCGGGTCATGGCCTGCCTCGGCCAGGGCGGACCGCATGGCGGCGATGTCGACGAGGGCTGGGCCGCAAGTGGTGTCGTGCATCAGCACGCGGGCCGGTTGGAAGGGGATCTCGGCCGTGCTGCGGCCGGTCGCCAGCCAGTCCAGGATCGCTTGCCGCCCCTGTTCCGGATCTGACGAGGCACGCAGCAGGTTTTCCAGCAGCAGGCGGTGGATATGCGGCAGGCGCCGAAGGTCCGCGCCGGCGGCGGCGGGCAGGTCGATGATCCGGCATCCGCCATATGTCGTTACATGCTGCATCGCCCATCCCCCGCTGTCGCGCCAGAATAGCATTAAGTGATTATTAAATGCAATCAGTCAGCCCAGCAGGCTTGTCTTGATATTCCCGGCTTCGCGGATGTGGCGGTAAAGAAAGGTCGCGGCGGCCTGCATGTCGCGTTCCTCGATCAGGTCCAGGATCTGCAGGTGTTCGCGGCATTGCTGGGGCATCCGCGTCCGGTCATGGGTGATGCTGTATTCCATCAGCCGCCGGACACGGTTCACGCGCCGGACCGCATCCAGGAAGAAGTCGTTGTTGGCGCAGGTCATCAGCATCTCGTGAAACTCGATATTGGTGCCGAAGACCTTTTCGCGGCTTTCGCTGCCATAGCTTTGCAGCAGGGCCTGCTGGTGGCGGCGGGCGGCGGCGAAGGCTGCGTCATCGATGCGGAAGCTGGGCAGCAGAAGGGCCTGCATCTCGGTTGCGGCACGGAACTGATAGGCATCGGCATAGGCCTTGGGCGAGGTCAGGATCTCGCGAAACTCCCAGCCATTGCCGGGCAGCCGCTCGATCCAGCCCTCGTCGGCGATCTGGCGCAGGACCCGCAGCAGCCGCCCGCGCGTGACGCCGTAAAGGCGGATCAACTCGTTCTCGCTGAGGCGGTCGGGCAGGTTGCCCGCCAGCTTGTCGGCGGCAATGCGGTTGTAAAGCCCGTCGTCGCCCGCTGCTTCCGCATCGATTGCGGGAATATCAGCCGCGTGGCAGGCCAGGAAATAGCCGCGATTGGGCGAGGCCTGGACGATGCCCATCTGCTGCAGCTTCTTCAGCGCGCCGACGATGGGCTGGCGCGACACCTTGAAGCTGTCGGCCAGGACCTGCGCGGGCAAGTGCTGGCCTGCCTTCATGTCGTGCTGCCGCGCGTGATCGACGATCCGCGCCATGATCTGAGGCGAAAGGCTCGCTCTGGCCATGCATCCTCCTGTCGGGATCAGAGGCGCGGCCCCGCAGGGGGACCGCGCCGCAAAGGGTGCAGGGGGTCAGTCCTCGTCCTGGCGGAAGCGGGCCAGGCCCTTGAAGGCGAAGGGCGCTACCAGGGCAATAGCCGCGATGGCGATCATGATGGCCGATCCGGGGTGCTGCAGCAGGATCATCGGGTCGCCCAGGCTCATCTGCAGGGACCGGCGCAGCGCGCTGTCGGCCATCGGCCCCAGGATCAGCCCCACCACCACCGGCGCAATGGGATAGTCATAGCGCCGCATCAGGAAGCCCAGCACGCCAAAGGCCACCAGCATCATCAGTTCCACCACCGATGGATTGGCGGCGATGGTGCCCATGCAGGCGAAGACCAGGATGCCCGCATAAAGCCAGGGCAACGGGATCTTCAGCAGCCGAACCCAAAGGCCCACCAGCGGCAGGTTCAGGATCAGCAGCATCACGTTGGCGATGAACAGCGAGGCGACCAGACCCCAGACCAGATCCGGGTGCTGCACGAACAGCAGCGGTCCGGGCTGGAGGTTGTATTGCTGGAAGCCCGCCAGCATCACCGCCGCCGTGGCCGAGGTGGGCAGCCCCAGCGTCAGAAGCGGCACAAGCGTTCCCGCGGCCGAGGCATTGTTGGCGGATTCGGGACCGGCCACGCCCTCGATGGCGCCCTGGCCGAATTCCTCGGGCTTGGCGGCCAGCTTGCGTTCGGTCGTATAGGACAGGAAGGTCGGGATTTCGGCCCCGCCGGCGGGCAGGGCGCCGATGGGAAAGCCGATGGCGGTGCCGCGCAGCCAGGGCTTCCAGGACCGCTTCCAGTCCTCGCGCGACATCCAGACGGATCCCTTGATCGCGATGGGCTTTTCGTCGCTGAACAGGTGGCGGGACGCGACATGCAGCGCCTCGCCCAGGGCGAACAGGCCGACGGCCAGCGTCGTCACCTCGATCCCGTCCAGCAGGTTCGGCACGCCGAAGGCCAGGCGCGTCTGGCCGGTCAGCTGGTCGATGCCCACAAGGCCCAGCCACAGGCCCAGCCCCAGGCTGGTCAGCCCCCGCAGCGGCGAGGATCCGAAGGTGGCCGAGACGGTGACGAAGGCGATCAGCATCAGCCCGAAATAATCCCAGGGCCCGAACTGGATCGCCACCTTGACCAGCATCGGCGCGAAGAAGGCTAGCCCCGCCGTGGCGATCAGCGTGGCCACGAAGGATCCGATGGCCGCCGTGGCAAGGGCCGGGCCGCCGCGACCGCGCCGGGCCATCTGGTTGCCTTCAAGCGCGGTGACGACCGAGGCGCTTTCGCCCGGTGTGTTCAGCAGGATCGCTGTGGTCGATCCGCCGTACATCCCGCCGTAATAGATGCCCGCGAACATGATCAGCGATCCGCCCGGATCAAGCTTGAAGGTGATGGGCAAAAGCAGCGCCACGGTCAGCGCGGGGCCGATGCCGGGCAGAACGCCCACCGCCGTGCCCAGCAGCACGCCAATGGCGGCAAAGGCCAGGTTCATCGGGTCAAGCGCGGTGCCGAAGCCCTGCATCAGAAAGGCAAGCGATTCCATGGTGACGCCTTTTCTAGAACAGCCGCTCGAGCGGGCCCATCGGCAGGGACAGCGTCAGAAGCTTGTTGAACAGCAGGAAGATGCCCAGGGACAGCACGAAGCCCAGGGCCAGGTCGGCCAGCCAGGCGCGGCGGCCGAAGGCACGGGCGGTGAAGACGAACAGCAGCGTCGAGCCGGCGATGAAGCCCGCTCCGAACCACAGGGCGGCGATCAGGCTGGCAAGGCCCAGGGCCACCCAGCCCACGGCCTTCCAGTCGGTGGGGCCGGGGTCGTCCTGCCAGCGGAACGCGGCCACAAGATGGCCCGCCCCCATCACCGCGAGGAACAGCGCGACGAAATAGGACGCGGCGTCCGCGCCCATCCCGTAGGTGGCGCGGATCTGCATCGCACTGGCGTCGCGCCAGGTGATGAAGGCAAGGACGAACAGGCCGATGCCGATGACAAGCGTGGGCTTGTGCAGCCCCTTGGCGGTGGGTGTGGACAAGACGTTTCCCCCGGTTTGAAAGAAAGACGGGGACCGCCCGGCCCCCGTCCCGGTCACGTCACTCGGCCAGGCCGATCGAGGTCAGGATCGACTTCACCCGTTCGGATTCCGAGGCGATGAAGGCCGTGAATTCGTCCGACGGCGCGTAGTAGTCGGACCAGCCCCGCGCGGCCAGCAGTTCCTTCCATTCGGGCGATTGCACCGTCTGGGCAATCGCCTGCTCAAGGGCGGCCTTGTCGGCTTCGGCCAGGTCGGGACCGGCAAAGATGCCGCGCCAGTTGACCAGTTCGATGTCGATGCCCTGGGCCTTCAGGGGCTGGGCCTCGATCCCCTCGATCGGTTCGGGATACGAGATCGCGAGCGCCCGCAGGTCGCCCGATTCGATCTGCCCCTGCCATTCGCCATAGCCGGAAATCCCCGCCGTCACCTGCCCGCCCAGCATCGCCGCCAGGGCCTCGCCGCCGCCGGAATAGGCGACGTAGTTCACCTTGGCCGGGTCCTGGCCGGCAGCCTGGGTCACCAGGGCCGACAGCATGTGGTCCGCGCCACCGGCCGAGCCGCCGGCCCAGATCGTGCGTTCCACGTCGCCCTTGATGCCTTCCATCAGGTCGGCCATCGTCTGATAGGGCGACGAGGCGGGGACCACGATCACCAGCGGGTCGCCGGTCAGCCGCGCGATGGGGGTGACGGCGGTCAGGTCGTAGGGCGCCTTGTTGGTGATGATCGCGCCGACCATCGTGATGCCGCCCACCAGCATCTGGTTCGGGCTGCCGGCCGCGCCTTGGACGAACTGCGCCAGGCCGACGGTGCCGCCCGCGCCGGGGACGTTGATCACCTGCACGCTGCGTGCGTTGCCGGTGGACATCATCACCTCTTGCAGCGCGCGCGCCGCCGAATCCCAGCCCCCGCCGGCGCCCGCGGGCGCGATGATCGACAGTTCCAGATCCTGGGCCATCGTCGCAGGAGCCGCCAGGGTTGCGCCAGCGGCGACCAGCCAGGCTGCCGCCAGCCGGGAACGAAAGAACGTCATTGTATCCTCCCTCATGTCGCATGTTCGCGATCCAAGGCATGGTGCACTTCGTCAAGATAAAATGCAATTTCTTTTTCGGGAGGGACGGCGGGTCCATCTAGCGCCGTGATGCCCAGCATATCAGGCGGAAACCGCATGACCAGCACGATGATGATCAGGCGCTTCCGGATCGGCGGGAAATGTCGCATCATGGAAGAAGACCCGGCCACGAAAGGAATCCCTATGTCCCGCTCTACCCGCCGTTCCATCCTCAAGGCCGGCCTTGCCGCAGGGCTTCTGCCGATGATGCCGCTTGCGCTGCGCCCGGCCTTCGCGGGCCAGACCTATGCGCCGCAGGTGGGCGAATGGACTGCCTACGACCTGCAGACGACGATCACGCTTGCAAAGAACGGCCCTTCGCAGGTCTGGCTGCCGGTGCCCTCGGTCCAGACCGAATGGCAGCGGTCGGTCGGCGACAGCTTCACGGGCAACGCGGCCCAGGCCGAGATCGTCACCGACCCCGCCAGCGGCGCAAAGATGCTGCACGCCCGTTTCGACGCAGGCACGGAAAAGCCGACCCTGACCCTGACCAGCCGGGTCGAGACGCGCGGCCGCGTGACGGACTGGTCCAAGACCGCCCGAGTTTCCGAGCATCCGGCCGTCCTGCAGGCCGCGCTGACCGGCAGCAGCCACAAGCCCTTGGACGGGATCGTCGCCGAGAAGGCCGCGCAGATCACCAAGGGCGCCGTCACCGATCGCGAAAAGGTCGCGGCGGTCTATGCCTGGATCGTCGCCAACTGCCACCGCGACATGGACGTGGCGGGCTGCGGGTCGGGCGACATCCAGGCCACGCTGACGACTGCGGGCCTTGGCGGGAAATGCGCCGACCTGAACGGCCTGTTCGTGGGCCTTGTCCGGGCGGCGGGCGTTCCGGCGCGCGATGTCTATGGCGTGCGGGTCGCGCCTTCGGCCTTTGGCTACAAGCAGCTTGGCGCGAACAGCCCCACCGTTACCGGCGCGCAGCATTGCCGGGCCGAGGTCTGGCTGTCGGGCCTTGGCTGGGTCGCGATGGATCCGGCGGACGTGCTGAAGGTCATGCGCGCGGAAACCGAGACCTGGATCAAGGATCCCGCCGATCCGCTGGTCGCGCCGGTCAACGCCGCGCTGCAAGGCAATTGGGAAGGCAACTGGGTCGCCTTCAACACTGCCAGCGACCTGGCGCTGCCCGGCCGCGACGGAGAAACCTTGCCCTTCCTGATGTATCCGCAGGGTTTGACCCCGCAGGGCAAGCTTGACGAACTGGATGCCAAGTCCTTCGCCTATGAGATGACCGCAACGGCGGTCTGACCAGCCGGGGCGGGGGCAATGTCCCCCGCCCCTGCCATGAAGCCTGCCTTGGCGTGATGACGGTGCGCGGGTTCAAGCGCAGCAGCGACCAAGCGCAACATTGCCGCCCCTGCGCCGCATCCTGTCAGAACAGGCTCCTCTGGCTGCAATATTGCAGGAAGGCGAGGATCCGGTCCGGCTGCACCATGTGAAGCGAGATGCCCGCCTTGGCAGCCCAGTCGAACAGAGACGTGGCCGACCCGTCGGAATAGGCCATCGACCAGCGGGGAAAGCTGCGTTCATCGATGGCGAACTCGCTCAGCTTGCGGACATCGCGGTGCCGGCGGTCGGCCGCGATCGAGGCGAAGACGGTGCGCACCGCCGCCGCGGGACCTTCCAGCCACTGGTAGAAGACATCGTTTTCCCGGTGAAGAAAGCCTGTCACCAGAAGGGATCCGTTGCGGCCCTGGGCAGCGGTCAGAATGCGGGTGTCTTCTCCGCTTCCGGCTTTGGTCAAGGCTTCGCTGCGGTATAGGATCGCAATCAGGTCCGTCATGCCCGCAGATTGTCCCCTTGTGGCGCTGCGCATAACGCGGCGGCTTCCGGATCGGTTCCAGGGCCGGATCCCGCTGGCCTGTCCGCCATCGCCCTTGCAGCCGGGCATTTACCCCAGCTTCGCGCCGACCACGCGGGCGCAAAGCGCCAGCGACACTGCGCCCGCATCCGGATGGCCAAGGCTGCGCTCGGCCAGGGGCCGCGCACGGCCCAGCCGTGGCGTCAGTTGCGCGGTGGCATCGGCGGCATCAGTGGCGCGGGCGGCAGCGGCGGCCCAGGCCACGCCGAGGCTTTCGCCCGCTGCGACCTGTTCGTTCAGCACCTGGACAAAGGGCATCAGCGCATCCACCAGCGTCTTGTCGCCGACCTTTGCGCCGCCCAGCCTGATGATCGCCTCAAGGGCCGCCTGCGCCCCCCGCGCAACGGCCAAGGCCGATGGCGTGTCCGCATCGCCAAGCACCTGTCCCCAGGCACGCAGCGCCTCGCCCCACAGCGCGCCCGAGGTTCCGCCCGCGCGTTCGGCCCAGGCATCGCCCGCAAGCGACAGGACAGTTCCCACGCCCGCCCCGGCGATCACCGCCTTTTCGGCGGCAGCGGCGGCGGCGGCGGAACCCCGCGCCATGCCCTGCCCATGATCGCCGTCGCCCGCCTGGGCATCCAGGCGGCCCAGTTCCTCCTCGGCATCCGCAAGGGCATTCGCGACATGGCCGATCAGCGCGGCCACGCGGTGCCCCGCCTGCTGCGATTGCGGGCTGCCGGGAACGACCTCGGCCACGCTCGCGGTGTGGTTGTCGCGTGCCTCGGCCGCCGGCGGCGGGGCCACGGTCCCCTTGCGAAATGCGGGGGCGTCGGCGGGGGCGCGCCAGAAGGCCTCAAGCTCGTCGTCGAGCCAGGTTATCGTCAGAGAGCAGCCGGCCATGTCGAGGCTGGTGACGAATTCACCGACCTCGGGCTGGACCACGGTCAGGCCCGCCTCGGCCAGAAGACCGGTCAGGTGATGCCAGAGGACGAACAGTTCCTCGTATTTCGTGCGCCCGAGGCCGTTCAGGATCACCGCCACGCGGCCGTCATGGCCTGCAGGACGCTCGGCCAGCAGCGGATCCAGCAGGATGCGCGCCAGATCGGCCGCGGGCACCATCGCCTGGGTGCTGATGCCGGGTTCGCCATGGATGCCCAGGCCGATGCCGACCTGGCCCGCATCCACCGCGAACAGCGGCTTGCCCTGCCCCGGCAGCGTGCAGCCGTCAAAGGCGATCCCGAACGAGACGGTGGCGCCGTTGGCCTTTTCTGCGACGGCCATCACCGCGTCGATGTCCATTCCCGCCTCGGCTGCCGCGCCGGCGATCTTGAAGACGGGCAGGTCGCCCGCCACGCCGCGCCGCCTGGCCCGTTCACCGGCAGGCGCGCTTGCCACGTCATCCGTAACCACCAGAAGGCGGGCGTCGATCCCCTCGGCCCGCAGCCGTTCGGCAGCAGTCCCGAAGTTCATCACGTCCCCCGCATAGTTGCCAAAGCCCATGATGACCCCGCCGCCGCGGTTCGCAGCCTTGGCAACGCCGTGGATCCAGGCGGCCGAAGGCGAGGCGAAGACGTCGCCCGCCACGGCCGCATCGGCAAATCCCGTTCCGACATAGCCCAGAAAGGCGGGATAATGGCCCGATCCGCCGCCGACCAGCAGCGCCACCTTGCCTGGCGCGCCAGGTGCTGCGCGAACGGCGCCATGGGGGACCATTGCCACGCGGTCGGCATTGGCCGCGCAAAAGCCCTTCAGCGCGGTTTCGGCAAAGAGCTGGGGCTGGTCGAAAACCTTGGTCATCTGCAGAATGTCCTTTCCTGGGGATGGGCCGATCCGGCAACCAGCATGGCACAGCCCGCAGTCAAGTCACAGGCCGTCGCGGGGCCGGCTGATTGCCGCAAGTTTCATATCGTTCTGTCGCGAAAATCCACCGCCGGGGCGGGATAGTCTGTCACCCTTCCGTCACGGAATGCCTGCAGCTTCGCCAATGAGAGGGTCCATGACGCATCCCCCGACCACCCGGCGCTTCATCTTCCTTCTTCTTGACCGCTTCACCATGCTGCCCTTTGCCGCGGCCCTGGATTCGCTGCGGCTGGCCAACAAGATGGGCGGGACGACCGTTTATGAATGGCGGTTGGTCGGCGCCGCAGGGGACTTCGCCACCTGCTCGAACGGGTCGCAGATCCGTCTGGACGGCGGGCTGGACGGCGATATTGCGGCCATGCGTGACGACGTGGTGATCGTCTGCGGAGGCGATGCCATTGCCACGCAGGCCTCGCGCGCCGTGCTGGCCTGGTTGCGGCGGCAGGCGCGGACGGGGGCCAGGCTGGGGGCTGTCTGCACCGGCGCGCATGTCCTGGCAAAGGCCGGCCTGCTGGAGGGGCGCCGGGCCACGATCCACTGGGAGAACCACGATTCCTTCGCGGAATCCTTTCCCGGCGTCGATCTGCACCGGCAGGTCTTCGTGGACGACGGCACGCGGCTGACGGCGGGCGGCGGCACATCTTCGATCGACATGATGCTGCACCTGATCGGACAGGCGCATGGCGCGGACCTTGCGGCGCAGATCGCGGACCAGATGCTGCACACCGCGATCCGCACCGGGCGCGATCGCCAGCGGCTGTCCATCGCCACCCGCATCGGCATCCGCCACCCCCGCCTTGCCGCAGTGGTCGAACGGATCGAGGCGAACCTGGAAAACCCCGTCAGTCCCCCGCAACTGGCCGCAGATGCCGGCATGTCCACGCGCCAGCTTGAACGGCTGTTCATGCGATACCTGAACCGCAGCCCCAAGCGGTATTACCTGGAAGCGCGGCTTGCGCGTGCGCGGCAACTGCTGCTGAACACGGACCTGCCCCTGATCGAGATCGCGGTGGCCTGCGGCTTTGCCAGTTCGTCGCATTTCTCGAAATGCTACCGGGAGCGCTACGCCACCTCGCCTTATCGCGAGCGGGGCGTTCAGCGCGCGGCATCCGTTCTGGCCATCCCTGAGCGCAAGGATACGGTGCTGGCCCTGGCAAGCTGAGGGCGCGTCAGGCGGCCGCATCCTGCCGCGCGGTCTTGCGCCATTGTTCGGGGGTCATGCCGGATGCATCGCGAAACACGCGGATCAGGTGGGATGCGTCGCAAAAGCCTGTCTCGGCCGCAATCTGGCTGATGGTGCGGTCGGGGCGCGCCAGCAGCATCCGGACCTGCGACAGGCGGATCCGCATAAACGCATCGGCGGGCGACATCGCCAGCGAGGCCGCGAAATGCCGTTCCAGCTTGCGGCGGCTGACCTGCAGATGGGCCGCGACCTCGGCCACCGCCGGGGGTGTATCCATGTTCTGTTGCAGCATCAGCAGCGCCCGGCGGACCAGCGGATCGTCGGTCGCCAGATCCAGCGGCAGGCCGGGCTGGGGATCGTCGGGGGCCATCGCCTCGTCGATGATCATGATATGCAGGCTTTTCTGCGCCGCCGCCCGGCCGATATGCCGGTCGATCAGGAAAGCCGCCAGATGGGCCGAACTTGCCCCGCCCGAACAGGTCAGCCGGTCGCGGTCCACGACGTAGATCTGGTCGGACACAGGGCGCAGCCCGTCGAACTGTTCCAGGAAATCCTCGTGGTGAAACCAGCTGACGCAGCAGCGGTATCCGTCCATCAGGCCTGCCCTGTGCAGGATGAAGGCGCCCGTGCAGACCCCCACCAGCGGCACGCCCGCCTGGGCCGCACGGTGCAGGAAGGCGATGTAGTCAGGCTCGAGCCGCTCGATCTCGTCGATCAAACCGCCGACGACCACGATATAGTCGAAGCGCGACGGGTCGCCCAGCTTCTCGTCCCGCGTGACGGCGATGCCGCAACTGGACTGCACCGGCTGGGACGATGGTGCCAGCACCCGCCACTGGCAGCGGATCGGGCGCGAGCGGTCGCCCTCGTCCGCGGCCAGGCGCAGGACATCGACGAAATTGGCAAAGGCCGACAGCGTGAAGCGCCGGGCGAGGACGAAGCCGACGCGCAGGCGCAGGGAATTGGCAGGGGGAACAGTCATGTCGCGCATGACGCAAATGTAACACGGTGCTGGCGCAGGGATCCAGTCGGTCCACGTCGCTTTCTGGCACTTTGGTTCGATACCGGAATCGCCAGAAGGTCCGCCCCGCCATGACCCGCTTTTCAGCCTTTTCGCTTCTCAAGCAGGCACTCAACGGCCACAAGGGCTGGCGCGAGCAATGGCCCGACAGTCAGCCGAAGGCCGAATACGACGTGGTGATCGTCGGCGCGGGCGGGCATGGCTTGGGCGCGGCATACTACCTGGCCAAGGAACACGGCATCACCAATGTCGCCGTGATCGACAAGGGCTGGCTGGGCGGCGGCAACACGGGCCGCAACACCACGATCATCCGCTCGAACTACCTGTATGACGAAAGCGCCAAGCTTTACGACCACGCGCTTGATCTGTGGGACAACCTTTCGCAGGAACTGAACTACAACGTCATGTATTCCAAGCGCGGCGTGATGATGCTGGCGCACAACACCCATGACGTTCAGTCCTTCCAGCGTCACGTGCATTCCAACCGCCTGAACGGCGTGGACAACCGCTGGCTGACCAAGGAAGAGGCCAAGGCCTTCTGCCCGCCGCTGAACATCAGCCCCGATGCGCGCTATCCGGTGGTGGGGGCGGCCTTGCAGATGCGGGCGGGAACCGCGCGCCATGACGCCGTGGCCTGGGGCTATGCCCGCGCGGCGGCGGCGCGGGGGGTGGACATCATCCAGAACTGCGCGGTCAACGCGATCCGGCGCGGCCCGGACGGCGCGGTGATCGGCGTCGATACCGCCAAGGGCTTCATCCGCGCGCGTAAGGTCGCGGTGTCGGCCGCCGGCAACACCAGCGTCGTCATGGACAGCGCCGGGTTGCGGATGCCGCTGGAAAGCTTCCCCCTGCAGGCGCTTGTCAGCGAACCGGTGAAGCCGATCTTCCCCTGCGTGGTCATGTCGAACACCGTCCACGCCTATATCAGCCAGTCCGACAAGGGCGAACTGGTCATCGGGTCGGGCACCGACCAGTACACCAGCTATTCGCAGCGCGGCGGGCTGCCGCTGATCGAACACACCGTGGCCGCGATCTGCGAGGTCTTCCCGATCTTCACCCGGATGCGGATGCTGCGCAAATGGGGCGGCATCGTGGACGTGACCCCCGACCGGTCCGCCATCCTGGGCAAGACGCCGGTCAAGGGCCTGTATGTCAACTGCGGTTGGGGCACGGGCGGCTTCAAGGCCACGCCGGGCGCCGCGCATCTGCTGGCATACACCGTCGCAAAGGACGAACCGCACCCGCTGAACGCCCCCTTCACGCTGGAACGATTTTCCACCGGCCGGCTGATCGACGAAGCCGCCGCCGCCGCCGTCGCGCATTGAGGAACCCGCCATGTTGCTGATCCGCTGCCCTTATTGCGAAGACACCCTGCCCGAGCTGGAATTCACCTATGCGGGCGAAGCGCATATCGCCCGCCCCGCCGACCCATCTGCCCTGTCGGACGAGGAATGGCGCGACTATCTGTTCATCCGCACCAATGCGCGCGGCCCGCATTACGAACGCTGGCGGCATGTCGGTTGCGGGCGCTTCTTCAACGCCCTGCGCGACACGGTCAGCGATCGCTTCCTGATGACCTACAAGGCGGGCCTGCCCCGTCCCCCTCTGCCCCAGGAGACCGTCGAATGAGCCGCTATCGCATCATGGGCAAGGGCCGGGTCGATCATTCCGCGCCCGTATCCTTTACCTTCGACGGCAAGACCTACCAGGGGTTGCGTGGCGATACGGTTGCCTCGGCCCTGCTGGCCAATGGCGTTCACCTGATGGGCCGGTCCTTCAAGTATCACCGCCCGCGCGGCGCCGTCACCGCTGGGTCCGAGGAGCCGAATGCGCTGATCGGCACCTCGCGCGGGGCGGGTCGGTTCGAACCGAACACCCGCGCCACCGTCCAGGAACTGCGCGCGGGCCTGGTCACGGAAAGCCAGAACAAGTGGCCGAACCTGTCCTTCGACCTGGGCGCGATCAACGACCGGGCTTATATGCTGTTCTCGGCCGGGTTCTACTACAAGACCTTCATGTGGCCGAAATCCTTCTGGGACAAGGTCTATGAACCCGTGATCCGCGGCGCGGCGGGCCTGGGCAAGTCGCCCACGGAACCAGATCCGGACCGCTATGCCAGCCGCTATCTGCATACAGACGTGCTGGTCGTCGGCGCAGGTCCGGCGGGCATTGCCGCTGCTCTGGCCGCCGCGCAGTCGGGCGCGGACGTGACGCTGGTCGATGAGAACCCCGAAATGGGTGGATCGCTGCTGTCCGACCCCGCCGTGCAGATCGACGGCAAGCCCGCCTGGGACTGGGTGGAGGCGCAGCTTGGCCGCCTGCGGGCGGCAGGGGTGCGGCTGATGACGCGGACCACGGCCATCGGCTATTACCACCAGAACATGGTGGGCCTGTGCCAGCGGCTGACGGATCACCTGGACAACCCGCCCAATGGCGCGCCCCGCGAACGCATGTGGCGGGTGCGCGCAGGCCAGGTCGTGCTGGCGCAGGGCGCGCTGGAAAAGCCGCTGGTCTTCGACGGCAACGACCGTCCCGGCGTGATGCTGGCCGGCGCTGCACAGACCTATCTGCACAAGTATGGCGTGCGCGTGGGCGACAACCCGGCGGTCGTGACCAGCCATGACAGCGCCTGGTATGCCGCCTTTGATCTGGCCGACCACGGTGCCAGGATCGCGGCCATCATCGACACGCGGGACGCGGTGCGCCCGGATCTGCTGGAGGCCGCCCGCAAGCGCGGGATCAAGGTGCTTGCCAGCCACACCGTCACCACGACCACGGGCCGGTTGCGCGTGAAATCCGTCCGTGCCGCCCTTGTTCGGGGCGACACCGTCGGAGCGGGCCATGACATCGCCTGCGATTGCCTGCTGATGTCGGGCGGCTGGACACCCTCGCTGCACCTGTTTTCCCACACCAAGGGTTCGCTGGCCTGGGACGGTCAGACCTTCCTGCCCGACCGCAAGACCGAGGATTGCGAGATTGCCGGCGCGGGGCGCGGCCTCTGGGGCTATCAGCCCGTGCTGGCCGACGGCGCGGCGGCGGGGCTGCGCGCGCTTGCAGGGTTGGGCCGCGCGGGGCATGACGCCCGCTTCACCGTCGGAAACGACCGCCCCGGCACCGGGGTCACCCATACCGAACTGCCGACCGACGGCAATGCGGGCAAGGCGCGGGCCTTCATCGACTTCCAGAACGACGTGACCGCCAAGGACATCCGCCTGGCAGTGCGCGAGGGGATGCGGTCCATCGAACACGTCAAGCGCTATACGACGAACGGCATGGCGACCGACCAGGGCAAGATGTCCAACATCAACGGCTTGATGATCGCCGCCGATGCCCTGGGCAAGGCTCCGCCGCAGGTGGGGCTGACGACCTTCCGCCCGCCCTATACGCCGACCAGCTTCGGGGCCTTCTGCGGATACCTGCGGGGCGAGACCTTCCAACTGACCCGCAAGACGCCCATCGATCCCTGGGCCGAGGCGAATGGCGCGGTCTTCGAACCCGTCGCCCAATGGCGCCGCGCCTGGTATTTCCCGAAACCGGGCGAGGACATGCACGCCGCCGTGCTGCGCGAATGCAAGGCCACGCGGGCGTCCCTGGGGATCTTCGACGCGTCCACCCTGGGCAAGATCGAGGTCGCAGGCCCCGATGCGGTCGAGTTCATGAACCGCATGTACACGAACCCCTGGACCAAGCTGGCCCCTGGCCGTTGCCGCTATGGGTTGCTGTTGGGCGAGGACGGCTTCATCCGCGACGACGGCGTGATCGGGCGGCTGTCACCCGACCTGTTCCACGTCACCACCACCACCGGCGGCGCGGCCCGCGTGCTGACGATGATGGAGGATTACCTCCAGACCGAATGGCCGGATCTGGATGTCTGGCTGACCTCGACCACGGAACAATGGGCGACGGTCGCGCTGAACGGGCCCAACGCGCTGACCATGCTGAAGCCGCTGGTCCAGGGCCTGGACTGGGACGACTTCCCGCACATGTCCTGCGCGGAATGCACGGTCGCCGGTCTGCCCGCCCGCCTGTTCCGCCTGTCCTTCACCGGCGAGATCGGCTTCGAGGTCAATGTCCCCGCCCGCCACGGATTGGCCTTGTGGACCGCGCTGATGGAGGCCGGCAAGCCCTATGACATCTGCCCCTACGGCACCGAGACGATGCACGTCCTGCGCGCCGAAAAGGGCTATATCATCGTGGGGCAGGACACCGACGGCACGGTGACGCCGGCCGATGCGGGCCTGGACTGGGCGGTCGGCAAGGCCAAGAAGGACTTCGTGGGCAAGCGTTCCTTGTCGCGTCCCGACATCACGGCCAAGGGTCGCAAGCAGCTTGTCGGCCTGCTGACCGAGGACGGCAGCCTGCTGCAAGAGGGTGCGCAGATCGTGCTGGACCCGGACCAGCCCAAGCCCATGCGGATGGTCGGCCACGTCACGTCATCCTATCAGTCCACCATGGGCCACCCCATCGCCATGGCGGTGATCGAGGGCGGGTTCGACAAGATGGGCGAGACGGTCTTTGTGCCAATGCCGGACGGCGTGCGGAAGGCGCGCATCACCTCGACGGTGTTCTATGATCCCGAAGGCCTGCGGCTGAAGGCATAAGGAGAAGCGATGATGACCAGTCAGAAACACGATTTCGTCGCCGCCGCGATCCGTATCGAGGATGTGGCCCCATCCCTGCGCCTGTCGCTGCGGGTCAAGCCTGCCCATCGCGAAACGCTGGGCCGGGCGCTTGGGCTGGATCTGCCTACCCGCGTGGGCACCCGTGCCGCCGCGAACGGAACCGAGGCGTTGTGCCTTGGGCCCGACGAATGGCTGATCGTGGCGCCCGAGGGCACGGATCCGGCAGCGCCTGCGCGCGCCGCCTACGCGCAAGCGCCCCACAGCCTTGTGGACATCAGCGACCGGGAAATCACCCTGCGCCTGTCCGGCCCGGCCGTGCTGGACGTGCTGGCCTCCTGCTGCCCGCGCAACATCGCGGCCATGCCCGTGGGATCGGCCGCGCGCACGGTCTTCGACAGCGCCACCGTGATCCTGTGGCGCGATGGCCCGACCGATTTCCGCATGGACATCTGGCGCAGCTTTGTTCCGCATGTCTGCGCCCTGCTGGCCCAGGTGCAGGACGAGGTGATGGCAGACCTGTAGTCTGCCCCTTCTTCACGCCGGCGGGATCTCGATCATCTTGCCGCTTTGCGTGGGCGTGATCAGCGCGGACAGGTCGAAACCCTCGGCCCGCGCGGTCGCCAGGTAGTCGTCGCGCATTGCTTGCGGCAGGTCGTGGCGGCGGGCAAGCAGCCACAGGTTCCTGCGGTCGGGGGTGCCGACCAGTGAAACGCCATAGTCCTCGGCCAGGCGGATGATCCAGTAATCGCCCTTGGTGAAGGGGATCCACCGCAGGTATTCCGGCAGGAAGCTGACCGTCAGCCGTGCGTTGCTGTCATCCACCGGCTTGGCTTGGCCCAAGGCCTGCGTCGGCTTTCCTTCCTCGTCGAGGCAGCGGTTGTCCACGCGGATCGTGCCGTCCTCGTTCAGCTTGTAGGTCGCGGTGATGTCGCGCGCGCCCTCGGGTTCCCATTTCAGAGGCAGGCGGCAGATCTCGTACCAGGTGCCCAGATAGCGGTCCAGATCGACATGGGCGACGGTGTGCAGGGTTTCGGACATCGGATGTTCCTTTCCTTCCGGTGCGACCCAACCATGCACGCATCGCCAGGGTTTCCTTCACGACGGTTCGGGGCTGCCCTGCAAAGGCTTGACGGTCGAGGGCCGTTCGGTCCTGATCTGCCTGTGCCGCAACGGAGAGCCCATGCCGAACCCGCGACCCGCCCTGCCCGCCAGCCTCTTCCGCTTCGTGGTAGAGAATGTCTCGGGCGTCGGGCTGGTGCTGGGGGCATTGCTGATGGCGGCCTCGCTGACGCCCAGCCTGATCCCGCGCGGCGAAGGGGTGCAAGGCGTGCTGGCCGGCGTCTGCTTCGCCGCAGGATACGGCTTGGCCGTGCTGCTGCGGTGGATCTGGGTCACGCTGGACCTGCCCCTGCTCCACGGCCGGACGGGGCGGCAGGTGCTGCTGGCCCTGGCGACGCTGGCGACGCTGATTGTGGCGTCCTTTCTGGCGCAGGCGACGGATTGGCAGAACGACGTTCGCGCGGCCATGGGGATGGCCCCCGCCCCGCCCGAACTTCCCCTCATGATCGGCACGCTGGCGTTTCTGGTAGCGGCGGCGCTGCTGATCCTGGGCAAGCTGGCGGCGCTGTTCGTGCGCCGCCTGATCGCCCGGATCGCACAGGTGATGCCGCGCCGCGCCGCGCATCTGCTGGGGCTGATCATCGGCGGCATCCTGCTGTGGTCGCTGGCCAACGGCGTTCTGTTCAGCGGCTTCATCCGCACGGCCGACAGTTCGGCCCGCGCGCTCGACGCGGTGATCCCGCCCGACATCCAGCCCCCGTCCGACCCGATGCGCCCGGGCAGCCCCGCATCCCTGGTGGCCTGGCAGGACCTGGGGCGCGAGGGGCGCAACTACGTCCACACCACGCCCACGGCCGCCGACATTGCCGCCGTCACCGGGGGCAGGACCATGCAGCCCCTGCGCGCCTATGTCGGCCTCAACGCCGCCGAGACCGCCGAGGATCGGGCCGCCCTGGCGGTGGCTGAACTGGACCGGATCGGCGGCTTCGACCGGTCGATCCTTGTGGTGGCGATGCCGACCGGCACCGGCTGGCTTGACCCGGCGGCGGTCACGACGCTGGAATACCTGCACCGCGGCGACGTGGCGACGGTCGCCATCCAGTATTCCTACCTGCAAAGCTGGATTTCGCTGCTGGTCGAACCCGAATATTCGGCCGAGGCGGGGCGCGAGTTGTTCAGCGCCGTGTATCGCCATTGGCGGACGCTTCCCGAGGGCGAGCGGCCCGAACTGTATCTCTACGGCCTCAGCCTGGGCGCCTACAGTTCGCAACAGTCGCTGCGGCTCTACGAGATGATCGACCAGCCTTTCGCGGGCGCATTGTGGGTCGGGCCGCCCTTCGTCAGCCCCCTGTGGCAGACCCTGACGCGGGAACGCGACCCGGCCTCGCCCGAATGGCTGCCGCGCATGGACCAGGGCCAGACGGTGCGCTTCACGAACGGCCGGCAGGGCCTGTCGCCCCAGGATGTCTGGGGCGGCATCCGCATCGTCTATCTGCAATATGCCAGTGACCCGATCGTCTTCTTCGACCCCGGTTCCGCTTGGCGCCGCCCCGACTGGATGGAGACGCCGCGCGGGCCCGATGTCTCGACCGACCTTCGCTGGTATCCCATCGTCAGCTTCCTGCAGCTTGCCTTCGACATGGCGGTGTCCCTGCATGTGCCGATGGGTCACGGGCATCTTTACGCCTATGACGACCACATCGCGCCATGGATGGCGGTGACCCAGCCTCCTGGCTGGGACGAGGCCGGTCTCGACCGGCTGCGGCGCCATTTCCAGGGCTTGCAGGCCCAACAAGGGGGCAGCGCCGACTGACCGCGGCCATTTCTGCATCATCTGCAAATCCCCTTGCGGCGGGCCGTGTCGCCGCCTAACCATGCCGGGCCAGACGGATGGTCCCAGAATGACACCTCAGAACCCGATGCAGGGCATCCTGCTGAAATGCGCCAGCGTGGCGGTGTTCACGGTCATGGCCGCGATGCTGAAGGCCACGGCGGAAACCGCCAGCGTCCCGCCGGGCCAGCAGGTGTTCTTCCGGTCGCTGTTCGCGATCCCGGTGATCGTGGCCTGGCTGGCCCTGCGCGGCGAACTGGCGGTGGGGTTCCGCACGGTGCGCCCCATGGGCCATTTCTATCGCGGCATCGTCGGCACCGTCGCCATGGGGCTGAACTTCTGGGCTCTTGCCCTGTTGCCCTTCCCCGAGGTAACGGCGATCGGCTATGCCTCGCCCCTGCTGGTGGTGATCTTCGCGGCGATGTTTCTGGGCGAGGACGTGCGCCTGTTCCGCCTGTCGATGGTGGGGCTGGGGCTGACCGGCGTCCTGATCGTGCTGTCACCGCAACTGCGGCTGAACGGCCCGGCCGATCCCTATCGGATGCTGGGCGCGGTGGCGGCCTTTGGGGGCGCGGTCATGGCGGCCCTGGCGCAACTGTTCATCCGCAAGCTGGTCCAGAACGAACGCACCTCGGCCATCGTGTTCTGGTTCTCCTTCACCTCGACCGTGCTGGGGCTGCTGACGCTGCCCTTTGGCTGGGTGATGCCCGATGCCACCACGGCCGCGCTGCTGGTGGGCAGCGGCATCCTGGGGGGCGTGGCGCAGATCCTGCTGACCTCGTCCTATCGCTATGCCGACGCGTCGCTGGTGGCGCCTTTCGATTACGTCTCGATGCTGCTTGCCATCGCCATCGGCTGGTATGTCTTCGCCGAGGCGCCGACGCCCGTCGTCCTGGCCGGGGCGGCCCTTGTGATCGGCGCGGGCATCGCGATCATCTGGCGCGAACGGCAACTGGGGCTGGAACGAAGCCGGCAGCGCAAGGCAATGACGCCGCAGGGCTGATCTGCGGTTGACGTCGCGGTTCTGCGGTTCTTAATCGGCCGGTAGCGCGAGAAGGAGGGGATCGCATGGACAGGCCGCATATCCTGCGACTGAACGAGGCCGACAACATCGTCGTGGCGATCGGCGACCTGCCCTCGGGTTCGGCGGTCGAAGGCAGCATCGCCACGACCCGCCGCATCCCGCGCGGCCACAAGATTGCCGCCCGCGCGATCCCGGCGGGCCAGCCGATCCGCAAGTTCGGCCAGATCATCGGCTTTGCCAGCACCGACATCGCGCCGGGTGACTGGGTCCACGAACAGAACGTCACCATGGGCGGCGACTTCGAACGCGACTATGCCTTCGCCTCTGAAGCCCGCCCCCATGAAAGCCTGCGCCAGGGCGAGGTTCCGGCCCATTTCCAGGGCTTCCGCCGGGGCGACGGGCGCGTGGGCACGCGCAATTACATCGGCATCCTGTCCAGCGTGAACTGCTCGGCCACGGTGGTGGATTACATCGCCGACCATGCGATGCGGTCGGGGATGCTGGACGATTATCCCGACATCGACGGCATCGTGGCGCTGCCGCATGGGCAGGGCTGCGGCATGGCCAGCAAGGGCGAAAGCTATGACCTGCTGGCGCGCACGCAATGGGGCTATGCCAGCCACCCGAACTTCGCCGCCGTGTTGCTGGTGGGCCTGGGATGCGAGGTATTCCAGATCGCCCGGCTGAAGGAAACCTATGGCATCGCCGAAGGGGACCACTTCCAGTCGCTGACCATCCAGGACACGGGCGGCACCCGGCGCACCATCGACGCGGGCGTGGAACGCCTGCGCGACATGCTGCCCGTGGCGGCGCGGGCGCGGCGCGAAGCGGTTCCGGCGTCCGAGCTGACGCTGGCCCTGCAATGCGGCGGTTCGGACGGCTATTCCAGCCTGACGGCCAATCCCGCACTTGGCGTCGCGGCCGACATTCTGGTGCGCCAGGGCGGCACCGCGATCCTGTCCGAAACGCCCGAGATCTTCGGCGCCGAGCACTTGCTGACCCCCCGCGCGGAAACGCCCGAGATCGGCCGGAAGATCGTCGATCTGATCGACTGGTGGACCGACTATACCACCCGCAACGGGGGCGAGATGAACAACAACCCCTCGCCCGGCAACAAGGCCGGCGGGCTGACCACCATCCTGGAAAAGTCGCTGGGTGCGGTGGCAAAGGGCGGCACCTCGACCCTGCGCGGCGTTTACCGTTACGCCGAACGGATCGACCGCAAGGGCTTCGTCTACATGGACACGCCGGGCTATGACCCGGTGGCCGCGACGGGCCAGGTCGCGGGCGGCGCGAACATCCTGTGCTTCACGACCGGGCGCGGATCGGCCTATGGCTGCAAGCCGGTGCCGTCCATCAAGCTGGCGACCAACACGCCCTTGTTCCAGCGGATGCCGGACGACATGGACATCAACTGCGGCGACATCGTCGAGGGCGTGTCGCTGGAGGAAAAGGGCGCCGAGATCTTCGAGAACATCTTGGCCGTCGCATCTGGACAGAAGACCAAGTCCGAGGATCTGGGCTATGGCCGCAACGAATTCGTGCCTTGGCAGATCGGGGCAGTGATGTAGCCCCGCCCCCGCTTTCGGTGTTATCATCACGGGCAAATATCGCGACAACAGGAGGGTTCGGCATGTCAGGGACGATCAGGACGACCAGGGGGCGCGGCAGGCTTTACGACAGCATCCTGGACACCGTGGGCGACACGCCGGTGATCCGGATCAACAACCTCGCCCCCGAAGGGGTGACGATCTATGTCAAGGCCGAGTTCTTCAACCCCGCCGCATCCGTCAAGGATCGCCTGGCGCTCAACATCATCGAGGCTGCGGAACGGTCCGGCGCCCTGAAGCCCGGCCAGACCGTGGTCGAGGCGACCAGCGGCAACACGGGCATCGGCCTTGCCATGGTCTGCGCGCAGAAGGGCTATCCGCTGGTGGTGACCATGGCCGAAAGCTTTTCGGTCGAGAGGCGGCGGCTGATGCGGATGCTGGGTGCCAAGGTCGTGCTGACGCCCAAGGCGCAGAAGGGCACGGGCATGTACAACAAGGCGGTCGAGCTTGCGGAAAAGCACGGCTGGTTCCTGGCCCGCCAGTTCGAGACCGAGGCCAATGCCGACATCCACGAGGCCACCACCGCGCAGGAAATCCTGGGCGATTTCGCGGAGCAGCGGCTGGATTACATCGTCACCGGATACGGCACCGGCGGCACCGTCAGCGGCCTGTCGCGCGTCTTGCGCCGCGAACGGCCCGAGGTGAAGATCATCCTGACCGAACCCGCCAACGCCGCCCTGGTCAGCAGCGGCACCCCGCAGGACCGCGGCCCCGACCACGCCCCCGCCGTCAGCCACCCCGCCTTCGAGCCGCATCCGATCCAGGGCTGGACCCCCGACTTCATCCCCTGGGTCCTGCAGGAAGCCTTGGACAAGGGCGGCTATGACGAGATGATCCCCATCCCCGGGGCCGAGGGCATGGACTGGGCGCGCAAGCTGGCCGCGCGCGAAGGCATCCTGACCGGCGTGTCGGGCGGGTCCACCTTTGCCGTGGCGATGCGCATCGCCGAACGGTCCGAACCCGGCACCGTCATCCTGTCGATGATGCCCGACACCGGCGAACGCTATCTGTCCACGCCCCTGTTCGAACCCTTCGCCGAGGACATGGACGACGAGGAACGCGCGCTGTCCGAATCCACCCCCGGATACCGGATGGGCTGACGATCCCTGCGCCCCCTGCATGGCGGGTGTACGCAGATGCCGCATTGCGGCAAGGCGGTCGTGGTCCATCTCTCATCTGTCAACCAAGGACAGAAAGAGAGTTTGACCATGACCGCCCTCCGCAACGCCATGACCCGCATTCGCGCGTTCCTGGATGTGCTGGATGCCGCCGTTTCCGCCTCGGCCGCCGTGCGTTCGCACCACGCCCCTGCCCTGGCCGACCTGCGCCGCCTGGGGATCAAGCCGACCCCGGCCACCATGGACGCCCTGTCGCGCGCCTGATCGCCGCGGCTTTCCGATGATCCGGCCCGCCATTGGCGGGCCTTTTGTTTTTCTGGTCTTTCACCCGGCTGGCGATCCGGCCTATGGTCCGGCGGTTTGAAGGCCGGGGGACCAGGATGAACAGCAGCACGACGACCTTGGCAGGACGGTCCGACTTCGGCCAGGGGCTGATCTGGATGGCGCTGTCCATGACGGCCTTTATCGGCATGTCGGTCGGATCGCGGGAAATGGCCGAAACCCTGTCGATCCGGCAGGTGCTGTTCTTCCGCGCCCTTGTGGGCCTGTTCGTGATCCTGGCCTTGGGCCGCGCCCTGTTCCCCGAGGTGCGCCGCGCGGCCAAGCTGCGCCTGCATGTGGCGCGCAACGTGATCCACTTTACCGCGCAGTACTTCTGGACCATCGGTGTCGTGATGCTGCCGCTGGCCTCGGTCTTCGCGCTGGAATTCACTATGCCGATCTGGGTGACGCTGTTCGCATGGCTGCTGCTGCGCGAAAGGTTGACGGGCCCGCGCCTGCTGGCGACGGTGGGCGGCTTTGTCGGCGTCATGGTGATCGTGCGCCCCGGCATCGGCATGGTCGATCCGGCAGCGGTCCTGGTGCTGATCGCGGCGGCGGGTTACGGGCTGTCGCTGATCCTGGTGAAACGCCTGACGCAGCACTGCTCGCCTGGCGCCATCGTGGTCTGGATGATCCTGATCCAGCTGCCCCTGGGCCTGATCGCAGCATTGACCGACTGGCGGCCCGTGGCGGTCACGGATGTTCCCTGGATGCTGGTCGCGGGCGTTGGCGCGCTTGCGGCGCATTTCTGCCAGGCTCAGGCGCTCAAGCGGCTGGACGCTTCGATCCTGATCCCCATCGACTTCCTGCGCGTGCCGATGGCGGCCGTCGTCGGGTATTACTTCTATGGCGAGGCGATCGACCTGTGGGTCTTCCTGGGCGGGGGCATCATCCTGCTGTCGAACTTCCAGGCCGTGATGGCCGAGCGTCGCAGGGCCGCCGCCGCAGTCGCGGCCCCCTGAGGGGCCGCGACCTTGTCCGATCAGAACGGGCTGTCGGGATAGTAGTAGTTCTCGGCGTTCTCGGGGGTGACCAGCACCGACCCGATGATGAAATCGCCCGAAACCGGGGCCTGCGACACCAGGCCGACGGCCGTGATCTCGATCGCGGTCGAGATCATCGAGGGCGGATAGGTCACGTTGGCGGGGATCATCGCATCGCCGTCCATGGTGCGCTTGATCATCTCCTTCATGCCCGCGCCGCCCAGGACAAACTTGATGTCGTCCCGGCCCGCAGCCTCGATGGCACCCAGGGCACCCACGGCCATGTCGTCGTCGGAGGCCCAGACCGCATCGATCTGCGGGTGCTTGGACAGGAAGTCCTGCATCACCGTGAAGGACTTGTCGCGGTTCCAGTCGCCATGCTCCATGCCCAGGACTTCGATGTTCTTGCCCTGGATCGCGGCTTGGAAACCTTCGACCCGTTCATTGTCGATGGTGGTCGGGATGCCGCGCAGCACGACGATCTTGCCGCCTTCAGGCAGAGCGCTTGCCATGAACTCGCCCGAGACACGACCGAAGCCGGGGTTGTCGCCCGCGACATACAGATCCTCGATCCCCTCCTGCGACAGGCCGCGGTCCACAACCGTGATCCAGGCGCCGGATGCCTTGACGTTCTGGACCGGGCCGGTCAGCGGCTCGGATTCGAAGGGCAGGACGACAAGCGCGTCGATGTTGCGGGTGGCAACCATGTCCTCGATGTCATTGACCTGCTTGGCGGGGTCGGATGCCGTCGCCAGCACGAAGTCGAGCTGCGGATAGGTTTCCTCCAGCCGGTCCACCGTGGCCTGCGCGAAATAGTTCATGCCGCCCGCCCAGCCATGGGTCGCCGCGGGGATCGACACGCCGATCACCTTGGTTTCCCCGTCCTGCGCCCAGGCCGGCGCGGCCAATGCGGCGGCGATGGCCAGTCCCGATACGAAATGCTTCATGTCTTTCCTCCCATGTGAACCCGGCTCAGGTGCGGGCTTTGCCTTCGCGCTGCAAGACAACAGCGAGAACGATGATGGCCCCCTGAATGGCACCGTTCAGGTAGGGCGATACGAAATCCGTCAGGTTCAGCAGGTTGCCGATCAGCGTCAGGATCAGCACGCCGATGACCGTGCCCCAGACGCGCCCGAAGCCGCCCTTGAGCACGGTGCCGCCGATGATCACGGCTGCAATGGCTTCCAGTTCCCACAGCATCCCGGTGGCCGATGATGCGGAACCAAGGCGCGGCACATACATGATGGTGGCAATGCCCACCAAAAGGCCAAGCGCGGCATATGTCATCAGCCGCACCCGGTCCACGCGGACGGATGAATATTTGGCGACCTGCTCGTTCGATCCGATGGCCGCGCAATAGCGGCCAAAGGCGGTCGAGCGCATGACGATCTCTCCGATCACCACAACCACCGCAAAGACGATGATCGGCCAGGTGATGCCGAAGATGCCGCCGTAATAGACCGGCTGGTAAAGGCTGCGCAGCCCGAAATCCAGCGACAGGGTGCCGCCGTCGGCCAGCCAGGTGACAAGGCTGCGATAGATGCCCATGGATCCCAGGGTGACGATGAAGGCCTCGATCCCCAGGCGGGTGATCAGGATGCCGTTCAGCAGCCCCGCTGCAAGGCCTGCCAGCAGCGCCACGGCCATGCCGACCAGGATCACCGGGATCCCCGCGCCCATCGATGGGATCAGGCTGTTCATCACCAGGATCATCAGCCCGGCGATGAAGGCTGCCATTGACCCGACCGACAGGTCCAGCCCGCCAGCCGTGATCACGAAGGTCATGCCCACGGCGATGATGCCGATAAAGGCCGAGCGGGCGAGGACGTTCGTCACGTTGTCCCAGCCCAGGAAGTTGGGGTTCATCAGCGCGCCGGCGATGACCAGCAGGACCAGGGCCAGGATCGGCCCGATCACGGTCATGCGGAGGCGGCGGGGTGAGGCGGCAACGGCTGCGTCGCTCATGCGGGTTCCTTCAAGGGGGTCGGGGTCACGCCCATGGCAAGGCGGACAATGGCATCTTCGGTAGCGTCGCCGTCCAGTTCGCCGGTGATGCGGCCGTGGCGCATGACCAGGATACGGTCGGAAAGCCCGATCACCTCCTGCATTTCCGAGGATATGACGACAATCGCGCGGCCTTCGGCGGCAAGGCGGCGGATCAGGACATACATCTGCTGCTTGGTGCCGATGTCGATGCCGCGCGTCGGTTCGTCGATGATGATGATCTGCGGATCGGCCAGCATGGTCTTGGCGAACAGCAGCTTCTGCTGGTTGCCGCCCGACAGGTTGCCGACCATCGCGCCACGATGGCCGCGGATGTCGAAATCCGTGATGGCTTGGTCAAGGGCACGTTCCTCGGCCCCCGTGTCCAGCAGGCCCCGGTCGAACTTCGACAGCGCCTGCAGCGTCAGGTTTTCCCGCAACCCCTTGCCCAGCAGCAGTCCGCGGGTCTTGCGATCCTCGGTCAGGTAGCACAGGCCAAGCGTTTGCGCCTGCCAGGGATGATCGATGCGGGCCGGTTGGCCAAAGACCCGCACCTCGCCCGTGGTAGGGCGCAGGCCGCACAACCCCTCGAAGGTTTCGGTCCGGCCCGAACCGATCAGGCCCGCAACGCCCAGGACTTCGCCGCGCCGCAAGGTGAAGCCGATGTCGCGGGAAAAACCCGGCACCGACAGGCCACGAACCTCCAACGCGACTTCGCCGGGTGTTGCGGCCTTGACGGGAAACAGATCCGACATCTCGCGCCCGACCATGGCGTTCGCCATGCTGTGCTGGTCCATCTGCGCGGCCTCGCCGGTCCAGACCACGCGCCCGTCGCGCATGATGGTCAGGTCGTCGGCGATCTCCTCGACCTCGTCCAGCTTGTGCGAGGTGAACAGCACCGCCGTCCCCGCCTCGCGCAGCGCGCGGACCTGGCGCAGCAGGATCGCGGTTTCCGCCCGCGTCAGCACGGCGGTCGGTTCGTCCATGACAAGCACGCGGGTCTCGCGCAGCAGGGCCTTGGCGATCTCGACCATCTGCTTGTCGCTGTTGGACAGCGTGGACACGACCTGGTCGGGCGAGACGCGGCATTCCAGCCGGTCCAGCAGTTCCTTCGTCCGCGCCCGCATCGCGGGCTTGTCCAGGAAAGGCCCGCGCTTCAACTCGCGGCCCAGGAAGATGTTCTGTTCCACCGTCAACTGTTCGGCCAGGTTGAATTCCTGGTGGATCATCGAGATCCCCTGGTCCTCGGCCGCGCCCATGTTGGCAAAGGTGACAGGCTGGCCATCCAGCAGCACCTGCCCCGATGACGGCGGCTGATAGCCGGTCATGATCTTCATGGTGGTGGACTTGCCCGCGCCGTTTTCGCCGATCAGCGCATGGACCCGACCGGGGCGCAGGGCGATATCGACGCCGTGCAGCACCTCGATCGGGCCGAAGCTGCGGGAAACATTGCGCAGGGCAAGAACGGTCACGGCGTCACCCATGCCGCATCCTCGCGGGCGGACCGGACGCAGGCGTCGATGAAGCGCATTCCCGCCAGCCCCTCCTCCAGCCCAGGCAGGATATCCAGCACCGGGTCGCGTTGCCCGGCTTGCGCCGCCCGGATCGCCTGCGCCGCCCCGGCATAGATGTTGGCGAAGCCTTCAAGATAGCCCTCGGGGTGGCCGCCCGGCGTGCGGCTGACGGCATTGGCCGCATCCGTCGCCCCTGCCCCGCGCCGCGTCAGCAGGCGCTTCGGCTCGCCAAAGGGCGTGAACCACAGATAGTTCGGATCCTCCTGCGCCCATTCAAGGCCGCCCTTCTCGCCATAGACGCGCAGGCGCAGGCCGTTTTCATTGCCCGGCGCGACCTGCGAACACCACAGCATCCCTCGCGCCCCGCCGCCGAAGCGCAGCATGACATGGGCATTGTCGTCCACCCGCCGCCCCGGCACGAAGCTTTGCAGATCGGCGGAAAGTTTTTCCACCGTCAGCCCGGTGACGAAGCAGGCCAAGTTATAGGCATGGGTGCCGATGTCGCCGATGGATCCCCCTGCCCCGCTGCGTTCGGGATCGGTGCGCCATTCGGCCTGTTTGTTGGTGCCGGTGGTTTCAGATGCCTCGGTCAGCCAATCCTGCGCGTACTCGACCTGGACCACGCGGACCTGTCCCAGATCGCCCGCCTCGATCATCGCGCGGGCCTGCCGGATCATCGGATAGCCGGTATAGTTGTGGGTCAGGATGAACAGGGCGTCCGACTGCCGGATCGCCGCCTCAAGCTCTGCCGCCTGCGCCATCGTGGCGGTCAGGGGCTTGTCGCAGATCACATGGATGCCGCGCCGCAGGAAGGCCGCGGCGGCAGGGCCGTGGACATGGTTCGGGGTGACGATGGCTACTGCTTCGATCCCGCCCTCGCGGTTGGCCTCGGCCTCGGCCATCTCCTCGAAGCTGCCATAGCAGCGGTCGGGGTCCAGCCCCAGGGCCGCGCCGCTGTCGCGCGACTTTTCCGGCGTCGAGGACAGCGCCCCCGCCACAAGGTCGAACTCTCCGTCGATGCGGGCGGCGATGCGGTGGACCGCGCCGATAAAGGCGTCCTTGCCGCCGCCGACCATGCCAAGCCTGATGCGCGTCATTCCGAAATCCCCAGCATGCGGCGGTTCGCGGCATCGTCCGTGCCGCCATCCGCGAAATCGTCAAAGGCCTTTTCCGTCACGCGGATGATGTGGTGGCGCACGAACTCGGCCCCTTCCCGCGCCCCGTCCTCGGGATGCTTGAGGCAGCATTCCCATTCGACCACGGCCCAACCGTCAAAGTCATTGGCCGTCATCTTGGAAAAGACCGCGCCGAAGTCGACCTGCCCGTCGCCCAGGCTGCGGAAGCGTCCGGCCCGGTTGACCCATGGCTGGAAGCCGCCATAGACGCCCTTGCGCCCTGTCGGGTTGAACTCGGCATCCTTGACGTGGAACATCCGGATGCGGTCCTTGTAGATGTCGATATTGTCCAGGTAATCAAGGCATTGGAGGACATAGTGCGACGGGTCGTACAGCATGTTCGCCCGCGCGTGGCCGTTCACGCGGTCCAGGAACATCTCGAAGCTGTCGCCGTCGTGCAGATCCTCGCCCGGATGGATCTCATAGCAGATGTCCACGCCGCAATCCTCGGCATGGTCCAGGATCGGGCGCCAGCGGCGGGCCAGTTCGTCGAAGGCCGCTTCCACCAGGCCTGCCGGGCGCTGCGGCCAGGGATAGACGAAGGGCCAGGCAAGCGCCCCGGAAAAGCTGGCCATTGCGGTCAGGCCCAGGTTGCGGCTGGCGGTCAGGGCCATCCTGACCTGATCGACCGCCCATTCCTGCCGCGCCTTGGGATTGCCGCGCATGGCGGGCACGGTGAAGCCGTCGAAGGCCTCGTCATATGCCGGGTGGACAGCGACGAGCTGGCCCTGCAGGTGGGTCGAAAGCTCGGTGATCTGGACGCCGTTGGCCTGGGCCACTCCGGCGATATCCTCGCAATAGGACTTGCTGTCCGCGGCCTTTGCCAGATCGAACAGCCGCCCGTCCCAGCTTGGGACCTGCACGCCTGCATAGCCGCAATCGGCCGCCCATCTGGTGATGCTGTCCCAGGAATCGAAGGGCGCCTGATCGCCCGCGAACTGCGCCAGGAACAGCGCCGGGCCCTTGATGGTCTTCATGGTCTTTTCCCCTCAGACATATCGGTTGACCAGGTTTTCAAGCATCTCTTGCCGCCCAGAAACGGGCTGCGGATCAAGCCCGGCCGCCACTGCCTTGTCCGCGATCCCCTCCAGCGTCGCGCCGGGTTCCAGCATCGCCTGTGCGTCCGGGCGCTGCCACCCGGCGTAGCGGTCGCGGCGCGCGGATTCGAGCCGGTCCTCTTGAAGCATCCGGGCCGCCGCCTTCAGGCCCCGCGCGCAGACATCCATCGCGCCGGCATGGGCCATCACCAGATCAATGGGATCCAAAGACTGGCGGCGGATCTTGGCGTCGAAATTGGTGCCGCCGGTTGTGAAGCCGCCACCGCGCAGAACCTCGTAATAGGCCAGGGCCACTTCGGGCACGCTGTTGGGGAACTGGTCGGTGTCCCAGCCAGACTGCTGGTCGTTGCGGTTCATGTCGATCGACCCGAAGATGCCAAGCGCATTGGCAAGCGCGATCTCGTGTTCGAAGCTGTGGCCCGCCAGGATCGCGTGGCCCTGCTCGATATTGACCTTCACTTCCTTTTCCAGCCCATAGCGCGACAGGAAGCCGTAAACCGTCGCCACGTCGAAATCATACTGGTGCTTGGTCGGTTCCTGCGGCTTGGGTTCGATCAGGATGGTGCCCTTGAAGCCGATCTTGTGCTTGTAATCGACCACCATCGACAGGAAGCGGCCCATCTGATCCAGCTCGCGCCCGAGGTCGGTGTTCAGCAGGGTTTCATAGCCCTCGCGCCCGCCCCACAACACGTAGTTTTCGCCGCGAAGCCGGTGCGTCACGTCCAGGCAGTCGCGCACGGTCGCGGCGGCATAGGCGAAGACATCCGGGTCGGGGTTGGTCGCGGCGCCTGCCATGTAGCGGCGGTTGGTGAACAGGTTCGCGGTGCCCCACAACAGGCGCGGCCCGCCATCCGCCATCTTCGCGGCCATCAGGTCGGCGATGCGGTTCAGCCGGTCGCGGCTTTCGCCTAGGCTGGCGCCTTCGGGCCGCACGTCGTGATCGTGGAAGCAGAAGAAGGGCGCGCCCAGGATGCGGAAGAAGTCGAAGGCGGCATCGACGCGCGCCTCGGCCAGGGCCATCGTGTCGGCGGGAAACCAGGGCCGGTCGAAGGTCCGCCCGCCGAAGGGATCGCCGCCTTCCCAGCCGAAGCTGTGCCAATAGGCCACGGCGAAGCGCAGGTGATCCTCCATCCGCTTGCCCATGACCCTTTCATCCGGGTCATAGTGGCGGAAGGCGGGGCCTTCGGCCTCGGCGTCGAAGGCAAGGCGGGGGATGGAATCGAAATAGCCGGTCATGCGGGATCCTCGGGGAGGTTTTCCTTGAAGAAGATGGCGGGCGTGATCGTCACCCCCGCCGGCGTCTCGCCATCGGCAATGGCCTTCATCGCGTCCAGGGCCGAGGCAACCTCCTCGGCCGGCTTCTGGTCGATCACCACGTCGATCAGATCGTCCTGAAGGGCTGCGCGGGAATGAGGGGTCAGTTCGTGAAGCACGATGAAGGGGCGGCTGCTGCCCAGGCTTCGCATCAGGGGGATCAGCCCGCGATTGCCTGCGCCGATGGAATAGATGCCGGTGATCCTGGGGTCTTCCCGCAGCGCCCGGCCCAGCAGGTCGCGCATCTGGTCGGCGTTGTCCGCGACTTCGATCGGGGGCAAAAGGCTTGCCTGTCCCAATGACTCGGCCACGCCGGCAAGACGGTCGCGGTGATCGCGCAACGAGGCCGATCCCAGCACGGGAAGCACGCGGACAGGCCGGCCCCGGTGGGCGATCCGGTGAAGGCGCCCGGCCGTGCGCCCTGCCACGACGTTGTCGATGCCGATATAGGCGCGGCGCGAACCGGGAATGTCGGACACAAGCGTCACGACCGGCACATTGCCCGCCGCAAGCCCGGCAATCGCCGGGGTCAGCCTGTCCGTTCCCGCGCCCACGATGACGGCGCAGTCGCAATCCTGGGGCAGCGGCGCAGCGGAACCGTCGCAGATCTCGATGGTGACGCGCTGTCCTGCCCGCGCCTCGGCCTCGGCCAGGAAGGCGCGGCGGATCGAGGAAAAGAAGCCGTGATCCCCCTGCGGCACGCAAACCGCAAAGCGATAGCTGCGCCGGCGCGACAGGTTGGCCGCCATCATGTCGCGACGATAACCCAGATCCTCGATGGCTTGGCGGACCCGCTCGATCGACTTCGACGCCACGCCGCCGCGTCCGTTCAGAACGCGGTCGGCAGTCGAATAGCTGACCCCGGCGACCCGCGCCACGTCATGCAGCGTCGGATTTCCCATAAGACATTGTTCTCCCCCAGGGGAAAGATCGGGCGGAAAATGACAGACGTCAATCATTTTCTTCGGCGGCTTACCGTTTCATCGCCGCAACTTCCGGACGCAGGGGACGCAATTGTTCTGCGCAAGGATCATGAACTTCCCGTGCTCACGTTGCGTTCTATAGGATGACAAATGCACCGCTTGCGAATAGCTTACCCCGACGACGAGAACCCGCTTAAATCCAGGGCCGAATGAGCAGACCTTCCGAAGACCGCCGTATCGACAACGAGATCCATCGATCCAAGGCGGGCTCCGATCCGTTCGCGGCGGCCATGCGGGCCACACGGATGCCGATGCTCATCACAGACCCCCGCCAACCGGACAATCCGATCGTCTTCGTCAACGACGCCTTCGGACGATTGACCGGCTACACGCGCGAGGAAACGCTGGGCCGCAACTGCCGCTTCCTGCAAGGCCCCGGCACCAATGCCGAGGATATCGACCGGATCCGGCAGGCGATCGCGGATCTTGTGCCGATCGAGGTCGAGTTGCTGAACTACAAGAAGGACGGCAGCATCTTCTGGAACAGGGTGCTGGTGTCCCCGGTCTTCGACGGCGGCGATGTGACCTATTTCTTCGCCTCGCAACTGGACGTGACCAAGGACAAGCTGGGCGATCCGGCCCGCGACGGAAACAGCGACAGCGAGATGAAGCGCCGCATCGCGGATCTTTCCGCGGCCGAGGAGCGCCTGCAGTTCACCCTCAAGGCAGGCGGCCTTGGCACCTGGACGCTGGACGTTCCAACCCAGCGGCTTGTGGTATCGCCCCTGTGCAAGGCCAATTTCGGCCGCGGACCTTCCGACGACTTCAGCTATCGCGACCTGCTGGATGCCATCCATCCGGACGATTTCGACCGGTGGCAAAGGACGCTGGCGGCGGCTTACGAGGGGGATGGAGAGTTCAACATCGAATACCGCATCAACCTGCCCGACGGGTCGATTCGGTGGGTCGAGATCCGTGCGCAGACCCGGTTCGACGAACACCACAGACCCCTGACGATGAGCGGGATTTCATCGGACGTCACCGACCGCAAAGAAGCCGAAGCCTATCGGATGCTGGTGACCCAGGAGATGAGCCACCGGATCAAGAACACGCTGGCTACCGTCCAGGCCATCGTCAGCCAGTCGCTGCGCGCGGACCTGCCCGCCAGCCAGATGCGGCAGGTCGTCGCCAAGCGGATCGAGGCGCTTGGCGGTGCCCACGACATCCTGACCGGCAAGGACTGGGACGTGGCCGGTCTGCGCCAGACGGTGGACCGTGCGGTCAGGCCCTTCAACGCTGACGGCCGGATCCATCATTTCGGCCCCGATCTCGAGATCAGCCACGGCGTCAGCAGTGCCCTGACCCTGGCCCTGCACGAGCTTGCCACCAATGCGGTCAAATATGGGGCGCTGTCCGGCGACAGCGGGCGGGTCAGGATCGAATGGAACATCGAGAAAAGCCAGTTCGTCCTGACCTGGGACGAGATCGGCGGCCCTCCTGTCACCGCCCCGACCCGCACCGGCTTTGGCAGCCGGATGATCGAGAAGGCCCTGTCCGCCACCGTCAACGGCACTGCCGAGGTCGAGTATCGTCCGGGCGGCATTCATTTCGAGCTGCGGGCAGACTGGGACGACCTGACCGGCTTCGTGGCGAAGTAATCCGCCGCGGACGGGCCCGCGGCGGCAAGGTTCATTCTGCAGCAGCCGGGCGACCCGCCCCTGCAATGTCGCAGGCGGTCAGGAACATCACGTCGATGCCACGGGCAAGCTGATCGTAATCCGTCCATTCCTGTGGCGCGTGCGAGATTCCGTCACGGCTGGGCACGAAGACCAGGCCCGTCGGCGCGAAATCGGCAAAGATCATCGCGTCATGGCCTGCCCCGCTGACCATCGTGCGGCTTCGCAGACCCAGGCCGTCGGCGTTGCGCGACAGCGCGGCGTGCAGGTCGGCCGACAATGGCGTCGGGCTGACCAGCAACTGCTGTTCGACCGTCACCGCCAGACCGTTGCCGCCCGCCTGTTCGATCACTGCGCGGGTCTGGGCGATCAGGTCGGTGACAACCTGTTCAGCGGGCGCGCGGATGTCCACGGTGAAGGTCACCAGGTCGGGGATCACGTTGGCGCCGCCCGGCAGCACCTCGAGCTTGCCGACGGTCAGGACGGCGTCGCCCCCGATCCGCCGGGCCAGGTCGGGCAGTTGCGACAGCGCCCCGACCGCACCCACCAGGGCGTCGCGACGGTTTGCCATGGGCGTTGTCCCGGCATGGCCCGCCTGGCCGCGGAAGGTGGCCTTCAGCTGCGACAGGCCGACGATACGGTCCACGATCGCCACATCCTGCCCGTTCGCCTCCAGCACCGGACCCTGTTCGATATGCAGTTCCAAAAACGCGTGGATCGCGCCCGGCGCCAGCCGCGCGCGATGCGCCTGCGCCGGGTTCAGGCCATAGGCGGCCAGGGCCTCGGCCACCGTGACCCCTGCGCCATCTGCGATCTCGCGCAGTTGCGCCGTATCCATCTTGCCCGTCAGGACGCGAGAGGCCATCAGCCCGCCGCCGAAACGCGCGCCTTCCTCCTCGATCATGGCGATGACCTCGACCGGGCGGTCGGGGGTCAGGCCGTGCTGGCGGAACAGGTGTGCCACCTCGATCCCCGCGACCACGCCCGCCGGGCCGTCGAAGCGCCCGCCGTTCGGGACGGAATCGAAATGCGATCCGATCAGGACCGGGGCCAGCGTCGGGTCGCGGCCTTCCAGCCGCCCCCACAGGTTGCCCACCGCGTCCTCGCGCACGGTCAGGCCCGCATCCTCCATCCGGGCGCGCAGCCAGTCGCTGGCCGCCCGGAACTCGGGGCTGTAGGTCAGGCGCGTGGTGCCGTTGCCCGGCGTCGCGTTGAAGCGGTCCAGCCCTTCGATCAGCGCCTCGATGCGCTTGGGATCGGCATAGGTCATCACAGCAGCCCCACGAAGATGCCGGCCAGGACGACCGAGACCATGGTCACGGTCACGAAGCCCGCGACCAGCATCGGCGGCAGCATGTGGGCGGTCAGCACCTCGCGTTCGGCCGGATCGTCGGACAGGCTGTTCACCACCTCGTTCGTGATGATGTAGTCGGCCGGAAAGCCGTAAAGTGCGGTCAGCGCGCAGGCGAATGCCATCGCGGGGGTAAAGCCCAGCAGCCGCCCGGCGATCCAGGATGCCAGATACATGCCCGCGACGCCGATGCCGATAATGACGACCAGCGGCCAGGCCAGTTCGCCCAGCATGTCGGGAGTGGCGCGCTTCAGCCCGTCGAAGATGAACACCATCAGGATCAGGATGGTGAAGCCGAAGGCGTTGGCCGACCGCAGCGGCTGGCGTTCCAGGAACCCCGCCGAGGTCGCGATGACGCCGAAGACCAGGCACAGCACGAAGGGGCTGACCTCGAACACCGGCTTCAGCAGTTCCGCAGTGCCCCAGGCCAGAAGGGCGACCAGACCAAGGCGCAGGAACTTGAAGTAGTAGCTGTTATAGGCCGGGGGCATGGCCGCGAACATGCGCGGGGGTGCGGCGTCCTCGGCATGGCTGCCGGGGTCCATGGGCGCGCGCGACTGCCAGTTGCCCGCCTGGTGCAGTGCCAGGACCCGGCGCCCTTCGCGCTTCAGCATCACGGCGGTCAGCGGATAGCCGACAAAGCCTTGCATCACATAGATCAGGATCGCCAGCACCGACAGGCTGGCCAGCCCCGCATCCGCCGCAGCCTGCGACATGATCAGCGAGGCGACGACGCCCCCCACCAGCGGCGGGGTCGCCACGATCACGGTCTGGTAGTCCAGAACCAGGACACCAAGCGTCAGCAACGCCGCGATGATGCCGCCGATCCCAGCCAGCGACACCACCACCGTGCGCCATTGGCGCGACAGTTCCGCAAAGGACAGCAGCGTGCCCATGTTGGTGATCAGCAGATACATCGCGAGAAAGACGATCGGCGTCTGGAAGCCCGCAAGGGCCACGATGTCCTGCGGGAAGAAGGTCCAGTAGCCCAGCATGAACAGGATGGCGCAGACGAAGACCGAGGGCAGCCATGACTTCGTCCGGGTCGAGATCGCGTCGCCGATGAACAGGATCAGGGCGATGATCGAAAAGGCAAGCAGTTGCGGCATAGGATGGGTCCTGAATATCCGGGCGCCGTGCAGCACGCCCGGAAGGGACAATTGATCCAAATGGATGTAAACTGCAATCGCGGAACCATCCCCGTGCAAGGAGAAGGCGATGAATGACGGCGGCGGAGGGCAGGATTGCCCGGACGGGCGGCAGATGCTGGACCGGATCATGGCATCCGACCTGCGCTATCTGATGGCGGTCAGCTATGTCGTGCTGGCCAACAACCAGATCACCAACCGCTTCATCGAAAGGCGCCACGACATGCCGGTGCAGGCCTGGTCGGCCCTTTACGCGATCGCGCAGTTTCCGGGACTGCGGGCGCGTGACATCCAGGTGCTGTTCCCCCGCCCCCAGAACACCATCAGCCGCGCGGTCGCGCTGCTGGTCCGGCGGGGCCATGTGCGCGAGGATCCGCTGCCCGACGACGCTCGGGCGAAGGGGCTTCACCCGACGGCGCAGGGTCTGGCGCTGCTGGACCGGATCCTCGAACCTGTCGCGGCGCGGCAGGCGGAACTGATGTCGCCCCTGACCCGTTCCGAACAAGAGGATTTCCTGGCGCTTTGCCGCAAGCTCGCGGCAGGGCCGCTGCTGACGCGGTCACAAGTCATGGGTTGAATCGAACCGGGTTGCGCCCCCGGTCGTTTCCTCTAGGCTTTCCCTTCGCAGTACGGAGAACCGCTATGGAAGACCAAGCCCCGGACGGCAAAAGGACCCTGACGAACCGGCAGGGCCACCAGATCACCAACAACCAGTCGCAGCGCACGATCGGCCCGCGCGGCCCAGCGACGCTGGAAAACTATCACTTCCTGGAAAAGATCACCCATTTCGACCGCGAACGGATCCCCGAACGGGTGGTCCATGCGCGCGGCTTCGTCTGCTATGGCGAATTCGAGGCGACCGGCATGATCGGCGACGAGCCCGCGTCGAAATACACCCGCGCCAAGCTGTTCCAGGACAAGGGCAAGAGGACGCCGCTGGCGATCCGCTTTTCCACCGTGATCGGCGGGCGCGACAGTTCCGAGGTGGCGCGCGACCCGCGCGGCTTCGCCGTCAAGTTCTATACCGAGGATGGCAACTGGGACCTGGTCGGCAACAATCTGGCGATCTTCTTCATCCGCGACGCGATCAAGTTTCCCGACGTGATCCATTCGCTGAAGCCCGACCCGGTGACCTTCCGCCAGGAACCCAACCGCATCTTCGACTTCATGAGCCAGACGCCCGAAGCGATGCACATGCTGACGCACCTGTTCAGCCCGCGCGGCATCCCGGCCAGCTATCGCCACATGGAAGGCTTCGGCGTGAACACCTACAAGATGGTGAACGCGGCGGGCGACACGGTGCTGGTGAAATACCACTTCCACCCGCGCCAGGGCATCGCATCGCTGACCGCGGCCGAGGCCGAGAAGGTGCAGGGCAAGGATTTCGGGTCCGCCTCGAAGGACCTGTTCACCGCGATCGAGCGCGGCGACTATCCGCAATGGGACATGTATGTCCAGATCATGGAGGATCACGACCATCCCGAACTGGACTGGGATCCGCTGGACGACACCAAGATCTGGCCGGAAAAGGACTTTCCGCTGCGCCATGTCGGCGTGATGACCCTGAACCGCAATGTCGAGAACTTCTTCGACGAGAACGAGCAGATCGCCATGGGCACAGGGGTGCTTGTCGACGGGCTGGACTTTTCCGACGACAAGATGCTGGTCGGGCGGACGTTTTCCTATTCCGACACGCAGCGGTACCGGGTCGGCACCAACTATCTGCAACTGCCGGTGAACCAGGCAAAGGGCGCGAAGGTCGCCACCAACTATGACGGCGGGCAGATGTCCTTTGGCCGCGACATCGCGCCGGGGCAGAACCCGCATGTGAACTATGAGCCCTCGATCCACAACGGGCTGCAGGAAGCGCGGCGCGACGCGCCCAACAACCCGCCCGAGATCCGGGGCCGCCTGACCCGCAGCGTGCTGGAACGGCGCAACGACTATGTCCAGGCGCGCGGGCGTTACTGCACGATGATGGACTGGGAACGCGACGACCTGGTGCTGAACATGGGCACGCTGCTGGGCCAGTGCGAACGCGACGTGCAGGAACGCATGGTCTGGCATTTCCTGATGGTCCATGACGACTATGGCACCCGCGTAGGCGAGATGCTGGGCATCACCGCCGCCGACCTGAAGCACCTGGCCCCCCTGCCCGGCCAGGTCCTGACCGACGAGGATCAGCGCCGCCTGGAAAACCTGGGCGCGAATGGCGACAAGATCGACCCGACCGTCTGGGGCCAGTGGACCAGTTCCGTCAAGAACCGCCAGACCACCGCCGAGGAGGTCCTGGGCGGGCTTCCGGGGGCACCCGAGAAGGCGGCCCACCGGTCGCAGGCGGCCGGTTCCTGACCGGGACAGGCAAGGAAAAAGGGGCCGGTTCTCCGGCCCCTTTCTTATGTCGCATCACCCTTAGCGGTGGACGGAACGCTCGGACGCCTTCCAGTCCTCCCATCCCGGCTGGCCCCGCATAAAGGCCTCGATCTCGGCGCGGGACGCTTCCAGCTTGGGGTCGTGGCGCAGGTAATGGCGCGTCTCGCGCGCGATCAGGCCGGACAGGATCAGCAGCCCGATCAGGTTCGGGATCGCCATCAACCCGTTCATCACGTCCGAGAAGTTCCACACCACGCCCAGTTGCACCGTGCAGCCGAAGAAGACCACGGCGGAGAACAGCACCCGGAAGGGCATCACGCCACCGCGCCCGACCAGCCGTTCGACGTTGCGTTCGCCATAATAGGCCCAGCCGAGGATGGTGGAATAGGCGAACAGCACCAACCCGACCGTCACGATCCAGTGGCCCCACTGGCCGGGCAAGCCGTGGGTGAAGGCCTCGCCCGTCATGATCGCGGCCGAGATCTGCTGGCCGGTGGCCGGGTCGGTCTGGTTCCAGACGCCGGTCGTGATGATGACAAGCCCGGTGCAGGACACCACGATGATCGTGTCGATGAAGGTCTGCGTCATCGACACAAGCCCCTGCCGCACCGGATGCGTCGTCTGGGCCGAGGCCGCGGCGATGGCGGCCGAACCCATGCCGGATTCGTTGGAAAAGATCCCCCGCGCCACGCCGTATTGCACCGCGATCATGATGGTCGAACCCAGGAAGCCACCCACGGCCGAACTGCCGGTAAAGGCTTCGCTGAAGACGGTGGCAAAGGCTGCCGGAACGTCGCCGATATTCACGGCCAGGATATACAGCGCCCCCAGGACATAGAAAAGGATCATCGCCGGCACGAAGCCTGCCGTGACGCGGCCGATCGACTTGATGCCGCCCACCAGCACCACCAGCGTCATCGCCGCCAGCACCGCCCCCGTGACCCAGGTCGGCACGGCAAAGCTGCGTTCCAGGTTCGAGGCGATGGAATTGCCCTGCGTCATGTTGCCAATACCGAAGGACGCGCAGACGGCGAAGATCGCGAAGGCCAGCGCCAGGAACCGCCCGAAGCCACCCGGAATGCCGCGTTCCAGGTAATACTGCGGCCCGCCGGATTTCTCGCCGGCCGTGTCGGTGGTGCGGAAGCGCACGCCCAGGAAGGCTTCGGAATACTTCGAGGCCATTCCCAGAAGCGCCGTCACCCACATCCAGAACAGCGCGCCGGGACCCCCGATGCCGATCGCGGTCGCGACGCCCACGATGTTGCCGGTCCCGACCGTGGCGGCCATCGCCGTGGTCAGCGCCTGGAACTGCGAGATGTCGCCCTCGGCATCGTCGTCCTTGCGCTTGATCAAGCCCAACCGCAGCGCGGCCCCAAGGCGCAGGAACTGGATCCCGCCCAGCCGGAAGGTCAGGTAGATGCCCGTTCCCAGCAGCAGCGGGATCAGCATGAACGGCCCCCAGACGATGCCGCCTACCGTCCCCAGGAAGGATTCAATTTTGTCCATATTGGTGTATCTCCCCCAATTTGCGCGCAAAACACTGGCGCGGCCAGGGTTTGTCAAGCCAGCATCCTCGCCCGTCGCGCGAAATGGCGGGAACAGACTTTCGCTTTTGCCGTTATGGGGTGTTGTCCTGCCGATGTTTCGGGCGGGGCCAAGCGATGCCAGACGCGGCAGGTCATGCACCCGCCGCACCAGCAAGGGGGGACATCATGGATCTGACCGTGAACGGGCAGCCGCGCAGCTTCGAGGGAGAGGCAGAGATGCCGCTTCTGTGGTATCTGCGCGACGAATTGGGACTGACAGGAAGCAAGTTCGGCTGCGGCGCAGGCTATTGCGGGGCCTGCCTGGTCCATATCGACGGCGTCGCCAGCTTTTCCTGCGTGACCCCCATGTCGGTGGCCGAGGGCGCCGAGGTCGTCACGATCGAGGGCCTGTCCCCCGATGCCAGCCACCCTGTGCAGATCGCCTGGCGCGAATTGAACGTGGCCCAGTGCGGCTATTGCCAGACAGGCCAGATGATGCAGGCCGCGGCGCTTCTGGCGGAAAACCCCGATCCCACGGACGAGGACATCGACGCGGTGATGAGCCAGAACATCTGCCGCTGCGGCACCTATCCGCGCATCCGTGCCGCAATCAAGCGTGCCGCCGGGCAGGAGGCAGGCTGATGGCTGTTCTTGAAAACCTCAGCCGCCGCGCGGTCCTGCTGGGCATGGGCGCGGGTGCCCTGGTCCTGGCGGTCAACCTGCCCGCCCGCGCGCAGGACGCGCCGGAAGAGCCCCTGAAGTTCGGCGCCGATGCCATGCCGCATGGGTGGAAGGATGACCCGAACATCTTCGTGGCCATCGATCCCGACGGGACGGTGACTGTCACCGTGCATCGGTCCGAGATGGGCCAGGGGGTCCGCACCTCGATCGCCATGGCCGTCGCGGACGAGCTTGAGGCAGATTGGGCCCGCGTGAAAGTCGCGCAGGCGCCGGGGGACGAACCCACCTACGGCAACCAGGACACTGACGGATCGCGCAGCCTGCGCCATTTCTTCGACCCGATGCGCCGGGCGGGTGCCGCCGCGCGGCAGATGCTGCGCGAAGCCGCCGCCGCCGAATGGGGCGTCCCGGTCGAGGAGGTCACGGCCGAAAACCACATCCTGCGCCACGCGGCCTCGGGCCGCGAGGCGGGCTATGGCGACATGGCAACCCGCGCCGCCGAAGGCCCCGTCCCCGCACGCGAAGGTCTGGTCCTGAAATCGCCCGACCAGTTCCGCTATATCGGCCGCGACGACATCGGCCTGATCGACAACCCCGACATCGTCACCGGCGCCACGACCTATGGCATGGACGCCAAGGCCGAGGGGATGCTGTTCGCCGTCATCGCCCGCCCCCCCGTCGTGGGCGGCCGCGTCGCCAGCCACGACGACACCGAGGCGCTGAAGGTGCCGGGCGTGCAGCGGGTCGTGGTGATCGACGCCCCGCCCCAGCCGTCCGAGTTCCAGCCCCTGGGCGGCGTCGCGGTGATCGCCACCAATACCTGGGCCGCCATGCGCGGACGCGAGGCCTTGAGCATCGAATGGGAGGACGGCCCCCACGCCGCCTATGACAGCGAGGCCTTCCGGGCCGAACTGGAACAGGCCGCGCGCAGCACGGATGGCGTCGCGGTGCGCAACCAGGGCGACGCCCTGGCGGCGCTGCAGGAAGCCACGCGCACCTTCGAGGCCGAATACTACATTCCCCACTTGGCACAGGCGCCGATGGAGCCCCCGGCGGCGCTTGCAATGATCCGCGACGGCCGTTGCGACGTCTGGGCCTGCGTCCAGGCACCCCAGGTCACGCGCGTGCGGGTGGCCGAGAAGCTGGGTCTTGACCCCCAGAACGTCACCGTCAACGTGACGTTGCTGGGCGGCGGCTTCGGGCGCAAGTCCAAGCCTGATTTCGTGGTCGAGGCCGCAGTTCTCAGCCGCGAGATGGACGGCGCGCCCGTCAAGGTGGTCTGGACGCGCGAGGATGACCTGCACCACAGCTATTTCCACACCGTCTCTGCCGAGCATCTGAAGGCGGGCCTGGACGATAACGGCCGTCCCACGGCTTGGCTGCACCGCACGGCCGCGCCCACGATCGGGTCGATCTTCGCGCCGGACCCGAAGCAAAAGCTGCCCTTCGAGCTGGGCATGGGCCTGACCAACATGCCCTTGGACATCCCCAACGTCCGGGCCGAGAACCCGCAGGCGCAGGCCCATACCCGCATCGGCTGGTATCGGTCCGTGTCGAACATCCCCCATGCCTTCGCGATCCAGTCCTTTATCGCCGAACTGGCGCACGAGGCGGGTCGCGACCACCGCGACTATCTGCTGGAGGTGATCGGCCCTGCCCGCAGGATCGATCCGACTGAACAGGGCGACGTCTGGAACTATGGCGAGGATCCGGCCCGCTATCCCATCGACACGGGCCGGTTGCGCCGGGTGATCGAAGCCGCGACGGATGCGGCAGGCTGGGGCCGCGAGATGCCCGAGGGCAGCGGGCTGGGCCTTGCCGCCCATTACAGCTTCGTCACCTATGTCGCGGTCGTGGCCGAGACCGAGGTCAGCGACGGCAATGTCCTTATCCCCCGCGTCCATATCGCGGTCGATTGCGGCCCGCACGTGAACCCGGACCGGATTCGGTCACAGATGGAGGGGGCGGTGATCATGGGCGTGGGCCAGGCCCTGATGTCGCGGATCACCTTTGCCAACGGGCGTGCGCAGCAGGACAATTTCGACAGCTATCTGGTGCCGCGCATGGACAGTTCCCCGCGTGAAATCCACGTCCATCTGGTAGGCGGGGGGGACTATGGGCAACCGCTGGGCGGTGTGGGGGAACCCGGCCTGCCACCCGTGACGCCCGCCATCACCAACGCCATCTTCGCCGCCACCGGCAAGCGCATCCGCGCCCTGCCCGTGGCCGATCAGTTGCGCAGCTAGGAGCATGACGATGAAAACCTTTTCCCCAGCCCTGGCTGCAGCCTTTCTTGCCCTTGCCGGTCCGGCGGCCGCAGATTGCGGCCCCCACCTGGACCTGATGGACGAAGTGCTTGACCGGGCCTCGCGCGAATCCATCGCCGCGTCATCGGGCGGCCAAGGGGTTGCGGGCGCCCGTGAGGCCCGCGCCATGACCGAGACCGAGGCGCCGGGCGAGGACGAGACCGGGCTGGAAGCCGCAGAGGATCCCGAACCCCAACAAGCCCCCGGTCATGCCGCGCCCGCCGAGGCCGGGGCCCGCGTCCAGCAGCTTCGTGCCTCGGTTGACGAAGCCCGTGCCCAGGACGCCACCGCCTGCCGCGAAACGCTTGTGACCGCCTTGGCCGACCTGCTGGCCGATCAGCAGGAACAGGAATAGAAGCTGACCAGCATAGCCCCTGCAGCGAACTGCGGGCGCGCCTTGCACTGCCTCAAAGGCGCACCTGCTGACAACTGAGGGGCGGCGGAAAACCGTTTTCCTGCCGCCTCCGGTTCTGCAAAGTCAGGCAGGGCAGGATCGGCCCGGCCCTTCGGTCCGGCGTCCTTGTGAAGCGTGCCGCTCCATTGACGCCTCGACCATGCATCATGCATTGGCCGCGGCAGTGTGATGGCGGTGCCGGATCTTCAGCATCACGACGGGGAATGCCATCAACAGCGCGCCTCCGGCCAGGGCCGCCAGGCAGGTTCGCAGCCCGGCGGAACCTGTTGCCGTCGCGTTGCGGAAGACCTGAACGCCCAGCGGCAGGAACAGCAGCACGGCCGTCGCCGTGCCGGGAGAGTAAACTCGCGTGACGATGGTGGGAAGGACGTGGAAGAAGACCGCGTTGATCAGCATCAATGATGCGAAGACCAGCGGAACGGCAGGCAGGGCCAGTGCCACCTGCGCCTGCACGGCTCCAAGCACCAGCACGGCGGCATTGGTGACATAGAAGTCTGGCCAGCCGACGGGCAGCTTCAGGATGTCCTGCGCCCAATCGCGCCAGTTCATCTGGAACTCCTCGAGAGCGTGGAGCGCATAGGCGGCCAGGCAAAGCCAGGCAAGGACAGACAGGGACATGATCGTCTCCATGAAGGAATGAACCATCGGATGCAGCCCACCGGTCCCGAAGAAGCGGCGGGCCGGGCGGTGCTAGCCTTGATGCACAAGTGTCATCCGGGTCACGCCGCCCGCGATGTTGACGCCGGTCTGGCCCTCGACCGAGATCGGCTGGAGCGAGAAGGAACGGCGGTTCCCGCCGACCAGGACATTGGCCCCCATGCCCACGCCAAGTGAGGCATCCGCGCTGACGCCCAAGTATTCGCCGGCCAAGGCGCCCGTCGGCACGCCCGAGGTAGTCGCCGACACTACGCCCCAGACAAGCTGTCCAGCCTCGGTGGCGCCCAGTTCGATTCCCCATTCCTGCATCGTGCCCTCGTAGATGTCGCCGCGGCTGGAGCCATTGGCGCGGTATACGCAGCGCATGCTCTGCTTCTCGCGCAGGATATGGCCGATGCCGGAGGAAACGTCGCAAGACAGGACGCCCAGATGCGCCGACACGCGGGCATCCGCCACCGCGACCGTGCTGGCCGCGATCACCATTGCCGCAAGGATTGATTTCAGGATCTTCATTTTCGGTCATCCGTGATGATGTTGAAGGAAAGCCGGTCCAAGTCCGCTGGAGGGGCGCCAAGATCGGCAAGGGGATTGTGGTGGCGCCGCTAGGCCACGCCTTGGTTCTAGCAGAGAGCGTGCCCAGAGGCTTTGCCCCGGCGTCTCAAGGTTTTCGCATGACGTCTCAACCGGACGGCGTGCTGGCCCAGGGCAAGGGCCGGGAACCGGCCCCGCCTCGGCGGGACCGGGTTGGACGGCGGGCTTCAGAACCGGTAATCGACCCGGATCTCGGCTGTGTGGTTGTCATAGCCCGAGCCGAAGTCGCCCCGATACGCCGCCGAGAAGCTGGTATTGCCGGTCGTGACAAGTTCAGCTTCCAGACCGACCTTCAACAGCCGGTCGGGCAGCGCCGTGCGGGCCTCGAACGCGTCGACCCCCGAGGCAAGGCTTGCCGAAGGCGACCAGGCGTCGTCCGACATCAGCGCATATCCCAGGCTGCCCGTCAGCTTCAGGGTCGAGCCGCCGGACAGGGCCACGTCATGGCCCAACGCAATGCCCGGCGTCACGATCAGGGTGGTGTCGGAGGTCTTGCCGACGGACAGGTTGAAGGGGCTGGCCCCGCTTTCGGAAAAGCCGTCGGTGCGGACATGCAGCAGGCTTACGTCCAGGCGCGGCTCGACAAAGCCCCAGGAAAAGGCGCGGTGCCAGGCGGCCCGGCCGTGCAGGCCCGCGTGCCAGCTGTCCGTCGATCCGGTGGCCCGGCCGCCCAGGCCACCCAGGGCGATCTGGCGGTCGGTGTCGAACCAGCCGTGGCCGATCTCGGCCGCGCCCGACAAGCGCCAGTCGCCCTGGCTCCAGGTCAGGAAGCCGCCCAGCTGGACGCTGTCGCCGTCGACCTTGCCGACGCCCGTGCGATCCTCGGCCGACAGGTTCTCATAGCCGATCGCCCCGCCCACGGTCATGTTGTCCGCGATGGCCTGCGCCCCGCCGATGTGGAAGCCCCACGAGCGGGCCTCATAGCCGCCGGCGTCGGAATCGTCGTCCATCGTGGCCCGGCTGCCGGTCCATTTGCCCCATCCGCAGCGGCCCTGGGCGCCGACATCGCAGCCCGACCAGATGCCGTCGACGAACTGCTGGCTTGCGTGATAGCGGGTCGCCCCGATCAGCCCAAGCGCCTGGCCCGACAGCATGTCCAGCGTCGCCGCCGCATCTGCGGCATCGACCCCCGCCAGGGCGGCATAGCCATGATCCATCCGCACCCCGGCATCCCAAAGGTCTTCAAGATGGCTGGCGATGGCTTCGCGATTGTCGCCCATCCCTGCAGCCGCATCCCGCATGGCCGCCTGCGGCGTCACCGTCACCGAACCGCCGCCAAGGGCGACGCCATAGGTGAAGAAGGTGCCCTCGACCGTCTGGGCGCTTTCGCCAAGCTTCAGGTCGCCCCCGACGCGGGCGATCTCGACGCGACCCTTGCGCAAGGTGGTGGGGCGGATCGTGAACTCGCCGCCAAAGCTTGCATCGCCCGAGATGTCCAGCCGGTCGGCAGTGCCCTTGGCGAAGTCGGCCCCATGCACGAGCCGGCTGCCGCCCTTGCCGTCATAATTGCCCTCAAGCGCTGTCACCCGTGCCTTGTGGGTCAGATCCAGGGTGCCCCGGTTGGTCAGCGTGCCGCCGCCCAGCCTGATGGATTGGTAGGGCGTGATGGTGCCCGAGCCGTTGTTGGTGATGTTGCCGTTCCGCAGGTGGATGTTGCCGGCGATCTGGCCAAAGTTCTGGCCATTGAAGGTCGCGCCGCTGGAATAGACGGCGGTGCCCTGGTTCGTGTCATGGCTCAGGATATAGCCATAGTTCGTCAGGGTGTCCGGGCTGGCTGCGTTCTGGCTGCCGTCGACGATGTAGATGGCTGCCGCGTCGTCCTGGAACCCGTTGCCGCCTTTCACCGCGCCGCAGTTGTTGCCGTTGGAAAAGTCGCATCCGTCGCCGGCGCTGCCGACATTGATCTGGACCTGGTTGCCCGTGCCCGAGCCGCCGTTGTCCGCGCCGCCGGTCGACTGGGCCAGCACGCCGACCGAGGCCGCGCCCTGCGCATCGACGACACCCGCGACATTGACCGTCACAAGTCCTCCCGAGCCGGACCCGCCGCCCGAGCCGATATAGGCCGCGGCGTTGTTGGTGAACCAGCCGCCACCGCCTCCGACGGTCTGGGCCACAATGGCTGGGGCGTTGGGGCCGGTGGTCGTCACCCAGGCCCCGCGCGACACATCCACCGCGACGTCGCCGCCGTTGCCGGTCTGCTTGCTGCCGCTGCGGTTGATGCGAACCTTTTGCATGGTATGCCCCAGGTCGCCGGCGATCCCTCCGCCGCCGCCAACGGATTGGGCGAAGACGCCGAAGCTGCCCGCCCCGCCCGTCGTGATGTTGGCGCCCACGGTCACCCTTGTGGCATTAGACGGATCACCCGCCTGAACGCTGCCGGTCCGGCTTCCCGTGCCCATGAAGTCGGCCGCGGTCGAGCCGTTGGGCTTGCCGCCCTGCACCAGGCCCCCGCCCGCGGAAACGCTTTGCGCAAGAATGCCGACCGAGTTGTCCCCGCTGGTCGTGATCGTCCCCCCGGCCGAGGTGGTGACAATGGCCGGACCCGAGGGCCGGGACATGTTCGTCGAAGTTCCGCCCAGCTTGATGTTCGCCGCGAAATCCTTGGATGACTTGGTCGAGGCGGACCCGCCCGCGTTGTCCAGATCCGTGGCCAGCGCCTTGACCATGCCGCCACCGCCTGCGACCGATTGTGCGATGATGCCATAGCTGTCATGGCCGCGCGTCTCGATTGCGCCGGAACTTGTCACCTGCGCCGATTCCGACACGCCGTAATAGCCTTGGGCATTGCCGCCAAGCGCGATGTTGAGGGCGTAGGACTTCTTGCCGTCGCTGCCGGTCGAGGTCGCGGTGGACGCCCCCCCGATGCCGCCGCCGCCGCCGATGGACTGGGCGATGATGCCGTTCGCCAGGGCGCCGATGGTCACGACCTGGCCCGAATTGGTCACGAAGACCTGGCCGCCGTTGTCGCTGTTCACCCCCTTCTTCTTCCCATCGCCGCTGTTCGTGCTGCCGCCCACCGAGATCTGGCCGGAATAGTCGCCGCTGCTTGCCGTCGAGGCCGCGCCGCCCTTGCCGCCGCCGCCGCCGATGGACTGGACGACGATGGCATCCGAATGCTTGCCAAGGGTGGCGACATCCCCCTGGTTGTTCACCGTCATGACGCCACCCGCGCCGCCAAGGCCGCCGCTGCCGCCGACCCCCACGTTCACGGCAATCGACTTCGCATCGTTGTCGTCCTCCGTCTTGCCGCCGCTTTCGGCGGTCTCGTCGGCCGCATCGGCCAAGCCGTCGTCACCGACGCCGGTATCCGCATTGCCCAGGCCCTGGTTCACGGTGCCCAGAAGCTTCGTGATGTTGTCGTAACCGTCCATCGCCTTGTCGGCACCGTTGATGAAATTCTGAGCAATGGTGCCGAACAGGTTGTCCAGTTGGGGGGCCTGGCCATTAGACCCGTCATTGTTGGACTTGGCATCGGCCGAGGATGTTCCTGCCTTGCCGCCGGCCCCGCCGCCGCCGCCAATCGATTGCGCGAAGATCGCATGGGCATCAGCGCCAAAGGTCACGATCGAACCCTGGTTGGTCACCGTGGAATCCGACCCGCGGTAGAAGGTGTCGCCACCGTTTCCGCCCTTGCCGCCCACCATCACCGAGGCCTGGACGGTGCCTGAGTTCGAGGCGGCAGCGCCGCCGCCCTTGCCTCCACCGCCGCCTATGGTCTGCGCGGCGATCCCGTGCGACCCGTCGCCAAGCGTCGCGATGGCGCCGGTGTTGGTTGCAAAGACATTGCCGCCTTGACCGCCCGAACCGCCCGAGCCGCCAAGGGCGATGCTTGTCGATGCACTTTTGTCCGCGCCGGTGCTCGACTTGGAATCGCCCGCGCCGCCGCTGCCCCCGCCGCCGCCGATGGACTGCACGAGGATGCCGTCGGCCGCTTCGCCCGCGGTGAAGATGAGGCCGTCGTTCCGGGCCGTGACATCACCCCCCGTTCCGCCGCCGCCACCCGTCCCGCCATGGGCAATGCTGGCCGAAAAGTTGAAGCCGCCGCCCGACACGGTCGAGGCCCCTGCCGCGTCCCCGCCCGTGCCGCCGCCGCCGCCGATCGACTGGCCCAGGATCCCGATGCCGCCGCCGCCGCGCGTCGCGACCAGGCCCTGGCTGGAAAGCTTGACCGTCGAGCCGTTCCCGGCGTTCTGCCCCTTTCCGCCTGTCGACAGGGCCAGCGAGAAGCCCGGATATTCCCCGCCGGCCTTGGCCACGCTCTTGGCGCTCGACGCGCCTCCGGTGCCGCCGCCGCCGCCGATCGACTGGCCGAGGATCCCGAAGCTTTCCGAGCCCGAGGTGACGACGGCGCCACCGTTTACCAGGCCGCCGGCCGTGTTGACGGTGCCCGCGCTTCCCCCGTTGCCGCCGTCCCCGCCGACCGAGATCGACGCGCCATAGAAGCCGGAATAGGAACTGCCATAGCCTGCGCCGCCCGCGCCGCCGCCGCCGCCGATGGACTGCATCACGATGCCCGCCGCATGATCGCCCCGGGTGGTGACCGAGCCGCCGCTGCCCATTCCGGCAGATGCATCGCCGGCGCCGCCGCCATTTCCGCCGGTTCCGCCGATCACCATGTTGACGATCACGCCCGATGATTTGGTGGCATCGCCGCCTTTCCCGCCGCCGCCGCCGATGGATTGCGCCAAAAGCCCGGTCGATCCGAAGCCGTAGGTGTCGATCTTGGCCTGCTGCAAGGCGATGCTGGCGGTGCCGCCGTTCGACCCGTCGCCGCCATTGCCCCCGATCGCGAACCAGCCGTCCTTGGAATCCGGGCCGACGCCGCCGCCGCCGCCGATGGACTGGGCCACGACGGCTGCGTTGTTGTCGCCGGCCGCGCCGCTCTGCCCGGTCTGGACCACGGCGCCCGTGCCGTCGATCGCGGCATTGCCGGCCGCGCCGCCGGTGTTCCCGTCGCCGCTGATGGGGTTGAACCAGCTGCCGGAATGACCGCCCAGACCGCCCGCGCCGCCCAGCGACTGGACCAGCACGCCATAGCTTTGTGCCAGCCCCGACGTATAGGCGGTCCCGTTCAGATGGGCCGTGGCGTTTCCTGCCGCGCCCCCGGCGCCGGCCTTGCCCGCGGCCGATCCGCCGCCGCCGGTGCCGCCGGTCCCGCCGATCGACACGACGCCAAGCGCCGCGCCCCCCGGCCCGGTTGCAAGAACCTCGGCCCCCGATGCCAAGGTGGCCGTGGCATTCGACGCGTGCCCGGCATCGCCGCCATCGCCTCCCTGCCCGCCGACCGTGGTGTATCCCTTGCCGCCACTGCCGCCATTGCCCCCCTGGCTGACGACATAGGCGCCATAGTCATTCCCCGTGAAGGTGCCCCTCAGCGTGACGTCGATATCGCCGCCGTTGCCGCCTTGCCCCCCCGGGGTGCCATCCGGCTGCAGGCCGATGCCCGTGTCCTTCCCCAGGCCGCCGGTTCCGCCGACATTGGTGGCGTAAAGCGCGGCAGCCGAGGTGCTTGTCCAGGTTCCGCCGATGTCCAGCGTGACGGTGCCGCCATTGCCGCCACCGGCCGAGAACCCGTCGCTCGACCCGTCCGAGGCATAGGTCGCGATCCCGCCGCCGCCGCCATTGCCGCCGACCGACCAGATCGAGATGGCGTTCATCGGCGTGGTGCTGCCCAAGGACTTGCCCGAGGTATTCGGACCTACCGTCAGGCCGATCGACCCGCCGTTCTGGCCGGGCTTGCCGTTGCCGCCACGGTTGCGCCAGGAATCCACCGGGCCGGGATTGCCGTTGCCGCCATGCCCGCCGCTGCCGCCGGCCGAGGTGACCTGCAGCGGCGCCGTGACCCCGTCGGTGGCAAGGTCCATGATGTTGTCCAGCTGCAGCCCGAGGATGTCCCCGCCAGGTGTGCCATCGGTCCCGTCGTTGCCGGGATTGTCGCCGCTGCCGTCGGTTCCGTCCTTCCCGCTGGTCCCGCTTTCGTCGTAAAGGCAGGTGTTGCCCGGATCGCAGTTCTGGGCGCGGGCCGGGGCCAATCCGCCCGCCGCAATCAATGCGGTCGTGGCCAGAAGGATCGCCAGCAGGCTTTGCCGATGGCGCCGAAGCGCGGGCATGTCTGGATCGGCGGGGCGTTTGGTTGCGGTGTGATGCTTGGACATGATGTCTCCGTTCCCCCAGGGGGGTTGATGAAGGAATGATGGACTGTCGGTTCGTCAGGCGCCGAAGGCGCTGCGTGTTGTTCGATGGGCCAGGGCGTAGCGGGCGAACTTGCCGATGAAGATGCCGGTAAAGGCACCGCACAACAGCAGATCGGCAGCGCGGAAGCCCGCATGGTGCAGAAGTTGGGGCGAGGTCGCTGCGATGACGCCAAAGCTGTACTTGACCCCGAAGGTCACCAGCAGAAGCGGCAGCAAGGTCATGTCGGCAGGCCGGCTGATCATGCCGCTGGATGCGTCCGCCCGGATGTCGGCACGGGCCAGAAGCCGCCAGCCGATGACGCTTCCCAAGGCGATGCCTGCCAGCCACAAGGCGGCGGTGCCGGCTTCAAGGCCGTAAAGCCTTGCAAGATCCGCAAGGCCCCAGGCCGTGAAGATCGCCGGAACCACGGCTAGCTTTGCCAGACTGCTCCTGGCAGGCCGGCGGGCCTTGATCCCGCGATGGATCAGATAGGCCAGCAGCACCCATACCCAAAGAGGCGTCTGAACCATGAACTGTCGGAATATCTCGGACATGATGATCTCCAGGGAAGGTCTTCCATGTTCTAGCCGATTGCCGGCTTTCCGGCTTTGGCAGGGCGTCTCAAGTTTTTGCGCTGCGTCTCAATCTCGCGGAGCTGGCCCCGGCGGCGGGATCGGCGCGCGTCCCGCCGCCACGGCGTCGGGGATCACCATCTCGCCATGCATCACCATCGTCGCGTGAAACCGGCCAGGGGTCCCGGCAATCGGCCCCGCCTTCCATGTTCCGTGCCACCAGGCATCTTCGGGCGGCAGGAAGACCTGGATCGCAGGATCCGCAAGATCGCGGCCCAGCATCCTGCCAAGGCCCGGCGCCAGGCCGTAAAGCCGGGCGGCAATGGCGCCGGCCACCCCTGCCTGAAGGCCGGCTACCGGCTGCACAAGCTGGTCGGCCCCAAGACTGGCCCAGCAGAAATCCACCTGTTCCCCGCCCGGCATGACCGAAACCACCAAGGCGCCGTCCAGGGGCGAGCCTGACAGGTCATGACAGCCAAAGGGCGCTTCCACCGCCGCCAGATCCTGACCGCGCAGCAGGCACAGGAAGGACATCCCGTCCACCTGGACTACTGCGCAACTGCATTCGGCCATGATTCCCACGGGTGGCTCCTTCTCCAAGCCTGTCCTTCGACATTAGCGTGAAGGCCTGCCCATGGCTTTGGCAGGGCGTCTCAACATTTTGCGCTGCGTCTCAATCTGGCGGCCCTTGGGGGCAGGCCGTCGTTGACAGGTGACGGCCGAGACCCTTCAACTGCTTGGGGTGTATTCGGTCCAAAGGAGCCGCCTTGGCAGAGGACAAGACCTTGTCGGAAGGGGTGGCAGATCCGGTCCGCAATCCGGCGTCGCGGGTCTTCGTCGCCTCGCTGGTGGGAACGACGATCGAATACTACGACTTCTATATCTATGCGACTGCCGCGGTTCTGGTCTTTCCGCACCTGTTCTTTCCCGCGGGGGACGAGACCGCTTCGCTTCTGGCGTCGCTGGCGGTCTTCGGCGCCGGCATGGTCGCCCGCCCCGCCGGCGCGATCTGGTTCGGCCATCTAGGGGACCGCAAGGGCCGCAGGCTTGCGCTGACGGGATCACTGGTGCTGATGGGCGCGGCCACCTGCCTGATCGGGCTGCTGCCGGTCCACGATGTGATGGGTTGGTGGGCACCGTTGCTGCTGGTGATCCTGCGCATGGCGCAGGGCTTCGCGATCGGCGGCGAGTGGAGCGGCGCGGTCGTCGTTGCCACCGAAAACGCCCCGGCTGGTCAAAGGGGGACCTTCGGCACCTTCCCGCAACTGGGCGCCCCCTTCGGCTTCATCCTGGCCAACGGCGTTTTCCTTGCCCTGGGGACATGGCTTCCATCCGACGATCCAAGCCGGCCCTCGGATGCGTTCCTGCAATGGGGCTGGCGCCTGCCCTTCCTGCTGGCTGGGCTGTTGGCGATGATCGGGATCTGGGTGCGGTTGACGCTGGTCGAAAGCGAAGCCTTTCGCCGCAGCGAGGCAAGCGGCCGGATCCGCCCCCTGCCCCTGGGCAGCCTGTTCCGCGAATGCGGACCTGCGGTTGTCCTGGGAACCCTTTATACCCTGGCGACGACCGTCCTGTTCTTTTCCATGAGCACCTTTTCCCTGTCCTATGGCCGCGCCGCGCCCGATGCGCCGCTTCCCGGCCTGGGCTATGACTATACCAGCTTCCTGGCCCTTCTGATCCTTGGCGTCATGTTCTTTGCGGCGGCAACGGCGGTTTCGGGTCCGCTCAGCGACCGTTTCGGCCGCCGGCCGCTGATGCTGTGCGTGACGACCGCGATTGCGGTCTTTGGCCTGATCTGGGTGCCGCTGCTGTCGTCGGGCTTCTGGGGGCTGCTGATCTGGCTGATCACGGGCTTTGTGCTGATGGGCCTGACCTTCGGCCCGATCGGCGTCTTGTTGTCCGAACTGTTCCCCAGCCACCTGCGCTATACCGGGACCGGCATGGCCTATAACCTTGCCTCGATGCTGGGCGCTTCCACGGCGCCCTTTGTTATGATCGCGCTGTGGCGTGCCGGGGCCGGAAGCCCGGTCTGGGCGGGGCTTTACCTGTCGGGGGTGGCCCTGGTGACCCTTGCCGCCCTGCTTGTCGGGCAGGAAACCCGGCATGTCGACATCTTGGGCTAGGTCACTGAAGCTGGCGCAGGATCTCGGAAAAGGACAAGTCGTCGGTGCCGGCCCTGCCCCAGGCCGGGGCTGGTTCTCCGGGCTGGGTGTCGCGCGGTGCGTGGCCGAACAGGGCGCGAAAGGCGCGGCTCATCTGGCCCTGGCTTGAGAAGCCGTATTTCCAGGTCAACTGGCCAAGGTGATGGGGGCCGGGCCCGGTCAGTTCGGCCCGAAGACGGTGCAGCTTGCGTTCCTGGATATAGGCCGCAACGCCGCCAAGGGGCTGGAACAGCCGGTAAAGCGACGCCCGCGACATGGCAAATGTCGCCAGAAGCGTTTCCTGCCCAAGATCGGGGTCCAGAAGGTGCTTGTTGATATGGCGCAGGATCCGTTGCCTTTTGGCCATGTCCAGAACAGGGCGACCCGTTTCCGCTGTCAGCTGCGCCGGGGCGGCCGTCGCGGCTATCAGTTGAAGGGTCGCCCGGGTCACCGGCTCGGCATCGCGGGCCGCCAGGGACGGCAGTTTCCGGACCAGGGCCGCCAGGTGGTCCGCAACCAGTCCCGCCACCGGTCCTTCCGGCACAAAGCCATGAAGGTCGCGCGGCCCCGGCAGAAGGGCATCAAGCGTGTCCCGGGTCACGATGAACTGCATCAGGCGTCCGGTCCCGCAATCCGCCTCTTCCGCGCGGGCCAGGTCCGAAAAGATCATCTGCCCCTGCCGCACCAGCTTGCGCTGATCACGGGCCTGGTGCCGGATGATCGTGCCCTCCAAGGGCAGGAGGATGCGGTATTGGTCGATCTGCAGGCGCCGTGTGATCTTCTCGGTCCGCACCATCCTTCGTTCGGTGAAGAACCCGCCCGCGACCGCCAGATGCCCCAGCGACCAGGCCGAGACATCCGCCTCGAACCTTTTGGGAAGGGCGCCGTCGGGCAATTGCAGGTCATGGATCTGCTGCACGGTTTCGCGCCACATGTCGAACTTCTCGCCTTCGGCGACACCCTGCGTCGAGAAGCGCTTCACGGGAAGGGGCAAGGCTTGGTCACTCGTCATAAGAGCTCCCGCACAACCGCAGGCCGGCGGTGGCCGACCGGATGGTCTTGTGTTGTCGCAATTGCCTGCCTTCTGTCAATCCGCCACAGCACCGGGCTTGCGGATCATCGCGAATCCAGAAGCAGATAGCCCAATGCCACCGCCGCCACGAGAAGGTCGGTGACCATCGCCAGGTTCTGCGGGCGGGTTCGCGACCTCTCCGATCCGTGCCGCAGGCCGGCGAGGCCCAGGAACACAGCGCCCAGGAAGGCCGCCGGGGCTGTCCATGCCGGAACCACCAGGCTTGCGGTCGCAAGCAAGCCCATGGCGATGTTGGCGATCCCCAGTTCACGGACCAGTTTTTCGGCAGCGGGATCCGCGATCCCAAGGATGCCGGCCGCCGTCAGCGACGGACGCACAACCTGCGAGATCCCGGCCACCAGCAGACGGATGCCGATCCCCCAGAACACGAACCATGTCCCGGCAAGCGCGACGACATGGTCCCCGCTTCCTGCCGCCCGGAAGAACAGGACGAAGGCCACCGGAAGAACGACGGTCGTCGACAGAACGAAAATGTCATGCCCATGCCCCGTCCGGGCGTTGCTTTGTCCGATGCTCATTTGCAGCTCCACGGTTGCTGCCACTGTCCTAGCACGCCCGGCCACGCCGGTCTTTGGCCGGGCGTCTCAAGTTTTGTGCTGCCGTCTCAAGCTGCGGCACGGACAACGCGCCGTTAGGCAAACGATCATGGCCCCGCGCCGCCGGAAGGGGCGCGGGGCCGCGTGCTGACCTATGACCGCGGGATCAATAGGCGACGCGCTTGTAATACCTGCGCGTCACCAGCGGGTGGTCGCGCATTACCTCGAGATAGGCGCTCAGCCGCTCCATCAGGGTGGCCATGAAGGCGGGCGACAGAAGCGCGCGCAGTTCGGGCGACAGGTCGCGGGGGCAATAGTCGGCGGTGTTGATGACCGTCAGCTTGTCGGTATAGCGCTTGGCGAATTCCTCGACCCGGACGGCCAGGGGATCATAGGCATCCTCGCCGCGGAACAGGACCAGGCTCACGCCCGTGTCGATCAGTTCCAGCGGGCCATGGAAGAAGTCCGAGGCATGGACCGGCCGGGTGCGGATCCACTGCATCTCCTCGAGGATGCAGGTGGCATAGTACAGCGCCTCGGGCCACATGTTCCCTGCGCCGGTGAACATGTGATAGTCCGATCCGGCGATGATCTGGGCAAACTCCTCGGCGCGGGGCTCGAAAGCGGCCTTTGCCTGGACAAGCGCGGCGGGCACGGTCGCCAGTTCGGCCACCAGGGCGTCGTAGTTGGGCAGTTCGCCCTTGGCCTTCATCACGGACAAGGCCACCAGAAGCGACTGGAGGTAGAAGGATTCGGACGAGGTGTCGTCTTCGGCGAAATTGACCAATGCCGGATTGCCGCCAAGCCCCAGCGGCGTGTCGGCATGGCCGATCAGGGTGATGATCTTCGCGCCCACTTCCTTGACCTTGTTCAGCATCGCGACGCTTTCGCGGGTCGTTCCCGACAGCGAGGGCATGACCACGATGGACTTGTCCGTCAGGTTCGCGGACCCGGTCAACACCAGTTCGGCCGGGAAGTCCTTGAACACCGGAAAGCTGCTTTTGCGCTGCAGAAGCTGGACCGCCGGCTCCATCAGATAGGCGACGCCGCCTGTTCCCAGGAAGTAAAGGTTGCGGGCGCCGTCCGCGATGGCGGCGCCGATTTCGTGGTCGATGCGGGGCGCCAGATCGACGGCCCCCTTCTGGATGCGGAGAAAGCGGGCTTCGTCAAAGTTGAACATGTCGGTTCCTTCAGTTCAGATTGGGAAAGGTGGAAAGGGATGGCGGGACAGCCCGGTCATTCCGCGGGCACTGCGACCTTGTGCCCGGCTTCCGCTGGGCGGATCGCGTTTTCGTGCCGGTCGAAAAGATGAAGATTCGCGGCCTCGGCAGTCAGGCCGATGTCGCGGCCCGGGTGCAGGTCCAGGTGGCCCGGCAGCTTGGCGATCAGGGGCGCGGCAAGGCCGGGCAGGTCCAGATAGGTCAACTGAACCTCGCCCAGTTGCTCGACCAGGGAAATCGTCGCGCGGAACAGCGGGTCCGTGGAGCATGGCCGCAGATCCTCGGGGCGGATGCCCAGATGCACGCGCTGTCCCTGCATGGCCGCCTCGGTCGGAATGGGAACGGCAACCGTGAAGCCCGCATCCAGCTCGACGCGGGTGCCAGACCCCGTCCGGGCAAGCGTGCCCCCCAGGACGTTCATCGAGGGCGAGCCGATGAACTGGCCGACGAACAGGTTCGCGGGCCGACGGTACAACTCGACAGGCGATCCGACCTGCTCGATCCGGCCGTCCCGCAGGACCACGATCCGGTCGGCCAGGGTCATGGCTTCTACCTGGTCGTGCGTGACATAGATCATCGTGGCGCCGGGCATCGCCTGCTTCAGCTTCGCGATCTCGATCCGGGTGGCCACGCGCAGGGCCGCGTCCAGGTTCGACAGCGGCTCGTCGAAGAGAAACACCTTGGGGTCGCGCACGATGGCCCGCCCGATCGCCACACGCTGGCGCTGCCCCCCTGACAGCGCGCGGGGATAGCGGTCAAGATAGGGGGTCAACTGCAGGATCTCGGCGGCCTGCCGGATGCGGGCGGCGATCTGGTCCTTCCGGAAGCCTGCGATCTTCAGCCCGAAGGCCATGTTGTCGAACACGGTCATGTGCGGGTAAAGCGCATAGGACTGGAACACCATCGCGATGCCGCGCTGCGACGGGGCCACGTCGTTCATGAGCGCGCCGTCGATGCGGAACTCGCCCGAGCTGATATCCTCGAGCCCGGCGATGGCCCGCAGCAGCGTGGACTTGCCGCAGCCCGAGGGGCCTACGAAGACCACGAATTCGCCCGACCGGATGTCGAGATCTATGCCATGCAGCACCTCCACGGTGCCGTAGTTCTTGCGAATGTCTCTCAGCCTCAGTTCGGCCATCCCATTATCCTTCCTGTGGTGCCGGTTGCGCCTGTTGCCCCCGTGGGTTCAGCGGCCCGGCGTCATTTCCGACAGCCAGCGGACCAGCGGCCCGGCCCTGCGGTTCTGGATTTCAAGGTCGTTGCGGATGCGGATCGCGTGGCGCACCGCGCGCGCGCCCAGATAGCGGATCGGCTCGGGCGGAAGGGCGGTCCGGCGGGTCAGGCCGACAAGGCCGCTGCGGCTCCAGCGGTCGTCCTTGCCCAGGACCAGGCTGGCCAGGATCCGGCCGCCGACGGGGGTCTGCGCGATCCCGGTTCCGTTGTAGCCCACGCCGAAGAAGACGTTCGGGCAGCCGGAAAGCGTGCCGAAGACCGGCAGATGTTCGGCCATGCAGTCGATCGGCCCTGTCCAGTCATGGTCGATGCGCGCGTTCGCCAGTTCGGGATAGACGCGACCCAGTTCGCGGATGTTGTCGGCTGCGCCTTCGGGGCGGCGGTTGAAGGGGGCGCCGATCCTGCCGCCATAGGCGATCAGCCCGCTGCCCCGGCCGAAGATGACCCGCCCGCCCGGCGTGCGATGGTAATAAAGGACATGGGACTGGGCGTCGCAGATGGATTCGCCGCCGGTCCAGCCGATCCGGTCCAGCGTGGCGCCCACCGGCTCGGTCGCGACGATCTGGCTTTCGACGACATACATGTAGCGCCGCAGTTCCGGGATCGCGGATGCCCAGGCATTGGTGGCCAGCACCACCTTGGCCGCCCGCACCCGACCCCCGGGGCAGCGCAGGGTGCAGGGCTGGCCGGATTCGACCGCCAGCACGGGCGTCCCCTCGTGGACAGTCACGCCACGGGACAGGGCCAGCGTCCTGAGGCCCGTCGCCAGCTTGGCCGGATGCACGGTCCCGGCACGCGGTTCCACGATGCCTGTATAGGATGCGTCCGATCCCGTCCGCCTGCGGATCTCGGCCGCTGCCAAGGGCAGGAACGGGTTTGTCCCCGTCTTGTCGCACAAGGCCAGTGCCGCGCCCCAGGCCCCTTCCTGCGCGGTCGAGCTGGCGGTCCACATCCAGCCGTCCAGCCGCAGGTCCATGTCGATGGTGCCCGAGGCCTGCAGGGCCGCCAGCTCCTCGACCGCATCGGCTGTGGCGCGGCACAGTGCCAGGGCTTCGCCTTCGCCGACCAGACGGGTCAGCAGGTCAAGTTCGGCGTACCAGGTATGGACCTGACCGCCGTTGCGCCCCGAGGCACCCGCGCCGCACTGGTCGGCCTCGAGGATCGTGACCTTCAGGCCGGGGCTTTGCTCTTTCAGGCGCAGCGCGGTCCACAGGCCGGTGAAGCCCCCGCCGACAATGGCCACGTCGCAGTCGTGATCGCCCGCCAAGGGCTGTGTCGCCGGCTTTGCCCCGATGTCCTGAAGCCAGAACGATCGGTCCGCATCGGCGGCTATTGTCGGTTTCCAAAGACTGAAGACAGTCATTCCTGCACCTCTGCGGACGCGATGACATCGGCATATTTTTCAAGAAGCCAGGACGGGATGCGGCCCAGCGTCTGGGGATAGCCCGCCTCGTGAAGGCAGGTCGCGGCGGCGGCGGCGGTAGCTTCCAGAAGCGCATCGTCGTCCGGCAGGCCCTTCAGCCATGCCGCCAGGAACGAAGCTATGAAGCTGTCGCCCGCCCCGCAGGTGTCGACCGGATCGACGACCCAGGCCGCGACATGGCGGACGCCGACACCGTCGTCCAGATAGGCGCCCCTGCTGCCGCAGGTCATGATCGTGCGCCGCGCGCCGCGCCTGCGGAAGGCGGCCAGGATCGGCTCGACCGGGATGTCGGCCCGTTCCGGACCCGAGGCGAAGGCCAGCGGAACCCCGTCCAGGGGCAGCGCGTCATGCCGGGTAGAAAGGTCGACGCTGAAGGGCCGACCAGACCGCACCAGATCCTGGACCAGGGAAACCGGGGTGTTGGTGCCCAGATGCACCCAGTCCGCCGCCATCATCAGGGACTTGCGCCCGGGTTCCGGGACATAGCCCAGGCCGACGCCCAGATCCTCGAGCAGGAAGCGCCGGTCGCCCCCCTGCTCTTGCAGCAGGGTCACGGCGGTGCTGCCGTCGCGCCGTTCCACATCTGCGGGATCAAGCCCCGCCTGCCCAAGAGCGGCCAGGATGATGTCGCCTTCGGCATCCTTTCCGACGACTCCGAGATAGCGGGCCGCCAGACCCAGCCGGCGCCACTGGACCGCGACGTTCAGCGCGTTGCCGCCCACTGCCATGTGACCCTTGGACAGATACACGTCCAGGCAGTTGTCGCCCACGGCGATCAGGTCAAGCGTCACGTCAACGCCTCCACGGGTTCAAGATGGGGCGCGATGGCCAGCATGTTCCTTGTCCAGGCGGCGACCGGATCGAGGGCATAGCTGCCGTCGCCGAAGGGTTCGAAGGTCAGCGTGCCGCGATAACCGGCCTGCGCCAGGTCGTCCAACCAGGACAGGACCGGCAGGCTGCCGTCGCCCAGGACCAGGTGACCCGCCGGCGTGCCGTCCACCACATGGACATGGGCCAGCCTGTCGCCGAACAGCGAAAGGTAATCGGCCACCGTATCCCCCGCGCAGGCCATGGCCACGGTATCCAGCACCACGTCCACCTTGTCCGACCCGACCATCTCCAGCAGGCGGCGCAGATCCTGCGCGCTGTGGGCGATGTTGCTTTCGCGGCGCTGCAACGGCTCCAGCAGGCAGCGCAGGCCTTGGTCGGCGGCATGGTCGGCGATCATCCGCAGGGCTTGGGCCGACCGGTCCCACGCCCGCTGGGGCGGCTCGTTCTCGAAGCCGCGGCCGGGGGTCAGGAACAGGTACTGCCCGCCAAGCCGCGCGCAGATGTCGGCTGCCCGGCGGAACAGGTCGATGCTGGCCTGCCGGTAGGCGTCGTCGCCCGAGGCGATGTTGACGGGATAGACCACCTGTTCCGGCGTCAGGCAGTGCAGGCGCAGGCCGCTGTCGTCGAGGATCCGGGCGATTCCGTCGATGCGGGCATCGTCGGCCCGGAACAGGTCCAGATGCGGCGCGATGCCCCACAGCTCGATCCGGGTCATCCCGAAGCCGCGCATGGCCTCGGCCGCCTCGGACAGGGGAAGGTGCTGGAAGCCGAAGTTGGCGCCGATCAGCTGATCGGCCGAAAGGCGACGAGAAGGCGGGTTCATTTGCCGATCCCTTCGGTCAGGCCGCGGATGAAATACCGCTGCGTCAGGAAGAAGATGATGACGATGGGCAGGGCCGAGATCGTCATGGCTGCGAAGACCTGTGCGAAGTCCGTGCCTTGCTTGGACATCATCGAGGTGAGGCCGACCGGCAGCGTCTGCACCGACGGGTTGTTGGTGAAGATCATCGCGAAAAGATATTCGTTCCAGGCGAACAGGATGTGCAGGACGATGCAGGACATGATGATCGGGCGGCACAGCGGCAGGATGATCCGGCGGAAGATCTGCCCCGGATTCGCGCCGTCCATCATCGCCGCCTCGTCCAAGTCGCGCGGCAGATCCAGCATGTAGGCGCGGATCAGGAAGGTGGTGAAGGGCACCCGGAACGCCGTGTAGAGGATGATCAGCGCCCAGTGGGTGTCATAGAGGCCAAGCGATTGCAGCATCCGCACCAGGGGCACAAGGGCGACGGTCGGGCTCAGCATCATGCCGCCCAGGACGATGGCGGTGACCAGCGGCTTGGCGGGCATCGGCGTGCGGGTCAGGCCGAAGGCGGCCCAAGCGCTGATGAAGACGGTCGTGACGGTCGAGACCACCGTGATCAGCAGGCTGGAGACCATGTAGCCCTGGACGCCCTGCCATGCGGACAGGTAGTTCGCGAAGGACCATTGCAAGGGCAGCGCGAAGGGCTGTTCGAAGATCTGGCTGTTGGACTTGAAGCCGCCAAGGGCCATCCACAGCAGCGGATAGACGACGACCACGCCGACCGACAGCAGAAGCGCCCAAAGGAAAGCCTGGCTCATGCCGGCCCAGAAACTGCGCGAGGACGCCGCCGTCATGCCTGAACCCTCCGCCGCTGGGTCAGCCAGAGCTGCGCCGAGGCTGCCAGCATCGTGACCGCGAATACGACCGAGGCGATGGCCGCCGCATAGCCCATGTCGTTCTGGATGAAGCCCTGCTGGTAAAGCCATGTGCCAAGCACCTGGCTTGAGTTGTTCGGGCCGCCGCCGGTCATCACCATCACCTCGTTGAAGACCTGGAAGGCGCCGGTGATGGTCACGATGATCATCATGCCCGTCATCTCGCGCGTCAGGGGAAAGGTGATGTTCCAAAGCTGCCGCAGCGGACCTGCGCCATCCATGCGCGCGGCGTCATAAAGCTCGCGCGGGATTTTCTGGATGGCGATGGTGAACAGCAGCGTCGAATAGCCGAAGCCTTGCCACTGGCTCATCGCGATGATGGCATAGATCGCAGTGCCTTCGTCGCCCAGCCAGACCCGCGACAGATGCTCGAACCCGAGGCCCGTCAGAAGTCCGTCGAGGATGCCGATGTTCGGCTGGTAGATGAAATAGAACAACAGGCCCGTGACCGTGGTCGAGATGGCCGAGGGCACGAAATAAACCGCGCGCCAGAAATTGCGCCAGCGGGTGGACCGCAGCCCTTCGATGATCGAGGCCAGGCAGAAGGCTCCGAAGACTTGGAACAGGATCGACAGCAGGGCATAGGCCGTGTTGTTCCACAGCGCCGTCAGCACGACCGGATCGTCGGCCAGCCTGCGATAGTTGTCCAGCCCGACATGCGTCACCTCGCCGGTGAAGATGTCCTGGTTGGTGGTGCTGACCAGGAAGTTGTCGACGATCGGGTAATAGACGAACCAGCCGACGATGATCAGCGCCAGGGCGATCCAGCGAAGCGCAAGCAGCCTGCCTGCCAGCTTTCGCGGTTCAAGCCGCCTTCTCTGCGGGATCGCGAGGCGGGGGGCGGCAGCGCCCGCGACGCTGCCGTTCCGAATGATCTGAGAGGTGGCGGCCATGATTCTTCAGCCCGCCGCAGCCGCGGCGTCCCGGACCTGGGTCACGACGTCCTCGGCCGACATGGTGCCGCCGATGAAGGCCTGCAGGCCGGACAGCCATGCAGCCGCGACGCGCGGATGGTTCACGGTGTCGAGCCATTGCATGAGATACGAGGCCTCGGCGATGCTCTGCAGCCCCTCCACCACGGCGGGGCTCATCTGCGCGGGGTCGCTGCCGCCGACCACCGCGCTTGGCTGACCGAAGGGCGGCGCCGAAAGCAGCTTGGCATTGTCCACGGTCGTCACGAACTTCATGAAGTCCAGGGCCAGCGGCACATTGGCCGAGGCGGTGCTGATCATGTATCCCTCGGGCGCGCCTTCCAGGGCCTTGGGATCGCCCGCCGCATCCTTCGGGGCGGGCAAGGGGAAGAACCCGAAATCCTGGGGCTGCAGCTTGGTCTTGGCCGAGGCCGCGTTGTCGAACTCGATGATCTCCTGGTAGTACATGGCCGAGCGGCCGTCGCTGAGATCCTGGATGGCGTTCTGATAGGACACCCCGTTCACGCCCGCGCCAATGGTGCAGCGTTCCAGGATCTGGCCGAACTGGTCCAATGCCGCGACATAGCCCGGATGGTCGTATTGGGCCGTTGCGGGATCGAAGTCGCGTTCAAGCACGTCGCGCGGGACGTTGTAGGCCAGAAGCTGGCCCAGATAGTGGATCCCCGGCCATGCTTCCTTGTTGCCGAACGAGATGGGGGTGATGCCCGCGTCCCTGATCGTGTCGCAGGCGGCGAGCATCGCCTCGAGATCCTGGGGTTCGGCGATTCCAAGATCGGCGAAGATCGTCTTGTTATAGCCCATGAACTTGGCGTCGAGATAAAGCGGGATGCCATAGTTCTTGCCGTCATAGACAAAGGCGTCCACGGCGGCGGGCGCGAAGGTCTTTCCCCAGTCGCTATCGGCGCCGACGACCGGCGTCAGATCCACGGCCCGCTTGCCGCGGATGAAGTTTCCGCCCCAGGTGCCGGTCCAAGAAAAGAAGATGTCCGGGACCGAATTCGAGGCAACGAGGGTCTTGGTCTTGCCCTTGATGCTGTCGTCGTCTTCCTGGATCAGCTCGATGGTGACGCCGGGGTTCTTTTCTTCATATTGCCGGGCCAGCGTTTCGAAATAGGGCGCCAGGCGCTGCATCCCGAACTTGGTCAGGACAGTAAGTTGCCCCTCGTGCTGGGCCGGGGCCGAGGGATCGGCAATCTCGGTCTGCGCCGCCGCCATTGCACATCCCAAGGCCGAGGTAGCGGCGAAGATTGCCGTCATGGACCGTAATGACCGTTGCATCCTGATTCTCCACTGTTGCGTTGTTGCCCGGTTTTCCCGGTGTTCTAGCGTCTTGAGCCGTCCAAGACGGGCGCTCCGGAAAACCTTCCGGAACCTGTTTATTCTGATTCTGATACCGATCTCACAGATCGACGGAAGGCGTTGAGAGATCGGTCTCACAATGAGTAGAGCAAGCGCTTCGAAGCTGGCAAGAGGAAATTTCAGGCCGGGCGGAAAATCCGCGACACGGAACCGCGGCAGATCAGCCGGGTCTGGAACCGGACGTGGCGGGGCGGCTCGGACAGGCCCCGGATGCGTTCCAGAAGCATCTTGACCGCCACCGGCCCGATCTTGCCCACGGGTTGTGCGACCACCGTGATCTGCGGATCGGTGAAGGTGGCGAGGTCGAAGTCGTCGAAACCGATCAGCGACACGTCCCGGGGGATCGTCAGGCCGATCGACCGCAGCGCCAGCAAGGCGCCGGTGGTCATCACGCTGTCCACCGTGAACAGCGCGGTGGGCCGTTCGGGCTGGCTGAACAGGCGGATGGTGGCGTCGATGGCATGCTGGACCGTCGAACTCGACACGGCGATCAGCCGCTGGTCCACCGGCAGCCCGTGGGCCTGCAGCGCCTTGACATAGCCCGCCTGCCGGTCGCGCGCCGTGACGATGCGCGCGTCGTCGTGGATCAGGGCGATCCGGCGATGGCCGTTGGCGATCAGATGTTCGACCGCCTCGCGCGCTCCGCCCTCGTTGTCGACCGCGACGCTGTCGCAGGGCAGGTCGTCCAGCACCCGGTCGATCAGGACAATGGGCGTGCCCTCGCGCACCAGGCGCGCCAGGTGGAGGTTGTCGTTGGCCGAGGCGGGCGCCACGATCATCCCGCGGACGTTCAGCGCGCGCAGGTTGTCCAGAAGCGCGCGTTCCTGCTCCAGATCCTCTTCGCTGCTGGCGATCAGCAGGTTGTGCTTGCTGCCCCGCGCGGCGACGTCGATGTCATGGGCCACGCGTGCGAAGAACGGGTTCTGGATGTCCCCCGGCACGAAGCCGATGATCGGCAGGCCCCCCTGCCGCAGCGCCTGCGCCACCCGGTTGCCACGATAGCCAAGCCGTGCCGCGGCTTCCAGCACGCGTTCGGCCGCCTCGCTGCCCACATAGCCATAGCCGTTCAATGCCCGTGCCGCCGTGGCCCGGGAAACATTTGCGGCGGCAGCGACATCCTTGACCGTGGTGGACTTCGTTCGGGCCAAGACTGCCTCTTTGGAAATGCGACAGCTGCCCGGCAGCCCTGTCCTGCGAGTATCAGACCCTGCCGAGATGTTTCAAGCACTTCGCGGCGGACCGTGCGGCCAGGGCCGTGGATGGCGGCAGGATTGCGGAAACCCTCAGGTCGCGGTGAAGCGGATATGGGGCTGTCCCGGCCGGCCCGACGGCGTCACCTCGGTCTCGACCCGGAAGACCGCGCGCAGAAGCGCCGGGGTCAGCACCTCCTCGGGCGTGCCGCAGGCAATGACGGCGCCTGCTTGCAGGACCATGATCCGGTCGCAGAACATCGCGGCCAGGTTCAGGTCGTGCAGCGCCACAATGCTGGTCAGGTCCAGGTCGCGCATCAGGCGCAGGATCTCGATCTGGTGGTGGATGTCCAGGTGGTTGGTCGGCTCGTCCAGAAACAGGACGCGAGGCGTCTGCGCCAGGGCGCGGGCGATATGGACCCGTTGGCGTTCGCCCCCCGACAGGGTTTGCCAGGGCTGTGCCTGATGACCCGACATGTCAACCCGCGCAAGCGCAGCCGAGACCGCCGCCTCGTCCGCAGCCGACCATCCTGACAGGGCGGACCGATGCGGCGTCCGTCCCAATCGCACCACATCGCGGACGCAGACATTGGTGTCGGTTGCCGCGTTCTGCTGCACAAAGGCCACCTGTCGCGCCAGCATCCGGCGCGGCACGTGGGCGATGTCGCGGCCGCCGATCTCGACCCGGCCCAAGGCCGGACGCCGCAGCCCGGCCAGCAGCCGCAGAAGCGAGGACTTGCCCGACCCGTTGGGGCCGATCAGGCCCAGCACCTCGCCCTCGGCCACCGACAGCGACACGTCCTGCACGATGGTCCGGCGGCGCACGCCCCAGACCAGGTTCCGGGCCACCACGTTCATCCCTGGGGCCGCGAGCGGTAAAGGATCAACGTGAAGAAGGGCACGCCCACAAGGGCCGTGACCACGCCGATGGGCACCGTCTGCTGCGCCGCCACCGTGCGCGACGCAATGTCTGCCAGGACCAGGAAAACCGCGCCCACCGCCGCGCAGGCGGGCAGCAGCCGCATGTGCATGGGCCCCACGACATAGCGCGCGGCATGGGGCACGACCAGGCCCACGAAGCCGATCGCGCCCACCATGCTGACGATGGTGGCCGTCATCATCGCGGTCACGGCGAACAGGATCAGGCGGATCCGCCCGACCGGCACGCCAAGCGCCGCCGCGTCCTCGTCGCCGAAGGTGAAGGCGTCCAGCGACCGCGCCATCAGCAGGCAGATTGCCAGCCCAAGCGCCACCACGACCAGCAGAAGCTGGAAATCCGGCCAGCGGACCCCGCCGAAGCTGCCCAGAAGCCAGAACATCACGTCCCGCGCCTGCTGCGCATTCCCCGAGGTCGTGACGATATACGAGGTCAGCGCGTTGAACAGCTGCGAGGCCGCGACACCGGCCAGGATGGTGTGGTTCGGCCCGCTGGTCGCCCCGTTCGAGAGCAGCGCAACAAGCGCAAAGGCCGCAAAGGCCCCGGCAAAGGCGCCCATCGACAGCGACAGCCCGCCCGCCCCAATGCCCAGCACGATCACCGCCACCGCCCCGGTCGAGGCACCGGCCGAGACGCCCAGCACGAAGGGTTCCGCCAGGGCGTTGCGCAGCAGCGCCTGCAGGATCGCGCCGCAGATGGCCAGGCCAGCCCCGGCAAGCGCCGCCACAAGGGCGCGGCTCAGGCGCAGGTCCCAGACCACGCTCTGCTCGATGGGCGGGATATCGACATGGGTCAGGCCCAGCCCGTTGGTGACCGCCGCGAAGACGGTGCCCAAGCCGATGCCGTAATCCCCGATCGCCGCCGCCAGGGCGACGGCAAGGACCAGCACGCCCAGCACGAGCGCCAGGAACAGCGCAAGCCAGCCGGACCCGCCCCGCATTTGGCCGATATCGGTCACGGCAGGTCAAGCGCCTTCAACTGGCGGGCAATTTCCTCGGCGCCGTAAAGGGTGCGGATGCTGGGGTTCATCGCCGCCCCGCTCATCACCACGATGCGTCCGGCCTTCACGGCCTCCATCTGGCTGACGGTGGGGTCCGAGGTCAGGTAGGCGATCTTGGCCTCGGCATTGTCCAGGTCCCAGCGGTTGCGGTCCACCTGCGACGCGACAAGCACCGTCGGGTTGGCCGCCATGATGCCTTCCCAGCCCAGCGTCGGCCATTCCGCCTCGGTCTTGACCGCGTTCGAGCCGCCAAGGATGTCCGCAATATAGCCCGAAGGGCCGTTCCCGCCGCCCAGATAAGCGTCATCGGCGGGCGAGGGGCTGGAGAACCAGAACAGGAAGGTCAGATCCTCGCGGTCCTTGAACTCGGCGCGCAGGGCGGCCTCGCGCGCCTTGAAGTCGGCAATCACCGCCTGTCCACGGTCGGCCACATCGAAGATCCGCGCCATGTCGTCGATCTCGCGGTAAAGTTGGTCCATGGTCCAAAGGGCGTCCCGGCTGCCATAGGCGTCGTTCGCATCCATTGCGGTCGAGCAGGCACTGGGGGACAGATAGGTCGGAATGCCCAGGGCCTCGAAATCCTCGCGCTTGGCGACCTTGCTGTCTGGACCCATCAGCGTCAACAGCATGGCCGGCACAAAGTCGGGCTGCTTGGACAGCACCGCCTCCAGCGTGGGAAACTCGACAGTCAGGACTTCGACCTGGCTGTTGGCTTTTTCCAGGTCGGGCAGCACCTTGTTCGGCCAGAAGGCAGTGGCGGCCATGCGGTCCTGGAGACCCAGAAGCAAAAGGATCTCGGCGCTGTTCTGGCCCAGGGCCACCGCGCGCTCGGGCGCCTTTGTAAAGGTCACCTGCTGCCCGCAATTCTCGATCACCAGCGGATAGCTGGTCGGCTGGGCCACGGCCGGGGCCGCAAGGACCGCAAGGGCGATGCCGGCCAGATGCCGGGGGCGCATGTTCCGCATGATCGTCGTCCAATCCCGATAAAAATTGTCTGGCTGCATTATCGGGGCTGCGGCGGGCACTCAACCCTTATTTCAGGATGGCTGCGGCGCCCTGGGGCAGGCGCGGCCGCCTGCGGCGAAGGATCCATCCGCTGGGACAGGAGTTGCGATAGGCGCGCCGGTGGCGCATGCGCAAGCAGGGGGATGAGACATGGCGAAGATGGCCGGAAACGACATGGGATGGGCGATCCCGCTGATGCGGCTTGGCTATGGCGGGCGGGGGCTGGTCTATCTGGCGGTGGCGGGGATTTCGCTTTGGTCGCTTTATCGCGGTGGACAGGCGCAGGACACGTCCTCGGCCCTTGGCTGGCTTGAGAGCAGCTGGGGCGGCGGGGCGGCGCTGTTCCTGATCCTTCTGGGGATGCTGGCCTATGCCGTCTGGCGCGTGGTCGACGCCGTCTGGGACCTTGAGGATTACGGCAGCGAGGCAAAGGGCATCGTTGCCCGGCTGGGCATGGTGGTGACGGGCATCATTCACCTGGGGATCGGAGTGCTGGCCTTCTCGCTGCTGTTCGGTTCCGGGTCCGAAGGCGAAGGCTCAAGCATCCCGCGCTATGTCGGTGCGGTCATGGCCTGGCCAGGGGGCCGCTGGCTGATCGGCCTTGTCGCGTTGCTGATCCTGGGTGCCGGCGCCTATTACCTGCGGCAAGGCTGGCGCAACGACTATCGCAAGCACCTGCGCGCCAACCACTTTACCGCCCGGTGGAACAGCGTGCTGAAGGCAGGCGTGATGGCGCAGGGCGTCGTCATAGGCGTGATCGGGCTTTTGTTCCTGTTCGCTTCCTGGCGGGCCAATCCCCAAGAGGCCGGCGGCGTCGGAGAGGCGTTTTCCTGGCTATCGGAACAGGCGTATGGGCGGCTTCTGGTGATCGGGGTCTGCCTGGGCCTGGTCGGATTCGCGATCTTCTGCTTCGTCAATGCGGCCTACCGGATCGTCCCGAAAGCCTCGGATCCGAACATCCGCAGCCTGGCGGACAAGCTGATCGGCGGGGCGACCGGAGGCCGCTGACCGTCAGCCCCGGCGCAATCGCCTCTTGCATGGCGTCCCGGTGACTGGGTATACGGATTGTTACGTTATTACGTTTCAGGACACGCCGATGCCCCCTTCATCCCTGGACGATCCCCGTCTGCCCGTCACCGTCCTGTCGGGCTTCCTGGGCGCCGGAAAGACCACGCTTCTGAACCATGTGCTGAACAATCGCGACGGCCGCCGCGTCGCGGTGATTGTCAACGACATGTCCGAGGTCAATATCGACGCCGACCTGGTTCGCGCGGGAACCGAACTGTTGCGGTCGCAGGAAACCCTGGTCGAGATGACCAACGGCTGCATCTGCTGCACGCTGCGCGACGACCTGCTGGCCGAGGTGGGTCGTCTGGCCCGCGAAGCCCGGTTCGACTATCTGCTGATCGAGTCGACCGGCATCGCCGAACCCCTTCCCGTTGCCGCCACCTTCGATTTCCGTGACGATGCGGGCCACAGCCTGTCGGACGTAGCGCGACTGGACACGATGGTCACCGTGGTCGATGCCGCGAACCTGACGCGCGATTTCTCCAGCCACGACGTCCTGTCCGACCTGGGCGAAAGCCTGGGCGGTGGCGACGACCGGACGCTGGCCAACCTGCTGACCGACCAGATCGAGTTTGCAGACGTGATCGTGCTGAACAAGATCACGGCCGCGGGCCGCGACAGGCTGGCCCAGGCACGCAGCATCATCCGCGCGCTGAACCCAGATGCCCGGCTGATCGAGACCGACTTCGCCCGCGTCGATGCGGCGCTGATCCTCGAAACCGGGCTGTTCGACTTTGACCGGGCGCATCAGCATCCGCTTTGGGCGAAAGAGCTTTACGGCTTCGACCACCACATCCCCGAGACCGAGGAATACGGCATTTCCTCATTCGTCTATCGCGCGCGGCGGCCTTTTGATCCCGCTAGGATCCATGCGGTTCTGAACGGCGACCTGGCCGGCGTGATCCGGGCCAAGGGCCATTTCTGGATCGCCTCGCGCCCGGATTGGGTGGCCGAGTTCAGCCTGGCCGGGGCGATCTCCTCGGTCAGTCCCTTGGGGCGGTGGTGGGCGGGCGTGCCGCGCAAGCACTGGCCCACGGTGACCGAAGGCCTGGATGCCGTTGCCCGCCTTTGGCAAGATCCCTGGGGCGACCGGCGGCAGGAGATCGTCTTCATCGGCACAGGCATGGACCCTGCCGCAATCACCGGCGCCCTTGACGCCGCCCTTGTCGCCGGTGACGATTTCGCCCCCGAAAGCTGGGCCAAGCTGCCCGATCCCTTCCCCGCCTGGGGCGCTCGCGGGGCGGCCTGACGACCATGGGCGGGAACCTTGCGACTTCGCTCCGGAAACGGCTGCGCGCCCGGCCGATGGAGGAGTTCGACCATCTGCCGCCAGAGCTTCGCGGCTGGCTGGCCCGGGCCGCCCTGCCCTGGAGCGCGCGTTCAGCCGCGCGCATCTGGCGGAAGGCCGGCCGGGACGGCAATGCGGAAGACCGCTGCAACCGGCTTGACGCCATTGAACGCGCGATGCTGCGCCGGGACGCGATCAGGACGTGGGGGCCGGATTATCCGGTCTGAGACAGGGCAAGTCGACGTCCGACCGGTGCAGGCATCCACTTGACCGTCGTCATCCCCCGGCCGTTCCGCAGCAGGCTTGACAGCCCGCCCCGCCCTTGGCGCATAACGCAAGGCCACGGGGGGACGGCGAATGCGGCAGAAACGGGTGACGCTGGAGGAAATCGCGCAGGCCGCGGGGGTGTCGCGGGCAACGGTATCGCTGGTGGTGCGGAAATCCCCCCTGGTTGCCGACCACACCCGCGAGCGGGTCGAGCGGATCATGGCCGATATGGACTATGTCCGCGACATCGGCGCTGCGCGGCTGCGCAACAATTCCAGCCGGACGGTGGGCGTGATCGTGCCCAACCTCGTCAACTCGTTCTTCACCGAGTTCCTGTCGGGGGTCGAGGATGTGATGGCGCAGGACGACCGTGTGGTGCTGCTTGCCAACAGCCGGGATGATCCATGGCGCCAGGACGCGATCCTTCAGCGGTTTCGCGGGCATGGGGTGGACGGGGTCATCCTTTGCCCCGCCGTTGGCACGGAACCCCAGCTTCCTGCCCGCATCGCGGGATGGGGAATGCCGCTGGTCCAGGCCCTTCGCGAAGTGGGGCCGCCGCTGGATTTCGCCGGCGCGGACTATGTCGCGGCCGTCAGGCTTGCCGTACGCCATCTGGTCGCACAAGGCTACAGCCGCCTTGCCTTCCTGTCCGTCACCGCCCGCACCTCGGCCCGAGAGGAACGGCTGTCGGGCTTTGCCCGCGCCCTGACGGAAACCGGGATCACCAATGCGGGCGTTGTCGAGGCAGATCTGACCTGGGAAGGCGCGGCGCAATCGGCGGCGCAGATCCTCGCGCTTGGAACACGGCCCGAGGCGGTCCTGTGCTTCAATGACGTGCTTGCGGCCGGCCTGATGGCGGGCCTGCGCCGCGCGGGATGCGAACCAGGCCGCGACATCGCGGTGGTGGGCCTGGATGACCTGCCCCTGGCCGAACTGACCCATCCCGCCTTGACCAGCGTCGCCATGGACGCGCCACGCATCGGGCGGAACGCGGCAGGGCTTCTGGCGCGCCGGCTGGCCGATCCGGCCGCTGTGCCGCAACGCGACATCGTGGCCCCCCGGCTGGTCGTCAGGGACAGCAGCTTCCAAAAGGTTTGACTTCCGGTCGATTCTGTTTTAGATCGTTCTAAATACGGGAAGCGACACATCCGCAGGGGAGGGCAGATGTATCAGTTCAACTTCCAGCCGGTTTTCGATAACCTCGACCTGCTGCTTTACGGGGCATGGCTGACGGTGCGGCTGTCGTTCCTGGCGATGATCCTTGGCCTTATCGTCTCGCTGCTGGGCGCAGTCGCGAAGACCTCGGGCATCCGCCCGCTGCGGTGGCTGGTCGATGTCTATGTCGAGGTGATCCGGAACACGCCCTTCCTGATCCAGATCTTCTTCATCTTCTTCGGGCTGCCCGCCGTAGGCATCTCGATGTCGCCGAACACGGCGGCGCTTGTGGCCCTTGTCATCAACGTCGGCGCCTACGGGACCGAGATCATCCGCGCGGGCATCGAATCCATCCCCAAGGGCCAGATCGAGGCCGGGCGGGCGCTTGGCCTCAGCCCGATCCATATCTTCCGCTATGTCGTCGTGGTGCCCGCGCTGCGCAACATCTATCCGGCGCTGACCAGCCAGTTCATCTACCTGATGCTGACCTCCAGCGTGGTTTCGGTCATCTCGGCCAACGACCTGGCCTCGGCGGGGGCGGACCTCAACGCCCGCACCTTCGCCAGCTTCGAGATCTACCTGGTCCTGACGGTGATGTATTTCCTGCTGGCGCTCGGCTTTTCCACGCTGTTCGGCGTCGTCCGCCGCGCCTTCTTCACCTATCCCGCGAGCCGCTGACATGATCCGCGAGTTTTCATCCGCCGATGTGATGTTCATCGTCATGGCCGTCCGCTGGACGCTGGTCCTGTCGGCCGTGGCCTTCCTTGGCGGCGCGGTGGGCGGCCTGCTGATCGCCCTGGCGCGCACCTCGGGCAGCAAGGCACTGCGCCGGATTTCGGCGGGCTTCATCCAGGTGTTCCAGGGCACGCCGCTGCTGATGCAGCTGTTCCTGGTCTATTTCGGGCTGGCCGTGGTGGGCCTGCCGATCGACCCCCTGCTGGCCGCCGCCGTCGCCCTGACGCTGCACGCAAGCGCCTATCTGGGCGAAATCTGGCGCGGCAGCATCGAGGCCGTCCCCTCGGGCCAGACCGAGGCCGCGACGGCCCTTGCGCTGTCATATCCCCACCGGATGCGCCATGTGGTGCTGCCCCAGGCCATGCGCATCGCCACCGCGCCGACGGTGGGCTTCCTGGTGCAGCTGATCAAGGGCACCTCGCTTGCATCCATCATCGGCTTCACCGAACTGACCCGCGCGGGCCAGATCGTCAACAACGCCACCTTCAAGCCGTTCCTGGTCTTTGGCACCGTGGCCATCCTGTATTTCATCCTGTGCTGGCCCTTGTCGCTGATGGCCCGCAGGCTCGAGGCGCGGATGCGCCTTGCCGTCACCCGCTGAATCTCGAGGAGGAGAAACCATGAAGCTCAACCGTCGCCTGTTCACCGCCCTGGCCGCGTCCTCGCTGGCCCTGGGCCTTGCCATGCCCGCATCCGCCGCAGACCTGGCCGCCATCGAAAGCGCCGGCACGATCAAGGTCGGGATGCTGGTCGATTTCCCGCCCTTTGGCATCCAGGACGCCTCGGGCACGCCCGACGGCTATGACGCCGACGTGGCCAAGGCCCTGGCGGAATCGCTGGGGGTGCAGGCGCAGATCGTGCCGGTGACGGGGCCGAACCGCATCCCCTATCTGCTGTCGGGGCAGGTGGACGTGCTGGTGGCTTCGTTGGGCATCACCGAGGAGCGGGCCCAACGGGTCGATTTCTCGGCCCCCTATGCGGGCATCAGCATCGCCGTCTATGGCGCAACGGGAACCGAGGTGGCGGAACCCGCCGATCTGGCCGGACAGACCATCGCCGTGGCCCGCGCCTCGACGCAGGACACCGGCGTGACCGAGGTCGCCCCCGAGGGCACGGAAATCCGCCGCTTCGACGACGACGCAAGCGCGGTTCAGGCGCTGCTGTCGGGCCAGGTCAACCTGATCGGCCTGTCGAATGTGGTCTTCCTGCAGGTGGACAAGGTCGCGGCGGGCAAGTTCGACAAGAAGTTCGACCTGTCCAGCCAGGTGCAGGGCATCGCGGTGGCGCCAGGATCCGACGCGCTGCTGGAAAAGGTGAACGCCTTTGTCCAGACCGCCCGCAGCGACGGCACGCTGGACGAAATCCACCAGAAATGGCTGGGCGAGCCGCTGCCCGACTTCGTCAAGACCGCCGAGTAACCGCGACAGCCCGGCCCCCGCGGCCGGGCCGCTTCTTGCAGGGAGCAGGACAATGACCGAAGACGCGATCATCATGCGCGCCGTCAACAAATACTACGGCGGCTTTCATGCCCTGGCGGATATCGACCTGACCGTGCGGCGGGGGGAACGCATCGTCATCTGCGGCCCGTCCGGGTCGGGCAAGTCCACGCTGATCCGCACCATCAACCAGCTGGAACCGATCCAGTCCGGCACCATCGTGGTGGACGGCGTGGAACTGACCGCGGGCGGCGACAACGTGGCCAAGGTGCGCCAGGACGTCGGCATGGTGTTCCAGAACTTCAACCTGTTCCCGCACATGACCGTGCTGGAGAACTGCGTCCTGTCGCCCATGAAGACGCGCAAGACCCCGCGCGCCGAGGCCGAGGCGACTGCCCGCCATTACCTGGAACGCGTCAAGATCCCCGAACAGGCCGACAAGTATCCTGCACAACTGTCCGGCGGCCAGCAGCAGCGCGTGGCCATCGCCCGCGCGCTGTGCATGAAGCCGCGGATCATGCTGTTCGACGAACCGACCTCGGCCCTCGACCCCGAGATGGTCAAGGAGGTTCTGGACACGATGATCGACCTTGCCCGCGAGGGGATGACCATGCTGTGCGTCACGCACGAGATGGAGTTCGCACGCGCCGTCGCCGACCGGGTGATCTTCATGGACAAGGGCGTCATCGTCGAGGAAGGCGCGCCCGACGCGTTCTTCGGAAACCCGCAGAATGACCGCCTGCGCAACTTCCTGGGGCAGATCGCATGACCCGGCCCCGGATCCTTTGCCTCGCCGACCTCAAGCCGCAGGACATGGCCCAGCGGCTGGAAGGCGACTATCACGTCCTGCGCGACATCGCGGATGCCGCCGATGTCGAGGCGGTGGTGACCGCAGGCAATGTCGGCCTGTCGACGGCGCAGATGGCGCAGCTTCCCGCGCTGCGGCTGATCGCGGTGAACGGCGTCGGCGTCGATGCGGTGGACCTGGCCCAGGCCGCGCGCCGCGGCATCGCCGTGACCACGACGCCCGACGTGCTGTCGCAGGCCGTGGCGGAAATGGCCCTGGCCCTGGCGCTTGCCACGGGCCGGCAGGTGGCCGAGGGCGACCGCTTCGTCCGCGCGGGCCAATGGGCCGGGGGCGGCAAGCTGGGGCTGGCTTCCTCGGTCCTGGACCGGCGGGCCGGGATCCTCGGCTATGGCCGCATCGGCCGGCGGCTGGCGGACATGCTGCGCGGTCTGGGGATGGTTGTCAGCTATACCGCCCGAAGCGAAAGGCCCGACAGCCCCGACAGCTTCCGCCCCGATGCGGTCAGCCTGGCGCAGGATTGCGAGCTGCTGTTCGTGACCGCAGCGGGTGGCGAGGGGACCCGCAGCCTGGTCGATGCCGCCGTCCTGTCTGCGCTTGGCGCCCAGGGGATCGTCGTCAATGTGGCCCGCGGGCCGGTCGTGGACACGGCGGCGCTGGCTGCTGCCTTGCAATCGGGCACCATTGCCGGGGCGGGACTGGATGTCTTCGACGACGAACCGGACGTGCCGCAGTCGCTGCTGGATGCGCCGAATTGCGTGCTGACGCCGCATATCGGATCGGCCACGGTCCAGGCGCGGCGGGCCATGGCGCAACTGGTGCTGGACAACCTCGCCGCCCATTTCGCGGGCCAGCCCTTGCCCACCCCCTATCCCGGCTGACCCATGCGCGTCCTGTCCATCGGCGAGCCGCTGATCGAGTTCACCAGCCGGCGCGACGCCCCCTCGACCTTCGACCGCAGGGCCGGGGGCGACACGCTGAACACCGCCATCTACCTGGCGCGGCTGATGGGGCCGGGAAGGGTCGGCTACCTGTCCTGCCTGGGGGACGACCCGCACAGCCAATGGCTTCGCGCACAGATAGCAGGGGAAGGCGTTGATACCCGCTTCCTGCTGGAACGTCCGGGCGCACGGCCGGGTCTCAGCTTCGTCGCCACCGACGCGGCAGGCGAACGCAGCTTCGCCTACTGGCGCGACCAGTCGCCCTTCCGGGACATGTTCGGGGACGGCGCGGGTCTTGATGCTTTGGATCATGCCGACACGTTGTTCCTGTCCGCGGTGGCGCTGGCCGTGTTGCGCCCGGCGGGGCGAGCAGCGCTGCTGGACGCGCTGCAACAGCGGCGGGCGCAGGGGGCGGCCGTGGTCTTTGACACGAACTACCGCCCTGCCCTGTGGCCCGATGCCGCGACCGCAAGGGATGCGATCGCCCGTGCGGCAAAGCTGGCTTCGCTGCTGCTGCCTTCTTTTGACGACATGGCGGCCTGCTTCGGCAGCGCCGACCCGGCCGGGGCCGTCGCTGCCCTGCGCGGCATGACCGATGCCGAGATCATCCTGACCACCGGCGGCGGACCCGTCCTGCGCTGCGCCACCGGAAGCGACAGGAGTGAACGGCACGAGTTGCCGCCCCCCGTGGCGGCTGTCGATACCACCGGCGCGGGCGACAGCTTCAATGCGGGGCTTCTTGCCGCGCGCATGGCGGGACTGACGGTGGACAGGGCCATTGCCGCCGGGGCGCGGCTTGCCTCGGTTGTCGTGACACATCCGGGCGCAGTCATTCCCCGCACCGCGATGCCCGCTCTGCCAACGAACGAAAGCCTGCCATGACCCTTGCCTTTGACGCCGCCGCCGCCGCACGCACGCTGCTGGACATCCGCAAGGGCGCGCCCCGTCCGCCCGGCCTGCCGGTGACGCCGCCCGATACGGCGGCGGCCTATGCCGTGCAGCGCGCAGTGATCGCCGAACTGGGCGGAGGGGCCTGGAAGATGGCGCTGCTGGGCGGTCGCGACCGTCATGCCGGCGCCCTGCCCGGCGGGCTGATCGCATCTTCGGGCGACACATCGCCGCCCCTGCCCCCCGACGCCTCCATCGAGGTCGAGACCGCCCTGATCCTTGGCGCCGATCTTGCCCCCGGCGCGGACGAGGCCGCGGTCCTGGCCGCCATCGCCGAGGTGCGGCTTTGCTTCGAGATCGTCGCCTCGCGCTATGCCGACCGGACGGCGGTCGCTCCGCTGGAGGCCATGGCCGACGCCTTCAGCGCGGGCGGGATCGTGCTGGGCGACCCGTTGGAGGACTGGCGCGAGGCGACAAGCGGACCGCTGGGCATCCGCCTGTGGCTGGACGACCAGCCTGTCGAGGCCGCCGAAACCGTGCAAGGCCCGGACGACGCCCTTTCCTTCCTGGCGTGGCTTGCCAGTCATGCCGCGCAGCAAGGCCTGCCGCTGCGCCGGGGCGATCTCATCATCACCGGGGCCAGGCTCGGCCCGCTGCCGCTGAACGGCGCCACGCGCGCCCGCGCCACCGCCTGCGGGGCCGAGGTTTCGGCCAGCCTGCACTACAAGGCCGAATAGCCGTTGCCTTCGAGCGACAGGGTGATTCTGCCCGATCGACTTCAAACCCGTTATCTCGTCCCGCACGCGTTTCCAAACTGACCAGGATACAGGCACTGCAGGCACAAAGCAGGCAGGTCATCCCCTGAAAACATCTTCAGCGGGCGAGTAACGCCGAATGGATGGGCCGGGGCACCCCTCATAAGCTAAGGACTGGTTCATGGCCCGGCGCAACGAAGCGCCACCGGCCCGCTCGCAACGATGCGGCAATTCCCGAAGCGTCACGGTGTGGCCGGTCCTGCCCGGCTTCTCGGCATCGCGCTTCTGACAGCCACTGATCCCCGTCAGCCATCGGAGCATCCATGTCCGTCCCCATTCCCGCCGCCTCCGGCGATGCGCGTCGCGCGCTGAGCCTGTCCACCGCAGCCTTCACCGTCTGCTTTGCGGTCTGGACGATCTTTTCCATCATCGGCATCCAGATCCGCGACCAGCTTTCCCTGACCGAGACGCAATTCGGCCTGCTGGTCGGCGCCCCGATCCTGACGGGATCCCTGGTCCGCGTCGTGCTGGGCGTCGCCACCGACCGCCTGGGCGGACGGCTGGTCTACACGCTGACCATGCTTGCCGCCGCGGCGGCCACCTTTCTTCTGTCCTGGGCCACGACCTATCCGCAGATGCTGGTCGCCGCCCTGGGCGTGGGCATCGCCGGTGGCAGTTTCGCCGTCGGCGTGGCTTACGTGTCGCGTTTCTTCGACGGCGCGCGCCAGGGCACCGCGCTTGGCATCTTCGGGGTCGGCAATGTCGGGGCAGCGGTCACGAAGTTTGCCGCGCCCTTTGTGATGATCGCCCTTGGCTGGCAGGCCACCGCGCAGATCTGGGCGGCTGTGCTGGCGCTGACCGCGCTGCTGTTCTGGGCCTTCTCAACCGATGATCCGGTCACCGCGGCCAATCGCGGCCGCCGAGCGCCGCTTCGCAGCCTGAGAGCCGAGTTCGCACCCCTGCGCGATCTGCGGGTGTGGCGCTTTTCGGCCTATTACTTCTTCAGCTTCGGCGCCTTTGTAGCCCTGGCGCTGTGGCTGCCGCATTTCCTGATCGGGGTCTACGGCTTCGACGTGAAGACCGCCGGGCTGGTCGGGGCCGCCTATTCGGTCCCCGCCTCGATCTTCCGCGCCTACGGGGGCGTTCTGTCGGACCGGATCGGCGCGCGGTCGGTGCTTTACGCGACCTTCATGGTGTCGCTGACCGCGACCGCCATCCTGGTCCTGCTGCCGGGCCTGCCGGTCGCAGGCTTTCTTCTGGTGATCTTCATGCTGGGCTTCTTCATGAGCCTGGGCAAGGCCGCCGTCTACAAGCACATCCCCAGCTATTACCCGCAGAACGTGGGCGCGGTGGGCGGTCTGGTCGGCATGATCGGCGGCCTCGGCGGCTTTCTTCTGCCGCTGCTGTTCGGCTGGCTGAAGGACCAGACCGGATCGTGGTCCAGCTGCTTTGCCGTCCTGTTCCTGCTGGTCGCGGGCTGCACCCTTTGGATGCACCTGTCGATCCGCCGGTCCCGCACCGTCCTGCAAGCCGCCTGAGGAGCAAGCCATGAAAAGGAAACTTGTCGTCATTGGCGCGGGCATGGCCTCGGGCCGGATGCTGGAACAACTGTTCGACGCCGCCCCCGACGCCTACGAGGTGACGCTGTTCAACGCGGAACCGCGCGGGAACTATAACCGGCTGATGCTGTCGCCGGTCCTGTCGGGCGAAAAGACCTATGAACAGATCGTCACCCATGACGACGCCTGGTATGCCGCCCACGGCGTCGACTGCCGCTTCGGAGAGCCGGTGGTCCGGATCGACCGCAAGAACCGCGTGGTCTATTCGGGCAGCGGCGGCGCGCCATATGACGCGCTTGTCATCGCCACCGGGTCCGCGCCCTTCATCATCCCCGTTCCGGGCAAGGATCTGCCGGGCGTTGTCACCTATCGCGACCTTGAAGACACGCAAGCGATGATCGACACGGCGGGCAAGGATGCCGTGGTGATCGGCGGCGGGCTGCTGGGGCTTGAGGCCGCGGCCGGCATGGCCGCGCGCGGCGCCCGCGTCACCGTGATCCACCTCATGGGCCACCTGATGGAGCGCCAGCTTGACCCGGCAGCGGGATACCTGCTGCAAAAGGACCTGGAACGGCGGGGCATCACCGTCCATTGCCAGGGCGCGACCAAGGCCATCCTGGGCACCGACCGGGCCGAGGCCGTGCTGCTGGAGGACGGCACCGTTTATCCCGCCGACCTGGTCTGCATGGCCGTGGGCATCCGCCCCGAAGTGCGGCTGGCCAATGACGCGCATCTTGAGGTCGAGCGCGGCATCGTCGTGGACGACGCCCTCCGCACCAGCGATCCGCATATCTTCGCGCTTGGCGAATGCGTGGAACATCGCGGCCAGGTCTTCGGCCTTGTCGCGCCCCTTTATGACCAGGCCAAGGTCTTGGCGCAGACGCTTCTGGACCAGCCGGCGATGTTCGCGCCCGTGCAGACCGCGACCAAGCTGAAGGTCACGGGCTGCGACCTGTTCAGCGCGGGCGATTTCGCCGAAGCGCCGGGGCGCGAGGATATCGTCTTCCGCGATCCGGGGCGCGGCATCTACAAGCGACTGGTGCTGGAAAGCGACCGCATCGTCGGCGTGGTCATGTATGGCGATACCGCCGACGGGGCATGGTTCTATGGGCTGATGAAGGATGGCACCGACATCGGCCCAATGCGCGACACGCTGATCTTCGGTCCGGCCTTTCAGGGGGGTGCCGCCCCGGACCCTATGGCGGCCGTTGCAGCCTTGCCGCCTGAAGCGGAGATCTGCGGCTGCAACGGCGTTTCCAAGGGCGCAATCATGAATGCGGTTGCAGGCGGCGCCTGCACGCTGGACACCGTGCGGGCCTGCACCAAGGCTTCGGCCTCCTGCGGCACCTGTAGCGGGCTGGTCCAGCAGGTCATGGCCCTGGCTCTGGGGGGCGAGGTTCAGGATACCCCCGCCGGCCTGTGCAAATGCACCGACCACAGCCACGAGGACGTGCGCCGCCTGATCCGGGCGATGGGGCTGAAGTCCATCCCCGCCGTCATGCAGGAGCTTGGCTGGAAGACTGTGGGCGGCTGCCATTCCTGCCGCCCGGCGCTGAACTACTACCTGCTGGCGGAATACCCGCTGGAATACCGCGACGACCGCCAGTCGCGCTTCGTCAACGAACGCAACCACGCCAACATCCAGAAGGACGGCACCTATTCGGTGGTGCCGCGCATGTGGGGCGGCGTCACAACTCCGGCCGAACTGCGCGCCATCGCGGATGCTGCCGAGAAATACAACGTGCCGATGGTCAAGGTCACAGGCGGGCAGCGGATTGACCTGCTGGGTGTGCGCAAGGAGGACCTGCCGCATATGTGGGCCGACCTGAACGCCGCCGGGATGGTGTCGGGCGCCGCCTATTCCAAAGGGTTGCGCACGGTCAAGACCTGCGTCGGCAAGGAGTTCTGCCGCGTCGGCACCCAGGATTCGACAGGCCTCGGGATCAGGCTGGAAAAGCTGATGTGGGGGTCGTGGACGCCGCACAAGCTGAAGCTGGGTGTGTCCGGCTGTCCCCGCAACTGCGCCGAAGCCACCTGCAAGGACATCGGCGTCGTCTGCGTGGATTCGGGCTATAACATCGTCATCGGCGGCGCGGCCGGAATGGAGGTCAAGGAAACCCAACCCCTCGCATCCACCCCGTCCGAGGACGAGGCGGTCGAGATCATCCTGGCCGTGACCCAGCTTTACCGGGAACACGCCCGCTACCTGGACCGCATCTGGAAGTGGATGGGCAAGGTGGGCCTCGACTGGATCAAGGCGCAGGTCGTGGACGACCTGGAAAACCGCCGCGCCCTGGTCGAACGGTTCGAGATCAGCCAGTCCGTTTATCGCCGCGACCCCTGGGCCGACCTTTCCACCCCCACCGAGACGCCCAAGTGGGCGCCCCTCGCCGACCTGACGCTGGAGGCCGCGGAATGACCGTCTTCGTCGACATCGGATCCCTGGACGACATCCCCCGGCAAGGCGCGCGCCTGGTCAGGACCGCGCAAGGCTGCGTGGCTGTGTTCCGCACCGCCGATGACAGGGTCTTCGCCCTGGACGACCGCTGCCCCCACAAGGGCGGGCCGCTGTCCGAAGGCATCGTCCACGGCACGGCGGTCACCTGCCCGTTGCACAACTGGGTCTTCGACCTGAACACCGGGCAGGCCCAAGGCGCGGACGACGGGGCAGTCGGGACCTATGCCGTCCGGGTCCAGGGGGGGCGCATCCTGATCGACGCCAGCCTGATCCGCCGCAGCGCCGCCGCCTGAAGGATTGCCGATGACCATGCAGAACCCCCGCCCCGCCATCCGGACCACCTGCCCCTATTGCGGGGTCGGATGCGGGATCCTTGCAACGCCCGACGGCGCGGGCGGGCTGGCGGTCGCGGGCGACCCCGACCACCCCGCGAACCTGGGCCGGCTTTGCGTCAAGGGATCGGCCCTGGGCGAAACGGTCGGCCTCAAGGGTCGCCTCTTGGCCCCGCAGATCGACGGCCGAGACGCAGGCTGGGATGAGGCGCTTGACCTTGTGGCGCGGCGGTTTTCCGACTGCATCGCCAGCCATGGCCCGGATTCGGTGGCCTTCTATGTCTCGGGCCAGTTGCTGACCGAGGATTACTATGTCGCCAACAAGCTGATGAAGGGCTTCATCGGCAGCGCCAATATCGACACGAACTCGCGGCTCTGCATGGCATCCTCCGTGGCGGGGCATCGGCGCGCCTTCGGATCGGACACCGTGCCCGGCCTTTACGAGGATCTGGAACAGGCCGATTGCGTGGTCCTGGTGGGATCGAACCTCGCCTGGTGCCATCCCGTCCTTCATCAACGCCTGGCCGCCGCGCGCGAGTCACGGGGCACCAAGGTCGTCGTCGTCGACCCCCGCCGCACCGCCACCTGCGACATCGCCGACCTGCACCTGCCCCTGGCGCCGGGATCTGACGCCGTGCTGTTCAACCTGCTGCTGGCCGAGATAGACCGGCGCGGGCTTGTGACGGATAGACCCGATGGCCTGGCCGAGGCACTGGCCACGGCGCGGGCCACGCTGCCGCAGGCGACCGGCCTGCCGCACAGCGCGCTGCAGCAGTTCCTGGATCTGTGGTGCGGCAGCGGGCGTGTCGTGACCGTCTATTCCCAGGGCATCAACCAGTCGGACAGCGGCACCGACAAGGTCAATGCCATCCTGAACTGCCACCTGGCGACCGGCCGGATCGGGCGCCCCGGCACCGGCCCCTTCAGCGTCACCGGCCAGCCCAACGCCATGGGCGGTCGAGAGGTCGGCGGCCTGTCCAACATGCTGGCCTGCCACCTAGAGATCGAGAACCCCGCGCATCGCGATGCGGTGCGAAAATTTTGGCAGGCGCCCCGCATGGCCGCCAAGCCCGGCCTCAAGGCCGTCGACATGTTCCGCGCGGTCGAGGACGGCCGCATCAAGGCCCTGTGGATCATCTGCACCAATCCTGCCGTGTCAATGCCCGAGGCCGACCGCGTCGCCCGTGCCATCGCCGGTTGCGATTTCGTGGTCGTGTCCGACATGATGGCGCGGACGGACACGACGCGCCTGGCCCATGTGCTGCTGCCGGCCACGGGATGGGGCGAAAAGGACGGCACCGTCACCAATTCCGAACGCCGCATCAGCCGCCAGCGGCGCAGCCTTGCCGCGCCCGGACAGGCGCGCGATGACTGGCGCATCATCGCCGATGTTGCCGCCCGCATGGGCTGGGCCGATGCCTTTGCCTGGGACAGCCCGGGGCAGGTCTTTGCCGAACATGCGGCGCTGTCGGGCGTGGCGGGCGCACTTGGCGGCGACTTCGACATATCCGACCATGCCGGCATCACCGGGCCGCAATACGACAGCTTGCAGCCGTTCCTCTGGCCGCAATCCCCCCGCCGCAAGGGCGGACGCTTCTTCGGCGACGGCCGCTTCCACACAGCTTCGGGCCGGGCGCGGATGGTATCCGTGACGCCGCGCCTTCCACAGCCCGCCCCCGGGGCCTGGCCGTTCCTGTTGAACACCGGCCGTGTCCGCGACCATTGGCATACGATGACCCGGACCGGCCTGTCGCCGCGCCTGTCCCGCCACCTGGCCGAGCCGTTCCTGGAACTGCACCCGGCGGACGCCGCCCGGCTTGGCCTGCGGCATGCGGACCTGGCTCAGGTGGCAAGCCCCCATAGAAGCGCCATCCTTCGGGTTCTGGTGACGGACCGCGTGGCGCCTGGCCACCCCTTCGCGCCGATCCACTGGACGAACGAGACGGCGTCCCGCGCACGCATCGACGCCTTGGTGCCAGGGGTGGTTGACCCCGTCTCGGGCCAGCCGGCATCGAAATCTGCCAATGTGGCGATCAGGCCGTTCAAGGCAGAATGGTATGGCTTTGCAGTGTCTACCCGTCCCATCCAGCCCGCCTGCGATTACTGGGCACGCGCGGTCCTGCCGATGGGCCACCAGGCGGAACTGGCCGGGACCGACCAGCCCCAGGACTGGACCCAGACAGCCCGCACCATGCTTGGCATGACAGGCGAGCCGCTGGCGGTCCACGACCCCCGGAAGGGCATCCGGCGCCTGGCCTTCATCGCGGATGGCCGGCTTCAGGCCGCGCTGTTTGTCGCGCCCCATCCCGTCATGCTGTCGCGCAGCCACCTGATCGCCTCGCTGAACGCCGGATGTGGCGGCGACATCCTGGCGGGGCGTCCGGGGGCCGACCAGCCTGATGCGGGGGCCTTGGTCTGCGCCTGCTTCAGCATCGGCATGAACACGATCCTGCACGGCATCGAAACGCAAAAGCTGATGACGGTCGAGGCCATCGGGCGCGCGCTTGGCGCCGGAACGAATTGCGGGTCGTGCAAGCCCGACCTGAAAAACCTGCTTCGCACCGCGGCGGCGGGCAGGACGGAGGCCCCGGTCGGCTAGCCAACTGCGGCGGGATCAAAGGTCATGCCGTCGAAAAAGCCGTCGGCGCGCAGGATCATGCTGCCACGTTCCGCAGCGACCGTGCGGTCGGCGGACAACGCCCCCTCGATCCGTTGCGAGGCACCGGGCAGGGGCGCCCCCGCAGGACGCAGGTGCCGGCGGTAAAGATCGGTGCGGAAATGCCCCATGGCCCGGACCCCCGCGTCCTGCGGGTCAAGGCCATGCGCCAGGGCCAAGCGTTGCGCAAAAAGCGCGGCCAGGCTTTTCCACGGAAAACTGGCTGCCCCTTCGTTGAAGGAAACGAAACCGGGCGTTTCCCGGATCTCGCCGCGGGCAGAGACGGTCATCCGCCCTGTCAGCCCGCGTTCCACAAGCTCTGGCGGCAGGTCCAGATAGGCGGGCCGAGAGATGATTTCCGCCGCCGTGCCGCGACGGCCTTCTTCGTCCAGCCAGCGCCCCGCCCGCCAGACGGCCCGCATCAACGCGCCTGCTTCCTGTTCCCGCGCATCGGCAAAATCGCGCAGCAGCACCAGCCCCTTTTCGGGGGGAGAGGCCCAGATCGCGGTGCCGGGCAGCAGCAGGGCCGCCAGCCCCCGGTCAACCGAAACGCTGGCCCAGGGCTCGCCCACGCAGATCGCCTCGACCTCGCCGCGCGCCAGGGCATTTGCCATCATCGGCGGCGGCACGGTGACGAGGTCCAGCATGGACGCGGCAAGGCCGCAGCTTGCCAGCCAATGCCGGACCAGTTCGAATTGGGTCGAGAAATGAAAGGGCACGCCGATCCGCAGCCGCCCCGTCACCGCCTGGCGTAGAGCAGCACCGGCGGCCCGCGCGTCGTTGAATGCGAAATCATGGCCCCTGTCGCGCAGGCGCTGTTCAAGATCGCGGTTGACGGCCACGACCTGCCCCCCGTGCGACAGGAACATGACCAGATCCATCGGGGGCAGCGACGGCCCAAGCCCAAGCGCCTGCCCCACCGGCATGGGCACCAGCATGTGGGCTGCCTCGATCATTCCGGCGCCCAGCATGTCGCGCGCCTGCGCCCAAGCGCCAAGCCGGACCAGATCCAGCCTCAGCCCTTCTTCGGCGGCAAAGCCCAGTTCCTGCGCGACGATCAGGGGGGCCGCGTCGATCAGGGGAACATAACCGAGGCGCAGCGTCGTCATCGGCCCAGCAACCCTGCCGCCATCACCAGTTGTTGCGCGATATCGGCCATGCGCTTGCCCTGATCCATCGCCGCCTTGCGCAGCAGGCCGTAGGCCGCTTCCTCGTCCAGGCCGCGCGCCTTCATCAGCAGCGCCTTTGCCCGGTCGATGATCTTGCGTTCCTCGAGCGCGGCGCGGGTGGCGGCCAGTTCGGCCCGCATCTGCTGGAAGATGTGAAACCTGGCGATGGCCGCATCCAGGATCGGCTTGATCCGTTCCGCGCGCAACCCGTCGACGACATAGGCGGAAATCCCGGCCTCGATGGCCGCCCGCGTCAGTTGTTCGTCCGACCTGTCCACGAACATCGCCACGGGCCGCTCGGACGGCCCAGATGCAAGCGCCAGTTCCTCGAGCACGTCGCGCGAAGGGTTGGCGATGTCGATCAGGACCACATCGGGACGCAGTTCGGCCACCTTGCGCGCAAGGCCCGATTGTTCCGCGATGATGCGGACGTCGTGTTGCCCGGTGTCGCGCAACCCTTCGGCAATGGGCTGGGCGCGATCCGGGTCGGGTTCGACAACGACGATGAGAAGAGGCTTCGACATGGCTGCCCCCGTCGTGGCACGTCGGCCCTTCCCTGCGCAATGTCGGGTGGATGCGGCCGGGCAGGAGTGGTCAAGAAACGGGCAGGCATCGCCCTTGTGGCCCAAGATCAAGGCAACGGTTGTCCGCTGTGTGGTGGAGTTCAGCGATCTAGGTGCGGTCTCGCCAGGGCAGGGCCAACTGCCGGGGCAGAGACCCTGCCCGTCGGCACGATGCAGCGCCGCACCGTCCGCCTGGTCGTGATGCCAATACGGTGCCACGATTCCGGTCAGTGCAGCCCTACCCTGCGGCGCACCGTCAGCCCGGCAGGATGCTGCGCACAGCCTCGGCGGCCAGGGGGGCGACGCGTCGGCGGAAATCCTCGGGGGCCCATTCCGACAGCGATGCCGCGATGTGGATGGCGGCTATCGGCCGCCCGTCTGCGTCGGGTATGGCGACCCCCAGGGCCACCTCGCCCATCAGGATCTGCTCGATCGCCAGGGCATGGCCATTCTCGCGCGTCAGGGCGATCTGGCGACGGATGGCGGCGGGATCGGTCAACGTGCGGGGCGTGATCTGGGGGATCGGGTGATCGTCCAGGATCGCGTCCACCTCGGCCTCGGGCAGCATCGCCAGCACGGCCCAGCCCCCGGAGGTGCAGGCCGTCGGCACGCTGTTGCCCACCAGCGTGGCAAAGAACGTCTCGCGCTTGCTTTGCATCCGCGCGGCGTAAACCATCCGCCGCCCGTCGAACAGCGACAGGTCGACGCGTTCGCGGACATTGCGCCGCAGTTCCAGAAGCACCGGGCTGGCGCGGCGGACCAGGGGGTTCAGCCGCAGGTAATCATGCGTCAGGTCCAGGATCGGCAGGTCGAGGCGAAAGCCGCGCCCATCCTCGGACAGGGTCAGGTAGCCCAGCTTGCGGAAGGTATGCACAAGGCGTTGCGCCGCGCTGCGGGTCAGCCCCGTCCGGGCAGCGATCTGTGCCAGCGACAGCGGACCTTCCGCCTGGCGAAATGCCTCTAGAACAGTCATTCCGCGCGCAAGTGATTGAATGAAAAGAGGATCATCATCTTCGGAAGAAGCTGGTTCCGACTTTTGCTGCATCATCTGCATCTCCGACGTTGACATAAGGAAATTGCGGTCAATAAACTCACGATGCAATGCACTTGTATCGGACAGCAATACAGCATGTCGGAACCTTCCAATCAAGATCAGGCGCCGCGCGTTGCTCTTGCGGGGTTCGTCCATGAAAGCAATTCCTTTGCCCCAAGCCCGGCGGACATGGCCGCCTTTGAACAAGGCGGCGGTTATCTGCCGCTAAGCCGGGGTGCGCAGATCCTGGAACGCGCGCGGCAGGTCAACCTGCCGGTCGCCGGCGCCATCGACCATGCCGAAAGCCATGGTTGGCAACTGCTGCCGCTGGTCTGGGCGGGGGCCGTCCCGTCGGCACCGGTGACCGCCGCCTGCTATGGGGCCATCACTGACGAGATCGTCAAGGGCCTGCGCCGGGTCCTGCCGGTGGACGGCGTGTTCCTGGACCTGCATGGTGCCATGGTGGCCGAAGGCGCCCCCGATGGCGAAGGGCCGCTGATCGCGCGGGTGCGTGATGTCGTGGGCGCCGATGTTCCCATCGTTGCCGCGCTTGATCTGCACGGCAACATCAGCGCGCAGATGGTCCATGGGGCCGACCGGCTGGTGGGATTCCGCACGTATCCGCATGTAGACATGGCTTTGACCGGACAGCGGGCAGCGGCCGAACTGGATCGCCTGATGCGGGGACGCGCGAACTTCAAGGCGTTCCGGCAGCTTGATTTCCTGATCCCGATCGCCTGGCAATCGACGATGGGCCAGCCCGCGGCCGGGCTTTACGACCTAGTGGCGGACTTCGACGCCAAAGGAATCTGCGCGTCGTTCTTCATGGGCTTTCCGGCGGCGGATTTCGCCGATTGCCGCCCCTCGGTCGTGGCCTATGGGGAAAGCCAGGACCAGGCCGACGACGCCGCCGACCGCATCGCAGGGGCTGTCCGCGAGGCCGAGCCTGCCTTCCAGGGCCGGTTCTTCCTGCCCGACGAGGGCGTGGCCGAGGCGCAGCGCCTTGCCGCCACGGCCACGCGCCTCGTCGTCATCGCCGACACGCAGGACAATCCCGGCGCGGGCGGCGATTCCGATACGACGGGCATGTTGCGGGCACTGGTCGCAGCGGATGCGCAGGACGCGGCCATCGGGCTGATCAGCGACCCTCAGGCAGCCGCCGCCGCCCATGCCGCGGGGAAAGGGGCGCGGATCGAAATCTCGCTCGGCGGCAAGTCCGGCATCGATGGCGACGCGCCCTATACAGCCACCTTCGAGGTCGAAAGCCTGTCGGACGGCCATTGCCACGCGACAGGCCCTTATTATGGCGGGGCGCATCTGCAACTGGGCCCTTGTGCCTGCCTGCGCATCGGCGGGGTCCGAGTTGCTGTCGCCTCTGAAAAGGCCCAGATGGCCGACCGCGAGATGTTCCGCTTCCTGGGGATCGAGCCCGAGGCGCAGGCCATCCTCGTGGTCAAGAGCTCGAACCACTTTCGCGCCGATTTCGCGCCCATCGCCGACGCCATCCTGATCTGCGCCGCGCCAGGGCCGATGCCCATCAGCCCGGCCAGCCTGCCCTTTCGCCACCTGCACCCCGGCATCCGGCTGGAACCGGGCGGCCTGCCATTCACCCCACCCGCGCAAGGCTGACGCCAAGATCGGCCCGCGGCAACCATCGACAGAGAGGACCTCATGTTCAACCGACTGACAGCGACGCTTCTTGCCTCGACCATGCTGACCGGCACCGCCTGGGCCGAAACGACGGTCAAGGCCGTGATGCATTCTGGACTGCGCGTCCTGGACCCGGTCATTACCACGGCCCACATCACCCGCAACCACGCCTACATGATCTATGACGTGCTGATCGCGCAGGACAGCCAGTTCCAGCCGCAGCCGCAGATGGCCGACTGGGCCGTGTCGGACGACCAGTTGACCTATACCTTTACCCTGCGGGACGGGCTGACCTTCCACGACGGCACGCCGGTGACGGCCGCCGACGCCGTTGCCTCGCTGAAACGCTGGGGGCTCAAGGACGCGGGCGGGCAGGTCATCATGGACCGCACCGCCAGCCTGGAGGCGACGGACGACAAGACCATCGCCTGGACCCTGACCGAACCCTTCGTGCCGATGCTGGACATGCTGTCCAAGCAGTCGGCGCTGCCGCCCTTCATCATGCCGGCCCGCGTCGCCGAAACCTCGGCCGACGAGGCGATCACCGACTACACCGGCTCCGGCCCCTTCCGCTTCGTGAAAGAAGAGTTCCAGCCCGGGTTGACCGTCGTCTATGAAAAGTTCGACGAATACGTTCCCCGCGACGAGCCCGCCGACTGGATGGCAGGCGGCAAGGTCGTGAACGTCGACCGCGTCGAATGGGTCAACATGCCCGACATCCAGACTGCCGTGAACGCCCTTTCGGGCGGAGAGATAGACTATATCGAACAGATGCAGGTCGATCTGCTGCCGTTGCTGGAAGGCGATCCGAACATCGTCGTGGAAAAGCGCGAACCGACCGGGATGCAGACCATGGTGCGGATGAACTTCCTGCACCCGCCCTTCGACAACCAGCAGATCCGCCAGGCCGCGCTGAAGGCGATCCAGCAGGAACCCGTGCTGGCTGCGATGGTCGGCAATCCTGAATACTACCAGGTCTGCGGCGCCATCATGGGCTGCGGCACCCCCCTGGGCAGCGAGGTCGGCACCGAGACCCTGACGCAGGGCGGGGGCGTCGACGAGGCCAAGGCGCTGCTGGAGGAAGCAGGCTATGACGGCACACCTGTCGTGCTGATGGCCCCCACCGACATGGTGGCGCTTGCCACGCAGCCGGTCGTGGTGTCCCAGGCCCTGCGCGAGGCGGGCTTCACGGTCGATCTGCAGCCGATGGACTGGCAAACCCTGGTGACCCGCCGCGCCAGCCAGGCGGCCCCGGCCGAAGGCGGATGGAACATCTTCATCACCAACTGGATGGTGCCGGAAATCTCGAACCCGATCTCGAACCCGATGCTGAACGGCCGGGGCGATGACGCCTGGTTCGGCTGGCCCACCGATGAAAAGGTCGAGGAACTGAAGGAGAACTTCATCGACGCCACCGACGCCGAAGCACAGAAGGCCGTCGCCGAGGAAATCCAGGCCCATGCCATCGACAACGGACTGCTGATCCCGCTGGGCCAGTACACCCTGCCCCAGGCACGCCGCGCCGGTATCACGGACATGATCAACTCGCCCGTGCCGGTGTTCTGGAACCTTCAGAAGGCCGAATGATCGCCTGCGGGGGCGGCGCCGCGCCGCTGCCCCTGACCTGCCCGTCCGATCCGAGGAAACCTGATGCTGGGTTACATCCTGCGGCGCATCCTGGCCGTCATTCCCGTGATGCTGCTGGTCGCCGTCTTCGTCTTCCTGCTGCTGCGCCTGACCCCGGGCGATCCCGCCGCGATCATCGCGGGCGACATGGCAACCCCCGCGCAGCTTGAACGCATCCGAGAGGCGATGGGCCTGAACCAGCCGCTGCATATCCAGTTCGTAACCTGGCTGGGGCGGCTGCTGCAGGGGGACCTGGGGGTCTCGCTGATCTCGAACACGCCGGTGTCCGCCATGATCGCCGACCGGATGGGCCCGACCTTCGCCATCGCGATCCTGACCATCCTCATGTCGGTCGCCATGGCCGTGCCGATGGGGGTGCTGGCGGCCTGGAAGCACCGCAGCGGGGCTGATTATGCCGTGATGACCTTCTCGGTCCTGGGCTTTTCGGTCCCGGTCTTCGTGATCGGCTATCTCTTCATCCTGATCTTTTCGCTGAAGCTGGGCTGGTTCCCGGTCCAAGGCTATACGCCCGTCGGCAGCGGCCTGGGCGCATTCCTGTCCAACGCCTTCCTGCCCGCGCTGACGCTGAGCACGATCTATATCGCGCTGATCGCGCGCATGACGCGGGCCAACATGCTCGAGGTGCTGGGCGAGGATTACATTCGTACTGCCCGCGCCAAGGGGGCGCCGGAACGCACCGTCCTGTTCCGCCACGCGCTGAAGAACGCGGCAGTCCCGATCCTGACAGTGATCGGGTCGGGCTTCGCGCTGCTGATCGGCGGCGTGGTGGTGACGGAAACGGTGTTCAACATCCCCGGCATCGGGCGGCTGACCGTGGATGCCATCCTGGCCCGCGACTATCCGGTGATCCAGGCGATGATCCTGCTGACCAGCTTTCTCTACGTGCTGGTGAACCTGCTCATCGACCTCAGCTACAGCTTCTTTGACCCGAGGATCCGCTACTGATGTCCCCCATTCCGCCGCCGACCTCTGCCATGCAGCCGGTCCTTCGCGCGCTGCGGCTGCCGCAGTTCGGCTGGGGCAGCAAGATCGCCGCCATGGTCCTGGCTGTCATCGTGGTGCTGACGCTGCTGGCGCAGTGGATCGCGCCGCATGACCCGCTGACCATGAACCCGCTGGCTCGCCTGAAAGGCCCGATCGAAGGGCACCCCCTGGGCACCGACAATTTCGGCCGCGACATCTTCAGCCGGGTGCTGATCGGCGGCCAGTTGTCGCTGATCATCGGCATCGCCACCGCCGTGGTTTCGGTCCTGATCGGGCTGGTGATTGGCATGGTCGCGGGCTTCTTTCGGACGGCAGATGCGATCATCATGCGGATGATGGACGCGCTGATGGCGATCCCGTCGATCCTGCTGGCCATCGCGCTTGTCGCGTTGAACGGGCCGTCGGTCGGGTCGGTCATCGCGGCCATCACCATTCCTGAAATCCCGCGCGTCGTGCGCCTGGTCCGGGCCGTTGTGCTGGCGGCGCGCGAGGAACCCTATGTCGAGGCCGCCATCGCCCTTGGCACATCAATGCCGAAAATCCTGGTCCGCCACCTGGTCCCGAACACCCTGGCGCCCCTGATCGTGCAGGGCACCTATATCCTGGCCTCCGCCATCCTGACCGAGGCGATCCTGTCCTTCCTGGGCGCGGGCGTCAGCACCGAGACCCCCACCTGGGGCAACATCATGGCCGAGGGGCGCATGTTCTTCCGCATCAAGCCGGAACTGATCCTGTATCCGGGGCTGGCGCTGTCGCTGTGCATCCTGTCGATCAACCTTCTGGGCGATGCCGCACGCGACATGCTGGACCCGCGGCTGAAGAAACGGGCGGGATAGACCGATGCTGTTCAAGACACGCAATTTCGACGCCGCGCCCGTCGCGCTTCAGGCCCGAAATCTGACCGTCAGCCTGCCGGAAACGCCGGGCAACCCTCAGGTTCTGAAGAGCATCGACGTAACCATCCGGCAGGGCGAAACCGTCTGCCTTGTGGGCGAATCCGGGTCCGGCAAGTCGGTGACCTCATTGGCAATCATGGGCCTTCTGCCCGAGGCTCTGAAGGTCGCGTCAGGGACAATTGCCCTGCAGGGCCGCGACCTGTTGCCCCTGACGCAAGCGCAGATGCGCGAGCTTCGCGCCGCCCGCGTCGCCATGATCTTCCAGGAACCGATGACGGCGCTGAACCCTGTCCTGCGGGTCGGCGACCAGATCATGGAGGTGATGGAGCTTCACACCGACCTGCCCGTCGCCGAACGCCGCAGGCGCGCCTTGGCGATCATGGAACAGGTGCATCTGCCCGATGTGGACCGCATCTTCCGGTCCTATCCCCACCAGCTTTCGGGCGGGCAGCGCCAGCGGATCATGATCGCAATGGCCCTGGTGCTGGAACCCGTTCTGCTGATCGCGGACGAGCCGACCACGGCCCTGGACGTGACCACGCAGAAGCAGATCCTGTCGCTGATCGACGAATTGCAGCAGAAACACGGCACGGCGGTGCTGTTCATCACCCATGACATGGGCGTCGTGGCCGAGATCGCGGATACGGTTTATGTGATGAAGCACGGTGAGATCGTCGAACATGGCCCCGTTGAAACCCTGCTGCGCCATCCCCGGGCCGATTACACCCGCAAGCTGCTGTCGGCCGTCCCCAGCCTGTCGCCCCGCGCCGCGCGGGCGGTTGCCGGTGACACGGTTCTTCGGGTCGAGGCTCTGAACAAGGTCTATGGGGGCGGCGGCATCCTGAAGTCGCTGCCGCAGGCCCATGCCGCCAAGGACGTGGCCTTCACCCTGTCGCGCGGGCGCACCCTGGGGATCGTGGGCGAATCCGGGTCCGGCAAGTCCACGGTCGCGCGCTGCATCATGCGGCTGATCGACCCGACATCGGGACGGATCATGCTGGACGGCACCGACATCGCGGATCTTTCGCGCCGTGCCCTGCGCCCGCACCGTCAAAAGCTGCAGGTGGTGTTCCAGGATCCGATGCGGTCGCTGAACCCCCGCTGGACCATTGCCGAAAGCCTGATCGAAGGTCCGCTGAACTATGGCACCCCCCGCCGAGAGGCCTTGGCCGAGGCCGCGCGCCTGATGGGCGTCGTGGGGCTGCCGGAGGATGCCTTGGCGCGCTATCCCCACCAGTTTTCCGGCGGTCAGCGCCAGCGGATCGCCATCGCGCGGGCCGTGATGATGCGCCCCGATGTGCTGGTGGCGGACGAAGCCGTGTCGGCGCTCGACGTGTCGGTGCAGGCGCAGGTGCTGGATCTGCTGGACCAGTTGCAGCGCGACCTGGGGATCGCCATCGTCTTCATCACCCACGATCTGCGCGTGGCGGCCCAGATCTGCGACGAGGTGATCGTGATGAGCCGCGGCGCCGTTGTCGAACACGGCCCCGCCGCCGAGGTGTTGGCAGCCCCAGCCCACGCTTATACCCGCGCCCTGATCGACGCCGCGCCCGGCCGGTTCTGGGATTTCCACAATTTCCGCGAACTGCCGAAGGTGACCCATGCCCAACCTGCCTGAGATCGACGCTGCCGCCCCCGAACTGGACGCCATCTTCCGGGACCTGCACGCCAACCCCGAGATCGGGCTGGAGGAGGTGCGCACCGCAGGGGTCGTGGCGGCCAAGCTGCGCGAATATGGTGTGGACGAGGTGCATGAAGGCGTCGGCAAGACGGGCGTCGTCGGCCTGCTGCGGGGACGCGGCCAGGGCAACCGGCGCGTCGGCCTGCGCGCCGACATGGACGCCCTGCCGATCCAGGAAGCCAGCGGCGTGGACTATGCCTCGCGGAACGCGGGCAAGATGCACGCCTGCGGCCATGACGGGCACACGACGATGCTGCTGGGCGCCGCGAAATACCTGGCCGCCAGCCGCAACTTCGACGGCACCGCCGTCTTCATCTTCCAGCCGGCCGAGGAAGGCCTGGGCGGCGCGCGCGGCATGATCGCGGACGGGCTGTTCCAACGCTTCCCGGTGGACGAGGTTTACGGGATGCACAACCAGCCCACCGGCAAGCCGGGGCAGGCCACGATCTGCCGCGGCCCCGCCATGGCAGGCGCGTCCTTCTTCGACATCGCGGTCAGCGGCAAGGGCAGCCACGCCGCCATGCCGCACCAGTCGCGCGACGCACTGGTCGTCGCATCCGGCCTTGTCGGCCAGTTCCAGACCGTGCTGGGCCGCAATGTCGCACCGCTTGACCGCGCGGTGCTGTCCGTGACCCAGATCCATGCAGGCAGCGCCTATAACGTGGTGCCGGAAACGGCTGTCCTGGCCGGGACGATCCGCTTTTTCCGGCCCGAGGTGCGCGACCTGATGCAGTCCCGGATGCGCGACATCTGCGACGGAATGGCACGGGCCTTCGGCGTCGCCATCACCGTCGAGTTCCGCGAAATCTTCGATGTGCTGGTCAATGACGAGGATTTGACGGATGCATGGGCGCAGGCTGCGGCCGATGTCGTGGGCCAAGCCCAGGTCGATACCGAGAGCGAACCCTTTACCGGGTCCGAGGATTTCGCCGACATGCTGCAACAGGTGCCGGGCGCCTATGGCAACCTGGGCCACGCGGGCACGGTGCCGCTGCACAATCCGGGCTTCGTGCTGGATCCCGCCATCCTGCCGGTGGGCGCCTCGATCTATGCCCGGCTGATCGAACGCCGCCTGCCCTTGGGGGACGCGGCATGAGCGCCCTGGACCTACCGTTTGACGCCGACCGGATGCTGGACGGCCTGCGCCCCTGGATCGAATGCGAAAGCCCCACCTGGGACGCGGCTGCCGTCAGCCGGATGATGAACCTGGCTGCCCGCGACCTGGCTGCCATCGGCGCCACTGTCGAGACGATCCCCGGTACCAAGGGCTTCGGCACCTCGATCCGCGCGAGTTTTCCGCACCCCGATCAGGGCAAGCCCGGCATCCTCGTGTCCGGCCACATGGACACCGTCCATCCCATCGGCACCCTGGAGACCCTGCCCTTCCGGCGCGAAGGGGGGCTGGCCTATGGTCCCGGCATCATGGACATGAAGGGCGGCAACTATGTCTTCCTGGAAGCCATGCGCCAGATCGGCAAGGCCGGCCTGACCACGCCCCTGCCCGTCACCTTCCTGTTCACCCCGGACGAGGAGGTCGGCACCCCCGCCACGCGCGGCCTGATCGAGGACGCGGCGCGGGGCCAACGCGCGGTCCTGGTGCCCGAGCCGGCCTCGCCGGATGGCGGCGCGGTGATCGGCCGCTATGCCATTGCACGCTTCGACCTGTTGACGCAGGGTCGTCCCAGCCACGCTGGCTGGGCGCTCAAGGACGGGCGGTCGGCCATCGCCGCGATGGCCAAGCGCATCCTGCAGATCGAGGCCATGACCACCGAGGACTGCACCTTCTCGGTTGGCGTGATCCATGCCGGGCAGTGGGTCAACTGCGTCTCATCCTCGTGCCGGGCCGAGGTTCTGAGCATGGCGAAGACGCAAGATGATCTGGATCGGGGCGTCGCCGCCATGCTGGCCCTGCAAGGAGAGGAAGACGGCGTCGAGTTCATCGTGACCCGCGGCGTCACCCGCCCGGTCTGGGAACCGCAGCCCGGCACGATGGCGCTTTACGACCTGGCGCGGCAGTTGTCGTCCCGGATCGGCTTCGATCTGGCAGCAGGCAGCGCCGGCGGCGGCTCGGACGGAAACTTCACTGGCGCCATGGGGGTGCCAACGCTGGATTCGATCGGCGTTCGCGGCAAGGGACTGCACACTTTGAACGAACATATCGAGATCGCGAGCTTGTCGGAACGCGCAAGGCTTGCCGCCGGCCTGCTGACCGAGATCCAGTGACGTCCGTAATCGTCGTTGGACAGCCGAGAGTCCGCATCGAGGTTCGGTCTTTGCCCTTCGCCAGACTCGCATTGGTGCCTCCCGCGCCGCGAAATGGGCCACAAGGCCCTGATCTGCCGGTCGGGCAAGGATTTCGCCGCGTTGTGCATCAGCACGGCGCGGCTTCCGACCGCGCGTTCTCCGTCCCAGCACAAGAACAACCGTTTCGCAGGATAGGCCTGCCCTTGGCATTCCAAGTTCGAAACAAAAACTTTGCGTTGCGAGAGCATAGTCTTCGGCACCCATGCCACGCCGACTGCCGCCAGCAAGGCCGGGCAGGGTCAGGATCGCCATCGCCTTGAACAAAGGCACGGCCACGGCCGCCTATCGCCAAGAGGAACGATGCCCTGCCGGAAAATGTTGATCCTGAAGTTGGCGCAGGAGGTGACGATGTCCGACAAAGAACAAGGCGTGGCAGACGATCTGGAGAAGGATCAGACCACCCGTCCTTCGCTGCGAAAGGGGCACGGCCCAATCAAACCGTCAGGCACGGCACGGCAGCCCAGGTTCGACCGCAAGACCGGCGCCGGACCTGCCAGCGACGATCCGACCGAGTAGCGCCGCAGCGGCTTCCATCGCGGACGCGACATCTTTATCGCATGGGACGGATGACAGGCAGAGCAGGAGTCTGCGCCTTCGATGCCGCCGGGATGGAATGCAATCTTGGCGATGATCATCATCACGACCGTGTTCAGCTATCCGCGCGGCCTTGACGGGCCAGTCCACACTGGAAAGAACGTGGCAACCAAGGTGACGCCCGAAAAGGAAGACCAATGAAGTTTCGTTTCCCCATCGTCATCATCGATGAAGACTTCCGCTCGGAGAACACCTCGGGGCTTGGGATCCGCGGCCTGGCCGAGGCCATCGAGGCAGAGGGCTTCGAGGTGCTGGGCGCCACCACCTATGGCGACCTGTCTAAGTTCGCGCAGCAGCAAAGCCGCGCCAGTGCCTTCGTGCTGTCGATCGACGACGAGGAGTTCAGCCCCGGCCCAGACCTTGACCCGGCCGTCGTGAACCTGCGGTCCTTCATCGAGGAGGTGCGGTGGAAGAATGCCGACGTTCCGATCTTCCTGCATGGCGAGACCAAGACCAGCCGGCACCTGCCCAACGACATCCTGCGCGAATTGCACGGCTTCATCCACATGTTCGAGGACACGCCGGAATTCGTGGCCAAGCACATCATCCGCGAGGCGAAAAGCTATCTTGAGGGGATCCAGCCGCCCTTCTTCAAGGCCCTGCTGGATTATGCCGAGGACGGGTCCTATTCCTGGCACTGTCCGGGCCATTCGGGCGGCGTGGCCTTCCTGAAATCGCCGATCGGGCAGATGTATCACCAGTTCTATGGCGAGAACATGCTGCGGGCGGATGTCTGCAACGCGGTCGAGGAACTTGGCCAGCTTCTGGACCACAACGGCGCCATCGGCGCGTCCGAACGCAATGCCGCGCGGATCTTCAACGCCGACCATTGCTTCTTCGTGACCAACGGCACCTCGACCTCGAACAAGATGGTCTGGCACCATACGGTCGCGCCCGGCGACGTGGTCGTCGTGGACCGCAACTGCCACAAGTCGATCCTGCACGCGATCATCATGACCGGCGCCATCCCGGTCTTCCTGCGGCCCACCCGCAACCATTGGGGCATCATCGGCCCCATCGCCCATTCCGAGTTCGAGCCGGAATCCATCCGGGCCAAGATCAGGTCGAACCCCCTGCTGCAGGACGTGGACGCGGAACAGGTCAAGCCGCGCATCATGACGCTGACACAATCGACCTATGACGGCGTCCTCTACAATACCGAGGAAATCAAGCGGATGCTGGATGGCTATGTGGACAATCTCCACTTCGACGAAGCCTGGATCCCGCATGCGGCCTTCCATCCGTTCTATGGCACCTATCACGCGATGGGCCGCAAGCGCGATCGGACGCAGCATTCGGTGACCTATGCGACCCAGTCGATCCACAAGCTGCTGGCCGGCATCTCTCAGGCAAGCCATGTGCTGGTCCAGGACTCGAACGAGGTGAAGCTGGACCGTCACCTGTTCAACGAATCCTACCTGATGCATACCTCGACCAGCCCGCAGTATTCGATCATCGCCAGCTGCGACGTGGCCGCCGCGATGATGGAGCCGCCCGGCGGCACGGCGCTTGTCGAGGAGTCGATCCTGGAGGCCTTGGACTTCCGCCGGGCCATGCGCAAGGTCGACGAAGAGTTCGGCGAAAACGACTGGTGGTTCCAGGTCTGGGGGCCAGAGGCGCTCGAGGAAGAGGGGATCGGCCGCACCAAGGACTGGGTGCTGCGCCGCACCGACAGCGAAGGCGTTCAGCGCGACGGAGAGGACAGCTGGCACGGCTTTGGCGACATGGCGCCCGGCTTCAACATGCTGGACCCGATCAAGGCGACCATCATCACCCCCGGCCTGGACATCGAGGGTCGCTTCGACACCACCGGCATCCCGGCTTCGATCGTGTCTAAATACCTGGCAGAACATGGCGTCGTCGTCGAAAAGACCGGCCTTTACAGCTTCTTCATCCTGTTCACGATCGGCATCACCAAGGGCCGCTGGAACACGCTTGTCGCGGCGCTCCAGCAGTTCAAGGACGACTATGACCGCAACCAGCCCCTGTGGCGCGTGATGCCGGAATTCTGCGCCAAGCATCCCCGCTACGAACGGATGGGCCTGCGCGATCTCAGCCAGCACGTCCATGCGCTTTATGCGAAATACGATGTCGCGCGCCTGTCGACGGAAATCTATCTGTCGGACCACCATCCCGCGATGACCCCGTCCGAGGCATTCTCTCACATCGCGCGGCGCAAGACCCAGCGGGTGGCGATCGACGACCTGCAAGGGCGTATCACGACAAGCCTCGTGACGCCCTATCCGCCCGGCATCCCGCTTCTGATCCCCGGCGAGACCTTCAACGCCAAGATCGTCGACTACCTGCGCTTCAACCGCGAATTCGCCCGCGAATGCCCCGGTTTTGAAACCGACATCCACGGCCTGGTCACCGAAACAAACGAAGACGGCGAGATCTGCCACTATGCCGACTGCGTGGCGGTTTGAGAGGGCGGCGGCAGGTGCCTTTCTTTCTAGCTACGCCAGTCCTGGCGGAACTGACGGGACACCACGGCAATGGGCGCGATGATCCCTGTCCAAGTCCAGGAGGAGGGGCACAGGAATGGGTTCTTGAACAAAAGCGGGACGAGTTACCCGCGTTGTGGTTCCCTGAAGACCCAGGATCGATTGATCATAAAGCTCAGCATTGGCACCAAAATCAGAGCCAGCAGAAAGCCGGTCTGATAGTCCAGTTTGAAAGCATGGACGCTTATCGCCATGATCGCCATGTTTGAAAGCAATCCCACCGCAAGCGAAACAATGAAGCGTACAAACTGTAACGCGTGCTGTGACCCCCGATAACTCCTCCATCTGATGCTAGAATTTGGCCTAAGGAGAGGACCGGACATGATGTGCATCAATAATCACAGCAGTGTCTCATCATGCACATACTCGAAAACCAATTAATGGTCCCATGTAGCAGCAAGCTGCACAATAGAGAACCGTGTTTTCGCGTGGCCTGCTGCTCCAGTTCCTCCTCCCTTCGATTTCAAGACTAAGAAGCGGGCGCAGTGGCTGAAGTTTGGTCAGCCGTCCTGCTGGGGCGTCCCGTGATGAGCGGCACCCGGTCGTTATTTGCGCCAGCTGGCGCAAGATCAGCAGTCGCCGTGGGCCGAGTTATGCCTGCGGTGTGGGTATTCTCTGTGGTCGGGGCTTGCCGCCTGCGCATGGCTTGAACGTCAAGGACTCGATGCTGGCCTGCTGCCCATGAAACGCGCAGCAGGCCACAGACACTCAGCAGTCGCAATCGCCGTCAAGCTCGATGTCAAGCGACACCTTGCGGACGCAGACCTTCTTGACCTTCCGGCCGCCGCTGACCTGGAGGCAATCCAGCAGGTCCTGCCCCGGACCTTGGCATGGGTGATCTTTCGGCTTCTTGCCACCCGAGACCTGCTTCAACTCAGGGTCGATCTGGTAGGACATGCCCCCGATCAGGATGCCATTGGCCAAAAGCTCGATCTCGATGCCGCTGTTGGCTGTGCCGGCAAAGGCCGATGCGCCAAAGGACGTGCCCGGCTTCACGCGAAGAACGATCTTGCGCTTCTCGCCAGCCCTCAGCGTGAACTTGTTGCCGGCGCCGATGCCGTCAAAGGCGATCCCCCAGCCCCGTTCCTGCAAGGCAGGGGGCATGTTCAGCCTCAGCTCCATCGTGGCCCGGCGATTGAGATTGTTGCCCGCCATGAAGAAGGCGCCGTCCAGACTGGCAATGAAGGCCTCGGGTCCGCCGCCGCCTGGCACGACGCTGACATTGCGTTGGGCGATGTTGTTGTCATGGGGGACGAGCCGCCATTCCTGGATCGTCTCGGTCGGCGAGAAGTTGTCGATATTGCTCGGGTCGCCTGCTGCCGTTGCGATGATCAGCAGGCAGTCATGGCCATAGGCGTTGATGTTCGGCTCCCATGAAAAGGGGCCGGCTGTCACCTCTTCCAGGCTTCGTCCTGCCAAGGATGCCACCGTAACGCCGCCCACGGGGCTCATCTCGACGAAATCGTTCGGCCAGACAAGTCCCGCGCCCGGAAGCGAATGAAACGCACGAACCGTGATCGGGCCCGAGGCCTGGGTGCCGCGGTTGCGCACGCGGGCGTAAGCATAGTTCGTGGCGCCGTCGATGGCGTTCTGGTGTCCGAAGATGTTGTCCGAGGCGTTGCGGTTCCAGACGGAGCCGTTCTGCCAGTGGACAGCCTGGTAAGGGTATTCGCCGCCGCGGCCATCATCGATATAGACATCGACGGCCGGCGGCTGGCCTTCCGTCGTCACGGGGCTGGGGGCGCCCGCCGGCTGGAAGCTTCCCTGCTTCTCGAAGGCCCAGCGGACGACCTTGTTATAGGCCCCGCCCGACAATCCCTCGCTGGTCCAGTTCAGAAGATCGGCGGCCTGCATTTCCTCGCACCAAAGCTCGTCGCTTGACGGGTTCGTCCCGGGCGTGAGTTCGCCGGTGGTGCGCAGGATCAGATAGGTCGTCATCCGCGCCGCATGCTGGCGCCGGGCAAGATCATCCGAGTCACCCCCTAGCGATCGGTAGATGCGGAAGTGCGAGGTGGCCAGGATCTCCTCGGACCCGTAGCCTCCATCATCATTGACGCCGCCCCATGCCCAGCCCGCACCCACGGCGCGATCGAAGCGACGCGTCAAGCTGGGCCGGAACGGGGCGTAGCGGAACCGATCGGCCGTCGCGCGAAGCGCCGATTCCGGATCGTTCTGGATGGCGGCAAGGCCGTCGCCATGGCTGTGGGCAAACCCCAGATTGCCCGAGCCGACATGATCCCCCAGTGTGCCGTGGCCGCCCATCTCGTGCCAGTGGACGTAGGGATCAACGGCTCGCCCAAGAGGATTTGCTGTGTCCGTCACGTCGCCCAGGCCATAGCATTGGTGATCCGTCCCGCCGGTCCCGTTCGGTGACCAGTGCGCATTGATGTCCAGTCCCGTGCCCCCCAAGCCGCGATGATCGACCCGTGTCGGGAAGGTCGTCCCATCGAAGTAGGTCGACCGAGGGAAGCCCATGCTCTCGATGGTCCGGAAGAGTTCCGTCTGATGGTAATAGGCATTCACTGCCGAGAAGTTGTCGCTCCGGACATCATAGTCGAAATCCGAGCCTGCTGGACGGGTCGGTGAAGCGATGTTCGGGGATTCTACATTGGCGACGGTGACATAGGTTCCCGTCAGGGCCTGGTTTCCGCCTGACGGCGCCCCCAGATCGTTAAGGAACACATCGTCACGATGGGGGTTCAACTGCGCGTTGTTGAGGTTCGAGGTAACGGTAAGATCGCCCGTTTTGTTGATCGGATCGCGGCGATACACCAGCCCGTTGACGCCACAGGTCATGCGTTCGATGTAGAGGATCGAGCGCGTCTCGACCTCTAGCAGCACAAGCCAGACGACATGATCGATCTCGAAGATGATCTCGGCGACGAGATAGGCGATCCCCGGCCGAATGCGCTCATCAACCGGCGGAAGGCGCGGCAAGGGCGGCTCTGCCTGTTCTTCGGACGGATCTTCGCGGAGAACGGGGTCTTGCTGTGGCTTACCGCCAAGGCGAAGTTCGGGCCGGTATTTGTAAATGAAGAAACGGCCGTTCAGAAGGCGGGTGACTGCACCCCTGCGAAAGATCGAATCTTCGTCGCGTTCGCCACGCCCCTTTCCCTGTGGACGCCTGAGAGCCTGACGCACCATCCCCACCAGTTCGGCTTCACGATCCCCATCCTCGCCTTGCGGTTCGGCAGAAGGAAGCCCGCTTCTGTGAAGCGCCTCGCGTTGAGCACGATTGACCTGAAGCTCGGCGAATTGGCGACGGAAATGGTCGATCACCTCCTGGTCGGGAAGCTTTCCCTCCAGTTCCTCTTCGATGTTGCGGGTCGACTTGATCACCCGGTCCGGGTTCTGCTTGATGTGGACCGCCACCCCGCGCCGCCATACCGGCGTGTTATGAAAGGTCTGGTAGAAGTCGACCGTCGTTCCGTCCATTGACTGTTTCTCGTCGTGGATCTGAAACTCGGGCGGCGCCTCCTGCGGGTTGAAGAAGGATACCTTCCGTTCAAGATGGGCAAGCTGGCTGGCCGGAATCTGCAACGGCCCCGCGAACTGGCGCAGATAGCTTTCGGCAGAAACGCGGGGGATCGCCTCGCCCGTCTCTATATAGGCCTGACTGTGCCTTATGCTTTGAACTCTTCCGTCCGAATTGACAGTGACATGCGCCCCAAGGGCGGGATCATAACGCGTGGTCATTGAAAGAACTCCCTGTGCCCTTGTTCATTCCTGAACGGTTTGTCCAAAACGGGAAACGTCACCGGGCATATGGCGCAGCCGTAAAAAATATCGCCTCGCTCTTTTAGAACGAGAAAAACAAATCGATCTGTCTTCATAACTTCGACTCAATTATCATAATCCAATTATCAGCTTTATTCAATTATGGACGGTCGCCTTATTTCAGAATGAGAATGACGATCTACTGCTTTCCAGATGTTGTGTTTTGTCATCAACTTTATTCATAGAACCCAGGGCGTCCGAGCTTGCAAACAAGAGCTGGGCGAGATGTTCCAGTTGGCTCATGTAGCAGGATCGACAAGCCAGGTTGTGGCTGTCTTCGATGAAATCATCAGCAAGAACGCATCATGCAAGACGGTTCGCCTGCCGCCCTTCATTCCAACGGCTTAAGGTCACCCCGCGAGGTGATACTGGCTGCGACGAAAACTTCATGTCGCCGAATCCATTATTACTACCAGATACCCTTTTCTGCATGAACCATGTTTCCTCCAAATCCCCCCAATGCCGGGCATTCAAGTTTCTGGCGATGATTCTGGATGGTCTTGCAAAGAATCAGTCATAAGAACCAAAACTGCGATATACTGCGGAATTGAAGATCATCGTGAACTGACTAATCGACCACGATCCTGAAACCTTCAGCGGCTCAAAGGAAAGCACATGAAGCTTACAGCGGGATTGAGATTTATTCCGGGCACGACTGGACCCGATCTGCTGCACGGCACGCTTCGCCGCGACTGGATCATGGGATTGAACGGCGCAGATACGATCGGTGGCGACGGGCCGGTCATTCTGGACAGTTCTGAGCCTGCTTCGCTGACAGGTGCGGCCGATCTTCTGGATGGCGGCGACGGCGATGACCTGATCTATGGTGATGGCAGCGTGACAAGCGGCCTTGGGGGCACATCCCTTCTGAAGGGTGGGGACGACGCCGTCCTTGGCGGCGCCGGCAATGACACCCTATACGGCGACGGCGCGGCCCTTGCAGACAGCGGTGACACGGCAGTCCTGACGGGCGGGCGCGACGCCCTGACAGGCGGGTCGGGCAATGATGTGATCTATGGCGACGGACGGGCGGGCGGTGCTTTTGCGCGTGGCGATCTGTTCGGGGGCAATGACGTCCTGGACGGCGGGCGCGGAAATGACATGCTCTGGGGCGATGGGGACGCCGGCTTCGGGCGCACGACAAGCGTTCTTGTCGGCGGACGCGATCTTCTGAAGGGCGGCGCGGGCAATGATACCCTTTATGGGGACGGGCGGGCGCAATCCGTGACAGGCGGTCATGACACGCTTCATGGAGGCGATGGCGATGACCTGATGATGGGCGACGGGCTGGCCTATCCCACATTGTCGGGGGGCAATGACCTGTTGCTGAGCGGGGCCGGCCGCGACACCCTGTTCGGGGATGGAGAGGTGGGCGTCGTGTATATCGGGCCGGGGGTTCTGACTGGCGGGCATGATACGCTGCGCGGCGGAACGGGCGACAACATCCTGTGGGGTGACGGCACCGTCGTGGCGGGTGGCTTTTCCGCCAGCCTGATCGGCGGGGACGATCTGCTGTTCGGCAGCGACGGGCAGGACAGGATTTACGGCGATGGCTCCGCTTCGGGATCGGGTGCGATACTGGCCGGCGGCAATGATACGTTGCACGGCGGGGCAGGCGATGACGCCCTTTGGGGCGACGGGATCATCACGCCATCGTCCGTCGGCGTGGACAGCCTGACCGGCGGCGCCGATACCTTCGTCTTCGGGCCAAGGGGCGGACTCGATACCGTGATGGACTTCCGCCAGGCTGACGGTGACTGCATCCTGCTGTTGGGCACTGGTTTGTCCTGGCGCCAGCTTGACACGAACAGGTCCGGTTCGCTTGGCGATGGCGATGCCTATGTCAGCAGTAACGGCACTGACACCGTCATCGATATCGGGGCCGCCTGTCTTCGGGCTGCGGGTGTCAATGCTGTGACGCTTCTGGATGTCACGGGACTGGTTGAGGCCGACTTTACCTTCGCCTGATCGGCAGGGGTTTTCTAAGCGCTAGTGTCTCTGCTGGGCAAAGACATAACCACCTCGACGCGATGTTCTTTCTGCGCAATGGTCATGGGAGCTTGCGGACAAGGCCGGCGGGGCGCCGGTCGCCATGCAAGTTCGCGGACGCCGCGGGGGACAGGCGTGGACCACAGACAGACGGACCGGCTCAAGACTCTGCTTCTGATCATGGCGCTTGCGGGGCTGGCGGCGGGACTGGCGCTGCACCTGGGGGCACGGCCCGATCTGGCGCGGCTGGCCTGGGCAGCCGGCGTCCTGCCGGTCCTGGCCTCCCTCTTGATCGAGATCCTGCGCAGCCTTGCGCGAGGCGAGGTCGGCCTGGACATCGTGGCGGCGCTGTCGATGTCAGCGGCCTTGTTCTTTGGCGAAACGCTGGCCGCGGCGGTGGTCGCCGTGATGTATTCCGGCGGCACCTTTCTTGAAAGTTTCGCTGAAGGCCGTGCACGACGCGAGATGCGCGACCTTCTGTCCCGCGTCCCCCGCACCGCGACCCGTCATCGCGACGGCCGACTTGAAGACGTGCCCCTTGACGCGCTGCAGCCCGGCGACCGGTTGCTGATCCGGCAGGGCGAGGTGGTGCCGGTGGACGGATATGTCGAATCCGCGACCGCATTCCTCGATACCTCTGCCCTGACCGGAGAGTCGCTGCCGGTTCGCCTTGTCAAAGGTGCCGAAGCGATGAGCGGGTCGATGAACGTGGGCGAGGCTTTCGACCTCCGTGCCACCCATGATGCCCGCGACAGCACCTATGCCGGCATCGTCCGACTGGTCGAGGAAGCGCAGCGGTCCCGCGCGCCCATGGCGCGGCTGGCCGACCGCTGGTCGCTGGGCTTCCTGGCCGTCACGCTGCTGATTGCGGGCGCCGCTTGGTGGTTCACCCGCGATCCGATCCGCGCGGTGGCCGTGCTGGTCGTGGCGACCCCCTGCCCGCTGATCTTGGCCGTTCCCGTGGCCCTGGTGGCGGGCCTGTCGCGGGCCGCCCATTTCGGCGTGCTGGTCAAGGGCGCCCGGCCGCTGGAGGCGATGGCCCGCATCCGCACGCTGATCCTGGACAAGACCGGCACCTTGACGGACGGGCGGCCCCGGATCCAGTCCATCGACAGCGCCGGCATGGCCAAGGACGAAGTCCTGCGCCTGGCCGCAGCGGCCGACCAGGCATCAAGGCATCCCGTCGCCCAGGCAATCGTCGCTGCGGCCAAGGCGCGGGGGCTGGATCTGCCGGTGCCGCAGGACATGGTCGAAACCCCCGGCGAAGGCGTGGTCGCGATCGTCGAAGGGCGGCAGGTGATCGTCGGCGGAAACGGTTTCGTGGCCGGGCGGGTGGGCTATACGGGCAATCATCCGGCACAGGCCGCGGGTTCAGTCATGGTGGCGGTTGGGGTGGACGGCCACATGGCGGGGCATCTGGTGATGATGGACCCCCTTCGCGAGGGCGCGGCCGAGATGCTCGCGGGCCTGCGTCGCCAGGGGATCGAGCGGATCCTGCTGGCGACCGGCGACCGGGCCGAGGTCGCCCGCCGCGTGACCCGGGGGCTGGGCCTCGACGGCATCCGCGCGGGCCTTACCCCCGACCAGAAGGTGCTGCTGGTCCTGGCCGAACACAAGCACGGGCCTGTGATGATGGTGGGCGACGGCGTCAATGATGCCCCCGCCCTGGCCGCCGCCGATGTGGGCGTGGCAATGGGCGCGCGCGGCGCCGCCGCAAGTGCCGAGGCCGCCGACGTCGTTCTGCTGGTCGACCGCCTGGACCGCATCGGCCCGGGGATCGAGATCGCCCTGCGGTCCCGCCGCATCGCGCTTGAAAGCGTCGTAGCGGGCATCGGCCTGTCGATCGGGGGCATGATCGCCGCCGCCTTCGGCTATCTGAACCCCGTACAGGGGGCGCTTATCCAGGAAGCGATCGACGTGGCCGTGATCCTGAACGCCCTGCGCGCCCTGCGCATCCGCCCCGCAGGCGCCAGCACGGACCTGCAATCCAGCCAGAAAGCAGTCTCAGCATAAGCAGGCTGTGTCCTTCCGAGTGGAAGCGCCGGCTGCGCCCGCACTGCTCCTCGTGACGCATTGGGGCTAGAAGCTCACGGTCCCGCTGATGTTGGTCATGGTGTCCCCGCCGATCCAGATGTCGTCCCCGATCTGATCGACATGAATCCGACCGGCCCGGCCAAGCGCCGTTCCTTGGCTGGCGACATAGGATCGGGGTGCACGGCCGTTTCCGATCAGCCACTGTGCAAGGCTGGCATTCAGGCTGCCGGTGACCGGATCCTCCTTCACGCCGACACCCATGGCAAAGGCCCGGACCTCGAACTGCGCCTCTGTCCCGTCCTGCGCTTCGTCCCAGGCCCCGACCACGCCAAGCTTGAGATCGCCAAGCGCGGCATGGTCGGGATCAAGCGAGAGAACCTCGGCCCTCGAGCCGAGTTGAACAGCGACCCAGCCGGGGCCGTTGTCGGCCCATTGGGCATCAAGGATGGCGCTTCTGGCGATCTTCAGCCCGCTTGCGATGCGGTCCAGCAAGGCTTCCTCGACAGGGCCGGTTCGCAGCAGCTTCGGCGCGGCAAAGGCCAGCCGGCCTTCATGGCGGCGCACCGCCACAAGTCCCACCCCGCATTCCTGCACGATCACCTCTTTGCGTGGCCGCCCGCCGCTGGTCAGCCAGGCGTGGCAGGTCCCCAGCGTCGGATGACCGGCAAAGGGAAGCTCGCCTGAAGGCGTGAAGATGCGGAGGCGATAGTCCGCTTGGGGCATGGTCGGCGCCAGAAGGAAGGTCGTCTCACTAAGGTTGGTCCATTTCGCGAAGTCGGCCATCTGGCGCTCGGACAGATCATCCGCGCCGATCACCACCGCCACCGGATTTCCCTTGAACGGCTTGGAAGAAAACACATCGACTTGTTGGAAGGACAGGTCCGGCATCTGGGTCTCGCTTGGGGTTCCAATCCTGCACGGCCTGCGGGCAGGTTTGCGAAACGTGACGGTTGCAAGGCCCGTCGTCAATTCCCGGATTTCGATGCTGCCCCAATGGCCTGATCCGGCGGACCAAAGGCGTCTCCCTTCCGATCGGGCAGAGGCGTCGGCTGGTGATCTTCGACGACGATCAACCAGGACAGGAAATCTGAATCTTCCTGTTCCGTTTCAGTTGATCGGGCCGCGCAGGAATGTTTACGGTTTTCTGCCCCATCCCATGAGGAACCGCTGTGCCAGATCGAAAACCGAAGACCCCCCTTGCCGATCAGCACATGTTTCTGTCGCCGCAGCTTGATAACGACGAGGATGCGGAAGACGGCACCGATCTGGACCTGCTTGCCAGCACCTATCGCTCGGTCCTGGACGAGTCGGCCTTCGACGACATGATATCGGGCTGGGAAAGAAAGCTCACGATCTCGGATGTCGGAACCTCGCAGACCCGGCTGTCTCGGCGTCTGTTCGGCCAGCTGGTGACCTTTCGAGAGACGCTCGACAATCTTGGCGCTCCGGCGACCAGCGACCCGTTGAAGGTCGCGGTTTCCGAGGTTCCCGGCCCCGCCGTCGTGATTTCGCCCAATGGGCGGGTGGCCAGCATCAACATCGCCGGAGAGCGTGCCTTCGGGGTCAGGCAGGGCGCGCAGATCGACCCGGCGCTGATCGCCCCAGGGTCGCGCGACGACTACGAGGCCTTGTTGCGGGCCTCTGGCGCCCATTCCAACGGGGCACAAGCCATTCTCACGATCCTGCCGGCCGCCGAGGATTACGGCCAGACCTTGCTGGCAGAAGCCTTTCTTCTTCGGGCGGCGGGCCAGAACCGTGCCCATATCGCGATCCGTTCGCTTGAAATCGCGTGGGCGTCGCGTGCCGGGGACAGGCTGCAACAAGCCTTTGGCCTGACGCAGGCGGAATGCGACGTGGCCCAGTTGTTCTTCCAGCTCCGGAACCTCGAGGCCGTTGCCGAAAAGCGCCGCGTGTCCTTGCTGACGATCCGGACCCAGATCAAGACGATCATGGGCAAGATGGGCGCGCCCTCGAACATCGAGCTGATGCGTCTTCTTGCCATGGTGGCAAGCCGCGAACAGGTCGGGCTGACGGGGGCCGCGCCGGTCTGGCACGACCCCCTGAGCCGCGAAAGCATCATCCATACGGCCCGGGGGCGCAAGATCGCCTGGACCTGGATGGGCGACCGGCACGGGCTGCCCGTCGTCATGTCGCGCGGGATGACGATGACCTATCTTCTGCCGGCCGAATGCGAGGCCCGGCTGAAGGAGGCCGGGATCTGCCTGTATCTGCCGTCCCGGCCGGGCTATGGCAACAGCACGATGGACGCATCGCTTGATGTCATGGAGGACAACATCGTCGCGCTGCGCGAGTTTCTGGACCGGATCGTGGGCCGGCCCTGCCTGGGGGTGGGACAGGCGGACGGGGTCCTGCCGCTTGTGGCCGAAGCTGCCGCGCATCCCGACCGTTTCCACGGCCTCATCGCCGTCGGATATGCGGGGGGCTTCGACATTCCCGGCCTCCAACGGCTTCCGAAGATCCAGAGGGTCATGCTGCAACTGGCCGGAAGCGCACCCTGGGTCGCCGAACTGATGGCGAAGTCGGGGCACCGGATGATGCGGCAGCACGGCCTCGACTGGTATCTGGAGCGCGCCTTTCGCACCAACCCGATCAACCAGGTCACGCTGCGCAACCCCGATTGGACCGCGCTGATCCGCAACGCCTGCGAACACGCGCTCAAGCAGGGCCATGTCACCTTTGTTCGCGAATTGCAGCTGACCCACCATCCGATCGACGGGGCGCTGCGGGATCTGGCGGTCCCCTTGCTTTATCTGGCTCCGCTCGACGATCCGGGAATTGACCTTGCTGCCTGCCACAGGCTTCACAAGCTGAACCCGAAGATCACGGTCGAACCTGTGCCCGACGCGGCTGAACTGATCCTTTATCAGCGCAGCGGACTTGTCATAGACAGGATCATCGCGATGGCCCGCCGGAAAAAGTGAGGCCCATACGCCATGTGGCGTATGACCGGCCATGATCCGGCCTATAGGCGGATCGTCACAAGGTTAACCTTAAGTCATCAGTATGGCACAATCCTGGGAAGTGCCGGTTTTTGTTCACACCTTGTGGTCGCTTGGCGCCCGACCGTTCCAACGGTCGAGGTTCCGCGATTGGGCGCCCTTGTGGCGCCCTTTTTCCTTTCCTGCGCATGCTGCTGCCCCCGTCCGAGCGTCATTTCGTGCACTGCCGACATCAGGCACGGGCGAGACTTGGATGAGGCGACTTGATGATCGCAGCGCCAGACGGATGCCATGAAGCGCATTCACTGCGATCCGGTCAGGCGTTTCTGGAACTGATCCTCGCTAAGCCGCTTGATGCCGAACTGCTCCAGCGCCTCGACGATGATGGCCGAAGGCGTCTTGCCCGCCTCGCCTGCCGCGACGTCGAGCCCGCGGCGAAGATCCTCGGGCAGATCGACGGGGGGTGATGCACTGTCCATGATATGTCCTTCACACTAAGGGTTCGTCAGCCGCAGGCCCTGTGCTACGACACTCGGGCGGCCATCCCGCGGCATCTTCCGGCGCAGCACCGCCAGACCTCGACGCAGCCCTGCATGTCCGGGAAAAGATGGTGCATGGTATCCTCAGGGTCACAACGTGCCCGAACCGGCTGTCGCCCGGGCCTTGTCCCGGAACCCGTTCGGCAGCGGTTTGTTCCTGCCGCCCATCGAGTTCGGCAGCCATGCCGTGCCGCCTTTTGTCGGAACAAGCCGTGGCGGACATCTGTTCCAAGACAGCCGGTTGCGATTTTTCCGCGGCCCGGCGATCCGATCAGCCCAAAGGTGACACATGGCCGAGGACCAATCCCACAAGCTCAGCGCGGTGCTGGATCAACTGGAATCCGCCGCCCATGGTGACAGCATCACCGTGCAAGAGGTCGTCAGGAAGCTGGGCCAGAAGTCCTTCGCCTCGCTTATCCTGATCTTCACGCTTGTCTCGACCTCGCCGGCAAGCGCCATCCCGGGGCTGACGGCCGCGGTTGCGGTGATCGTCTTCATCCTGATGCTGCAGATGATCGCCGGGCGGAACTGCGTCTGGCTGCCGCAATTCATCCTTCGCCGCGAATTGCCCACCGACAAGCTGTGCAAGGGGATCGGCTGGCTGCGCAAGCCCGTGGGTTTCGTCGAACGCTTCCTGAAAGAGCGCCTGACATGGCTGCTGCACCGCCCCTGGCTGTATCTGCCCCAGGTGCTGATCCTGGGGCTGACGCTGTTCATGCCCTTCATGGAGGTGATCCCGACCTCGGGCTCCATCGCCTCGGCCGTCATCGCCCTTTTCGCGGCGGGTCTTCTGACCCGCGACGGCGGATTGGTCGCGCTGTCGCTGATCCTGCTGCTGGCGGTGCCCGTGGCCGTCTGGCAGTTCGGCTTCAGCGGCTAGGCACCGTCCAGCAGGCGGATCATGTCGGGGCCCTGCGGATGCCCGCTCAGATAGCCCCGGCGCCAGCTAATCCGCCTTGCAGGTGCGATGGTCCTGCCTGCCTCCTACTCGGCCGCAGAGGGTTCCGCGCTGCTCCCTTGGGCTTGCCTGGCCATACGCGCGTCGATCCACTGGCTGATGTCCGACAGCACCTCCTCGCGTCCCAGATCGGCGAGAAGGTCATGGTAGTGGCCTTCATAGAGCCTGAGCGTCTTGTCGGTCGAGCCGGCATGTTCATGGAGATATTCGCTGCCCTGGCAGACGGTCGCACGGTCGGCGGTGCCGTGCAGGATCAGCAACGGCACGGTGATCTGCGAGAAAGACGCCTGGAGCCGCTCGTCCGCGCGCACAAGTGCCGCCACCGTCGCTGCCGGCTGGCTCTCGCCCTTGGTCAGCGGATCGGCCTCCAGCACGGCCAGGATCTGCGGGTCGCGGGTGAAATCCTTCATCTTCAGGGTCAGCACCCCCAGTTTCGGGGCAACGTGGCTTAGACCCTTGATCGCCGTCAGGACAAAGCCGGGGGCCGGCACCTGGAAGGCAAAGCTTTCGCAGATCAACCCGTCGATCTCGTCCTGGTAGTCCAGGGCGTAGGTGCAGGACACCACGCCGCCCGCGCTGTGCCCCAGGAGGAAGACCGGAAGCCCCGGATGCCGCTTCTTGGCGATCGCGATCAGCCCGCGCAGGTCGGCGACATAGTCGGCGATGTCCTCGACATAGAAACGCTCGCCCTCGGACTTGCCGCGGCCGCGCAGGTCAAGCGCAAAGACGGCAAGACCGCGCGCCGCGAACTGCTCGGCCGTCCAGGCATGTTGCCCGCCATGCGAATTGACGCCGTGGCAGATGACAAGAACGCCATGCGGCGCGCCTGCCGGGTTCCAGGACCGCATGTGGATGCGGACGCCGCCCGTGCTGGTGAAATCCTCCTCATGCATCTTCACGGCTCCTTTGCTGCTGCGCCCCTTCCACGGGCTCGTCCCGCAGGAAGGCCGACAGGTCGGCGTTGAACGCATCCTGGTGGGTGGTTGGCAGGCCGTGGTCGCCGCCCTTGTAGATCTTGAGGATGGCGCCCGGCACGATCCGGGCAGCCATAAGGCCCGACGCGCCGATCGGCACGATCTGGTCGTCGTCGCCGTGCACGATCAGCACCGGCACGTCGATCCGCTTCAGATCTGCGGTATAATCGACCTCCGAGAACTCGCGGATGCAGTCGATCTGGCCCTTGATGCCGCCCATCATGCCCTGCAGCCAGAACGAGTCCTGGACGCCTTCGGAAATCGCGGCCCCTTCGCGGTTGTATCCGTAGAAGGGCAGCGTCAGGTCGCGGAAGAACTGCGCGCGGTTGTCATAGGTGCCCTGGCGGATGGCGTCGAAGACCTCAATCGGCAGGCCGCCGGGATTTTCCTTGGTCTTGAGCATCAGAGGCGGCACGGCTCCCACCAGCACGACCTTGGCGACCCGCGCGGTGCCATAGCGCCCGACATAGCGTGCGACTTCGCCGCCGCCGGTCGAATGCCCGACAAGCACGGCATCGCGCAGGTCCAGCATGTCGATCAACGCGGCCAGGTCATCGGCATAGCTGTCCATGTCGTTGCCGTCCCAGGTCTGGTCGGAACGGCCATGGCTGCGGCGGTCATGGGCAATGACCCGGAAGCCCTGCCTGCCGAAGAAATCCATCTGCCCGTCCCAGGCATCGGCGGTCAGCGGCCAGCCATGGGAAAAGACGATCGGCTGCCCCTGCCCCCAGTCCTTGTAGAAGATCCGGGTTCCGTCTGCGGTCGTGAAGACACTCATGAACAATGCTCCGTTTGCTTGATCGGCCTTGTGGTTCTGGATGGGCCGCGACCATGCCCCCTTGCCGGGACGCCGGTTCCGGCATGGCGGCGCCGTCTCCTCCGGATCCCCTGCTGCCCGCAGGATTGGCAGAACAGAGTCGGACAGGGGCCGGACAAGGCCGCATCCGCCGCAATGATGGCTGCAGGCAGGCGCTTCTGATAGGATCGGACATGTCATAAGATGGGCTGAAAGTGACAATGCGTGCGCATGACGGAAGGCCTGCCGAGATCGGGATTGTCATCTATCCCGGTGTCCAGCAGGCTGCGGTTCACGGCCTGACCGATCTGTTCCGCATCGCCGGAACCTTTGATGCAGGCGCAGGACAACGCAAAGGCCCCCCGCTTCATGTCACCCACTGGAGCTGCGAAGGGCGCGGCGCGGGCGCGATGCAGTGCGTCTTCAGCAGCCATCCCCACGCCGCGGCCCGGCCCGCCGCGCTGATCCTGCCGCCAACCCTGACCGATCTGCCGGATGCCGAAACCTGCCGGGGGATCGCCCGGTGGTTGATGGCGCAGCATGAACGGGGCGTGACGCTGGTCTCGATCTGCTCGGGCATCTTCCTGGTTGCGCGGACCGGGCTTCTGGACGGCCGCATCGTGTCGACGCACCGGATCTGCGCGCAAACCCTGATGGAGCAGTTTCCCGACATCGTGGCCGACGCCGATCAGCGCATCATCGAGTATCCGGGCATCCTGACGGCGGGCGGGTTCCTGGCCTGGATCGATGTGGGGCTGAACATGGTGGCGGAATTGCTGGGCGAGGCGGCGCGAACGCGGACGGCGCAGTTCATCCTGTCGGACCCGCCCCCGGAAAAGGCCGCCCATCTGCCGGGCTTCGCCCCGCCCCTGGCCCATACCGATCTTGCCATCCGCCGCGCGCAGGAGCTTGTTCATCTCCGCGACGGGCGGGATGTATCGCTCGATCTGCTTGCTGCCATGGCGCGGCTCGAGCGGCGCACCTTCATCCGCCGCTTCACGCGCGCCACCGGCAGGACGCCGATGGAATACTGCCGCGCCGTCCGGACCGCCCGCGCCCGGGAACTGCTGGAAGCCGGGCATCTGTCCACAAAGGAAATCGCGGCAGCCCTTGGCTATGCCGATGCAGGCGCCTTCGCCCGCGCCTTTCGGCGCCTGAACGGGATGCCGCCCGGCGCCTATCGAAAGCAGATGGACGAGCAGGCGAGGTCCGGCCTTCGGCAAAGCTGAACGGACCAGGCAGGGAGGTGGATTGTCCCGAATCCCAACTGTGCCTCATGCTGGAACGTCCTTCGCCTTCACTGATCATCGCGTTTCTCGGGAACATCATGCCGAGCCTGCTGTTCTAAGATTGCGGCGAAGGGATCACGGATGGGCAAGCCTTTGAACAGCCTGGGCAGGTCGACGGTCGTCATCACCGGAGCATCCAGCGGCATCGGGCAGGCCACGGCCGAAGCCTTTGCCCGGCAAGGCGCGTGTCTTGTCCTGGTGGCCCGAGACCGCGACGCGATCGAGGCGGTGGCGCAGGACTGCCGGGACCTGGGGGCAAGGGCCATGGCCGTCGCGGGCGATGTCACCGATGCCTCTGCCATGGCGGATGTCGCCCGCCAGGCGGTGGGGTTCGGCGGTGCGATCCATGTCTGGGTCAGCAATGTCGGGACCGGGGCAGTGGGTGCCTTCCACGAAGTGCCGCTCGAGGCGCATGAGCAGGTCATCCGCACCAATCTGATCGGCCACATGAACGACGCCCATGCCGTGCTGCCGATCTTCCTGCGGCAGGGACACGGGGTGTTCGTCAACATGATTTCCCTGGGCGGCTTTGCGGCAGCACCCTTCGCCGCGGCCTATAGCGCCAGCAAGTTCGGCCTGCGCGGCTTCGCCGAGGCGCTTCGGGGCGAGCTTGTCCCTCACAGGAACATCCATGTCTGCGACATCTACCCGTCCTTCGTGGACACGCCCGGCATCTCCCACGGCGCGAATTATACAGGCCGGCGGCTTTCCGCACCGCCCCCGGTGCTGGATGCCCGACGCGTGGCCGATGCCATCCTGCGCCTTGCCCTGCGACCGAAACCCACCACGATGATCGGGGCGCCGACTGTCCTGGTGAGGCTTGGCCATGCCATCTCGCCGGAACTGACGACGCGGGGGATGGCGCTGTTTCTGCAGTCCTATTTCCGCAGGGCGCCGCAGACCGCCTCCAGTGGCGGAAACCTGTTCCGGCCCGCCCCCCGCTCTGGCGGGATAGACGGCGGGCTTCGTTCGCCCGCTCAGCGCCGTATCGCCACGGGCGTGGCGCTTGGCCTGGGGGCGCTTGCGGTGGTGGCCGTGGCCTTGCGGGGGCGTCGATAGATGGCAGATGTGACCTATCCGCCCCTCGATGTCCTGAAGCCCGTCGCAGACGACCTTTGGATCATCGACAGCGGCCCGATGAAGGCCATGGGCCTGATCCCAATCCCGGTCCGGACAACGGCCATCCGGTTGCCGGGGGGCGAGATGCTGATCCACTCGCCATCCCGCTTCACCGCCGGCCTGCGTCGCCAGATCGAGGAGATCGGCCCGATCCGTCATCTCGTGGCGCCCAATATCGCGCACTGGACCTTCCTGAAGGATTGGCAGCAGCAGTTGCCCGAGGCCGTCACCTGGGCCGCGCCGGGGCTGCGCAAGCGCGCGCAGGTCAGGAAGGCAGGCCTGCGCCTGGATCACGACCTGGGCGATGACGCGGCCCCCGGCTGGCCGCCGGAACTGGAACAGATCGCCGTCCACGGGGCGGCAGGCTTCTGCGAGGTGGCGCTTCATCACCGCCCCAGCCGGACGCTGATCCTGGTGGATCTGGTGCTGAACCTGGAACGGCACAAGCTGCCGATCCCCGTGCGCCCTTTCGCGGCCGCCGCGGGCATCCTGGCCCCCGATGGCCGTGCCCCGGCCTATCTGCGTGCCATCGTCAAACTGGCCGGGCAGCAGGCGCAGGAGGAAGGGCGACGGCTGATCGCCACCCGCCCGGACCGGGTGATCTTCGCCCACGGCCGCTGGTTCGACCAGAATGCGACCGCCTCGCTTGAACGCTCGCTCCGCTGGCTGACAGACTGAGTCAAAGGCGGCGAGAAAGGCATCATCCCCAGCGGTCCGCATCCCGGACGCCGCCCTTGGCCAAAGGTGAAGTCCCTTCAGCTCGCCCTAACAGCTACGCTCGGCAGGGGACACGCTATTCTCAGGAGGAGCTCCGCCAGTTCTGCACAGACCTGAACGCCATGCCCCGCAAGTGCCTGGGCTTGCGGACGCCTGCCAGGTGTTCAAGGCCGATTTGCCGGGGACCAGGCTAATGAAGAGGGAAACTCTCTTGCCAATCATGGTCGCATCTGGACTGGCGGGTCCACCCTTTAACGACCGCCACGGGAACGAACCGGCTGAAGGGGTGTTCCCCTTGCAGTCCTGATCCCGGAGAACGGTCATGTTCCTGCGTGTCGACAAGCTGCAAGTCGAACTTCCTGCACCGAAAAGACAAGATTCGAATGCCGCGGCTGCCCTTCAGGAATTGCTGGGTGGCAAATACGGCGAGATGTCGACGCTGGGGAACTATATGTTCCAAAGCTTCAACTTCCGCAGCAAAAGCAAGCTGCGCCCCTTCTACAGCCTGGTTGCGGCGATCACGGCCGAGGAACTGGGCCATGTCGAACTTGTCAGCAACGGCGTGGCCATGCTGGCCAATGGTCCCGATAAACCCGGCGGCGACGAGGGTGACGGAGGCGACATCTCGAAGGCCCCGTTCGAGGAGATGAAGGACATCCGGTCCGCGGGCTCTTTCTACAGCCATGCGGGCGGCGCGGTGCCGGTCAACTCGAACTCGATGTCCTGGAACGCCGACATGGTCACCACGACCGGCAACGTGATCGTGGACCTGCTGCACAACTTCCACCTGGAATGCGGCGCGCGGCTGCACAAGCTGCGGGTCTATGAATCGCTGACGGATGCCAACATCACCGGGCGCGAGGTTTGCGGCTACCTGCTGGTGCGCGGTTCGGTCCATGCCCATGCCTATGCCCTGGCGCTGAAGAAATTGACCGGCGTGGACCTGGACAAGTTCCTGCCCACGCCGAACATCCCGCTGGGCAATATCCCCGAATGCCAGAAATACTTGGCCGAGGGGTCGCATCGCCGGCTTTATACCTTCAGCCCCAACGATTACGAGGAAATGCGCGGCATCTGGGGCGGCGGCGGCGAGACCGCCCTGCCCGACGATCCCCCGGGCGAGCTGGAGGTCGTCGACGGGCTGCCCGAAGGCGGCAAGATCCACGATCTGACCGGCGTGCCCTCGGCCTTCACGCCCGACTACGCTCCCGAGGAAATGTTCGAGATCGCGACCAAGCTTTACAAAAAGTCGCGCTGACCCTTGCCGGCGGCCGCCTTTGCGGGCGGCCCCGCCCCGCTTGACAAAGGAGGTCCGGATGCCCCGCCGTTCCCAAGGCCTGCCCCTGGCAGCCACCGTCCTTGCCCTGTCCATCGGCGCGGGACTGGCAGTCGGCAAGGCCATGATGGCCCCCCCTGCCCGCCGCCCCCCCGACAGCGCCCCCGGCCGCACGGCCCGGCGCAGCCACTTTGGCGGTTTCCAGGTCGTGGGCCGCACCGTCACCATCCGCGCCCCGCGCGACCAGATCTATCGCATGTGGCGGGATCCGGTTCGCTTGCCCGACTTCATGGAGGGGCTGTCGTCGGTCGAGGTGGATGGGGATCGGATCACCTGGGTCGTCCAGTCGCCCGACGGCCCCTTCTCCGTCCAGACCCGCCTTGTCGAGGATCGCCCCGGCGAAGCCCTTGCCTGGCGCTCGGTCGAGGGGGCCAATATCGAGATCGAGGCCAAGGTCCAGTTACGCGATGCCCCCGGCGATCGCGGCACCGAGGTCGAGGCCCACATCGCCTGGCGCCCCGGCATGGGCATCGTCGGCCATTGGGCGGCCATGCTGCGCGGCACCGATCCCGCGATCCGTGGCAAGCAGGACCTGAAGCGGCTGAAGATGCTTCTGGAGACCGGCGAGATCGCCACCTCGGCCAACCGAAAGGCAGACTGATGCGCGCATTGACCTGGCACGGCAAGCACGACGTCCGCGTCAATACCGTCCCCGACCCGCAGATCGTGAACCCCCGCGACGCGATCATCGAGGTGACGGCGACTGCGATCTGCGGGTCCGACCTGCATCTTTACGACGGGGTGATCCCCGGCCTGCAACCAGGCGACATCCTGGGCCATGAATTCATGGGCCGTGTGGTGGAAACCGGTCCAAAGTCGACGCTGAAGAAGGGCGACCGCGTGGTGGTACCCTTCACCATTTCCTGCGGGGCCTGCTTCTTTTGCCGGCAGCAACAGTTCTCTGCCTGCGACAACTCGAATCCGGTTGAAAAGCAGGAAGCGTCCGAACTGCTCTATGGCCATGCGATGAGCGGGCTGTTCGGCTATTCCCACCTGACGGGCGGTTATCCGGGCGGGCAGGCGGAATATGTGCGGGTGCCGTTTTCCGACGTGGGACCCATCGTCATTCCCGAAGGGGTTTCCGATGAACAGGTGCTGTTCCTGTCCGACATCCTGCCGACCGGCTGGATGGCGGCCGAGAACGCCGATATCAGCGATGGCGACACCGTGGCCGTCTGGGGCTGCGGTCCGGTCGGCTTGTTCGCCATCCAGTCGGCGCTGCTGATGGGCGCGCATCAGGTGATCGCCATCGACCATTATCCCCGAAGGCTGGAACTGGCCCGCAAGCTGGGTGCCAAGATCATCGACTATACCCAGACCCATGTGCTGGAAGCCTTGATGGAGATGACGGGCGGGATCGGTCCTGATGCAGTCATCGACGCGGTCGGGATGGAAAGCCACGGCTTCAGCCCAGACCGGATGATGGACGCGGTCAAGCAGAAGGTCGGCATCGGCGCCGACAACGCCCACGCCCTGCGCATGGCGCTGACGGCGGTGCGCAAGGGTGGGCGGGTATCGATCCCCGGCGTCTATGGCGGCATGGCCGACAAGTTTCCGCTGGGCGCCTTGATGCAGAAGGGGCTGCAGGTGCGGACGGGCCAGACCCATGTGCAGAGATATACCCGCCAACTGCTGCACCGCATCCTTGAAGGCGAGATCGACACGACCTTCCTCATCTCTCACCGCCTCTCGCTCGAGGATGCGCCGACCGGATACCGGAACTTCCACGGCAAGCAGAACGAATGGACCAAGGTGGTCCTGACACCGGGCGCTGCTGCCGGTGCCTCAACAGGGAACTAGATCATGTCCACCACTGAAGACGGCGACAAGAAGACCGAAGGCGGGCCGCTCGACAGATCCGCCGGAGCCGCAGGAGAGCCTTCCGACACCGATTATGTTCGCGCCACGGCACCCGTCCGCAACCGGCTGGCCTGGCAGGTGCTGGTCTGGCCGCTGGCCATGATCCTGCTGGTGATCCTGGGCGCGATCTGGGCGCTGTCATGACGGGCCATGAGCCCAAGCCCAGCCCCCGCCGTCTGGGCCGCGCAGGGATCGCGGTTGCCGCGATCCTTGTGGCGATCGTCCTGGTGATCTTTTTCGGTCGCAACCTGTGGCACGCAACCGAAGTGGACGAGCCGCCCCCGGCAACTGGACAGTCCCAGCAGCCCTGAGGCTTGAAACCAAACCCGTCGCGGCAGGTTTAGGTTTACCGACAAGCCCTTAGGACCAGAACATGACCCAAGACACAAGGTTGGACATTCCTCCGGTTCGGCCCGACGGGTTGCAGCTGAACGAACCGCGCGAACGGCAGAGACGCTATTGGAAGGTGCAGCGCATCGCGTGGTGGTGCTTCGGGCTGGTGATGCTGCTGGCCGTGCTGGGATTCACCGGCAGCGGAGGCTTTTTCCACAAGCAGAGGGTCCAGTTCGCGGCCGCCACGGTCGAGGTGCCGCGCGTGTCCCGATGGGAAGGATCGGACGACATGTCCATCACCTTTACCGAGCCGACAGGGACGCACCGCCTGGTCATCTCGCAGCCCTTCTTCGACCGCTTCATGATCGAACGCATCCAGCCCGAGCCCGAGACGAACGACCTGGCGCCCGGCGCCCAGGTGATGACCTTCTCGGCGCAGGACGACCCGCCTCATCAGGTCAATTTCGACGTCCGCGCCATGCATTTCGGCTGGACGGGCTTCGACATGACCATCGGCGGCGAAACGCGCCGCATCAACCTGCTTGTCCTGCCCTGAAGGAGGGGAAATCATGGATTCGGTCATTCGCGGCGTCTCGATCTATGTCATCCTGCTGATCGCCACGCGCCTGTCGGGCCGGCGCACGATGGCGCAGATGACGCCCTTCGACTTCGTGTTGCTGCTGATCATCGCCGAAACGACGCAGCAGGCGCTGCTGGGCGACGACTTTTCCATCAGCAACGCCGTGGTGCTGATCCTGACGCTGTTTGCCACCGATGTGCTTCTGGCCTGGCTGAAAAGCTTCTCGCCCCGCGTCGCGTCGCTGCTGGACGGCAACCCGACGGTGCTCATCAGCCAGGGCCGCATCGATCACGAGGCGATGGAGCGCGCGCGCGTCAGCATCGAGGACGTGCTGGAATCCGCGCGCGAACAGCAAGGCCTGAAGGCCTTGGCCGACATCGATGCCGCGGTGCTGGAAGTCAGCGGCGGCATCAGCATCATCCCGAAGGAAAGATAGGCCGCGACTGCGGCCTAGTCCTTCAACTTCTGTTCGACCTTGCCGCGGCTGTTGCCTTCGGACTTGACCGCATCGCGGACCTCTGCCCGGGACACGCCCATCTTCTCGGCCTCGTAGCGCACTTCATGTTCCTGCCCGCCCGCGACCTTGCGGCGGTCTTGCGCGCGGCCGCGGTTCTTGCCTTCGGTGGCCATCGGATCCTCCTTCCGTTTCTTGTGCAAGATCAACGCGCAGGGAGGCCTAACGTTTCCGGATCCCGGTGATGATTAACCTTTGTTCAATACCGCCAAAGGGAACAGATCGTGCTCGGGCAGGTTGCTCTGGCTTAAGGCCGCCACCCTGGCCATCCCAAGGAAAGGACCAAGATCATGACAAACGCCGCTTATGACGTGTTCATCGATGGTCTGCGCAATGCCCATGCCATGGAAAAGCAGGCGCTTTCGATCATGCAGCCGCAACTGAACCGGCTGGAGCATTATCCGCAGGTATCCGCCCTGCTGGACCGCCACATCCGCGAAACCGAGGTCCAGATCCAGCGTATCGACCAGATCTTCGAAGGCCTCAACGAATCCGCTTCCGGCGTGAAGGACACGATGCTGTCGCTGAGCGGATCCATGGCGGCCATGACCCACAGCATGGCGACGGACGAGATCCTCAAGAACTCGCTGGCGAACTTCGCCTTCGAGCATTTCGAGATCGCGGCCTATACCGCCCTGATCACTGCGGGCCAGCAGGCCAATGTCACGCAGGCCCTGCCCCTGCTGGAACAGAACCTGCAGGAAGAAGTCGCAATGGCTGCGCAGATCCATGACGGCCTGCCCGAGGTCGTTCGCCAGTACATCGCCCTGTCGGCCAGCGATCAGCGCGCCGATATCTGATCCCGGCGCCGCTGGACCGCCTGCCATGACAAAGCCCGTCTTCGACTGTGCCATCATCGGCGGCGGCCCTGCGGGGCTGACGGCCGCGATCTATCTTGCCCGGTTTCGCCGCCGCATCGTCCTGATCGACGGCGGCGACAGCCGCGCGTCCCTGATCCCCCGGTCGCACAACCACCCGGGCTATCCTGACGGGATCCACGGCAACGACCTGCTGGGACGGATGCGGGAACAGTTGCTGAACTACCCGGCAGCGGTCGTTTCCGCGGACGCGACGCAGGCGACCACGGATGCCTACGGGCTGATCCGCATCTCTGCCGGCGAACAGATCAGCGCGTCCCACCTGATCCTTGCGACAGGCATCCGCGACCGGATGCCCCCGATCAGGGACGCACGGGAACATGTCCGGGAAGGGCTGATCCGGCAATGTCCGGTCTGCGATGCCTATGAACTGACGGGCCAGCCGGTGGCGGTCATCGGAACGGCCGAATGCGCGGCGGGCGAGGCGCTGTTCCTCAGCCATTACACGCCCGATATCACCCTGCTGACGCTGGGCGACGATCTTTCGCTGCCCGACCGGCTGATGCAGAAGCTGGCGGAGGCAGGCGTGAAGATCGTGCGCGATCCGGTGGCGGGCTGGGATTTCCAACGCGCCAGCGTTTCCGTGCGGTTCGCCGACAAGGCCGAGACCCGCTTTGCGGCCGTTTATTCGGGCCTGGGCAACGACCCGCGCAACGACCTTGCTTCCGATCTCGGGCTGGATCTGGCCGAAGATGGTCGCATCCTGACCAACCCGCACCAGCAGACATCGCTTCCCAATGTCTTTGCGGCGGGCGACGTTGTGACCGGGTTGAACCAGATCGCCGTCGCCATGTCGCAGGGAGAGATCGCGGCAACCCGCATCCACAGCCTGCTGCGCTTGGCCGAGAACCGCTGCGTGCCCGACAGCCTGTGATGCGGAACAAAGCCCCTTCGCCGCCGTTGGATTGGGCTGGCTAGGAGCATCTGTCATGGCACCGCGGACCTATTGGAAGGGCTATCTGAAACTGTCGCTGGTCACCTGCCCCGTGACCCTGATGCCCGCCATCACGGAAGGCGACAAGGTCCGCTTCCACACCCTGAACGCCCAGACCGGCAACCGCGTCGTCAGCCAGTATGTCGATTCCGTCACGGAAAGGCCCGTGCGCGACGATGACGAGGTCAAGGGATATGAGCGCGGCGAGAATGACTATGTCATGCTCGAGGATGCCGAGATCGAGGCCGTCGGCCTGGAAAGCACCCGCACCATCGACATCGACATGTTCGTGCCCGATCATTCGATCGGCTGGGTCTGGTATGACCGTCCGCATTTCCTGCTGCCAGGGGACGAGGTGGGCCAGGAAGCCTTTGCCGTGATCCGCGACGCCATGGCCGCCAGCGGCACCGTCGGGATATCCCGTCTGGTGATGTATCGCCGGGAACGCGCGGTCATGCTGAAGCCGCGCGGAAAGGGCATGGTGCTGTGGACCCTGCGCTATGGCGACGAGGTGCGGGACGAAGGAGACTACTTCGACGACATCTCGCAGTCCAAGCCCGAGGCCAGGCCCCTGACCCTTGTCCGCAAGCTGATCGGCGAAAAGACCACGCATTGGGGTCCCTCCATGGTGAACGATCCCGTGCAGGAACGGCTGCTCGACATCATCGCGGCCAAGAAGAAGGGCAAGAAGCGCGCGGCCAAGTCCAAGCCACAGGCCCACGAGCCAGAAGGCAATGTCATCGACATCATGACTGCCCTGAAGAAAAGCCTGCAGGCCGAAGGCAAGCGCAGCAGCCGCTGATCAGGCCTTGCCGCGCCTTGCCTTGCCTTCCAGCGGACGGGCGGCAGTGCGGAAATCTTCCCACGGGTCATGGGCAAGGTCGTCCAGCCGCGCCGGCGTGTTGGTCACGGTGAAATAGGCGGGACCGATCTGGTCCAGTTCCTCCCACGCGACCGGCATGGACAGGGCGGCGCCGGGGCGGGCGCGGGTCGAATAGGCGGCGACCGCCGTCATGCCCCGCTGATTGCGCAGATAGTCGATCAGGATGCGCCCCTTGCGCTTGGACTTGGTGATGGTCGCCACGTAATCATCGGGGGAATCTGCGGCCATTGCCTCGGCCAAGCCCTTGGTGAAGGCCTTGACCGTAGGCCAGTCGGCCTTGGGCCGAAGCGGGGCCACCACGTGCAGGCCCTTGCCGCCCGATGTCTTGACGAAAGCCGCAAGGCCCGCGTCCTGCAGCCGCTGCCGGACCTCCTCGGCGGCGGCGATGATCGCGCCCCAGGCCACTCCTTCGCCCGGATCCAGATCCATGGTGATGGTGTCGGGCCGGTCCCAGTCCGCGACGGTGGATCCCCAGGGATGGATTTCCAGCGTCGCCGACTGCACCAGGGCCATCAGCCCGTCCAGGTCGTTGACGGCGACCATCGCTTCCTCGTCCTTGGCCTTGGGATCCTTGACCTGGGCGATATGCTTGCTGATCCCGCGCCAGGCGTGTTTCTGGAAGAACCTCTGCCCGGTGATGCCGCTGGGGCAGCGCAGAAGCGCCAGCGGGCGGCCGACGATAAAGGGCGCGATCCGGGTCCAGACCTGGGCATAGTAATCCGCCAGCCCCTCCTTCGTAATCCCCTCGTCGGGCCAATAGATGCGGTCAGGATGGGTCAGGGCCACCCGGCGCTTCTGCGCCTTGGGGGCCGCCCCGGCGGGGCCGCTTTCACGCACCACGTCGGCTGCCGGCTTGTCCTCGCGCAGCCCCCGGAACGAGGCGTGGCGCAGAAGGCCGTCGGCGGTCCAGGCGCGGAACTCGACCTCGGCCACCAGTTCGGGGTGCACGAACTGGACGCCCCGCGCCTCGTCGGCGGTCAGCTTGCGGACAAAGGGGCTCTTGTCGATGCGCATTTCCTCCAGGCGGCTGCGCAGATCCTCGGCCACGGCGGCTGAAAAGCCGGTGCCGACGCGGCCCACATAATCCAGCTTGCCGTCCTCGTAGACACCCAGGGCTAGCGATCCGACCAGCTTGTCCGAGGTGGTCGAGGGCAGAAAGCCCGCCACCACGAATTCCTGCCGGGCCGAGCATTTGGACTTGATCCAGCTTTTCCCCCGCCCCGACCGATAAGGCGCATCGGCTTCCTTTGAGATGATCCCTTCCAGGCTCAGCCGACAGGCGTGGCGCAGCACCATCGACCCGGTTTCCCCGAAATGGGCGCTGAAACGGACGCGGCCGGGTTCCGGGCCCACCAGATCCTCCAGGATCCCCTTGCGCTCGATCAGCGGCGCGTCGCGAAGGTCCTGGCCGTCCAGGTAAAGCAGGTCGAAGACATAGAACACGAAGCGGTCATTGCGCCCGGCGGACAGATCCGCCTGCAAGGCCGAGAAGTCCGAGGCCCCTGCCCCGGATTCGACCACCAGTTCGCCGTCGATCAGCGCCTGCTGGGCCGGCAGGGCGCGCAGCGCATCCGGGATGTCGGGACCGAAGCGGTCGGTCCAGTCCAGCCCGCTGCGGGTCAGCAACCGGACCTTGGTTCCCTCCAGCCGGGCTTGCAGGCGATAGCCATCGAACTTGACCTCGTGCAGCCATTTCGGGCCCGTGGGCGGCGACGGCTTCAGCGTCGCGAGGGCCGGTTCGACGAAATCGGGCATGGCCGACGGCGCTGCCTTTGCCGCCGGGGCATCCGCTTTGGCGCGGCGCTTCCGGCGCGGCGCGGCAGGGGGCTTGGCGGGCCGCGACGGGGCCTCGGCGCCGTTGGCCACATCCTCGACCGTGCGTCCGGTCTGGATGGATTCCGGGCGCTCGGACAGAATATCCGGTGCGTCGGGGGGGCGGGCAGCGGCATCCTCGGACTTTATGAGCAGCCAGTTCTCGCGCGTCTCGCCGCGCTTGGGACGCATCCGCACCAGATGCCAGCGACCCGACAGCTTTTCCCCCTTCAGTTCGATTTCCAGCTTGCCCTTGGCATAGTCCCCGTCGACCCGGGTCCAGTCGCCCCGGTCCCAGACGATCACCGCGCCCGCGCCGTAATTGCCCTTGGGGATCGTGCCCTCGAAATCGGCATAGTCCAGCGGATGATCCTCGACATGGACGGCCAGGCGCTTCTCGCCGGCGACCAGGCTGGGCCCCCTGGTCACGGCCCAGCTTTTCAGCACGCCGTCCATTTCCAGCCGCAGGTCGTAATGCAGCCGGGTGGCCGCGTGCTTCTGGATCACGAAAGAGCGGCCCGTCTTGCCCGCCTTGCGACCGGGGGGTTCGGCCGTCTGCGTGAAGTCGCGCTTCTGGTTATAGGTTTCCAGGCCCGCCCCCGACGATCCCGCCATGACCTAGCCCGCCTTCTTGCTGCCCGAGGACCGCGACGGCGCCTTCCTGCCCCCGCCGCGCGGCTTGCTGGTGCCTGGACTGCTCCGCGTGGTCTTGCGCCCGGCCATGCCCGCGCTTTCGCGCAGCGCCGCCATCAGATCGACCGGCATGTCCCGCTTGGGTTCGCGGCGCGGCTGGATCTTGCGGCCCTCGATCTTGGCCTTGACCAGTTCGGCCAGGGCAGATTCATAGCGGTCGTCGAAGTCGCGCGGGTCGAAGGTGCCGCGCTTGGTCTTGATGATGTGCTGGGCCAGATCCAGCATCTCGCCCTTGATCTGCAGGTCGGGAATGTCGGCAAAGACCTCGTCCGCGTCGCGCACCTCGTAATCGAAGTTCAGGGTCGTGGCGATCAGCCCGCAGTCATGGGCGCGGATCAGGACGGTGCGGACGCGACGGAACAGCACCGTCTGCGCCAGGGCCGCGACCTTCTTTCCACGCATCCCTTCCCGGATCAGGGCAAAGGCTTCCTCGGCCGCCTCGTCGGTGGGCAGAAGATAATAGGGCTTGTCGAAGTAAAGGTCGTCGATGTCGTTGCAGCCGATGAAGTCGGTGACCGACAGCGTCTTGTCGCTGTCGGGCACTGCCGAGGCGACCTCCTCGGGGTCCAGCACGATGTATTCGCCCGATGCGATCTCGTAACCCTTGACCTGCTCGTCGCGGTCCACCGGATCGCCGGTTTCGCTGTCCACGAAGACGCGGCGCAGCCGGTTGCCCGTCTTGCGGTTCAAGGTGTGGAAGGCGATCCGGTCCGAGGTCGACGCAGCGGTGTAAAGCCCGACCGGGCAACTGACCTCTCCGACCTTGAGAAAGCCTCTCCAGTTCGCCCTGGCTGCCATGGTCGCCATCCCCTTGGTGATCCTGTCCGAAACGGCCCGCCAAGCCGTCGGGTTCCCGCCCCGTCATCCCAGGCCGTTGTTCCGCAGCATGATTTCACGGGCCAGCGGCCATTCGACGCTTCGCGCGCCGCTCGTGGGATCCTGGCCCAGCAGGCCGTTCGGGCAAAGCCGGTCGTCGTCCCACCCGTGATGGTTGGCGACGGGGTAAAGGCAGACTCCCTCGATCCGCACGCCGCGCCTGCGCGCACCGTCAACCTGATCGCGGATATAGGCGAACCAGGACGCGCGGCGCGCGCCCTCGGTCCCGGTCTCGGCAATCATCAGCGGGCGGTCATAGCGGGCCGCGACCTCGAACAGCAGGTCGGCCAGCGGACGATACGCGGGGTGATCCATATCGATGGCCGGCCCGCCGTGGATCCACTGGTTGTTCCAGTAATAGTTGACCCCGATAATATCGAGAAACGCAGGCTCTCCGCCCAGTTGCGGCCAGATTCGGCCCGAGATCATGTCGAAGGCCTGGAACTGCGCCTCGTGATGGCCCTGCGCCACCGATGGCGGGTCGTCGCCTTGGGGGTCATGGTGGATTGCCAGCAGCGGTTCGGCCTGGACAAAGCGGGCACGGGGATCGACGGCGCGCAATTCACCCATCGCGGCGATCGAGGCGCGGGCAAGCTGGCACTTCAGCTCGAACCCGCGGCCGGCGGCGAAGGGGTTCAGGTATCGGACATCTCCCCCTGCCCAGGAAAAAAAGCTGATCTCGTTCACGGGGCACCAGAAGGGCACGGCATCCGTCGTCTCGCGATGATGCAGGGCGACGGCGCGGGCATAGGCCGCGAAGCGATCCACGAAGGCCGGCGCCCAGATGTCCAGATCGTCAGGCCAGCCGTAATGCAGCAAGTCCCAGATCACCTGCGTGCCGGTGTCCCTGGCAGCCTCGATCATGCCGGTCAGGCTGGAAAAGTCATAGCGGCGCGGCCTCTGCTCGATCAGGTGCCATCGCGCCCCGTCGCGGCAGGCCCCGATCCCCAGGCCGGACAGTTGCCGGTAATCCTGCGCGGCATGGGTGTCGTGGCCCGTCGAGGCGATCACGTCCAGCCGCTGCCCCGACCGAAGCCGGTGGGTGGACGACTCCCACCCGCCCAGGACGAAGCTGTTGAAGGTGGCAGGCGGGGGTGCGGGGGCACGTTCTGCCAGCACCCGGTCGATCAGCGCCTGCCATTGCGGCACAACAACCCGGGCCGCATTCCTGGCCAGCACATGGTCGCGCAGCGCCGCCCCCAGCCGGTTTCGCAACGGGGCATCCCCCAGCAGGCGCATTATGGCCTGATCCAGCGCACCGGGATCCCCTGCCGGCACCGACAGGCCGGTGGTCCCTTCCGCGATCTGCTGGTCGGCTCCGTGATCGGCAACGGCGATCACGGGCAAGGCGGTTGCGCCCGCATGTCCCAGGACATGGGCCGTTTCCCCGTCCTGGGGCAGGCAGCAGAGGAGGTCCATCGCCCCCAGCAGGTCGGGCATGTCCCAGCCGTAGCCTGCAAAGATCATCTGGCGTCCCAAGGGTCGGGCCAACAGGCGAAGCTGCTGCGCGTCTTCGGGCACAAGGGGATCGGGAACACCCACGGCGACGAACCGGGCGTTGGGCACACTGCCGGCGATGCAAAGGGCGGCGGCGATGAAGTCCTGAACCCCGGCCCCGCAATCCGGACGTCCGACCCAGCCGATCAGCAGGTCATCCGGGGCGATGCCCAACGCGGCCCGGACAGGGCCGCGGCGTTCCGGGCGGAACTCCTGCGGATCCACCATCGGCGGGATCACCACGGCGTCGCCCGACCGGTCGGGCATCCTGGAGGCCGCAGCCGCCCGGATGCCGTTGCCAGGCCCCACATAGCGGACGGTCAGATGCTTGGGCCCCGCCAGGGCATCGCTGACCCGCGCACCGTATTCGATCAGCGGCGGGCGCACCGCCATGCCTTCAAGGGCGGGATAGATGTCGGCCACGTTCTGGCAGGACACGACAACATCTGCTTGCACCAGCTTGCGGCGCAGATGGTCCACGGTATCTTCGAATCCCAGGTCATAGGGCGTGGTGTCCACATTCACGCCAAGGCTGGCCAGTTGTTCATGGATCCGGGGGCTTGTCCGCTGGTCGCAGAAGCAAGGGATGACCGTGATGCTGTAGCGGTCGCGCGGCAACTGGCGGGCCAGCAGGCGGACGTTCGCCTCGTCCGGTCCTACCCCCAGCCGGGCCATCACGAAAACAAGGCGGATCAGCCGATGCTGCGCATTCGGAACCGGAAAGGCACCGGCTGTGACCCCGGGCCCTGCACAGGTTTCGTTGCCGATCATGCAGCCACGGGACGGGACTGGCAAAAGCCGGGCAGTTGGGTGCAGTCAGTCGGCAGTTGGCAGCGCATCAGGCTGGCATGGAGGTGACGCCATCCGGGGCCAGCAGGCCCCCGACCCCCGGCAGCGGCGAGGGCGACAGCAACCGCCTGCGCATGACGCGATCCAGATGCGACTGCATCTGCCGGAAGGTGTTGTCCCAGCTTTGATCCGCCAGCATCCGGTCGGCGGCCTCGCGCCATGCAAGGTCCTGACCCGCCAGGATCTCCTCGCTGGCCTGGATGAAGCGGGTGGCATCCGGGGCGATCCGCACCGCCCCCAGATCGCCATAATGTCGCACGACATCAGGCACGGGCGTCGAGACGACCTGCACCCCGCCTGCAAGGTATTCCGGCGTCTTGGTCGGCGAAATGAACCGCGTGGCCTCGTTCATGGCAAAGGGCATCAGCGCCACGTCCCAGCCCGACAGATAGGCGGGCAACTGGTCATAGCCGCGCTGACCAAGCCAGTGGATGTTCGGCGCGCGGGGCAAGTCCTCGGGGCCGATCTTGGCCAAGGGCCCGATCATCACGATCGACCATTGGGGACGGGCCTTTGCCAGGGCGGCGATCAGACCAAGATCCAGCCTTTCGTCGATCACGCCATAGAAGCCGAGACGTGGGCCGGGCAGCGCTGCCTGATCCGCCGGTTCCGCCAGGGCGGCACGGGCATTGGCAAAATGCGAGGTGTCGACGGCAGACGGGAACACGTGGATATTGCCGTGGCGTCCGGCCTTGGCCTCGAAGATGGACTGGCCTCCGGTGAAGACCACATCCGCGGCCTTCATCAGGGCAGCCTCGTTGGCGGCAAGTCCGGGCGGCGCAAAGCGGAAGGCGGATAGTTCGTCCATGCAATCATAGACCACAGCCGCCGCATCCACGTGCCGGGCGATCGGCCACATCATCGGCGTATAGAACCACAGGACCGGGCGACGTATTCCCGCCAGGGCCATCATCTGGTCCAGCAGCCCCGCCAGGGCGCGATCCTTCTGCTGGACCGACCACTGGGCTGGCAGGCGGGGGCGGATGGACTGGACGCTGGTGCCCTCGAAGGCATGAAATTCCAGATAGGGAAGGTGATGGTCTGTGGGAATCGCTTCTTCCCAGATGAACAGGCGGTGACTTTCGGCAAAGCGGGACATCAGATGCTGCGGCCGCTGCCACACGAAATCCCAGCGGAGATGCGAAAAACAGATCAGCGCAGGCCGGGCCGAGGGCGCAAGGGGGGTCACGGAGAAAACATCGTTCATTGCGCCATCCTTTCGGCCGTTTCCTGCGTCAGCGTCATGGCCGGGTGGCCTGCATTCCTATGCCGCCCATGGCTTTCCGCAGCCGAAACGGCGCAGCGGAAGAACGGCTGTTCATCCTGGAGATCCTGGCGATGATGAGCGGGGGTCGACACGACAAGCCGGCAGTCGCAGCAATCCGTCCCGGCATATGGTCCACCCGTTCACACTTGTCTTCCAAACCGGAAGCCGTGCAGGAAGGTTTCATTGATCTTTATTAGGCGAAGGCCGACCGGTAGTTTTACTTGCGCTGCGCCCTGTTCTGCAGGGGCAAGGGCGGAGGATGCATGAAACAGCAGGATCTGGCAGTGGTGATCGGTGCCTCGGGCGGGATCGGCGGGGCATTGACGCGCGATCTGCAGGGGCGGCTTTCCGGGCAGGTGATCGGCCTGTCGCGGCCTGAACTGGACCTAGCCGATCCGGGCAGCATCGCGCGGGCCGCGAACCGCATCGGGCAGATCGGCGTGCCGACACTGGTTCTGGTGGCGACCGGGGTTCTGCACGGGCCGGGGATGCAGCCGGAAAAAACGATCCGCAAGCTTGATCCGCAGGCCATGGCCGTGTCCTTTGCGGTGAACACGATCGGCCCTGCGCAGATCCTGAAGCATTTCCTGCCACTGATACCCCGCGACCGCCGCGCGGTCCTTGCCGTCCTGTCCGCCAAAGTCGGCAGCATCGCCGACAACCGGCTGGGGGGATGGTATTCCTATCGCGCCTCCAAGGCGGCCCTGAACCAGGTCATCCGCACCGCCTCGGTCGAACTGCGCCGTACACATCCCAAGGCGATCTGTGCGGCCTTCCACCCCGGCACCGTGGCGACGCCGCTGTCCGACGGCTTCGCCAAGACCGGCCTTCAGGTCCAGGATCCGAAAGACGCCGCAGCCTCCCTGCTGGACAGCATCGCCCGCCTGACGCCTGCCGACAGCGGCGCCTTCATGGACCGGTTCGGGACGCCCATCCCCTGGTAGGCCGACCGCGGGCGGCAGGTCATCGGGGGGCGCTGTCGGTATCCACGTGGACGATCACCGACATGCCGGGAAGCAGATCCTCGGCATGGGGCTGGTCCTGGTCGATGGCGATGCGAACCGGCAGGCGCTGCGCGATCTTGGTGAAGTTGCCGGTCGCGTTTGTCCCAGCGAGCAGGCTGTATTCCGATGCCGTCGCGGGCGAAAAGGACTCGACCCGGCCCGTGAAATCCACGTCGCGGACAGCGTCCACCGTAAAGCGGACGGCTTCGCCCGGACGCAGGCCGGTCAGCGCGGTTTCCTTGAAATTTGCAATGACCCAGGTTTCGGTGCCCACATGGGACACAAGCGCGCTGCCCGGCGTCACATATTGCCCCACCCGGACCGAGACCTGGCCCAACCGCCCGTCGGCCGGTGCCCGGATCACGGTATTGTCCAGATCGATCTGCGCCAGTTCCACCGCCGCCTGGGCTGCGGCGATGTCTGCCTGGCGCGACTGCAGGGCGACACGCGCGGATTTCACCGATTCCCGCTGCACGTCGACCTGGGCCTCGGCCTGGGTCACGCCGGCTTCGGCCTGTTGCAGCGACAGTTCGGATTGCTCCGCCGCCGATTGCGAGGCCACGCCCCGCGTCCGCAGTTCCTCTGCGCGGTTCCAGCTTGTCTGCGCCGTCGTCAGGGCCGACCGCGCGGAGGCCACGCCCGCCTCATTGGCCCGCAGCACTGCCTCGGCCGAGGCGACGCCCTGGGTCGCCACCTCCATCGCGGCGCGGGCGGCGGCCAGTTGCGCCTCGGCCTGGGCCAGCTTCTGGCGGGGGATGCGGTCGTCGATCCGCGCGATCACGTCCCCCGCCCTGACGGCCTGGAAGTCCGTGGCCTCGACCGCCGCGACATAGCCGGTGACCTGGGGCGCGACGGTCGTGACCTTGCCCCGGACATAGGCGTTCTCGGTCGTCGGTTCAGATGGCTGGAACGGCGGCAGGTGCCAGGCGAAAAGCAGCAGCAGCACGCCCGCGGCGCCGATCACCAAGGCGATAACGGTGGGAAGGAGGTTTTCTTTCTTCATGGTGTCACATCCGGTTCTGCCTGGGGCGACATGCGCAGCGCCAGCCGGTCGCGCAGCATGTGCAGGACCAGGGCCAAGGCGGCGCCAAGGGCGATCAGGGCGGTCAGAAGATAGGCGTCGTTATAGGCCATGACAGATGCCTGGGCCGTGGCCTCTTGCGCGATCTGCGCAGCAGCCTGCGCGCTGCGGGAGGCGGCATCCGGCACCTGCGCCGCAAGACCCGCGGCCCGCGCCGCGATGGCCTGCATGGTCGGCGCGTCGCCCACGGCGATCTGTTCGGTCAGCACCGCGTAATGGGCCGCCTGGCGGTTGTTGATAAAGGTCGTGAACAGCCCCGACCCCAAGACGCCGCCCAGGGACTGGGTCGAGATGAAGACGATCACGAAGGACAGAAGATACTGCGGCCCGCGCGCAAGCGCCGACACAAGCCCCGCCATCATCGCGGGCGGCAGGAACAGCATCCCGGCGAATCCGATCAGCGCCTGGCTGACGATCATCTGTTCCGGCCGGGTGTCGATGGTGGCCTGCGCGTCCATCAGCGCGCCGCCCGCGATCAGCAGCAGCGCGATCAGGTGCAGGACAGCCACCCGGTTTGGGCGCATCCAGGCCACGCAGGCCAACCCGCCCAGCAGGCTTGCGCCCACGATGATCGCGAACAGGCCGGTCATCTGCGCAGGGGCGACGCCCAGCGTCAGGAACATCCGGGGTGCGCCCGCGCTTTGCTCCGACAGGATCAGCCGGAACAGGAACAGTGTCGCGGTCAGGTGCAGCATGGCCGGGCTGACCAGCCAGCGGATGTCCAGAAGCGGCGCTTCGCGGTTCAGCTCGACCGCGACCGCGACGGCCAGTGATGCGACTGATGCGGCCAGCAGCGCCCCGACCCAGGGCGCGTCGGTCCAGTTGTGGATCGGCCCCAGCACAAAGCCGATGGTCAGCCCTGCAAAGCCGAAGCCGATCAAAAGGAAGCTGAGGAAATCCAGCGACTGGATGACCTTCATGTGCGGCACCGGGCGCAGCGGCAGCCGAAAGACCAGCATCAGCGACACCATCGCCATGCCAAGCGCGGTCAGATGGATGCCGCCAAGCCCCCCGTCCCCGATCAGCGCGGGCGAGACGACCCGCGCCAGCGTCGGCCCCGACATCATCACGGCCATCGCGGCGGGCAGGCCAAGGCGCATCTTCCATTGCTGGGACAGCGGCTCCAGCATGTACATGAAGGCCAAGGTGGACAAGGGCGCGGCCGCCGCGCCCGACAGCGCCTGCAGGACCACGGCGGACCGGAAATCCTGCATCCAGACCGAGGCGAGGGCCACCGCGACATAGGCGATGATCCCCACCTCGGCAAAGCGGCGCAGCCCGTATTGCGTCCGGATCTTGATCAGCAGAAGCGGCAGGGATGCGCGGGGGATCATGTAAGCCGCCATCAGCCAGCTGGCCTGGGTCGTGGTGATGCCCAGATCTCCCGCGATTTGCGGGATATTGGCGGACACGAAGCCCTGCCCCAGCCCCTGCGACAGCGCCAGCATGACGGCCGCGCCCATATAGGCCAGGGCTCGGGGCACCGGCAGCGGCGGGTGGACCACCGGGGCGGGGGCGGTCGGGGCGGGGGTGGGGGCTGCGGCGGTCATTCGCGGTCCAGCCTGGCGATATTGGCGGCGATGCGATCCATCACCGACTGCGCCACGGCCAGATCAGCTGGCGGGATGCCCGCGATCAGGTCGGCGCGCATCCGGTGGGTAAACTCGACGATCTCGTTGTCGCGGCCCCGCATGGTCAGGAACAGCGCGTTCTTGCGGGCGTCGCCCTCGGCCGGCCGGCGTTCGACAAAGCCTGCGCCTTCAAGCGCGTCGATCTGGCGCTTCAAGGTCGGCGCCTCGATATCAAGGGCGGCGGCCAGTTCGGACTGGGTCGCCCCGTCCATCCGCGACAGCGTGGTCAGTGCGCGCGCACGCGACAGGGTCAGCCCCACCGCCTCGGCCCGCGCGTCATAGCTGCGGCGCAGCAGGCGCATCAGGTGAAGCAGCGTGTCAAAGAAATGGGGCGATTGCGGCATGAAAGGTTCCTTGGTCGTTAGCTAGCTAATGATCTGGGCGCCCCGCGTCAAGGGCCGCAGCAGACCGGCCAAGGATCAGTGGTTGAGTCTGGGCGAGATGAACAGGATCCTGCGGTCGGGCTTGTCGCCCTCGGCATTGTCCTGTTGCGGCAGCGCCCGATCCTCGACCGCAGGGCGGCTGGCGTGCAGGACGTCCAGCATGTCGGGAAAGCCGCTGGCCACGTCCGGCATTCCCGCGATCTCGTATGCCGTCTGCCCCACGGCGGCGTAATGGACCACGGTGCCGCCCTGCCGCGTCAGCCGCGCCGCGAAGAACGCGCAGGAGATCAGGCATTCGTCCCCGATCTGGCGCGATTCGCCCTTCCTGGCGCCCCTTTGGGCCGCATCCATCAGGCGGACCGTCAGCCGGTCGGGCGCCAGCGGGCGGTGCATGTAGCGGGCCAGGGTCGAGGCAAGGTGGAATTCAAGCTGCGCGGAAAGCGCGACCTGGCTTTCCCGCATCCCCTCGACCACCAGATCGCGGGCGACAGAAAGGTAAGTGTCCATCATGAAGCCCTCGGCATCATTGTGACAGATCCATGTCCCTCAAGGTTTGACGCAGTCCTGCTCCACGTCAAGCCCCCAGTGGCGCGGACCACGCTGAAATCACAGGATATTGCGGGAGGGTTACGGGTTTTGGCAGCAGCCGGAAGACAGTGCCAATATTTTCCTCGACCCCCTCTTGAAATCGCTTCCGGTTTTGCCAATTCATGTCCCGCGCGATGCCTGAACGGGTCGCGCAAGCCCTGTTCCGGTTCTCGGACCGGCACAGAGGAACCGCTCAAAGATCTGTTTGTCCATGAGGGAAAACGACATGACGTTCCGTCCACTCCAAGACCGTATTCTGGTCCGCCGCATCGATGCCCAGGAAAAGACCGCGGGCGGGCTGATCATCCCCGACAGCGCCAAGGAAAAACCCCAGGAAGGCGAAGTGCTGGCCATTGGCACTGGCCTGCGCAATGACCGGGGCGACCTGATTCCGCTGGAGGTCAGCGTTGGCGACCGCATCCTGTTCGGCAAATGGTCCGGCACCGAGATCCGCCTTGATGGCGAGGATCTGCTGATCATGAAGGAAAGCGACGTGATGGGCGTGCTGGATACGCCGGCGATCGCCAAGGCCGCCTGATCCCGAAAGCGTTCAGAGAGGAGTGAACCCAATGGCTGCGAAAGAAGTGAAGTTCAACACGGACGCGCGCGACCGGATGCTTCGGGGCGTGAACATTCTGGCGGATGCCGTGAAGGTGACGCTGGGTCCGAAGGGCCGCAACGTGGTGATCGACAAGTCGTTCGGCGCGCCGCGCATCACCAAGGACGGCGTGTCGGTCGCCAAAGAGATCGAGCTGTCGGACAAGTTCGAGAACATGGGCGCGCAGATGGTGCGCGAAGTGGCCTCGCGCACCAATGACGAGGCCGGCGACGGCACCACCACCGCGACCGTTCTGGCCCAGGCCATCGTCAAGGAAGGCATGAAGGCGGTCGCCGCCGGCATGAACCCGATGGATCTCAAGCGCGGCATCGATCTTGCGACCTCCAAGGTCGTGGAGGCCATCAAGGCCGCCTCGCGTCCCGTGACCGACAGCGACGAAGTGGCCCAGGTCGGCACCATCTCGGCCAATGGCGAGGCCAATATCGGCCGCTTCATCGCCGATGCGATGCAGAAGGTCGGCAACGAGGGTGTGATCACCGTCGAAGAGAACAAGGGCATGGAGACGGAAGTCGAAGTGGTCGAAGGGATGCAGTTCGACCGCGGCTACCTGTCGCCCTATTTCGTGACCAACCCCGACAAGATGATCGCGGATCTGGAAGACGCCTATATCCTGCTGCACGAGAAGAAGCTTTCGTCGCTGCAGCCGATGGTTCCGCTGCTGGAAGCCGTGATCCAGTCGGGCAAGCCGCTGGTGATCGTGGCCGAGGATGTCGAGGGCGAGGCCCTGGCCACGCTGGTCGTGAACAAGCTGCGCGGCGGGTTGAAGATCGCGGCCGTGAAGGCTCCGGGCTTCGGCGATCGCCGCAAGGCCATGCTGCAGGACATCGCGATCCTGACCGGCGGCCAGGTCATCAGCGAGGACCTCGGCATGAAGCTGGAGAATGTCGGCATCGACATGCTGGGCCGCGCCAAGAAGGTCACGATCAACAAGGACAACACCACCATCGTCGACGGTGCCGGTGAAAAGGCCGAGATCGAGGCCCGCGTCAGCCAGATCCGCCAGCAGATCGAGGAAACCACCTCGGACTACGACCGCGAGAAGCTGCAGGAGCGGGTGGCCAAGCTGGCCGGCGGCGTGGCCGTGATCCGCGTCGGCGGCATGACCGAGGTCGAGGTGAAGGAGCGCAAGGACCGCGTGGACGACGCGCTGAACGCGACCCGCGCGGCCGTTCAGGAAGGCGTGGTCGTGGGCGGCGGCGTGGCGCTCGTCCAGGGCGGCAAGGTGCTGGAAGGCCTGACGGCGGCCAACAGCGACCAGGAAGCCGGCATCGCCATCGTGCGCCGCGCCCTGGAAGCGCCGATGCGCCAGATCGCCGAGAACGCCGGCGTCGACGGCGCGGTGGTCGCGGGCAAGGTGCGCGAGTCCTCGGACAAGGCCTTCGGCTTCAACGCCCAGACCGAGGAATATGGCGACATGTTCAAGTTCGGCGTGATCGACCCGGCCAAGGTGGTGCGCACGGCGCTGGAAGACGCGGCATCCGTCGCGGGCCTTCTGATCACCACCGAGGCGATGATCGCCGAAAAGCCCGAGCCCAAGGCCCCCGCCGGCGGCATGCCCGACATGGGCGGCATGGGCGGCATGGGCGGCATGATGTAAGCAAACGCCTGCATCAGGAAAAACACGGAAAAGGGCGCCAGAAGGCGCCCTTTTTCAGTCCTGCCAGCCCTCCAGGGCGGCCACGAAGGCCGTCAGCCAGCCATTGGTCTGGTGCCCGTCCAGAACCCGGTGGTCGATCGTCAGCGAGACATAGGCCATCGGCCGGATCTGGATGGTGTCGATGCCACCCACCTCGCGCACCACCACCCGTTTTTCCAGCTTGCCCACGCCCAGGATGGCCGATTGCGGCTGGTTGATGATGATCGGCGCCGCCAGCAGCGATCCCGACACCCCGTGGTTCGAGATGGTAAAGGTGCCGTCGCGCATGTCCGCGGGGGTCAGCCTGTTCTCGCGCGCCCGCTGCGTCACCTCCTGAAGGCGGGCGGCCACGCCGCGCAGCGACAGGTCCTGGACGTCCCGGATCACCGGCACGACCAGCCCCTTGTCGCCAAGCGCGGTGCCGATGCCGATATTGACCTGGTCGAAGATCTCCAGCCGGTCGGGATGCCAGCGGCTGTTGACCTGGGGTACCGATCGCATCGCGCGGGCGGCCGCCAGGACGATATAGGCCGTGTAGGACAGCGGGATCCCGTCCGCCGCGAAGGCCGCCTTGTGGCGGTTGCGATGGGCCATGATCGCGCTGAAATCGGCCTCGAAGACGGCTGTCACCTGCGGGGCCTCGGTCACGGACTTCAGCATGTTGCGCGCAATGGCAAGGCGCATTGCGTCATGGGCCACGGACCGGCCCGCAAGCTGCGGTCCGGCGGCAGGAACAGGAACAGGGGCTGCAGGCGGTTCGTCCTGCAAACGGGTTGCCGCGGCATCCACGTCCGCGCGGGTCAGCCGCCCGTCGCGGCCGCTGCCCTGCAAGGCCTGAGGATCCACGCCCGTCTCCGCAAGCGCCTTGCGCACGGCAGGGGAATGCCAGGACGACATGTCGCGCCGCGCGGGCTGGACCGCAGGGGCATCTTCTGCCGCATCCGGGGCCGCTGTGTCATGGGCAGGCGCGGCATCGGCAGCCTCGATCCGCGCCAGCACCGATCCCGGCACCGCCTTCTGCCCGGCCTCGATCAGGATCTCGGCCACGCGTCCGGATGCGGGGGCCGGAACTTCAACCGACACCTTGTCGGTCTCCAGTTCCAGCAGCGGGTCGTTTTCCTGCACCAGATCGCCGATCCGGCGCAGCCAGGATGACACGACGGCCTCGGTGCCTTCCTGTTCAAGGGGGACCAGAACATCGACCATCTTCAGAACCCCACCAGATCGTTCAGCTTCGCGCGGATCGCCGCGACCGAGGGCACGGCCCAGTCCAGATAGACCGGATTATGCGGGCTGGGGATGTCGGGCATCGTCAGCCTCTCGACCGGGGCATCAAGGTCGGTGAAGCCTTCGGATGCGACTACGGCGGCAATCTCGGCGCCGAAGCCCGCCGTCTGCAGATCCTCGTGGACGATCAGGCAGCGATGCGTCTTGGCGACCGAGGCCAGCACGGCCTCGCGGTCCCAGGGAACCAGTGTGCGCAGGTCGATCACATCGACCGACAGGCCCTGCGCGGCTTCCTGGCAGCGATCCACAAGGCCGCCCCAGGTGACGATCGTGGCCTGCGTCCCCTCGGCCACCAGACGGGCCTTGCCGAAGGGCAGCGCGAAGTCGTCGCCGGGCCAAGGCCTCCGTGCCCAGGAATGATCCAGCATCGCGCGGTGTTCGAGGAAGATCACCGGGTCGTTGCCGCGCAGGGCGCTGCGCAGCAGGCCCACCGCGTCCTCGGCATTGGACGGCGAGGCGACCTTCCAGCCAGGACTGTGGACGAAGGCGACCTCGTTCGTCTGGCTGTGCCAGGGATCGCCGCACTTGAAGAAGCCGACCGGCATCCGCACCACCATCGGCGCGGCGAAGCGGTTGTTGGTCCGCCACCGCATCGAGCCGCAGTCGTTCAACTGCTCGGTCGCGGGTTCGGCGTATTTCCGGAACTGGATTTCCGGCACGGGCAGCAGCCCGGCCAAAGCCATGCCCACCGCGCGACCGATGATGCCTTCTTCCGATAGCGAGGTGTCGAAGACCCGGTCGGCACCATGCTTGTCCTGAAGGCCCAGCGTGACGGCGTGGACCCCGCCCTTGGGACCGACATCCTCGCCGAACACCACCATCCGGGGGTTCAGGGCCAGTTCCTGGTCCAGCACGCGGCGGATCGCGGTGACCATGTTGATGCGCTGTCCTTCGGGCCGGGCCTGGTCGGTCGAAGGCGGCGGGGTCCAGCCCAACGGCATCAGGCCGCCCAGGTGCTGCATCTCTCCGTCATGGAACACGTGCCGCAGGACCGTGGCCGGATCGCCCACCGGCCGCGCCTCGGCCGCCTCGCGCGCGGCTTCGGCCCGCTCGGCTGCGTCCTTCAATGCCCCGTCCCAATCCGACTTGCTCAGGATGCGCGGCACCAGATGGGCCTGCAGCTTGCGCCAGGGATCGCGGGCGCGTTCGGCGGCGACGACGGTTTCCGGCTTGTAGGCCTGCGTGTCCTGGAAACTGTGGCCCTGAAGCCGCGGCACGGTCAGCCGCAGCATCGCCGGGCCGCGTTCCTCGCGCACGAAGGCCACGGCCTCGGCCACCAGTTGCGCGGCCTCGACCGGGTCGGTGCCGTCGCCCGCGAAGATGCGCAGGCCCTTCCAGGACGCCAGGTTGGCCGCGATGTTGCCGCCCGGCGTCTGCACCGTCGAGGCGACCGAGATGCCGAAGCCGTTATCCTCGACATAGAACAGCATCGGCAGCTTCTGGGTGGTGGCGATGGTCAGCGCGGACCAGAAGCCGTTGGACGCGACCGATCCGTCGCCCCCCAGCACGACCGCGATCGAACGGCCATGCGCGTCCGAACCCAGCACCTTCGCCTGGTATTCAAGCGCCTGCGCCCAGCCCGCCGTGGGCGTGTATTGCGCGCCGACACCGCCACACATCGGCAGGGCCGTGGCGCCGTCGCGGTTGGGGTGGTTGAAGACCACGCCGATGTCGCGCCCGTCCGAATAGCCCCCCGCGCGCCCCATGGCCGAGCCGAGCGCATCGACCGGGTCCACGCCAAGCGCCAGCAGCAGCGGCCGCGACCGGTAATAGCCGCAGACCGCGTCATGGCGTTCGGTCAGCTGCATCCCCAGAAGGATCTGCGCCATGTCGTGCCCGCGCGCCGAGAACTGGTAGAGCACCTTCTTTTCGGGAACGAGGCGGGTTTCCTCCATCTCGTCCAGGGCGCGGCTCAACGCCATGTGACGCAGCACCGTGGCCCAGTCGACATCGGCATCGGGTGCGTTGCGGAACGCCGTGGCGGCTTGCGATCTGGCCATGTTTCCCCCTTGGCATCGTTTGGATCATCATTGCGCGAAAGGGGTGAAATGGGCTTTCAAAACGGGGCAGGATCAGCCTAATGATGATGGGTTCGTTTCAAGATGATCCACTACATGAACCAGACATACCAACTGGACCAGATCGACCGGAGAATCCTGCAGGAGCTTCAGGTGGACGCGGGCCTGTCGAACCAGGACCTTGCGGAACGGGTCGGGTCATCGGCCGCCTCGTGCTGGCGCCGGGTCAAGGCCATGCAAGAGGCCGGCGTGCTGGGCCCGGCCGTGCGGCTTGTGGATCCGGCGGCCTTGGGGCGCGGCCTCGATATCTTTTGCGAGATCCGCATGAAGTCGCAGAACCGCGCCAACCGCGCCGCCTTCGAGGCCTTCATCGCCGCCCAGGAGGATGTCGTGGCCTGCTATTCGATCAGCGGGGACTGGGACTATCTGCTGCACATCGTCGCCCGCGACATGGCGGATTACGAAAAGGTGCTGATGCAGGGCATCCTGAACCATGACGCCATCGCGAACTCTTCGTCGAAATTCGTCCTCAGGCGCATCAAGCACCAGACTGCGCTGCCGGTCTGACGGGCAGGCCTAGGTCAGGCGGCCGCAGGCGTCACCGATGCGGGTCATGGCTTCGGTCAACTCGGCCGCCGATGTCGCGTAGGAAATGCGGAAATAGGGCGAAAGCCCGAAGGCCGAGCCGGGCACAACGGCCACATCCACCTCGTCCAGCAGCCAGGCGCAGAAGTCGCGGTCGCTTTCCAGCACCTTGCCCCCAGGCGTGGTGCGGCCCAGGATGCCTGCGCAACTTGCAAAGGCATAGAACGCGCCCTCGGGGCGGCGGCACTGGATGCCGTCGATCCGGTTCAGGGCATCGACCACAAGGTCCCGCCGCGCCGCGAAGCTGTCGCGCCGGGCGGCCAGGAAGTCCTGCGGCCCGTCCAGTGCCGCGATGGCCGCTGCCTGTGTCACCGAACAGGGGCAGGATGTCGACTGGCTTTGCACCACCGCCATCCCCGCGATCAGCCCAGCAGGCCCACCGGCATATCCAAGGCGCCATCCGGTCATGGCATAGGCCTTGGACACCCCGTTGATCGTCAGGCAGCGGTCCTTCAGCGACGGGTCAAGCGCCAGCGGCGTCACAAAGCGGAACCCGTCATAGACAAGATGTTCGTATATGTCGTCGACCATCAGCCAGACATGCGGGTGGCGGTCCAGAACCTCCAGCAGCGCGCGATAATCCCGCTCGGCATAGGCGGCGCCGGTCGGATTCGAGGGCGAATTCAGCAGCAGCCATCTTGTGCGCGGCGTGATCGCGGCCTCCAATGCTGCCGGCGACAGGCGGAAGCCGCCCTCGCCGGGGCAAGGGATCGCAACGGGAACACCGCCCGCGATCCGCACGATGTCGAAATAGCTGGTCCAGCAGGGGGTGGGGATGATGACCTTGTCCCCCGGGTCAAGGCTGGCCATCATCGCGTTGTAGAGCATCTGCTTGGCGCCCGCGCCTGCCGTCACCTCGTCGGGGCCGAAGTCCAGCCCGTTCTCTCGCAAGAACTTGTCGCGGATGGCGCGCTTCAGCCGGGGCGAGCCGTCGAGGTTGGTGTATTTCGTCTCGCCCCGCCGGATCGCGGCGATCGCGGCCTCCTTGACATGGTCGGGCGTGTCGAAATCGGGCTCGCCCGCCCCAAGGGCGATGACGGGCCGCCCGTCGCGCTTCAGGGCGGCGGCGCGTGCGGTGATCGCCAGGATCTCGGACACGCCGAGATCCTCGATCCGGCTGGCGGGCCGGAAGATGCTGTTCATGCCGGTCCCTCAGATGTCGAAGACGACACCCTGCGCCAGGGGCAGCGCGCGGGAATAGTTGATGGTGTTGGTCGCCCGGCGCATATAGGCCTTCCACGCATCCGATCCGCTTTCGCGCCCGCCGCCCGTTTCCTTTTCGCCGCCGAAGGCGCCCCCGATCTCGGCCCCGGATGTGCCGATGTTGACATTGGCGATGCCGCAATCGGACCCGGATGCGGACAGGAACAATTCAGCCTCGCGCAGGTCGGTCGTGAAGATAGACGACGACAGGCCCGCCGCGACGGCATTGTGTTCCTGAATTGCGGCAGGCAGGTCGGCGTAGCGCATGACATAGAGGATCGGGGCGAAGGTTTCCTCAAGAACCGGGCCCGTCTGCGACGGCATTTCCACCAGGGCGGGCCTGACATAGAAGGCCGCACCGGGACCGGCATCGGTGACCCGTTCGCCGCCGTGGACCGTTCCACCGGCTGCTTGCGCTTGTTCCAAGGCGGCCTGCATGGCTTCAAAGGCATCCCGGTCCACCAGGGGTCCGACCAAAGCCTGCGTCGTCAGCGGATTGCCGACCGACACCGAGGCATAGGCCTTGATCAGCCGCGGCACCAGGGCGTCGTAGATGCTGTCATGGACGAACAGACGCCGCATCGTGGTGCAGCGTTGCCCGGCTGTGCCCATCGCGCCAAAGGCGATGGCGCGCAGGGCCATGTCCAGATCGGCCGACGGGCAGACGATGCCCGCATTGTTGCCGCCCAGTTCCAGGATCGTGCGCCCGAAGCGGGCCGCGACCCGTGGGCCGACCTGCCGCCCCATCCGCGTGGACCCGGTGGCCGAGACGAGCGCGACGCGCGGGTCGTCAACAAGCGCCTCTCCGGTCTCGCGCCCGCCGATCACGACCTGGCTCAGGCCTTCGGGGGCGTCGCCGAACCGGGCCAGGGCGCGGTCCAGGATCGCTTGGGACGCCAAGGCCGTCAGGGGCGTCTTTTCGGACGGCTTCCAGACGACAGGATTGCCGCAGACCAGGGCCAGGGCCGTGTTCCATGACCAGACGGCGACGGGAAAGTTGAAGGCCGATATCACGCCCACCACGCCCAGCGGATGACAGGTTTCCATCATGCGGTGGCCCGGACGTTCTGTGGCGATGGTAAGGCCGTAGAGCTGGCGCGACAGGCCTGTGGCAAAGTCGCAGATGTCGATCATCTCCTGCACCTCGCCCGCGCCTTCGGAGGGAGACTTGCCCGCTTCGATCGAGACAAGGCGCCCCAGATTGTCCTTGGCGGCGCGCAGTTCCTCGCCCAGCAGGCGGACCAGTTCGCCGCGGCGCGGGGCAGGCACGTCGCGCCAGATGCGGAAGGCGTCGGCCGCGCGGGCCACGGCGGCCTGAACCTCGGCCGCCGAATGCTGCGGCAGCTCGGCCACCCGCTCTCCGGTGACGGGGGAAAAGCTGTGAAGCGTCCCGTTCGTGTAAAGGGCCGCGTCAACGCCCAGTTTCGAAAGGATCCGGGTGCAGTCATCGGTGATCGTCATGTCATTCCTCAGTCAAAACGGGCCGCGCCAATCCGGGCGCCGCCAAGGGTCCGCAAAAGCCCGCCTGCCAACCCGCGCAGCACCGGATCGGCATAGGCGTCATAGTAGGCCTGGTTGCGCCGACCGATCGCATGTTCGGCGCTGAAGCTGCCACCGAAATCGCGCACCGCGACGCGCACGACGCGGTCCCGCAAGGCTGCCTCGGCCGCGGGATCGGTGGCGCAGGGGCTGGCGGGCGGCACGACCAGATTGAAATGGACGCCTCCGTCGCCGATATGGCCGAAGTCGCAGACGACCACTTCGGGATGGGTCAAGGACAGTTCCTCGCGCATCCGGGCGCAAAAGCGCATTGTGTCGCCCCGCCGGAAGGACAGGTCGAAGGCGATCAGCTTGCCGGCCGCCCTGACGCCTTCGGACAAAGCATGGCGCAAGGCCCAGCCCTGCCCCGGCCGCCCGAAGCGGGCATCGGCAAGAAGCTCGGGGGCCTCCTCGGTCAGGGCGCCAAGGCTGCCTTGCAGCAGATCGTCAAGGGGCGGATCGCCCGGCATTGCGGCGGTCCGGGAAATCTCCATGAGGATGGCATAATCGGGCACGGGATCCGGCGCAAAGGGATCGCGAAGCGACGGAACATGGTCCAGGGCCGCACGGATGGCCGCGCCGGACATTCCTTCGAAGGCGGTCAGCATCATGCCGAACCGGCGCTCGGCCTGCCGCAGCAGGGGCAGGATCGTGTCCGGTCCGGCGGGGACGAGGACGGCGACCGCCGTGTCGCCGGGCACGGGCGACAGGCGCAGTTCGACCTCGGTGACGATGCCGAAGGCGCCGCTGGTGCCGATCAGCAGGTGCTTCCAGTCGGGCCCGGTGTTGTCCTTGCGCAGCCCCCGGCCCATCGACAGGACGCGGCCGTCCGGCAGCACGGCGGTCAGGCCCAGCACATTGGCACGCATGTCGCCATAGCGCAGGAACCGTGCCCCACCCGTATTGGTCGCGACCATCCCCCCGACCGAAGGGTCGGCGCCCAAATCGATGGGCAGGACATAACCCTCGGCCGCGGCCTGCGCGTTCAGGTCGGACAAAAGCACCCCCGCCCCGACACGGGCGGAAGCATTGTCACCGTCGATCGCGATGTCCTTGAGCCGCTCCAGCGACAGGATCAGATCCGTGCCGCTGTCATCGGGCGTGGATCCTGCCACAAGCCCCGTGTTCGCGCCTTGCGGCACGATCCGCGCGCCATGCCGTGCCGCAGCGGCGACGCAGGCTGCGACCTGCCGTGTGTCGGCAGGGCGCAGCACCGCAAGGCTGACGCCCCGGTCATAGCGCGCACCCTGGTCATAGCGCGCGCGGTCCGCGTCCTGCCGGATCAAACCCTCCGGGCCAAGGATCGCCTCCATCTCTGCCAGCAGGGTCATGCGCGGCCGATCGCCTGCAAGCTGGCTGTCAGGGATGCGGCTTCGATGCCGGCGTAATGGGCGAACTCGTCCAGGACGGGGGCGCCAAGATCGTCCTCGAACTGGCGCTGATTGCGGCTGGCCGCGAAATTCTGGACCGCCTCGTCGCCCAGGTTGGACTGGAAGATGCCGGCGGCCGATACCGGCAGGAAATCCTCGTAGATGATCGGATCGCAGCGCAACGCGCCTTGGGCCAGCAAGGCTTCCGGGTCGTCCCCGGCTGCCGGCCTGCCCGTCGCGGACCATTCGAAATAGCCCAGCCCCTGCCTGCGGATCGCGTCCCAGTCGTCGGGGAAGGCTTCGAAGACATCGCCAAGGATGCGCATGTATTCGGACGCATTCGATCCGTCGGCTGCGGGGACGATGCGGGCGCGAACCTGGTCCAGCAGCCTGTCGTAAAGCGTGCGCCCCTTGGGCGTCAGCGCGATTCCCCTGGCCTCGATCTCTCCGAACCGGGCGGTATGCGACCCCTCGACAGCCGCATCGCCCGGAAACCTCACTGCCTCCTGCAGCGCCTTGAACGAGGTCTGGCGCAGCAGGATCGGGCAGTCGCGCCGGGGCGGACCCTCGATCACCGCCTTCGGCGCGATGCCAAGCGCGGGCATGCGGGCCTGCACCGCGTCGATGTCCAGCGTCCGCGGCGTCAGGTGGTTGATATGTGGCCCCTTGAAGGACACGACATCCGCGACCAGCCGGTGCGCGCCGTGCAGCCGCTTGTAGAGGTCGGCCGAAACCAAGGCGTCGGAATGCCAGCGGAAGGTTTCGACCGCCTCGGCCACGAACTGCTCTGCCTCGCTGTCGGACAGGCCGCCGTCGCGTTCGGCCCTGTCGATCAGCGACAGGCAGGCGGGGGTGAAGATGTCGCGCCGCGCCAGGATCGCCGCCGCCTCGTTCCGCAGCGCGCCGTCCGAGATCAGGTCCAGCCGCAGAAGCGAGGTGAAGACCCGGAACGGGTTGCGGCGCAGGGCCGCCTGCCCGACTGGCCGGAAGGCCGTGGAATGGACGGGAACGCCCGCTTGGCTGAGGTCGTAATAGCCGACCGGATACATGCCCATCACCGCAAACAGGCGGCGGATCGTCGCAAGCTCTTGTGCGGTGCCAAGGCGGATGGCGCCGTGCCGTTCCTCGGAGATGCGGTCAAGCTGGTCGGTGGCAGCAAGATTGGCAGCCAGGACCGGGTCACGGTCCAGAACCTCAGCATTCACCTCGGCCACAAGCGACAGCAGCGTTCCATAGGCCGGCACCTCGTCGCGATACATGGCCGACATGGCCGATGAAAAGCGGGCGCGGATGTGGTCGGGCGAAAGCCGGGGGATGCGGGATGACATGGGGCCTGCGAACGGGAGATTTGCGTTGTTCATCACCATAGCGTATCGGATCAAGGCCGAAACGCGCTGATTTTGGCTATGTTGATGTGGATTCGGAATGAAGTTGAGCCGCAGCCTTGTCCCCGACATCCTGTCGCTGCAGTCTTTCGAAGCCGCCGCCCGCCACGGCAGCTTCACCCGCGCGGCCGAGGAATTGAACCTGACGCAAAGCGCGGTCAGCCGCCAGATCAAGGATCTGGAGGCGCAACTGGGCGTCGCCCTGTTCGAGCGCGTGCGCCAACGGGTCGTCTTGTCGAATGCCGGAACGCGGCTGCTGCCCGACGCGATGCGCCTGATGCGCCAGGTCGAGACGCTTGCCCTGCGCGCGGCGGGATCGCGCGACGTGCAGGGCCACCTGTCGATCGCGACCCTGCCCACCTTTGGCAGCCGTTGGCTGGTTCCGCGGCTGGCCGGGTTCCTGGAACGGAACCCGGGCCTGCAGGCCCAGGTCATCAGCCGGTCCGAGCCGTTCGATCTTGGCGAAGCTGGCGTGAACGTCGCGATCCACTATGGCCAGCCGGTCTGGCCGGGCGCGACCTGCACCTATCTGTGCAGCGAGACGGTTGTCCCGGTCGCCTCTCCCGCCTTTGCGGAACGCCAGGGGTCCGCGCCCCTGACGCCCTTCCTGCTGCACATGGAGTCGCGGCCGATGCTGTGGTTCGACTGGCTGATCGCCAATGGAGAGGGCGTCGATGACGCCTTCCGCGGGCACCGCTTCGACCAGTTCGCGCTGCTGATCGAGGCGGCGGTGGCGGGCCTGGGCGTTTCCCTGGTTCCGCCCTATCTGATTGAACGCGAACTTCGCGAGGGCAGCTTGCAGGTGATGCGCGATGCACCCATGACGACCGACGCGGCCTATTACGTGGTGCTTCCCGATGACCGCAAATCAGACCCCGCTTGCAGCGCCTTTCTGAAGTGGATCACCGAAACCGTCGCGACCCGTTAGGGTGGCCGGCCGTGAGCGAACTTTCGGAAGGCAATGACCCCGTTGGGCCGCCGCCCGACCTATTCCAGGGCCTTTGCCACGGCGTCGAAGAACACCAGGGGGTCGATCGGTTCCTTGCCGACCGGCTTGGGCTGCGCCATGTGGGTGGCGATGACGATGTTCTTCGCCGGGTTGATATAGATGTTCTGGCCCTGGATGCCGATGGCCGCGAAGGCCTTGTCGGCGATGGACGGCTCGGTCCAGCCAGGCCACCACATCAGCCCGTATTCGATCACGCTGCCATCCTTCAGCGTCTGCGGCTTGCCCGCATCCTCGGTCCAGCCGTCCGGAAGGACGGGGGTGCCGTCGATCACGCCGCCTTCCAGGAAGAACTGCCCGAAGCGCGCGAAATCGCGCAGCGTCGCGGACAGGCCGCTGCCGCCGATCTCGACCCCGTCCGGGGAATCCAGCCACCATGTCGCGTCGGCTTCCATTCCATAGGGCTGCCAGATCGTCTCGGACAGGTAGTCGGCCAGGGGCTTGCCCACCGCGCCACGCAGGATCTCGGCCAGAACCTGGGTTTCGCCGGTGGAATAGGTATGCTGCGTGCCCGGCTCGGCCGCGCGGGGCAGCGCCGCCATGACCTTCATCGCGGCGCCCGGTTGCTGGGCGATCTGCGCGCGCAGCAGGTCGCGGCGGTCCGATTGCGGGTCGGTATAGGTCTCGTTCCATTCCACGCCCGAAGCCATGCGCAGGATGTCCAGGATGCTGACCCCGTCATAGGCGCTGCCCTTCAGGCCGGGAACATAATCGACCACCATGTCGTCGACGCTGCCGATATGGCCGTCACGGATCGCCGCGCCCACAAGGGTCGAGGTGATGGACTTGGCCACCGACATCGACATCCAGCGGGTCTGTGGCGTGTTGCCGCGCTGATAGGTTTCATAAACAACGGCGCCGTCCTTCAGCACGATCAGGCCCGTCACATTGTCAAGCGCCAGGAAGTCATAAAGGTCATAGGCCTGCCCCTCGATTTCGAAGGATACCATTCCGGGCAGATCCTGCGGCGCCTCGGGCAGGGCGCGGGGGCTGTCGCCGGTCTCGATCGTCCTGACAGGGAACAGGCGGTCGATATTGCGGAAGGTGCTGACCGCCAGGTCGGGGGTCAGGTGACCGTCATAGATCTGCTCGACCGTGCCAATGGGCTCCTCTGCATGAGGATAGCCCTGCGCCGCAACCGGCCCCGGAAGCGCAAGGCACAGCAAGGCGCCCGCCAGAAAAGCCCAGTTTTTCCCGCCCGTCAGCATTCCACCCTCCTCCGGTTGACAGATATTGGTCCCCCGGATCGGGCTGCGATGCAAGGAAAGGTTGTCGCTGGACATGCCCCTGCCGGTCAGGTCCAGCTCAGCAGCGGATAAAGCGAGGCAATCAGCAGCGCCGCCATGCCGACGTTGAAGGCGCGCAGTCGAACGGCGCTGGACAGCCATTGCCGGATCACCGTGCCCAGCCAGGCCCAGACCGAGATCGCCGGAAACGCGACAAGGGCGAAGGCCCCCGTGACGATCGCGACCGACAGGATGGACCGGTCAGGGGCGTAAAGCGTCACAGCCGACAGGCACATCGCCCAGGCCTTGGGATTGACCCACTGGAACGCCGCCGCCTGCCAGACGGTCATCGGGCTTCCCGCCGCCGCGCTGTCGCCAAGCGGCGCGGCGGTGGCGATCTTGAAGGCAAGCCACAGCAGATAGCCGACAGACAGGATGCCAAGCGCCATCTCGAGCGCCGGAACAGTCTCGAAAAGCGCCATCAGCCCCGCCCCCACCAGGAAAGCCATCAGGCAGACCCCGCCGACGATGCCCAGCATATGCGGCAGCGTGCGGCGGAAGCCGAAATTGGCGCCCGAAGCCATCAGCATCAGGTTGTTTGGCCCCGGCGTGACGGTGGTGACAAATGCAAAGCCCAGAAGGGCGGAAAACAATGCTAGGGTCATGTGGCTTGCCTTGGGTCTTGCCGATGCAGGATGTTTCGCTGGACATCTATCCTGCCCGCAGCGCAATGATGCGCCAGAAGTTGATCCTTTCGCAGGTAATCGACAACAAATGACCGCTATTTCCGGCATGGACCGAAAGATATTGCATGAACTGGCGCGCAATGGCCGGATCAGCAACGTGCAACTGGCCGAGCGCGTCGGCCTGTCGCCCTCGGCCTGCCTGCGCCGTGTCCAGGAACTCGAGCGGTCGGGGATCATCAGGGGCTACCGCGTCGTCACCGATCCCGAAAAGATGGGCCGCGGATTCGTGGCCTATGTGATGGTGGGCCTGTCCTCGCACACCAAGGCCGCGCAGGAAGGCTTCGAGCGGGCAATGTCAATCGCGCCCGAGGTCGCGGAATGCCACAATATCGCGGGGGCCTTCGAATACCTGCTGCGGGTGGAATGCGCGGGCCTTGCGGACTATAAGCGTTTTCACACCGAAGTTCTGGGCACGCGGTCCCATGTCAATGCCATCACGTCCTATATCGTGATGGGCTCGCCCAAGGATGATCGCGCGACCTAGCACCGCAGGGCGGGCGGTTGACCGCGCCCCGGAAGACCCCACCTTGCAGGGGAAGACGCTGCATTCACAGGAACCCGATGACCAAAGCCTGGCCCATTACCCTTTCCGATTGCCATGTGGCGCGGGTTCCCGCAGCCGACGGGCCGCTTTACGATCCTCGGTGGCGGATGCTGGACGACGGCGATCTTGACCTGCTGGCGGCCCGGCTGACTGCGGGGCGCGCGCGGCCCATCCCGATCTTCGCCTATGGCTCGCTGATCTGGAACCCCGGCTTTGCAGTGGGCGGGCAAAGGCGGGGGACTGCGAATGGCTGGCATCGCAGCTTCTCGATCCCGCTTGAGCATTTCCGCGGCTCGCCCGACCGGCCGGGGCTGATGCTTGCACTTGCCTCGGGCGGGCAATGCGAGGGGCTGGTCCTGGACATCGCCGCCGGGACCGAAACCGAATCCCTGCGCGCCATCCTGAAGCGCGAGTTGGTTGCCCATGAACTGGCCGCCAATGCCTGCTGGATCACCGTCGAGACCGACCGCGGCATCGAGGAGGCGCTGACCTTCTATGCCGATCCCGTGGGCACGCCGGTCGAGCGGCTGACGATCCCCCAGCAGGCCCGGCGCCTTGCCCATGCCGCCGGTGCCGCCGGATCGGGCGCGGAATATCTTCTGCGCACCGTTCGCGGTCTGGCGGAACACGGCATCCACGACGATTACATCTGGACCTTGCAGCATCAGGTCGCCCGAGAAATCGAGGCGGCAGCCGCCTGACCGGTCAGGGCCGAGGATGCCCGGGCCTTGCACCGGCGGCGGCAATGGCCTTGTCAGACCGGCCGTTCCAGCCCGTGGATCGTGACCGGCAGGTCGTGGCGCAGAAAGCGGTCGCGCACCTTGTCCACCGCCGCCAGGGCTGTGATGTCCCACAGCCTGGCGCGCGACAGGTCGATGGTGACAGGACCGTCGTGGTCGATGGGGTCGAAGGCCTCGATGAAGGCCTCGGCCGAGGCGAAGAAGATCTGCCCCTCGACCACATATCGGTCGCCCTCGCGGCGGACCTGCTGCATCGCGGCCACCTTGGCGGTAAAGAACAGGCCGCTCATCAGCACGCCGACCAGCACGCCCAGCGACAGGTTGTGGCTGAGGATCGTCACCGCAACCGTTGCCAGCATGACCAGGTTCGACAGCGCGGGCGTGGTCCGCAGCCGCTTCAGCGAGGCCCAGTCCAGCGTGTCGATCGACACGGTGATCATGATCGCCACAAGCGCCGCCACCGGCACCTGGGCGATCAGGTCGCCCGCCGCGACCATGAACAGCAGCAGCAGGCCGCCGGCCGCCATGGTGGAAAGCCTGCCACGCCCGCCATACTTCACGTTGGACACGGTCTGGCCGATCATCCCGCAACCCGCGATGCCGCCGAACAGGCTGGCCGCGACATTGGCAAGGCCCAAGCCCCGCGCCTCGGCATTCTTGTCCGAGGGCGTGCCGGTCTGGTCGTCGACCACCCCCGCCGTCATCAGGCTTTCCAGAAGCCCCACCATGGCAATGGCCAGGGCAGGCACGAAGATGATGCCCAGCAGGTCCAGGCCCAGCGGCACATCGGGAATGTGCAAGACCGGCAGCCCGTCGGGCAGCGCCCCGAGATCCGCAACCCGGGCCACGTCGACGCCCAGTCCTGCGCAGGCCGCCGTCAGCAGCACCACGCAGATCAGCGGCGCCGGAACCGCGGTCGTCACGCGCGGCGCCAGGTAGATGACGCCAAGCCCCGCCGCGATCACGGCGTAACCGGCCAGGCCTGCGTTCAGGATATGCGGCAGTTGGGCTGCGAAGATCAGGATCGCCAGGGCGTTCACGAAGCCCGTGCGCACCGAGTTCGAGACATAGCGCATCAGCGTGGCCAGCCGGGCAAAGCCGAACAGGATCTGGAACAGCCCCGCCAGCAGTCCCGCCGCGAACAGGTATTCGACGCCGTGATCGCGCACCAGGGGTGCCACGACCAGGGCGATCGAACCCGCCGCGGCCGAGATCATCGCGGGCCTGCCGCCGAACAGGGCGATGACGATGCTGATGACGAAGGATGCGTAAAGCCCGACCGCCGGGTCGATCCCGGCGGTGAAGGAAAAGGCAATGACTTCGGGGATCAGGGCAAAGGTCGCCACCGCCCCGGCCAGGATTTCGCGGACAGGATTGTCCCGCCACTGGCGCAGATAGTGCCGTGTCAAGGTCATGATGATATTGGTGCGACGGACGCGTCTTGGATGCGTTGTCCGGCGGATCGGCGGCCGGAATAGCCACCCGGGCTTGCACCGGGTCCATGCGATTGCCGCTGTCCTAGCCGCAAATGCTGCCCCTGCCAAGCCGGTATGTCCGGCAGGCGCCCTTCCGCGCCACGGGCCGCAATGCGGTTGCACACCGGCCCCGCCTGCGAAAGGATCGGCCCGCAACGGAAAGGATCGAACATGGACCGCGACAGCCTTGAACTCAGATCGACCGTGACCGCCGACGGGACGCTGCGGCTCAACCTCGAAAAGGTCAGCCTGCCCGAACCCGGACCCGGCCAGGTCCTGGTGCGGGTCGAGGCCGCGCCGATCAACCCGTCCGACCTGGGCCTGATGTTCGGCCCGGCGGACATGTCCACGCTGGCGCGCGACGGCGACGCCCTGACCGCCCGCATCCCCGATGCGGCAATGGCCTCGCTGAAGCCACGGCTGGGCCAGTCGATGCCCGTGGGCAACGAAGGCGCGGGCACGGTTATCGCCGCCGGGCCCGACCAGCAGGGCATGATGGGCAAGCGCGTGGCGATGCTGGGCGGCGCGATGTATGCGCAACTGCGCCTGGTCGCTGCTGCCGAGTGCATGGTCCTGCCCGAAGGGGCGACGGCCGAACAGGGGGCGGCGCTGTATGTGAACCCGCTGACCGCGCTCGGTTTCGTGGAAACCATGCGGGCGGAAGGGCACAAGGCGATCGTCCACGCGCCCGCGGCCTCGAACCTGGGGCAGATGCTGGTCAAGATCTGCAAGGCCGACGGCATCGGCCTGGTCAACATCGTCCGCAGCCCCCGGCAGATGGAGCTGCTGCGCGGACTGGGCGCGACCCATGTCGTGGACAGCAGCAGCGACACCTTCCGCAGCGACCTGACCGAGGCCATCGCGGAAACCGGCGCAACGCTGGCCTTTGACGCCATCGGCGGTGGCGAGACGACCAGCATCATCCTGAACGCCATGGAGACCGTCGCCTCGCGCGATGCGGCGGCCTATGACCGCTATGGCTCGGCATCGGCCAAGCAGGCCTATATCTATGGCGCGCTTGACACGGGGCCGACGATCCTGCGGCGAGGCTTCGGCTTCAGCTGGAACATCGGCGGCTGGCTGCTGTTCCGCGCGCTGCAAAGGCTGGACCCGGCCGCCGTGCAGCGGATGCGCAAGCGCGTCGCGGATGAGATGACGACCACCTTCGCCAGCCACTATACCGCCCGCATCCCGCTGGAGCAGGTGCTGGAGCCCGAGACGGTGGCGGCCTATGTCCGCAAGTCGACGGGCGAGAAATACCTGATCACGCCCTGATCCCAGCACGCTCCGTCGCAGGCAGGCGGGGCGTCAGATGTTCTTTTGCTGCCCCAGTTCCACCACCCGGTTCGACGGCAGGCGGTAATAGTTCGTGGGTTCCGCCGCCGAACGATACAGCCGCACGAAGACCCTGCTCATCCAGTGGGGCATCAGGGTTCCCTTGCCCGACCGCAGGATGCGGCGGTTCAGGAAGAACGAGGTGGACATGATGTCGAACTTCTGCCCCTGGCGCTTCGCCTCGGCCAGGGCCCGGGGGACATTGGGCTGTTCCATATAGCCGAAGGACAGCCAGGCCCGCCAGAAGCCAGGGGCGATCTGTTCCAGCCGCAGGCGCGCGTCGTCCGACACGCGGGGCGTGGTCGCGCTTTCGACCTTCACGATGAAGTTGCGTTCATGCAGGACGCGATTGTGCTTGAGGTTGTGCAGCAGCGCGGGCGGCCCGATCATCGGATCGGCGGTCAGGAACACTGCCGTTCCGGGCACGATGGTGGGCGGCGACTTGGCCAGCTTCGCGGCCAGCATGTCCATGCTGATGCTTTCCTGCGCCAGCTTGTCCTGAAGGCGGCGCATTCCTTCGACCCAGATCATCATCATGGCAATGGCCAGGGCCGCGAACAGCAGGGGGATATAGCCCCCGTCCAGCAGCTTTATCAGGTTGGCCGAAAAGAAGATCAGCTCGATCCCCAGGACCGGCACCATGACCAGGGCGATCAGCGGCCAGCCCCAGTTCCAGGACCAGCGGAACACGATCACCGCCAGAAGCGAGGTGATGACCATGTCCCCCGTCACCGCGATCCCATAGGCACTGGCCAGCCGGGCGGACGACCCGAACGAGATGACCAGGGCCACGACCCCCAGCAGAAGGACGAAGTTGACCTTGGGCAGGTAGATCTGGCCCGCCTGCTGGTCCGAGGTGTGCTGGATGTGCAGCCGGGGCAGCAGGCCCATCTGCACCGCCTGCGCCGCGACCGAGAACGCGCCCGAGATCACCGCTTGCGACGCGATCACCGTGGCCGCCGTCGCCAGGATCACCAGCGGCACCAGGAACCAGTCGGGCGCCATCAGGAAGAACGGGTTGGACACCCGATCGGGATGGGCCAGGACCATCGCCCCCTGCCCCAGATAGGACAGCGCCAGGGCGGGAAAGACCAGCACGCTCCAGGCGGTGCGGATGGCGCTGCGGCCGAAATGACCCATGTCGGCGTAAAGCGCCTCGGCCCCGGTGACGGCCAGGAAGACCGATCCCAGCACCGGCATCGCGGCGATGCCGTAGTCGGTCAGGAAACTGGCCGCCCGCAGCGGGTTCAGCGCCTGCAGGATGCGGGCGTCGTCCGCGATATGGCTGATCCCCAGGATCGCCATGGTCGTGAACCACGCCAGCATCACCGGCCCGAACAGCCGCGCGATCCTGTCGGTGCCGCCGCTCTGCACCCAGAACAGCGCCATCACGATGCCCAGCGTGACCGGGACCACCCAGGGCTGGAAGGCCGGCTGGACAAGGGTCAGGCCTTCGACCGCGGACAGAACGGAAATGGCGGGGGTGATCATGCTGTCGCCGAAGAACAGCGACACGCCGACGATCCCCAGCAGCAGAAGCAGCCGCCGCCTGCGTGCGCGCGGCCCGACCTTCAGCGCGCCCTGCGCCTTGGCGACCAGCGACAGGGTGCCGCCTTCGCCATTGTTGTCGGCGCGCAAGATCAGGATGACATACTTGATCGTGACGATCAGAACGACCGTCCAGAACAGCAGCGACACGATGCCAATGACCGAGGTTTCGGGCAGCCCTTCCTCGTGCGCGTGGACCAGCGATTCGCGCAGCGCATAAAGCGGCGAGGTGCCGATGTCGCCATAGACGACGCCCAGGCAGGCCAGCACCAGGGCCGGCGTCAGGCGGGACGGTTGATGATGCTGGGGGGTTGCGCTGTCCGATGCCCGGGGGCTGGACGCGGCTTCTTCGCTGGCCATTCAGGCGCTCCGACTGCGATTTGGCGGAGGTATGCGCGCGCCGGCGGGGGTGTTCAAGAAGAATCGGATCGTGCCGTGGCGTCCGCGGCACCGGCCGCCCTGCCAAGTCGCCGGCAAAGGCAGGCGACGGGACGAATGCCTAGTGCCACGTCACCACATAGGGTCCGAAGCAGTATCGGCGGGCGGTCACGTTCCCGCGCTCATCGGTGTCGGAAAACACGCCAACGGTCCATTCAAGGGGGCTGGGGGCGAAGCTGAAGACGGGCATTGGGCTGATCCTTGCACCACGATTTCGAAAGACCAACACCCGCAGCCTGCCCTCGGGTTCCGGCGGATGATCATTTGTCAAGCCGCCTTGCCGCTGCCCCCACGCGGTTGCGCCAGGAAGAACTGCACCATTTCCGCGCTTGCATCGGGGCCTTTCGGATCGGTGTAGGATCCGCCGGCACGTCCGCCCGACCAGGCATGGCCCAGCCCCTCGACCGTCCAGTGATCGACGATCACCTGCCCGTCCAGGGTCGAGGTGATGTCGCGCCGGTGGCTGCGCCCGCCGGTGGTGGCGGTTGCCTGATCGGCGATCGTCTGATCCGGGCCTGCAGCCAGCGTGTCGGCCGCGATGCTGGCGGCGTTCTGGGGATGCACGGTCCGGTCGGCGCTGCCGTGGAAGATGATCGTGGGCGTGGCAGTGGCGGCGCGCGGCCGCGCGGAATCGGCCATGCCGGTGCCGTTCATCGCCGCAAAGGCGCCGGGCACGTCGCGGGCCGCGCCAAAGGGCAGGCCCGAATGGGCGCCGATGGCCGCGAAGACCTCGGGATGGGTCTGCCCCAGGATCACCGCCATCGCCGCGCCCGCCGAAAGGCCCGCCGCGAAGATCCGGTCCGACGGCACGCGATGCAGCGCCGCCTGGGCCTGCGCCATCTGCGCCAGGATCTCGGGTTCGCCGCGGCCGCGACGCTGGTCGCCGATGCTGAACCAGTTCCAGCACGACTGGGCATTGTCGCCCCGCGCCTGCTGGGGATAGACGACGATCAGGCGATGGCGTTCGGCCAGGTCGTTCATGCCGGTGCCGCGGGCGAAATCCGCATGGGTCTGGGTGCAGCCGTGCAACATCAGGACCAGGCCTTCCGCCCCCTGCCCCGCCGCGACCGAAGCCGGGACATAGACCATCATTTCCCGGCTGCCTGCCGGGCAGGTGAAGCGATCGGTCGTGAAGCTGGCCCCTTGCGGGATCGTTCCGCCGCCAGGCTGCGCGCCGGCTGGCGGAAAGGGCCTCGCCCCGCCCGCCGCCTGTGCCGGCATGGACAAGCCGTGCTGCGCCAGGGTGCGTTCGACAAGCGATTGGGCATTGCCTGCGCCGAATTCATCAAGGCGCAAGCCCTCCATGGCCTGGCGCATGGCGCCAAGGTTCAGTGTCTTCATCTGCTTTGCTCCTTGCGGGATTCAGGATATCCGGTCGGCCAGGGCCGCCTTGATGTCGGGACTTGCCTGCAACGCACCCAGGACCGAGATCGATCCGATCGTGGCGCGAACCAGGTCGGGCGTGACATCGGGGGCAAACCGCGCAAGCCCCACGACCTTGACATGCAGCACCTCGCCCTTGTCGCGCAGGGCTTCAAGTTCGGCTCGGTTGTAATCGCGCAGGCCCAGTTCCATCGTGTGCCGTTCCAGCGACTTGCTGACCACGTCGCGGTGGCTGTCCAACTGGCCGCGGATGGCGGTGCGGATGAAGTCGCTGCGGTTTGAATAAAAGCCTTCCTGCACCAGCAGATCGATCCGCCCCAGGTCCACATAACCCAGGTTGATCGTGATCTTTTCGGTCTCGGGTACCCTGTCGCGAAGGGTTCTGATATCGGCCACGGCACTTCTCCATCTGCATGGATGGTATATGGATGTATCTTGGATGATTGCAAGGCCGGTTGCGGCTGTTTCTGGTTGCAGGCAGGATGAAGGCCAAGGGGGTCCAAGCATGTGCAATCTGTATTCCAACCGGATGAGCCAGCACGAGATGCGGCGGATCTTCGACGTGGTGCCGGGCCTGGACCACCTGGGCAATGCGGCTGAATGGCCGGCGGTCTGGCCGAAATACGAGGCCCCGGTCGTCCGGTTGGCGCCCGACGGTGCGCGGGAACTCGTCAGCGCCCATTGGGGCTTTCTGACGCCCGCGGTGTCAAAGAAGACCGGCAAGCCGATCGCGCCTGTTGCCTGGAACAACGCTCGTGACGACAAGATGACAGGCGGGCTGTGGAAGGACAGTTTCCTGAACCGCCGCTGCCTGATCCCCGCCACCAGCTTCCGCGAGGCCAAGGGCCGCAGCCCAGCAACCGATGTCTGGTTCGCCCTGGCGGGTGATGACGACCGGCCGCCCTTCGCCTTTGCCGGGTTGTGGCGCGCGGGCCAGCCGGGCGTGGCGGGGGACCAGGGGGCGTGGCTGACCCACACGATGATCACCACCACCGCCAACGACCTGGTCAGGCCGGTGCATCCCACGCGGATGCCGGTGATCCTTGACCCACAGGACCATGAACAGTGGCTGAAGGGCAGCCCCGCCCAGGCCATGGCGCTGTTGCGGCCCTATCCCGCGGACCGGATGCGCATCGTGCGCGAGGGGGTGGGGATCTTGGCCGACGGTTCGCCATGATGCCGCAAGGCCGCCACGGAACCTGCGCAGCCCCGCGGCCATTTCCCTTCCGCTTCCTCCGCCGGAGGAGGCCAGCAAACGGGGACGACAGGATGATCGAACTGAAGCCGGGGCGGAACTGCTGGCGGATCGAGACGGCCGAGCGCCTGTCCGTCATCATCGATGGCCAGGCCTATTTCCGCGCCCTGCGCGAAGCCATGCTGAAGGCCCAGCGGATGGTCATGATGATCGGCTGGGATTTCGACTTCGAGATCGAGATGCTGCCCGGCCAAAGCGACGCGGACGGGCTGGCCCCGGACGGCTTTCCGAACAAGGTCGGACCGTTTCTTGAAGCCATCGTGGACCGTCGCCAGGATCTTGACATCTACCTGCTGAAATGGAGCGGGGGTGCCCTGATCGCGCCCGGCGGCATCCTGCCCGCGCTTGCCGTCAAGCTGATGTCGCCCGACCAGATTCACCTGGCCTTTGACGGCCGCCATCCGATCGGCGCCTGCCACCACCAGAAGATCGTGGTGATCGACGACAGCCTGGCCTTCTGCGGCGGGATCGACATGACCGACGGCCGCTGGGACGACCGCGAGCATCTGGACGACAACCCGCTGCGCTGCCTCAAGAACGGGGCCGAGGCCCAACCCTGGCACGACGCCTCGACCGTGATGTGCGGGCCCGCGGCGGCGGCCATGTCGGAACTGGCCCGCGCCCGCTGGGCCCGCGCCCATGACGCCGAGGTCGACGAGGACTTCGCGCCGGGCGCCAATCTTTGGCCCGACAGCATCAATCCCGCCTTCCACGACATCCCCGTGGCCATCGCCCGGACCGCCCCGCCCGAGGCAGGCCGGTCCGGCATCCACGAGATCGAGGATCTGTATCTGGACGCGATCCGCGCGGCCCGGGACTGCATCTATATCGAATCGCAGTATTTCTGCGCAGGCAGCATCACCCGCGCGATCCGCCGCCGCTTGTCGGATCCCGACGGACCCGAGGTGGTGGTCATCAACCCCTATGCCGCCCAGGGCCATGTCGAGGATCAGGCGATGCATGTCACCCGCAGCCGGATGGTCCGCATGCTGCGCCAGCACGACCGTTATGGCCGGTTCCGCATCCTGTATCCCGTCACGGACAGCGGCCAGCCGATCTATGTCCATGCCAAGATCATGATCGTCGACGACATGCTGCTGCGGATCGGATCCAGCAATATCGACCGCCGGTCCATGGGCTTCGACACGGAATGCGACGTGGCGATCCAGGCCCGGGACGATGCGACGCGCGACCTGATCCGCGATTTCCGCGACGGGCTGCTGGCGGAACACCTGGGGCGCGACAAGACCGAGGTGGCGCGGGCGATCGACCGGCACGGGCGGGTTGTGCCCGCACTCGACGGCCTGATCCGCGACACAGGCCGCAGCCTGCGTCCCCTGCCGTTGAGGCGAGAGTCATGGCTGGGCAGCCTGCTGGCCAACACGCGCTTCTTCGATCCCCGCTATCGCCGCAGCGCGCAGGCGCGCACCGGCATCACGGCGCGCCACCTGATGCTGGGCGCAGGCGTGCTGGCAGGCGGAGCTTGGGCTTGGCGGCGGCTGCGACGCTAGGGTGCGCAGTCCGACAGCACAAGACTGGCGCTGTCTGCCATGTCCTGCCATGACGGCAGCCCCTGCCCTGCCTCGCGTGCTGCACGGGCAATGGCTTGCCGCCGCGCCGGGTCGACCAGCAGCATCCGCAGCGCATCGGCCAGGGCCGCCGGATCGCCCGGCGGCACCAGCAGCCCCGCGCCGGGCGGCACGGTATCGGGCACGGCGCCGGTATCGCAGGTGACGACCGGCAGGCCGCGCGCCAAGGCCTCGTCGAAGACGATGCCGTGGCCTTCGTACCAGGTCGCCAAGGCAAAGATCGAGGCGCGGGCGTAAAGCTCCTCAAGCTCATCCGCCGACACGCGCCCTGCAAGCCTGACACGATCGGCAACCGGGCTTGCCGCCCGCTGGCGTGACAGGGCAGCCGCGTGATCGGCGTCCCAGGGATTGCCCACGACCACCGCCCGCCAGTCCAGATCCGCCAGCCGCGACAGCGCGTCCAGCAGGATGTCATGGCCCTTGCGCGGATGCAGGATGCCCACCGACAGGATCAGCGGCATGGGATCGGGCGCGGGCCGCAGGCGGGGCCGGTCCACGCCGGGCCGCAGGATTGTGATCGCGCGGGGATCGGCGCCGTATCGGTCCACCAAGATGCGGCGGGTATGGGGGCTGGGCACCAGCACGTGCCGGGCCAGGCGCAGGTTGTCACGCTCGGTCCGGAACAGGTGGTCCTGCCGGTCGGAGGACAGGCCGGTTTCCACGGCCAGCGGATGGTGGATCATCGCCACCAATGGCGCGCGGACCCGCGCCAGCCCGGTGGTGTCGATGGACCCGAAGACCAGTCCGTCCAGGATCAGCGGCCGGTCCGGGGACACTGCCGCCAGCATCGCGACGGCCTCGGTCATGTCCGCGGCCGAAGGGTCGGGAAAGCTGGCCGCAAGCTGCAGGTGCTGCACGTCATGGCCCGCTTGGCGCAGTCCTTCAAGCAGGCGGCGTTCATAGATATAGCCGCCGGTCAGCGTGGCGATGTCGCCGGGGATGGCAAAGGCCAGCGGGGGCTTCACGCGCGCACCTGCTCGGGCGCCATGACCGCCAGCACCCGCGTCTCGGCCCCGGCCACGGCGGCATAAAGCAGCGCCGACATCGCCGTCACCGCCACCATCGTCAGCCACAGCATCGCATAGTCCGAGACCGAGGCCGACAGCGCCATCAGGTTGCCCAGACCCCGCCCGGTCGCCAGCCACTCGACAACCGTTGCGGCCAGGATTGCCGCAGGCACCCCCATCCGGGCCGAGGCGAACAGCGCGGGCAGCATCGCCGGGATGCGGACATGCAAGGTCTGGCGCAGCGGCCCGGCGCAATAGCTGCGGAACAGATCCAGGATCGGCCCCGGCGCCTGCCGCAGCCCCTCCTGGCAGGCCGCGAAAGTCGGGAAGAACACCATCAGGGCGACAAGCGTCACGGTGCCCGCGGCGCCCCGCCCCAGCAGCAGGACGATCAGCGGCGCGGTGGTGACGATGGGGATCGACCGCAGGGACACTGCCAAGGGCGTCATCACCGCCGACAGCCCCGGTCGAAGGGCCAGCAGGATCGCAAGCCCCGCGCCCAGGGCCAGCCCGGCCAGATATCCCGGCACCGCAAGCGCCAGCGTCTGCATCATCGCCGTCATCAATGCGGCCCGCGTCATGGCCGCGTCCGGCGCCCAGATCACGGCGGCCGCGACATCGGCGGGCCGCTTGGCGAAGAACGGGTTCAGCTCCGCCACGGCCACCCACCACAGCACCAGGATCAGTGCGACCAGCAGCGCCGCATGGGCCGCCTTGCGCCCCGGCGATCCGCGCAACAGGCGCGGCGGGGCCAGGATCACCGGCGGCGCGTCGGGCAACGCCCGGCGGCCCAGCCAGCCGACCGCGGCATGAACCGCGATCGCCAGTCCCGCCGCCACCGCCGCCACCGACCACAGCGCCGGCACGTCCAGATCGCGGGTAAAGCGGATCGTCAGCACGCCCAGGCCCCGCTCGGCCCCCGTGAACTCGCCCACCATGGCCCCCAGGATCGCGGCGGGCGCGGAAATCCGCAGCCCCGCCAGCAGATAGGGGACCGAGGCGCGCGCGCGGACATGGACCAGTTCGGCCCAGCGGCCCCGGCCATAGATCTGCACCAGATCCAGCCAGGCCGAAGGCATCGCCCGCAGGCCAGCCAGCAAGGGGATCAGCGTGGTGTAATAGACCGCAAGCGCGGCCAGCACGATCTGCGGGCCGTTCCCCGGCCCCATCAGCACCCGCAGGATCGGGCCGGTGGCGATCAGCGGCAGGCAGAAGACGACAAGCGCCAGGCCCGCCACCAGGTTCAGCGTGCGCGGCCACAGCGCCGGGATCGCAGCCAGCAGGATCGCCGCCAGGTTGCCAAGCACGAAGCCGCAGGCGGCATTGGCCAAGGTGACGGCGGCGGCGCGCGCCGTCAGGCCGGGATGGGCGGCCAGCCATTCCAGCACGCCCACCGGCCCGGCCAGAAGCCAGCCACCCGCCAGCAGGGCAAGCCCCTGCCACAGGCCCAGAAACGTCGCCAACCCGAACCAACGGGTGCGGGCCGTCATTGCGCCGCCAGCGCTTGCGCCTGTTCGCCCCCGCGGATCAGCAGGGCCAAAACCTCGGCGGACAGGCGGCGGAATGCGGCGGATTCAGGGTCGCGCGACCGGGGCAGGGTCACGTCCAGATCGGCCATCACCCGGGCCGGGCGGGGCGACAGGACGACGATGCGGTCTGCCAGCATCACGGCCTCGTCCACGGAATGGGTCACCAGAAGCGTGGTGGCCTGCTGCCGCTGCCACAGGGGCGGAAGGTCATGGGCAAGCTGGCGGCGCGTCAGGGCGTCAAGCGCACCGAAGGGCTCGTCCAGCAGCAGGACGCGGGGGCGGGTGACCAGGGCGCGGGCGATGGCCGCGCGCTGCCGCATTCCGCCGGACAGGGCGGCGGGACGGGCGTTCTGGAAACCGCCCAGGCCCACCAGGTTGATCATCTGGTCCACCGCCTGCGGGTCGGGCGCCTGCCGCGCAAGCTTAAGGCCAAGCGCCACGTTGCGCGTCACCGTCAGCCAGGGCAGCAGGCAAGGATCCTGAAAGGCGACGGACAGACCGCCCTGCCTGCACAGTGCCTGGGGCGGCTGGCCTGCGATCAGGACCTGGCCCGCCGTCGGATCCTCCAGCCCCGCGATCAGGCGCAGAAGCGTGGACTTGCCGCAGCCCGATGGTCCCAGAAGCGCCGTGGTGCGGCCTGCAGCGAAGGTCAGGTCGATGCCGTCCACGGCCAGGATGCTGCCGTCGAAAAGCCTTGAGACGCCGGAACACTGGATATCGGCCGGGACGGCGGCCTCAGCCATGGACTTCCTCGAGGATCGACCGATCCCACAGATCCGGCGTCACGCTGCGGCCCAAGAGGGCCAGCGTCTCGATGTTCTGGGCGACGGTTTCCTCGGACCACCAGCCAAAGCCGTTGGCCTGGGTCAGGTCGGAAAACATCAGCGGGACCTGTCGGCGGGCCTGCAGCTTCTGGGTCTCAAGGTCCAGCCCGGCATCCGGGAACATCTCGACCGTCAGAACGGCCGCGGCATCGGTGTCGGCGCGATAGGTGTCCCAGCCCCGCACCTCTCCGCCCAGCAGGGCCACAAGCTCGGCCCGGCGGTTGGCGATGCTGTCGGTCGTGGCGATATAGGTCTGGGAATGCAGCGCATAGCCGTGATCGGCCAGCAGCATGGTTTCGGCCGGGACGCCCTGCATCTCCATCGCGACGGGCAGGTCGGTTTCCCAGCACAACAGGCAATCGACCTCGCCCGCCAGCAGGGGCTGGGCCGAATATTGGGTGGGGACGACCTGGACCCCGCCGATGTCGACGTCGTTCAACGTGCAGAGCGCCTGCAGGACGGGCGTGTTCGCCACCGCCATGCCGATCCGCTTGCCCACCAGGTCAGCGGGCACCCGCACCGGGTTCGCAGGCATCGAGGCGATGGCAAAGGGGTTCTTCTGCATCGCCACGCCGATGATCCTGAAGGGCGCACCCTGGGCGACAGCAGCGGCGGTATAGTCGGCGGCGGAAATCCCGATCAGCGCCGTCCCCGCCACGACCGGAGGCTCGACCGGGGCGTTCGGTCCGCCCTGCAGCAGCGTCACCTCCAGCCCGGCATCACGCCACCAGTTGTTCTTCCGGGCGATATAGCTGCCGGCGAACTGCACCGAATGCAGCCATGACAATTGCAGCCCGACCGGCACCTGCGCCGCAGCGGGCCGCACCAGCCCCAAGCCCCCCAGGGCAAGCCCCGCCGCCCCCGCTTGCATCAGGCGGCGCCGTGTCAGGGGGATAGGGGTCATGGCAATTCTCCGACAGGAAACAGGATCATCATGGGGCGCAAGGGCATGGGCAGGCAAGACTTTCATGCCTGCGGCAGTTTGCCGCCGAAGCCGCGCAGGATCAGGTCGCGCATCCGGTCCATCGGCATCGCCGTGCTGCCCTCGGCCGGCACCAGGCCCGGCTGGAACCCCCATTCGGCGGCGCGATCCACCAGGTGGGGTGGGCCGATCAGGTGGATCGCAACATCGGGGCCGCCGTCCTGCGCGACCCAGGGGGCGGGCTGGTGATCGCCCAGCACGATCATCAGCGGCGGGTCGCCCGCGTGCAGCAGGGCGTAATCCATCACAGTGGACAGGCTGTAATCCACCGCATCCCGATAGGCGGCCCGGACCCGGTCGCGGTCGCGCCAGACCACCTCGGGCGGATCGCCCGCCACCGCCATGGGGTCGAAGACCCTGCCGTCGCCAAGGCGGTCCCAGGGCAGCAGATCGGGCACCGGCACCCAGGGCGCGTGCGATGAGATCAGCGCCACCTGCGCGAACAGGTGCGGCGGCCCCGCCCCGTCGCGCAGCAGCCTGTCCGTCGCCGCCAGGGTGAACTGGTCGGGCATGGTGACCCAGTTGAAGGGCAGCCCGCGATAGCCCAGGTCGGAGGCCGCCAGCACGCGGTCAAAGCCCATCGTCGCGGCCTCGGGCCAGGGGCGGGTAATGGCGGGCATGACCGCCGCCGTGCGAAAGCCCGCACGGCGCGCATGGTGGAACAGCCCGTGCCGCCCGCTGGCCAGAACGGCGGCATGGCTTGCCTGGTCCGCGATCCACAGCCCATTGGCGAAGGTCGCATGGGACAGCCAGCTTTGCCCGCCCTGCGTCGGCGCCGCCAGGAAACCTGACCGCATCGCCAGCCCCGCCCCGGCCAGCCGGCTTTCGGCGCGGCGCAGGGTCGGCAGGTGCCGCCCCGCATGGAACGGCACGTCAAAGCTGGCCCTGCCATAGCTTTCGACGAAGACCACCAGCACGTCGCGGTCGATCGCGGACAGCAAGCCCGGCGCATGGGCCAGCGGATCCTCGGCCGCAAGTTGCCGGATCCGGCGCAGATCCTGCGCGGTTCGGCCCAGGACCTCGGCCCGCGCAAGGGCATAGGGCCCGTTCCCCGGCCAGACCTGCCCCAGCCAGGCACCGCCCAGGGCCAGCACTGCCCCCAGGCAAAGGGCCAGCCGATGCGAAGGACGCCAGCGTCGCCGCGCCCAGACCCCCGTCGCCCACCACAAGGCCGCGCCTGTCGCCAAGGCTGCGGCCGCGACGCCAGCCGTCATGGCCAGAAGCCGCCAACCGCCCGTCGCCTCGGCCAGAAGCTCGATTCCTGATCCGATCAGGGTCACGTCGGTCAGCAGGTTGAACGGCCGCCCCAGGGCCGAGATCATTGCCAGATCGGCGATCTTCTGCACCGCCAGCAGCAACAGGGCCGCCATGACCAGCAGCCGGCCCCAGCGGCCCAGCAGGGCCAGCCCCAGCAGGATCAGCGGCAGTTCGGGGGAAAGGCGGATCAACGCCTGGGTCGCGGGCATCGGCGCCGGCGGCAGGACCAGCAGCAGGTGGATCACGAAAGCCGCAGCCAGCAGGCGCAGGGCGGTCAACGGTGCCTCCACAGCCAGCGGATGTCCACCGCGAAGGATCCGACCAGCAGCAGGGCGGCGATCCGGGCTAGGACGATCCCCTGGCCGGGCGAAAGCAGCGGCGTCTGCAGCACGATCAGCGCGGCGATCTGGATCACGCAGATGGCCTTGCGCCAGCGGCGGACAGGCAGCGCGCCTTGCAGCCAGGGCAAGACCCAGCTTGCCAGCACGAAAACATAGCGGATCAGTCCCAGCACCAGAACCTCGGCCCCCACGGCGGTTCCGGCAATGACGTGCAGCGCCAGGACCAGGGCCAGGGCCGCGTCCACCTCCATGTCGAAGCGGGCGCCGAAGGCGGAAACAAGGCCGCTGCGGCGGGCCAGGAACCCGTCCAGCCCGTCCATCGCCAAGCCGATGCCGGCCACCAAGGCCACGGTCCAGCCTGCGGGCCGGTCCGCCATCAGCGGCATGAGCAGCGCACAGACCAGCCCCGCCCGCAGCAGCGTCACGACATTGCAGCCGCCGATCCGGCGATGCGGATAATAGCGCCGCATCAGGACCGCAACCGCCGTGCTTGCCAGAAGGAAGGCCAGAGCCGCGCCCAGCAGTCCTGGCGCCGTTGCAGGCAGGACAGCGGTCAGGGCCGCGATCGTCGCGACGCCGGCCATGGCTGTCGCCGCCACCTGCGCGGGGATGGTCCCTGCAAGGTACCGTTGAAGTCCTGCAAGCTGGAAGGCGTGGGTGCCGCGCATGACGGAAGCCTAGGGAAAGGCTGCAATCCGTCAAGCGCGTCCTGCAATCCCGCTTCGCGGAGGGCGGCTTTTCTGCTAGCCTTGGCCCGACAAAGGAGCCCAGTCATGGCCGATCCCCAGCCGGGCTATCGCCCGGCCGCCCGATGGTTGCACTGGATCGTCGCGGCGGTCGTGCTGCTGATGATCCCCGCAGGCCTGATCATGATCCGGGACGGGATTTCCCGCCCCGTGCAGGACGCGCTGTTCCTGTTCCACAAGAACATGGGCGTGCTTCTGGTGCCGGTGATCCTGGTGCGGATCCTGTATCGCCTGACGCACAAGGCACCGCCCCTGCCGCGCTCGGTTCCCGGCTGGCAGAGGATTGCGGCGCGGCTGTCGCATGTGATGCTTTACCTGCTGCTGTTGGTCATGCCGGTCAGCGGCTTTGTCCGCGTCCGCGCGGGCGGCTTTCCGATCGAGCTTCTGGACCGGCTCGGCGTCGGGCCATGGCTTCCGAAATCGGAACGGGTGGCCGAGGTCGCCCAATCCATCCATGCGATCGGCGCCTATGCCCTGATCGCGGTTCTGGCGATCCACGTCGCCGCCGCCATCCAGCACGCCCTGATCCGCCGCGACGGCGTCTGGTCGCGTATGTGGCCCCCGGCGGGGCCGGGCAAGACCCGTGCCGTCAGACCAGGGCGATGATCCGCGCAGGACCACCGGTGCCGCCGCGGTGCTTGGGCGCGCCGATGAAGACGGTGGCCCCCGTCGCGGGAAGCTGGTCCAGGTTCGCCAGCCCCTCGATCCCGAACCGGCCAGACGGCAGCCAGGAATAATGCACCGCGAAATCAGCCGAGTTTCCCGGATCCAGCGACAGCGTATCCACCCCGATCGACGCCGCGCCTGCATCGGCCAGCAGATCCGTCGCGGCCTTGGAAAAGCCCGGAAAGGCCAGCGTGCCGTCCGGCAGGTTGCGCCAGGACGGATCGCCCATCCGTGCGGACCAGCCCGAATTCATGGCCACGCAGGCGCCCGCCGGAAGATCGCCATGGGCCGAGATCCAGGCCTCGACATCGGCAGGCTCGACGGTGGCATTTGGGTCTTCAGCGGCCTTGGCCGAGATGTCGATGATGCAGAGGGGGGCGATCAGGTTCTCGACCGGCAGGGCATCGACCGAGATGCCGCCTTGCGCGAAATGCAGCGGGGCGTCGATATGGGTGCCGGTATGTTCGAAGATGGTCAGCTTGAACAGGTGATAGCCGTCCGGGTCGAAGTTCTTGTCCGGCTCGAAAAGGATGCCCGGCTTGCCGTCGAAGGTCGGGAAGTCGCTGTCATAGGCATGGGTCAGGTCCACCACCCGCCCGCTTGCCTGCGCCATGGCGGGCCTTGCGGCCGCCAGGCCCGCCGCGGCACCAAGGGCTGCGGTGGCGGCCGCGCCCGAAAACAGCTTGCGACGCGACATCATGTGGTGTTTCACGTTCTCGATCAGGCAGGCGTTGCACATCGCGCGATCTCCCTCTGCGGCTTCGCCATGGAACCGCCTGTGGGGCGAGCCTGTCAAGCGCCGCCAAAAGGGTCACGGATCGGCCCGGCGCGGCTTGCAGGGCAGGCGGGCTTGTGATCCCCTGCCCCCATGACCCAGACCCAAACCCGTTCCATGCCAGACGACGCGCTTTCGGCCGAGATTCTCCGCTCCTTGGCGGAAGGCCGGCAGATCCCCTGCCTGACCACACGGGACGGCGGCCTTAGCCTGAGCCGCGCCTATCGCATCGGTGCGCTGATCGAGGCCGCGCGCGTCGGGCAGGGCAGCCAGGTCGTGGGGCGCAAGATCGGCTTCACGAACAAGACGATCTGGGACGAATTCAACGTCTCGGCCCCGATCTTCGGGCCCATGTATGACAGCACGGTCCGGCCGCTGGGCGTTCCTTTCCCGCTGACGGGCCTCATGGAGCCCCGCATCGAACCCGAGATCGCCCTTCGCCTTGCCGCAGCGCCGGGACCGGGAATGGCGCCCGACGCGTTGATCGCCTGCATCGGGGGCATCTGCGCGGGGTTCGAGATGGTCCATTCGATCTTTCCGGGCTGGCGGTTCGAGGCTGCGGATACCGTGGCGGGCTTCGGGCTGCATGGCGCCTTCCTGCACGGCCCGATCCGGGATCTGGATCCGTCCGAACGGTCTGACTGGGTGGAACGGCTGCGGGATTTCGAGACCACTTTGTCGCGGGACGGGGTGGTTCTGGACCGGGGCCATGCCCGCAACGTCCTGGGTGGCGGGCCTCTGGTCGCCTTGGGCCATCTGGCGGATCTCCTTGCAACGATGCCCGACGCAGCCCCTTTAATGCCGGGCGACATCGTCACGACCGGCACCTTGACGCAAGCCCTTCCTGTACGCGCGGGCGAGACCTGGCAGGCGGATTTCGACAGGCTGCCGCTGGACAGCATCCGCATCGACCTGATCTAAGGTCCGCAGGCTTGCGGCGCGGCCCCTGGTCCGCCGCCCAATGGCAAGGAGGATGGGATGGTCAACCTGCAGGGCAAGGTGGTTCTGGTTACCGGGTCAAGCCGGGGCATCGGCGCGGCCGCGGCGCGGGCCTTTGCCCAGGCCGGCGCCCGCGTCGGCGTGATGGCCCGCAGCGAATCCGCCGTGAACGACCTCGCGGCCCAGATCGGCGGCATCGCCCTGTCCGGCGACGTGACCAGCCCCACGGACATGGAACGCGCGGTCGCCACGCTTGTTGAACAGGCGGGACGGCTGGACGTCCTGGTGAACAACGCGGGCCTGATCGGGCCCATTGCCGGGATTTCGGCGGCCGATCCCGGCGAATGGGGCCAGGCCATCGACGTGAACCTGAAGGGCGTCTTTCACGGGATGCGCGCCGCGCTGCCGGTGATGAGGGCGCAGGGCGGCGGCACGATCCTGACCGTCGGATCGGGCGCGGCCCACAATCCCCAGGAAGGCTGGAGCGCATATTGCGCCAGCAAGGCAGGCGCCTGGATGCTGACCCGCGCCCTGGATCACGAGGCGCGAAGCCAGGGGATCCGCGCCATCAGCCTGTCCCCCGGCACCGTCGCGACCGACATGCAGGACGCCATCCGCAAAAGCGGCGTCAACCCGGTCAGCCGGCTTGACTGGTCTGTCCACATTCCGCCCGAATGGCCCGCGCGTGCCCTTGTGTGGCTGTGCGGCCCCGACGGCGACGAGTTCCTGGGAACCGAGGTATCGCTGCGGGACGAAGCCATCCGCCGCCGTGTCGGGCTGATCCCCTGATCGCGGCAGGGGTCGTCCTGCCGCGCCGCAGATTCTGATCGTTCCGTGACTGGAGGAGAAAGACGCAAGCGGATAAGCAGCAAGCGCCCCTGCCCCTCTTTCCCGGCCCGGGGCGGAACCGAAAGGCCTGTCATGCACGCAAACCCGGCGTCATCGCTCGAGCTTGAAGCCATCTCGCGCCATTTCGAGGGGCGGGCTGTCCTGTCGGACATCTCTCTGTCGATCCCGCCGGGCCGGATCACCTGCCTGCTGGGACAATCGGGCTGCGGCAAGTCGACTCTGTTGCGGATCATCGCGGGCGTGGACCGGCCCGACCCCGGCGGCCGCATCCGGGTGGGCGGCGTCGATGTAGTGGGTCCGGGCATGTTCGTCGAACCCGAGGACCGCAAGATCGGCTTCATGTTCCAGGATTACGCCCTGTTCCCGCATCTCAGCGTGGCCGACAACCTGGCCTTCGGGTTGCGCGCCCTGCCGCGGGCCGAACGCCGCAAGCGCGTGGCACGGGTGGCCGAACGCATCGGCATCACCGGCCTTCTGGACCGCTATCCCCATTCGCTGTCGGGGGGCGAACAGCAGCGCGTGGCCCTGGCCCGCGCGCTTGCCCCCGAACCAGCGATCCTGCTGATGGACGAGCCGTTTTCCAACCTTGACCAGGGGCTTCGCGAAAAGGTCCGCCGCGAAACGGTGGAAACCCTGCGCCGCATCGGCACCACCGCGATCATCGTCACCCATGACCCGCAAGAGGCGCTTGCCGTGGGCGACCTGATCGTCCTGATGCGCGCGGGCCGGATCGAACAGGCAGGCACACCGTTCGAGATCTATGACCGCCCCCATTCGCCCTATGCCGCCGAGTTCATGGGGCCCTGCAACCGCCTGACCGGCATCTGGTCCGACGGCAGGATCGAGACGCCCATCGGCACCTTCCCCGCCGATCTGGACCTGCCCGACGGATCCCTGGCCCTCGCCTGCATCCGGCCGCAGGCGCTGTCGATCGGGCCGGACGGGCAGGGCATCTCGGCCCGCGTCGTGGCTAAGACCTTCACGGGGGAAAGCGAACAGATCGACATCATGGTCCATCCCTTGGCGCAGACCTTGCGGATGCATTCCCATTTCCGCATTCCCATGGCGATCGGGGAAAAGGTCAGCCTGCAACTGAACGGCGCGCAGATCCATGTTTTCCCCGAGCCTCCGGCTGTCGACCCGCTGCAGCCGGAAACTTGACGAAAATACTAGACTACCCGTTCCCGGCTGCGTAAGACCCTTTGCAACGGAACAAACGTCGGAGGGAACATCATGAAACTTGCACCCGTCATTCTTCTTGCCACCTTCGGGGCCGGCGCGGCCCAGGCCCAGGAACTGAACCTCTATACCTCGCGCGAACCCGGCCTGGTCGAGCCGCTGCTGGCGGCCTTCACCGAATCCACGGGGATCAAGGTGAACACGGTGTTCCTGAAGGACGGCCTGGCCGAGCGCGTGGCTTCCGAGGGCGAAAGCTCGCCCGCCGACCTGCTGATGGCCGTGGACGTGGGCAACCTGACCGACCTGGTCGACAAGGGCCTGACCCAGCCCGTCGAGTCCGAGGTGCTGTCTTCGTCCATCCCGGAAAACCTGCGCGATCCTGCCAACCAGTGGTTCGCCCTGTCGATGCGCGCCCGCGTGGTCTATGCGGCCAATGACCTGGATCTGGACAGCATCACCTATGAGGATCTGGCCGATCCGGAATGGAAGGGCCGCATCTGCATCCGGTCAGGCCAGCATCCCTACAACACCGCGCTGTTCTCGGCCTTCATGGCCCATCACGACGCGGCCCAGACCGAGGAATGGCTGACCGGCCTGAAAGCCAACCTGGCCCGCCAGGCGGGCGGCGGCGACCGCGACGGCGCCAAGGACATCCTGGGCGGCATCTGCGACATCGCGATTGCCAATTCCTACTACGTGGGCCTGATGCGGTCCGGCAAGGGCGGCGACGAACAGAAGGCCTGGGGCGAGGCGATCAAGGTGATCCTGCCCACCTTCGAGGATGGCGGCACCCATGTGAACATCAGCGGCGCGGCCGTCGCCAAGAACGCGCCGAACCGCGAGGAGGCTGTGCAGCTGCTAGAGTTCCTCGTGTCCGACGAGGCGCAGAAGATCTATGCCGAGGCGAATTACGAATATCCGGTCAAGCCGGGCGCGGCCATCGACCCGATCATCGCATCCTTCGGCGAGTTGAACGTCGATCCCGTGCCCCTGACCGACATCGTCAAGAACCGCCAGCAGGCAAGCGAGCTGGTCGACCGCGTTGGCTTCGACAACTGACGACGGGGCCGCAGGGCGGCAGCGGACGCTTGCGCCGCCATTCCGGACCCTCCGCTTTCGCGGGGGGTCTTGGGTCATTGCAAGCCTGCTGATTGCAGGGCTTGTCGCGGTGCCGATCCTGGCGCTTGCCTGGCAGGCGGCGCAGGGATCGGACGGCTTGTGGACGCATCTGGCCCGCCATGTCCTGCCCCATGCGCTGACCCAGACGGCCATCCTGATGGCTGGCGTGGGCGTGCTGACCGCCGGCATCGGCACCACCGTCGCCTGGCTGGTGACGGCCCATGACTTTCCGGGGCGGCGGATGCTGGAATGGGCGCTGCTGCTGCCGCTGGCGGTGCCGACCTATATTGTGGCTTACGCCTATCTGGACATGCTGCACCCGCTGGGACCGTTCCAGTCGGCAGTCCGCGCCGTGCTGGGCTATGACAGCCCGCGCGACTTTCGCCTGCCCGACATCCGGTCGATGCCGGGGGCGATCCTGTTGATGGGGCTGGTGCTTTACCCCTATGTCTACCTGCCGGTGCGGGCGATGTTCATGACACAGGCCGCCAACCTGGTCGAGGTCGCCCATACGCTGGGCACCACCCGGGGCCAGATCTTCCACCGGGTCGCCCTGCCCCTGGCCCGGCCCGCCATTGCCGTGGGCGTCAGCCTGGCGCTGATGGAGACGCTGAACGACATCGGCGCGTCCGAGTTCCTGGGCGTGCGGTCGCTGACGATTTCCGTCTATACCACATGGGTCACGCGGTCCGATCTGGCCGGTGCCTCGCAGATCGCGCTTGCGATGCTGGTGCTGGTGGTGGCGCTGATCTCGCTGGAACGATGGGCGCGGCGCAAGCAGCGGTATTCGGTCAACGCGCAGCGCGCCCGCCCGATGGCCCGCCAGCCGCTGACCGGCCCCCTCCGCTGGGTCGCGCTTTCCGTCTGCTTGGTGCCAGTGCTGCTGGGCTTCGTGCTGCCCGCGATCTATCTGTCGGTCGAGGCTTGGAAGCGCTTCCAGTTCGCGGGCCTGTCGTCCCGTCTGGTGGGCGAAGCCTGGAACACCTTCGCCCTTTCGGCGGTGGCGACCGTGGCCGTGCTGGTCTGCGGCCTGACGGTGGCATATGCCGCGCGCATCTTCCCGCAGCGCGGCATGGCGGTGATCCACCGCATGGCCTCGCTGGGCTATGCCATGCCGGGGACGATCCTGGCGCTTGGCATCCTGATCGCCGCCGGGGGGGTGGACCGCTGGATCGGCCGGACCGCGAAGTCCTGGCTGGACATCGATCCGGGGCTGGTCCTGATCGGGTCAGGCGTGGCCCTGGGCTATGCCTATCTGGCGCGGTTCCTGGCGATCTCGGTCGGGTCGGTCGAGGCCGGGCTGACGCGCATCCCCCGCAGCTATGACCAGTCGGCGCGCACCCTGGGCCACGGCATCGGCAGCACGCTGCGCAATGTCCACCTGCCGCTGTCCAAGGCAGCGCTTGCCGCCGGGGGACTGCTGGTCTTTGTCGATTGCATGAAGGAACTGTCGGCCACGCTGCTGCTGCGCCCGCTGAACTTCGAGACGCTGGCGACCCATCTTTACGGCGAGGCCGCGCGCGGCACCTATGAGGAAGCGGCGATCGCGGCGCTTGCGATCGTGGTGGTGGGCATCCTGCCGGTTATCCTGCTGGCCCGCGTCGGCTCGGGCCGAGGCCGGTCCTGACGCTATCGGCCGATCCAGCCGGGCAGATCCTTCGCGGCCTGCCCGGTCAACGCCGCACCGATGCACTGGTCCAGGTTGCCGAAGCGGATCGCGCAGCCCGACAGGCCTGGCCCGTAATGGGCGTATTTCCCCGAATTGGTCATCAGGGTCCGCGTCCGCTCCGGAAAGACCGGGCGAGAGATCGAACACCAGCACAGATCGGGAAGCACCTGCACCCCCGCGGCCTCCAGCCGGTCCAGCACGCCTTCGGCCCGCGCGCGGTCGATGGTGTCGCGGCCCGCCGTGACGATGGTGGGAACCTGCACCCGGCGGCCCGCCAGCCCGTCTGCCAAGGCGCGGCATTCGGACAGCGAGGCATGGGGGCTGCCCAGGGCTACCAGGTCGATCCCGTCCGGGGCGTCGTTCAGCAGGCGCCACCCCTCGGCCATGTCGGCGGCCGTGATCCGGCGGCGGTCGGCGTCGGGGGCGACATGGCCCGCCTCGGACGTGACACCCTGAACATGCAGCATGGGCGCGGCGGATGTGGTGCCAAAGGCCGCGCAAAGCGCCTTCAGCGCATCCGCATCGGGACGCGCGGGGGCCAGGCCGCGCAGCAGCGGGATGCGGTCGGGCGACAGCCGTCCCGCCAGCCAGCCGATCAGCGGCCAGAAGGCGTCGTCGGGTGCATGGGGCAGGTCGATGTCGATGATGCGGCGCGCCGCGCGCTGATCGTCCAGATAGACGCCTGCCAGCGGCGCCCGGCCCGTGACCGCGATGCAGAGGTCCAGGAAATCGGGATGCTTGGCCGTTCGCGCGCCAAGGATGCTGTTGGCATAGATCACCGCGTTCGATTCCGCCCAGGCCACGGCTTCTCCGCTGCCGGGCGCGCTGTCCAGCAGATAGGGCGAACAGGTGAAGGTCGGCCGGCAGCCCATCGCGACGTAGGCATCGGCCAGCCGCTGCGCCGGCCTGCCGAAGTCGGGCGGCACCCCCTGGGCGCGCCAGTTCTCTCGGTCCACCGAGATCGCGTTCATCGTGGTCGGCACGCGGACACTTGCCCCCAGCGACACCATCTTCCGGGCAAAGGTCAGGTTGGCGGGGCTGGCATAGATGCAGCCGTCGATATGGGCCTGCGTCACGTCGATCAGCCGTTCGGCCCCCTGCTGGGCCGCCATGGCGCAGATGATCCGCATGGCCTGGGCAACGGCCTCTCCGTCCCGGCCCGCCAGCATCGCGTGGTCGTCGTTGGTCAGATCCAGCGACGCCGTGGCGGGCGGCAACACGGGCAGCGACAGTCCACCTGCCGTGATGGCGTCGGCGCCGATCCGGGCCTGGGTTTCGCGCGCCAGGGCCGCGAAGTCGTCGAGCGGCAGGCGCAGGACCGGCAGGGCATGGCCGAACATCTCGGAGGCGATAAGGGCGCCCAGGGTCACGACATCCTCGGGTTCGGAAAAGATCAGCGCCGCCGGGCCGCGGCCCGACAGGACCAGATCCAGCAGCACCCCCGACCCGGTGCAGGATCCGCGCGTGGACGGCATCATCAGCACCGCCCCGGTGATCGCCTGCCCGTTCAGCGGGTGATGCACGTCGATGACCCGCCCCGTCGCCGGATCGACCCCTCCCCAGAAGCTGAGCGGCTCGCCGGACGCGACCACCGGGCCCTCGGCCGTTCCCGGCAGGATCGACAGCGCCGTCATTGCTTCAGCGTCGGCGTGACGCCCCAGGTGTCGGACAGCATGTAGCCCGCCTGCCACGGATCCTCGGGGTCGAGATAGTAGCTGTGCTGCCCGGTGATCCAGGCCCGGCCGGTGATCTGCGGGATGATGCTGGTGCGCCCGCCATCCTGCCGGACCTCCAGGATTTCGCCGGTGAAGCGCGACCCGATGATGGATTCATGGATCAGCACGTCGCCCCGCCCCATCAGCCCCCGCGCCTGCAGCACTGCCATACGGGCCGAGGTGCCGGTCCCGGTGGGCGATCGGTCGGACCGCCCCGGCGCCACGATGCAGGTGTTGCGCGCGACCTGGCCGCTGCCCGCGAAGGGCATCGCGAACTGCACGATTGACACGCCCCGCACGTTCGGGAAATCCGGATGGACCACGTCGAACTGTTCCCGCGCGGCCTTGCGGATCCTCTCGCCCAGGATGGCCAGGTCGCGGGCTTCGTCGGGGCGGATCTGGAAGCCCAAGGCCTGCGCATCGACAATGCCGAAGAACATGCCGCCATAGGCGATGTCCAGCGGGATGGTCCCCTGGCCCTCGACCTCCAAGGCGCCGTCCAGCACGGCGGCAAAGGCCGGCGCGTTGCGGAAGGTGACAGACCGGCACTTGCCGCCCTGGCAATCCGCGGTGACCTCGATCACGCCGCCGGGCATGTCCAGCTTGAAGCGGGTCACGGGTTCCTGCATCGGCACCATGCCGGTTTCCAACAGGACGGTCGCGATGCAGATCGTGTTCGACCCCGACATGGGAACGTATTCCGTGGGCTCCATCACGATGGCGCCCGCCGCGCATCCCGGCGTGATCGGCGGCACGATCAGGTTCACGTGGCGCGCGACCGATCCCCGTGGCTCGCAGATCAGCAGGCGGCGGATGTGGTCATGGTCGCGTTCCATCGCGATCATCCGCTCCATCATCGTGGCACCTTCCGGGGGCAGCACGCCGCCGACGATGACATCGCCGATCTCGCCCTCGGCATGGCAGCCGATGACCGAGATGGAAAGACTGGTGCGCATGGTGGTCCTTTCCGGGGACGTTTACTTGACCACGAAGCCGTGGGCGAAGGGGTCGCGCTCGGCGTCGATATAGATGGTGTTCAGCCCTGTCTGGCGGGCCCAGCCGGCGATGGAGGGGATGATCGCGTCGCGGCCCGCCACGGTCGTCGCGGCCTCGACCCGGCCCTTGAAGATGCTGCCGATGATGGATTCGTGGTGAAACTCGTCGCCCACCGCCAGTTTGCCCCGCGCCGCAAGCTGCGCCATCCGGGCCGAGGTGCCAGTGCCGCAAGGGCTGCGGTCGATGGCCTTGTCGCCATAGAACACCGCGTTGCGCGCATGCGCCCCGGGCTGGGTCGGCTGTCCGGTCCACAGGATATGCGACAGCCCGTTGATGGCGGGATGTTCGGGATGGACGAAGTCGTATTTCGCGTTCAGCGCCGCGCGCAGTTTCGGCGACCAGCCGATCAATTCGCCCGCCGTGTGGTCGGCCATGTCGCGGAAGTTCTTCTGCGGCTCGACGATGGCATAGAAGTTGCCGCCATAGGCCACGTCCACGACGATCTCGCCCAGGCCCTCGACCTCGGCGGTCAGGCCTTCGGCGTAAAGGAAGCCCGGCACGTTGGTCAGGCGCACTTCCTCGACATAACGGCCCTCCTGGCGGTATTCGATGTCGACCTTGCCGGCAGGGGTCTCGATGGACAGGCGGCCGGGGGTGCGGGGGGTGATCAGCCCGTTCTCGATCCCCATTGTGATGGTGCCGATGGTGCCGTGGCCGCACATGGGCAAGCAGCCCGAAGTCTCGATATACAGCACCGCCACGTCGCAATCCGCCCGCGTCGGCGGATACAGGATCGAGCCCGACATCATGTCATGGCCGCGCGGCTCGAACATCAGGCCGGTGCGGATCCAGTCGAAGTCGCGCAGGAAATGGGCGCGCCTTTCCAGCATGTCAGCGCCCTCCAGCCGGGGTGCGCCGCCCGCGACAAGGCGGACGGGGTTGCCGCAGGTGTGGCCGTCGATGCAGGGGAAGATGTATTGGGTCATGTCCATTTTCCGAAACGCGCAGGCGAAAAGGGCGCAAGGTCGATGGGGGGCACGGCACCCGTGGCAAGATCCGCCACGATCCGCGCGGTGCCCGCCGATTGGGTCAGCCCCAGATGGCCGTGGCCGAAGGCGCAAATGACGTGGGGATGGCCTGGCAGAGGTCCGATGGCTGGCAGGCTGTCGGGCAGCGAGGGGCGGAAGCCCATCCACTGCTTGCCGCCGGTGGTGCGCAGGCCCGGCAGGAAGGCGGCCGCCTTGTCCAGCATCGCCTGCGACCGGCGGAAGTTAGGGGGCAGGTCCAGCCCGCCCAGTTCCACCGCGCCTCCGACCCGGATGCCGCAGGACAACCGCGTCACCACGAAGCCGTGGCCCCCGAAGGTCACCTGGGTGCGCAGGTCGAATGCCTCGCCCGGCAGCGTGGTGTTGTAGCCGCGCTCGGTTTCCAGCGGGATGCGGATGCCCAGGGTCCGCGCCAGCCGGTGCGAGAACGCCCCCGCCGCCAGCACGACCCGGCCTCGCAGCGGGCCGGTCGCGGTCAGCACGCCGTCGGCGGTCAGCCCCGTCGCCTGCGCGATCACGATCCGCCCGCCACCCGCGCGGAAGCGGTCGGCCAGGGCCAGCACATAAACCCGGGGATCGGCGATGGAATACCAGCCTGGCGTGAAGGTGCCGTGGGTGAAGCGCGGCGACAGGCCCGGCTGGATCTCGGCCATCTCTTCGGGCGTCATGTGGCGGAAGTCGATGCCGTGCTCGGCTCGCGCCTGCCAGCCGGGCAGCGAGGCGTCGAATTGCCGCTGCCCCTCATAGACTTCCAGGTTGCCCTCCTTGCGCAGCATCGGCAGCGTGCCGGTGGCGGTCAGGAAGGGCTCAAGCTCGGCCTTGGACAGATCCATCAGCGCCGTCTGCGCCCTGGCCGAGGCGGCGACGCGGGCGGGCGAACAGGCCCGCCAGAAGCGCAGCATCCAGGGCGCGATCCGCAGCGCATAGGCGGGCGGCACCGACAGCGGCCCCAGCGGGTCCAGCAGCCAGCGAGGCGCCTTGCGCATGATCCCGGGCGAGGCCAGGGGCAGGATGTCGGTAAAGGCGAAGGCCCCCGCGTTCCCGGCGGATGCCCCGGCAGCGGGGCCTTCCCGGTCGATCACCGTCACCGGCACGCCGCGTGCCTGCAGGGCCAAAGCCGCCGATAGGCCGACGACACCGGCCCCGATCACGATCACGTCCTGGGTCATGGCCTAATGGGTCGCCGACAGGAACTTCTGCAGCTCGGGGTCCTGGGGCGCGCCGAACAGGTGGTCGGGGGGCGCGATCTCGGCCATGACGCCCTTGTGGAAGAAGGCCACGCGGTCCGACACCTCGCGCGCGAACTTCATCTCGTGCGTCACGCAGATCATCGTCATCCCCTCGCGCGCCAGCATCCGCAGCGTGTCCAGCACCTCGCCCACAAGCTGGGGGTCAAGGGCCGAAGTCACCTCGTCGAACAGCATGTAGTCGGGCGACATCGCAAGCGCGCGGGCGATCGCCATGCGCTGCTGCTGGCCCCCCGACAGGCGCGAGGGATAGACCTTCAGCTTGTCGCCCAGGCCCACGTGGTTCAACTGCTTCACCGCCTCGGCCTCGGCCTCGGCCTTGGGGCGCTTCAGAACCTTTACCTGCGCCAGCATCACGTTTTCCAGCACGGTCAGGTGCGGGAAGGCGTTGAACTGCTGGAAGACGATGCCGATCTTGCGGCGCAGCTTGTTCAGGTCGGTGGACTTGGCGTGAACTTCGGTCCCGTCCACGGTGATGCGGCCGGAATCGATCGGCTCCAGCCCGTTGATGCAGGTCAGCAGCGTCGATTTGCCCGACCCGGATCCGCCGATGATCGTCACCACCTCGCCCTTCTGGACGGTCAGGTCGATGCCCTTCAGCACCTCCAGCGAGCCGAAGGACTTGCGGACGTTTTCGATCTCAATCATTGGACCACCGTTTTTCCAGATAGCCGCCGAACCGGGCCAGCGGGAACGAGATGACAAAGTAGAAGGCGCCGCAGATCATCAGCAAAAGCAGCGGTTCCTGAAGCCGGGTGATCAGGATCTGCGTCGATTTCAGCAGTTCCGTCACCTGCACGATATAGACAAGCGCGGAATCCTTCATCACCCCAAGCGCCAGCCCGATCCAGGACGGCAGCGCCACCCGGGTGGCCAGGGGCAGCACGATGGAGCGCATGTCCTGGCCCCAGGTCATGCCCAGCGACCGCGCCGCGCGGCGGGTGGTCATGGGCACGGCCTCGATCCCGCCGCGCACGATCTCCGCGCAGAAGGCGGCGGTGTACAGCGACAGGATGATGCAGGCCACGGTGAAGCCCGACATGTTCAGCCGCAGGATCGTGCCCAGGAAGGCATTGGCAAGCACAAGCTGGATCAGCAGCGGGATGGACCGGAACACGTCCAGCACGAAGGTCAGCGGCGCGGCCCAGATGGGACCCACCTGATAGCGGAAGACGCCGAAGACGATGCCCAGGATGGTTCCCGCGATCACCGAGATCAGCGTGACCACGATGGTCATCCCCGCGCCGCGGGCAAGAAAGGCGAAATCGGCGGCGGTCAGTGCGGTATCGAACATCGGCCAGCCCCCTTCAATACCGGAACAGGCGGGTCGCGATCAGCCGCGCCCCAAGGGTGATGGTCTTGGTGATCAGGTAGAAGATCACGGCGGCCAGGGCGAACAGCTCGAAGGTGCGGAAGGTCAGCGCGTTCAGATCCTGCGTGACGCCGTAAAGGTCGGTGTTCATCCCCACCGTCACGCCAAGCGAGGTCATCAGGATCGCCCAGACCATCTGGTTCGTCATCGGCAGGAAGGCGATGCGCAGCATCTGCGGCAGCACGACGTATCGAAACGCCCCGCCCTGCCCGAAGCCCAGCGACCGCGCGGCGCGGGCCTGGGTGTCGGGAATGGCCTTCAGCGCGCCCCGGAAGTTCTCCGTCAGGTAGCCCGCGTTGTTGAAGGTGATCCCCAGCAGGATGGACGCGAAGGGCGACAGGTGGATGCCGAAGCTGCCCAGCCCGAAATGCGCCATGTAGATCTGGAACAGAGCGGGCGTGTTGCGGGCAATCTCGACCCAGGTCTTCGAGACGGCCGACAGCACGCGGATGCCCGACAGTCGGAACATCGTCAGAAGGATCGCCAGAAGGATGCCGATCACCATCGACAGGACGGCGATCTGCATGGTCACAAGCGCGCCATCCAGCATCTGCGGAAGCCGGGCCAGGGCCTGCTTCCATTGGAAGGTATAGTTGAACATGGGCCGTCCCGCGGCTGCCGGAAAGCGTCAGGGCGGCGGGATGCCGCCCCGGCAGGGTTCAGCGGTAAACGCCGGGAATGGTCAGGTCCGCAGGCTCGCCCTCGCCGATCCACTTCTCGTACAATTCGGCATAGCGGCCGGTGCGGACCTGCTGGTTCACGAACAGGTTCAGATAGTTGATCAGCCCGTATTCCTCGCGCAGCGTGAACAGCGACACATAGTCCGGCACCATCGGCGCCTTATCGACGATCTTGATGCCCGGGAAATTGCCCGAGGCGACATTGGCATTGGCCACCTCGACGGTCGAGACGGTGGCGTCAAGCTGGCCCTGGCTCAGCGCCAGGAAGACGTCGGCCTGGGTCTGGTAGGGACGGAAGGTGCCCTCGCCCCATTCGGTGATCTGCTTTTCAAGCCAGATCGCCTCGTAGGTGCCGGCGGTGGCGCCGACGGTCTTGCCCTTCATGTCCTCCCATGTCGCCATCTCGACGCCCTCGTTGGCGACCACGGCGTTCTCGAAGGCGTAATAGGGGATCGACATGCCCACGGTCTTGGCCCGTTCCAGCGTGTCCGAGGTCGAGGCGACGCCCACGTCCACCCGGCCCGACATCAGCGCGGGGATGCGTTCGGGGAAGGGCGTTTCCACGATCTCGGCCGTGACGCCCAGGGCGGCAGCCAGGTCGTTGCAGTAGTCGACGTCAAAGCCGATCGGGTTGTTGCTGTCGTCGCGCATCCCCATCGGCGGGAAGTCCAGCACCACCGCGCAGCGCAGCGTGCCCGAGGCGATGATGTCATCAAGCTTGTCGGCATAGGACGGCGCCGCCATGGCCGCGGTCGCGGCCAGCAAGCCAAGCCCAAGCGTGGTCTGTTTCATGAACCTTCTCCCTGTGGATCACTGTCGGCCTTTTTCGGCCGATTCCTGCCTGTCACTATCGGGCAGAAGACCCCGCGACGCAAATTAAAAATACAAACAGTATACAATGGGGGTGCCCGATCTGCTATGACCCCGGCAGGTTGCAGGGCCATCGGTTGCAGGGGACGGACAAGGGCATGAACAGCACGCTTTCCATGACGGAACTGGAGGACAGGGTCCAGCGGATCTTCCTGCGGGCGGGAATGAACGCCATGCAGGCGGGACCGCTGGCGCGCGTCATCTCGGCCGGTGAACGCGACGGTTGCAAGTCGCACGGCATCTATCGGATCGAGGGAGTGCTGCGGACCTTGAAGGCGGGCAAGGTTTCGGGAACGGCAAAGCCCTTTGTAGAAGGGGCCGACAACGGCGCCATCGTCAGGGTGAATGCCGGTGGCGGGTTTTCCAATGCCGCCTTCGAACTGGGCCTGCCGGTGCTGGCGGATCGCGCCCGCGACCTGGGCCTGGCTGCGATGGTGGTGAATGATTGTGCCCATTTCGCGGCGTTGTGGCCCGAGGTCGAGGCGGTGACGGCCCACGGCTTGGCCGCGATGGTGATGTGCCCCAGCTACGCAACCGTCGCCCCTGCGGGCGGCACGAAGCCGCTGCTGGGAACCAACCCCTTTGCCTTCGGCTGGCCGCGGCAGGGGCAACAGCCCTATGTCTTCGACTTCGCCACCTCGGTCGCCGCGCGGGGCGAGATCGAGTTGCACCGCCGCGCCGGAAAGTCCCTGCCGGAGGGCTGGGCCATCGACGCGGACGGCCAGCCCACCACCGACCCCGAGGCGGCGCTTGGCGGGGCGATGCTGCCCTTTGGCGGGCACAAGGGATCGGCCATCGGCACCATGATCGAATTGCTGGCGGGGGTCATGATCGGCGACCTGACCAGTCCCGAGGTGCTGGATTTCCTGGGCACGACCACGCTGGCACCCTTCCACGGCGAGCTGGTCATCGCCCTGTCGCCGGAACGCTTTGCGGCGGGCCGGCGCGGCGATCCCTTCGCGCGGGCGGAACTGCTGTTCGAGGCGATCCAGGGCCAGGGCGCCCGCCTGCCCTCGCAACGCCGCTTCGCCGCACGCGCGAGATCCCAGGCCGAGGGGGTGGACCTGACCCAGGCCGAACTGGCGCAACTCGACCGTTTCCTGGCGCTCGGGCTGGATGCGATTGCCTGAAGGCGAAAGGCCCCCGGATCGCCGGGGGCCTTGGCAGGGTCAGGGCTTGCAGGCCTGGACCGCGCCCGGAAGCTTGCTCCATTCCCCGTACCAGGCCTGGAACTGGCGCAACTGGCGTTCGGCCCACCCCTTCTGGCTGGGGGTCAATTCGTCTGTCTCGTTGAAGTGCAGGCTGTATTCCGGATCGCCCTGCAGCACCATCATGTGCTTGTAATACAGGACCAGGTCGGTCCCCTCGTCCCAGGACGACAGCACCTCGAGCGCCTCGCCCATCTCCTTGGCGCGGGCGCGGGCGTCCAGGTCGCCGTTTGCCGCGGCCTTGGCAAGGGCCACGAAATGCAGGATCTCGCGCGGGATGACGTTGCCGATGCCAGTGATCGTGCCGGTCGCGCCGCATTTGACATAGCCGTGATAGACGCCGGTATCGACGCCCGCCATCAGCACCACGCCGTCATCGGCACTGGTGATATGCTCGGCCGCATAGGTCATGGCCTTGGCGCCGCCGAATTCCTTGAAGCCCACAAGGTTCGGATGTTCGGCCCGCAGGGCGAAGAACAGGTCGGCCTTGGTTTCGAACCCGTAATAGGGGCTGTTGTAGATCACGGCGGGAAGATCCGGCGCGGCGGCAAGGATCGCCTTGAAATGGTGGCGCTGCGCCGTGGCCGACAGGCCGCGCGACAGGACGCGCGGGATCACCATCAGCCCCGCGGCGCCCGTTTTCTGAGCGTGCGCCGCGTGTGCGACGGCGGCAGCGGAATTGACCGCCCCTGTCCCGACGATGACCGGGATGCCCGCGCCGACCAGGCGTTCCACACCTTCCATCCGCTGCTGATCCGTCAGCAAGGGCCAATCGCCCATCGACCCGCAATAGACGACGGCCGACATGCCTGCCGCGACCAATTCCTGCGCCTTGCGGACAAGCGCGTCGTGATCGGGTTGGCGGTCGGCGGTGCAGGGCGTCATCAGGGCGGGAATGACGCCGGTGAAGATCTGGGTGTTCATCGGGGATCCTTTCGACAGGCAGGCGGCATCGGCGCCGATTCTTTCACGGGCACTCTAGCATTTGCATTTTACTTGTCGACAAGATTTGACGGCTACAGCGACACCGGCTGCCGTTCGTCGCGGGCCAGGAAATGCTGGATCTGCCGGATGATCTGGTCGGCATGGCCCTTGCCCAGCCGGTCGCACAGGTCGATGTCGCGTGCGGTGATGGCGGCGATGATGTCCTCGTGTTCCTGCACGAACTCCTGCGGCAGCCGGTCGTCGAAGGACTGGTAATACAGCCGCAGCAGGCGCCGTCCTTCGTCCAGGATCCGGAGGAACAGGCTGGTGTAATAGGGGTTGCGCCCGGCCTCGGCGATGGCAGCGTGAAAGTCGCGGTTCGAGGCGATCATGGCCAAGGCGTCCTGCGCTTCGACCGCCTTGGCAAAGCGGGCCTGATGCTTGCGGATCGTCTTGAGGTCGGCAGGCCGGTGATAGGTCGCGGCCAGCCTTGTCGTCACCCGGTACATCAGCGTCATCGCGTCGAAGAAGGTGTGCAGGTTCAGGAAGTCGATGTTGGACACCATGGTCGAGCGGTTGGGTAGCGTCTCGACCAGCCCCTCGCCCGCCAGGCGCACCAAGGCCTCGCGGATGGGCGTGCGCGACATGCCGAAGCGTTCGGCAAGCTGGACCTCGTCGATGGGGCTGCCGGGCAGCAGTTCCAGATCCAGGATCTCGTCGCGAAGCTGGTCATAAACCATCCTGACGCCCGAGCCGCGCCTGCGTTCCGGAAGGGCTGCGCTGTCGGGCATCGTCCGATCTCCAGATCATGAGGATTGTCGACAGTATAAATACACGCGGTGCCTGGGCAGATCAATCAAGCCCTGCGTCAGACCGCCAGCGTCAGACCGCCCTGGCGCGAGATCTCGGCCTCGATCCCCTTGACCATGCTGTCGAGCGCGGGATTGCGCGCCTTGCGGGCACGGCGAATGACATAGGCCAGGGGCGGCGGATCGGGCAGGCGGTCGCGGATGACCTCCATCTCGGGGCGCAGGTGGCGGCGGTTCAGCAAGGCCACGCCCAACCCGGCGGACACGGCGGCGGCGATGCCCGCGGCGCTTGAACATTCGAAGACGATTTCCAGGCTGGCGCCGCCGTCCTGCCCGATGTCGACCGCCCAGCGGCGATAGAAGCACTGTTCGTCGAAGGACAGGAACGGGATCGCGCCGCCTTCGGGCGGCAGCGGCAGTGCCGGGGATTTGACCCAGTGCAGGCTTTCGCGAAACAGCACGACGTCGGTCGGCCGCACCTCATGGGCGAAGACCTGCAGGATCGCGGCGTCAAGTTCCTGGCGGTCCAGCATGGCGCGCAGCACAAGGCTCATCCGGACCTTGGTGCGGACGCTGACCTGCGGGTGCAGCCGGCGGAAGCGGCCAAGGATGCGCGAAAGGTCGCTGCAACTGGTGTCCTCGGTCAGGCCCAGCATGATGCGCCCGGCCAGCGTCGTCCGGGTCAGGCTGGTCAGCGCCTCGTCATGCAGATCCAGGATGCGATCCGCATAGTCCAGCAGATCCTGCCCGGCAGGCGTGAAAAGCGGCGCCCCGGGCCTGCGCGACAGAAGATCGCAGGCCAGGCTGGTTTCCAGCCGCTTGATCTTGTGGCTGACTGCCGATTGCGTCAGCCCAAGCGCCTGCGCCGCCCGTGTGATCCCGCCATGCTGGCGGATCGCCCGCAAGGCGCGCAGCGCGTCGATCTCGAGCCGGGCGATCATCTGGTCGGACATCAGCGGCCTTTGATTGTTGCAAGTCCAGCATGACAGATCGCCGCCAAACTGCACGCTGATATGACGGGGCTTAATGGCTTGTCATATCTATATCTGGATTTGTCATGTCTCGAACGGGCAGTTCGACGGTTATGGTCCTGAAGACCGCCCCCGAACGGACAAGCACACCATGACCACTGTCGCCGCCCCCGCTGCCGACCGGCACCCCCTTCTGTGGCCCATCATGGCCGGGCTGCTGATCCTGGGATGGAGTTCGGGCTATGTTGGAATCCGCTATGCCAACCAGGAAGCCGGGATCGTCCTGCTGCTGTTCTGGCGGACGCTGCTGTCGGGACTGATCCTGATGCCCTTTGCCCTGGCCTTCGGGCCGCGGCTGGAATGGCGGGCTGTCCTGTCGCAGATGGGTTTCGGCGTCATGGCGGTGTTTCTTTACCTGGGGGGCTTTGCCCTGGCGATCGGGCGGGGGGTGCCGACCGGCCTTGTGGCGCTGATGGCCGATCTTCTGCCCCTGGCCATTGCCGCCCTGTCTCAGCCGGTGCTGGGCGAAAGGCTGAGCCCGCGTCAATGGCTGGGCACCGCCGTCGCCGTCACAGGGGTGCTGATCGTGTCGCTGGACAGCCTGGCCATTGGGGCCGCCCCGGTCTGGGCCTATGGGCTGACGGCGGGCTCGATGCTGGTCTTTGCCTTGGCATCGGTCCTGCTGAAGGGCCGCAGGTCGCTGGACATGCCGGTTCATCAGGCGCTGTGCATCCATTCGCTGACCGGCGCGGCATTGTTCGGGATCTGCGCCCTGGTGACCGGCGACAGCCTGGCCCCGCCCCTGACCCGCGACTTCGCCATCGGCATCGCCTGGCTTGTGCTGCTGGGGACCTTCCTGGCCTATTCCGTCTACTACACCAGCCTGCGCCTGTTTTCCGCAGCCCGCGTCAGCGCCGCGATCTATCTGTGTCCGCCCGTCACGATGGTCTGGGCCTGGGCGCTGTTCGACGAGCCGCTGACCGCGCTGATCTTCGCGGGCCTTGCGGTGACGATGCTGGGCGTCTGGCTGACATCAAGGTGATCGCCAGTCACTCGGCGTGCTGCGCCAGACGCAGCAGCGCGCGGCGGAAGGCTGGCCCGTCCTCGCCCAGTTCGGCAAGAAGCTCGGCCTGATAGGCCTGCGCGATCCGGCCCAGCCTTTCCATCAGGGCGTGACCCTGCGGAGTCAGTTGCAGCGCCACAAGCCGCTGGTCGCGGTCGTGGCCGGACTTGAGGACATGGCCCGCTTCCTCCAGCCGGCTTGCCGCCCGGCTGACGATCGACTTGTCCAGGTTCACGCGCCGGTTGATGTCGCGTATACTGACCATGCCCGACCGTGAAAGATGCGCCAGGACCCGCCATTCGGGGATCGTCAGCCCCGCTTCGGCCGCATAGCGTTCGGCGAAGCGGCGGCTGACATGGGCGGCCGCGACCGACAGGCGGTAGGGCAGGAAATCGTCGAGATCGAAGCTCATCGTGATCCGGAAGAAATGGCTGAAGCCGGCAAGCCCCAGCAGATCATCATTGACACCGTTGCGCAAGCAACGATAATTCGTTGCATCAGCAATGAGTCTTGAGGGATGGCCATGACCCGATCCGCCGCAACCCGCGCCACGGCAGGCTATATGCCGGGCTTCGGAAACGACTTCGAGACCGAGGCGCTGCCGGATGCCCTGCCCCAGGGCCAGAACAGCCCGCAGAAATGCAACTATGGCCTTTACGCGGAACAGTTGTCGGGCACCGCCTTCACCGCGCCGCGCGGCCAGAACGAGCGGACCTGGTGCTATCGCATCCGTCCCTCGGTCCATCACACGGGACGCTTTGCGCCCATCGATGTTCCTTATTGGAAGACAGCGCCGCACATCAACGACGGCATCACCAGCCTGGGCCAGTATCGCTGGGATCCGATCCCGGTGCCGGATCAGGATCTGACCTGGATCACCGGGATGCGCACCATCACCACGGCGGGCGATGTAAACATCCAGGTCGGCATGGCTTCTCATGTCTACCTGGTCACGCGGTCGATGCAGGACGAATACTTCTTTTCCGCCGACAGCGAGATGCTGGTCGTGCCCCAGGAAGGCCGGCTGCGGTTCTGCACCGAACTGGGCGTCATCGACCTTGAGCCGAAGGAAATCGCGATCATTCCGCGCGGCCTGGTATACCGCGTCGAGGTTCTGGAGGGGCCGTGCCGCGGTTTCGTCTGCGAGAATTACGGCCAGAAGTTCGATCTGCCCCATCGTGGCCCGATCGGTGCCAATTGCCTGGCGAACCCGCGCGACTTCAAATGCCCGGTCGCGGCCTTCGAGGATCGCGAAACACGGTCCCGCGTGGTGATCAAGTGGTGCGGCCAGTTCCACGAAACCTGGATCGGTCATTCGCCCCTGGACGTGGTGGCCTGGCATGGCAATTACTGCCCCTACAAATACGACCTGCGGACCTATTCTCCGGTGGGCGCGATCCTGTTCGACCATCCCGACCCGTCGATCTTCACAGTGCTGACCGCGCCCTCGGGGCAGGAGGGGACGGCCAATATCGACTTCGTGCTGTTCCGCGAACGCTGGATGGTGGCCGAGCATTCCTTCCGCCCGCCCTGGTATCACAAGAACATCATGTCCGAGTTGATGGGCAACATCTATGGCGTCTATGACGCCAAGCCCCAGGGCTTCGCGCCGGGGGGCATCAGCCTGCACAATTGCATGTTGCCCCACGGTCCCGACCGCGACGCCTTCGAGGGCGCCAGCAATGCCGACCTGAAGCCGCAGAAGCTGGAGGACACCATGTCCTTCATGTTCGAAACGCGCTTTCCCCAGCACCTGACGGAATTCGCCGCCAAGGAGGCGCCGATGCAGCAGGAATACATGGAAGTCTGGCAACGCCTGGAAAAGAAGTTCGACGGCACGCCCGGCGTGAAGTGAGGATCCCGAAGACGAGGGGTTTCACACCCCCCGACCCCCGTGGGATATTTTTTCCAAGATGAAAGGAGGCCGGGAATGGCCTTGATCCGGTCCTGGCTGGACAGCGCGAACGATGCCAGCTGCCCGTTTCCCCTGAACAACCTGCCCTATGGCGTCTTTTCCGTGGCAGGGGACATGCCGCGCTGCGGGGCGGCCATTGGCGACATGATCGTGGATCTGGCGGAATGCGAGACCAGGGGCCTGCTGGATGCGGGCGGCACCTTCGCCCGACCGCAGTTGAACGACTTCATGGCGCTTGGACGTGCCCGATGGGACAAGGTGCGCGCGAGCCTGACCGATCTGCTGGCCGAGGGCAGTGCGGGCGACGTGGCGCTGGTGCCAATGGCGGATGCCACGCTGCACCTGCCGATCCACGTTACGGAATACACTGATTTCTATGCGTCACGGAACCATGCCTTCAACGTGGGCGTGCTGTTCCGGGGGCCGGAAAACGCCCTGCCCCCGCAATGGACGCATATGCCCATCGGCTATAACGGGCGGGCGTCTTCTGTTGTCGTCTCGGGCACGCCGGTCCGCCGACCGATGGGTCAGGTGAAGGGGGAGAGCGGCCCGGAATGGGTTCCCTGCCGCAGGCTGGATCTGGAACTGGAGCTGGGGGCCATCGTGGGCCAGCCAAGCCAGATGGGCAGCCGCGTCAGCGTCGATGAGGCCGAGGACATGATCTTCGGCTATGTCCTGCTGAACGACTGGTCGGCCCGCGACATCCAGGCCTGGGAGTATCAGCCGCTGGGTCCGTTTCAGTCCAAGGCCTTTGCCACCACCATCAGCCCCTGGATCGTCACCCAGGCCGCATTGGAGCCGTTTCGCTGCAAGGGGGCAGAGCGGGCAAACCCTTTGCTGCCCCATCTTCAGGAAAGCCGTCCCGGCCTTTATGACCTGACGGTCGGCTGGTCCCTGAACGGGCAGGTGATGTGCCGGACGAATTACAACATCATGTATTATTCATCCGCGCAGCAACTGGCCCATCACAGCAGTTCCGGCTGCCCGATGCGGGTTGGCGATCTCTTGGGGTCGGGCACGATCAGCGGCCCTTCGCCGGATCAGGTGGGCGCGCTGCTGGAGATGACGGAAGGTGGCAAGACCCCTGTCACGGTCGCAGGTCAGGCCCGCATCTTCATCGAGGACGGCGACGAAATCACGCTGTTCGCAACTGCCCAGGGCGACGGCTACCAGATCGGCTTTGGTCCCTGCACCGGCACCGTGCTGCCCGCGCAGCCGTGAAGGTCGTTCTGCACGAGTACTGGCGTTCCTCGGCATCCTACCGGGTACGGATTGCCTTGGCACTGAAAGGGGTCGCCTATCACCGGGCGCCGGTCGACCTGATGGCGGACGCGCAGCGCAGTCCCGACCATCTGACCATGAACCCACAGGGCCTGGTTCCTGTCCTGCAGATCGACGGTCTGGTTCTGACGCAATCCCTGGCGATCATCGAATACCTTGACGAGACGCGGCCTGGCCCCCGACTGCTGCCCTTGGACCCGACCGGGCGGGCGCGGGTCCGCGCCTTGTCGCAAATCGTCGCAAGCGAGATCCACCCGATCTCAAATCTCCGCGTGCTGAAGCGGGTCGAGGCGCTTGGCGGGTCCATGGCCCGGGAAAGGTGGAACACCGACAACATCCGCAGCGGCCTTGCATCCTTCGAGGCATTGCTGGCCAAGGGGACGACCGGCTGCTTCTGCCACGGCGAGGGGCCCACCATGGCCGACTGCGTGCTGATCCCGCAGCTTTACAATGCCAGCCGCTGGGGCGTGGACTATAGCCACCTGCCCCGCATTGCGGCCGTGGCACGGAATTGCGCTGCATTACCGGCCTTTGCTGCCGCGCGCCCCGATCGTTTCGATCCGGACAAGCTTCCTGCAACTGATCCTGGACCTTGATCCCCTTCGGCGCCCGGCGCCCGATCCACTGTCATCGAGCCTGTCCCCCTGATCGCGTCAGGCTTTCACCCGGCCATCGACCTTCGGCGACGGCCTCATCCAGGACGGCAAGAACAAGCTTGCTCATCTCATCATCCGCCCGTCGCCTTGGCTGGTTTGCCATCGTGACAAGGTACAGGGTGCGGTTCAGTTCGGGATGGATGATCTTGCGGGCGTGAAGGCCACCCTTGGCAAGGTCATCGGCCACCGTCGCGCGGGCAAGGATGGAACAGCCCAAGCCCGCGCGCATCGCCTGGATCAGCGCGCTGAGCGATTCGATTTCAAGCTGGGGGTGCGGGATGATCTGGCGGCGCAGGAACTGGCTGTGCACGATCGAGCGCGAGGATCGGACCAGGTTCAGCGCCAGCACTTTCCCTTGTGGCAGGTCATCGAAGGAGATCGGGGCATCCTGGGCACCGATCATCTGCGGAAGCCCCACCAGATAGAGATGTTCGTTCAGGATCGGCAGGGTGTGGAACCGGCTGTCGTCAGGCGGCTGATAGGCGACGGCCAGGTCGATCTCGCCCCGCAGCATCATCGCCAGCAGGTTGCCGCTGACACTTTCGACGATGCTCAGGTGCACGCCGGGCAGTTGCTCGGCCACGCGCTGCATGATGCCCAAGGCGGCCACCTCGGTCGCCGTGTGGCACAAGCCCAGCACGAAGGGGCCAGAAACCTGTTCCGTGAAGTCGCGAACGTCCGTCTCGGCACGTTCCAGTGCGCCTAGGATGGCTTGGGCATGTTCAAACAGCCGCTCGCCCGCGGGCGTCAGCGTCACGCCGCGCGGACGACGGTCGAACAGGCGCACGCCCAGTTGCGATTCAAGCTCGGACATGTGATGGCTCAGCGCAGATTGCGCGACGCCCAGCTCCTCGGCCGCGTGGCCCATCACGCCGATCCGGGCAATCTCGGCGAAATAGCGAAGCTGGCGCAGGTTCAACGGCATCCGGTCGGCCTTCTGATTATCTGAAACCGCATATCTGAATCTTCTATTTGTGCGAAGCCCCGGCGCTTGGCAACGTCCAAGGCCAGAGGAACGGGAGGATAACCGATGCATCTGCCCCTGGACGGCATCCGCGTCGTCGAGATGAGCCACATGGTCATGGGACCGTCCTGCGGGATGTTCCTGGCCTTCCTGGGCGCCGAAGTCATCAAGATCGAACCGCCCGAGGGTGACAAGACCCGCAACCTGACCGGCATGGGCGCGGGTTTCTTCCCCACCTTCAACCGGGGCAAGAAATCGGTGGTGCTGGACATCAAGATGCCCGAGGGCCGCGCTGACCTGGAGCGCCTGCTGGCCACGGCCGACGTCTTCGTCGAGAACTTCCGCACCGAAAGCTTGGCGAAGATGGGTCTGGATCCCGAAAGCCTGCGCAAGCGCTTTCCCCGGCTGATCGCGGCGTCCTGCAAGGGCTTCCTGGAAGGACCGTACGAAAACCGCGCCGCCATGGACGAACTGGTGCAGATGATGACCGGCATGGCCTATATGACCGGGCCGACCGGCCGGCCGCTACGGATCGGATCCTCGGCCAACGACATCATGGGGGGGTTGTTCGCAGCCTACGGCGTCTTGGCGCAGATCATCGCGCGGGAACAGGACGGCAAGGGCAGCATCGTGCGCGCGGGCCTGTTCGAAAATTGCCTGCTGCTGGTCGCGCAGCACATGGTGCAGTTCGACATCGAAGGAACCGAAAGCCCGCCGATGCCGGAACGCATCTTCTCGTGGCCCGTTTATGACATCTTCCGGACCCGCGATGGCCGCCAGATTTTCCTGGGCGCCGTGACCGAGACGCAATGGACGGCACTGTGCCGGGTGCTGGGGCTGGAGGCACTGCTCTCGGATCCGCGGCTTCAGACCCGCCCCGACCAGATCGCCGCGCGAAGCTGGACCCTGCCCATGGTCGCCGAGGCCGTCGCCACGCGCGACTATGCCGACCTGCTGGCCGCCTGCGAGGCCGCGGCCCTGCTGTGTTCGCCGATCGCGCGCCCGGCCGAGATGTATGACGATCCGCATGTGACCCGCCCCGGCGGCCTGATCCATTCGCGCTATGCCGACAAGAAGGACTTCCGCGCGCCGGGCCTGCCCTTCTCGGTCGATGGGGAGGCGCCGCGGCCGGTTGACGCGGACCTGCCGTCGGTCGGGCAACACACGTCCGAGATCCTGTCCGCCCTGCCGCAGATGGAACGCGCGTGATGGCGGGCGATGCGGAACGCGTCTATCCGGCCGACCGGGTGATCCTGCGCGAGGTGGGCCTTCGCGACGGGCTGCAACTGACGCAAAGCTTCCCTTCGACCGAAGCCAAGGCGGATTGGATCCGGCGCGAACATGCCGCCGGCGTGCGCCACTTCGAGGTCGGGTCGTTCCTGCCCTCCAGCCGTTTTCCGCAATTCGCGGACGTGCGCGAACTGACCGATCTGGTCAACAGCCTGGGCGCGCACTCGCTGGGGCTGGCGCTGAACGGGCGGGGTGCTCGGGACGCGTTGGAGGCGGGCGTGACGGAACTGACCGTAGTGCTGTCCGCCACGGAAGCCCATAACATGGCCAATGCCCGCCGCCCGCGCGAGCAATCGCTGGCCGAGATCGCCGCAACAGTCCGTCTGCGCGACGAAGCCCGTTCGACCACGTTGATCAACGTGGGCATCGCAATGGCGACCGGCTGTTCGCTGGCGGGTCCTGTCGATCCGGCCGAAGTCGAACGCCTGGCCGAAGCCTGCCTGAGGGCGGGCGTCGATCTGGTCGGCATCGCGGATACCGTGGGCTATGGCGGGCCGCGCCAGATCGCGGAGCTTTGCCGCCGCATGACGGCGCTGATGGGCGACCGGCCTTATATCGTTCACCTGCATGATACGCGGGGTCTGGGTCTGGCCAACGCCTTGGCGGCCTATGACGCGGGGGCGCGTGTCTTCGACGCCTCGCTTGCAGGATTGGGGGGCTGCCCCTTTGCGCCGGGCGCCACCGGCAATGTCGTTTTCGAGGACTTGGTCTACCTGTTCGAGACGGCCGGGATCAGCACCGGCATCGACCTGGAGGAGGTCATCGCCATTCGCGAGATCCTGGCACGCGAAATGCCTGACGAAAAGCTGCACGGCACCCTGGCGCAGGCCGGGCTGCCCAAGGGAATGACTTGGCAGGCCCACGCGGCCTGACAGGACAACAACACGGGGAGGAGGAACCCACATGAACGCACGCACGATCCTTGCCAGCACGGCCTTGGTCGCCCTGACCGCGATCCCGGCTCTGGCGGAAACGCCCATCCGCTGCAGCCACCAGCTGCCGCCCCAGCACGAGGTGGCGCAGGTCATCGAACGCTGGGCTGCCGAGGTCGAGACGCTGTCGAACGGCGAACTGGACGTCCAGCTTTTCGGAGCCAACGCCCTTGCAAAGCCCGAGGAGAACATCCCCTCGGTCGCGAAGGGCAGCTTCGAATGCGCCTTCTCGGTCAACTTCCAGTGGGGCAAGACCTTGCCCGCCATGAACGTGACCCTGCGCCCCTATGCCTTCAGCGATCCCGAGATCTGGCGCAAATGGCCCGATTCCGAACCCGCCGCCTTTCTGGAAGGGCTGATGGAGGAAAAGCGGCTGAAGAACATCGCCTGGCTGTTCCAGACCCGGATGAGCGTCTTCACCTCGAACGGCAAGCCGCTGATCGCGCCCGCCGATTTCCAGGGGATCAAGATCCGCGGGCTGAACCCGGCCTTCGATACCAGCCTGACCGCCATGGGGGCCGCGACCAGCTCGATGCCGGGGTCCGAGGTCTACCAGGCGCTTTCCACCGGCGTCATCGACGCGGCCATCACCGATGTGGCCGCCGCCTATTCCCGCAAGTACTACGAGGTTCAGGACCACATGACGGTATCGCCCGTCATCTCGGTCTTTTTCAACGGCTACATGAACCAGGCCTTCTATGACGGACTGTCGGATACGCAAAAGGCAGCCCTGGACGAGGCCGGCAGGAAGGCTGCTGTCTGGGCGGTCGAAGACGGACTGGCCGCCGAACAGGCAGCGCCCGCCCAACTGGAAGCCGAGGGCGTGACGCTGCATGTTGCAACGGACGCGGAAAACGAGGCGATGCGCGCCGTGATGCAGCCCGCCTTCGACCACGCCTTCACCGAAGAGGGTGGCGAGGACGTCGCCGAACTGCTGCAGCTGGTCGATGGAATGGTGCAATGACGATGGCCCATCCGTCCGGGGACCACAAGGTTGCGGCGGGCCGGCACGGTTCGGCCTGGACCCTTCTGGCCTGGCCGATCCATGCGCTTGCGGCCGTTTCGGCAGCGCTTGTGGCGGTGGGCTTTGCCGCCGTGGTGGTGGCGGTCTTCTATCGCTATCTTCTGGGCACCCCGCTGAACGGGGTGGACGAATTGACCGGCTATCTGGTCGTCGCGATCGCCTCTTGCGGGCTGGGCAGCGCGCTTCTGCTGGACCAGCATATCGGCGTCGATATCCTGACCGCCTCGACCGGACCGCGGGCCCGCCGCAGGCTTGAAATCTGGGCCGCGCTCTGCGTGCTGGGATGCGCCGCGATCCTGACCTGGTCGGCCTGGCATACCGTCATGTTCAACCGCGACTTCGGCACCTATTCCACCGGCCCCCTCGAGGTCCCGGTCTGGTGGGTGCAGGCGCCGATGGTTCCGGGTGCGATCGTTCTGGGCCTTTCCGCACTGCTGCGCCTGCTGCGCGCCATGAAGGGGGACGAGACATGACGGGAATCCTGATCGTCATCGGGCTGATCGCGCTGCTTTTGTCGGGGATCCCGATCTTCGCGGCGCTTCTGCTGACCGGCTCGACGGTGCTGTTCTTCTTCGAAGGCTCGGTCGAAAGCGTGGCGGACACGGTCTTCGCGCATCTCAATTCACCCGTGCTGCTGACGATCCCGCTGTTCATCCTGATGGCGCAGCTGATGATCCGGTCGGGCGCGGTGGACGACCTGTTCGGGATGGCCAACACGCTGATCGGCCACGTCAAGGGCGGCATCGGCGTCGCGACCATCCTCAGCTGCACGATCTTCGCAGCCATCTCGGGCTCGTCGGTCGCCACGGCCGTGTCCATCGGCCAGACGGCAATCCCGCAGATGAAGCGCTATGGCTTCCCCGAGCGCAGCGCATTGGGCCTGGTGGCGGCCGGCGGGACGCTGGGCATCCTGATCCCGCCATCCGGCCCGATGATCCTTTACGCGGTCGTCGCCAATGCCTCGATCGGCGCCCTGTTCCTGGCGGGCATCATTCCGGGCCTGCTGCTGGCCCTGGTCTTCGCGGTGTTCTGCCTGATCAGCGCGCGTGGCTCCAGCGAGATCGATCGTGCGCCCTTTCCCGGCTGGCGGGCGGTGCTTGCGGCGATGAACAAGTCGATCTGGGCGCTGCTGATGCCGCCCGTGGTCATGGGAGGCATCTACTTCGGCATCTTCACCGCAACCGAAGCCGCGGCCGTCGGCTGCCTTTATGCGCTGCTGGTCGGTGCCCTGGTGTATCGCAACCTGGGACCACGCGTCCTGACGGCCTGCCTGAAAGACACGGTCCTGACTTCGCTGATGGTCTTTGCCATCATCGCGGGTGCCGCCGTCTTCGGAAATGCGATCACCATCATCCGTTTGCCGAACCAGGTATCCGAACTGATCGTGGCGATGAACCTGACGCCGCTGGTCTTCATGCTGGTCGTCATGGCGATGATCTTCGTGATGGGCATGTTCCTGGAAAGCATCGCGATCATCCTGATCACCACGCCGATCCTTTTGCCGGCACTGATCGCGCTCGACATCGACCTGATCTGGTATGGCGTCCTGCTGATGATCAACCTGGAACTGGCCATGATCACGCCGCCCGTCGGCATGAACCTGTTCGTCATCAAGGGGATTACCGGCAGCCCCCTGTCGACCGTCATCCGGGGCGCAGCGCCCTTCGTGCTGCTGATGATCGGCGGGATGCTGGCCATCATGGCCCTTCCCGATCTGGCGACATGGTTGCCGCGCCTTGCCGGATACAAGTTCTGATGGTGCCGGCAGGGGCAACCGGAAGAGTGCTATGCGTCAAGGGTGGACCGACCACCCGTTGACGCGGTCTTCAGGATGGATCGGGCGTCGCGACCAGACCGGGCGCGACGCCCTTTTCGTCCTTCAGCGTCTTCAGCACGATCTCGGACCGCACCTGCGACACCTGGGGATGGGGCAGCAGGTGCCGGTGGACGAAGTCGGCAAAGGCTTCCAGATCGCGCACGCGCACATCAAGGATGTAATCCGCATCGCCCGACACCGAGAAGGCCGAGCGGATCTGCGGATGCGTCGCGACGAAGCGCGCGAATTCGTCTTCCTTCTGCTGGCCATGGCTGGACAGGTTGACGCGGATGATCGCGCGCATTCCGTAGCCCAGCTTGGCCGCGCCAAGCCGCGCCGAATAGCCCTCGATCACGCCCGCCTCCTCAAGCGCCGCGCGTCTGCGCGAGCATTGGGACGGCGACAGCTTCACGACTTCGGCCAGGGCGGCATTGGTCATCGCGCCGTCCCGCTGCAAGGCCGTCAGAATGGCGATATCGAATCCATCCAGCTTCATCCGACGCATCCTTTTCCATTTTCATGCACGTTCCGTGCATATATCGGCGTTCTGCCCGATACTTCGCAACCCTCATGCACCAAACCCGTGTCATTCTGACATGGAACCGCAGCGAACAGGAGGAGCGCGCATGGGACCGTTTCCGCATGATGCCCCAAAGGCCACGATCAGCGACATCAACCCCGCCGGCACCGACGGCTTCGAATTTGTCGAATATGCCCATCCCGACCCGCAGGTGCTGGACCGGATCTTCCGGCAGATGGGCTTTGCGCCGGTCGCGCGCCACAAGACCAAGAACGTCACGCTGTATCGCCAGGGCGACATCAACTACCTGCTGAACGCGGATGCAGACAGCCATGCTGCGGGCTTTGTCCAGGAACATGGACCCTGCGCGCCGGCGATGGCCTGGCGGGTGGTGGATGCGCAGGCCGCGCTGAAGCGTGCGCTTGACCTGGGCGCCACCGAATATACCGGCCCCGGCAAGTCGATCGAGGCGCCTGCCGTCTATGGCATCGGCGGCTCGCTTCTGTATTTCATCGACCGCTATGGCGACACCGGCAGCGCTTATGAGGCCGACTTCGACTGGCTGGGCGCGCCCAACCCGCGCCCCGAGGGCTTCGGCTTCTTCTACCTGGATCACCTGACCCACAACGTGATCCGCGGCAACATGGACACCTGGTACAAGTTCTACCACGACACCTTCAATTTCCGCGAAATCAAGTATTTCGACATCAAGGGCAAGCAGACCGGCCTTGTCAGCCGCGCGCTGACCTCGCCCGACGGCAAGATCCGCATCCCCATCAACGAATCCACCGACGATCACAGCCAGATCGAGGAATATCTGCGCGAATACAAGGGCGAGGGGATCCAGCACATCGCGATCGCCTCGAACGACATCTATGCCGGAACGGACCGGATCCGCGACGCGGGGATGGAGTTCATGCCGGGACCGCCCGACACCTATTACGAGATGTCGCACAAGCGGGTGAAGGGCCACCAGGAGCCCATCGAGCGCATGAAGAAGCACGGCATCCTGATCGACGGCGAAGGCGTGGTCGGCGGCGGCGAGACGCGGATCCTGCTGCAGATCTTTTCCAAGACCGTGATCGGGCCGATCTTCTTCGAGTTCATCCAGCGCAAGGGCGACGACGGCTTCGGCGAGGGCAATTTCCGCGCGCTGTTCGAATCCATCGAGGAAGACCAGGTTCGCCGCGGGGTGCTTAGCGCCTCTCCGGCGGAATAGGCCCGGCTGCGGACGCGGGCGGGATGGCCTGGACCGACTATTCCTCTGCCCCCGCGCCGGGAACGCGGGTCTGTCCGCTGGCCCAGGTTGCGGGCGTGCTGTCGCTGTCTGTTGTCACCGACAAGGGCAGCTTTCCCTTGCTGGTGACGCAGGCGGGCGGCCTGCGGGCCTATGTGAATGCCTGCCCGCACCAGTATCTGCCGCTGGATTACCGCAGCGACCAGCTGCTGTCGGCGGATGGCACGATGCTGATGTGTTCAGCCCACGGCGCCCGCTTCGACATCAGCACCGGCGCGGCACTCGGGGGGCGGATTGCGGGCTGGACGCGGTTCCGGTGGCGGTCGTCGATGGGATGGTCGTCATCGGGCAAGACCCGGACTAGATAAGCCCCAGGCGCGCGGCCCGACCCGCGCGCCCGACCGTCCATGTGTCAGGGCGGACGGTCGTTACCTCCAGTTGAGCAGCTTGATCGGCACAACGTGCACGAAACCGATGCCGAAGTTTCATATCCAACTTCATCGATTTACCACGTTCACGTGCAAGCTGTGGCGACCGCGCACGTGCAGGGCGGCAGGTCTTTCCGGAACAAAAGCCCCCCGAAGCCGGTTCGGACATTGTCTGAACACCTGTCGCATGACAGGAAATGGAGGTTGCAGATGCCCGGCACGAACCAGGAAATCCACGGTGCTCCCCTTGAAACGACCGATCCCGAAGGGATCCTGCCCGATGGCGTAAGGGGCACGACGCGGGACACGGCCTATACCCGACCGGCTGACGAACACGCAGGCTATAAGGATCCGACCGAGCCTGACCTGCGCAAGCCATCCGAACAGTTCGAAGACGACGCGGAACAGACACCCAAGCGTTAGAACCGGCAGGGGCCACGACAAACGGCAAGGGACCGGCCTTCCGATCAGGCCGGTCCCTTTTTCCGTGGTGCAAGATGCCTCAGCGCAGGTGGCGGCGGCTTGGGCTGCGGTTGCGGCCAAGCAGCGCGACTGCGACCACGGCGATGCCTGCGCCAATGGCCGCCTTCTTGACCAGGCCGTTGCGGTTGTGGCGCATCTCGGCCCTGACGCCCATCTCGCCCGGCACGTTCGGCAGATGGCCATGGGTCAGGTCGTCCACGATCCCCTCGACCATGTTGACCCGGTCGGCGCCCAGCAGCATCAGCCAATGCCGCCAGTCGGATTCGCTATAGCCGAAGGCTGCGCGGCGGATCATGCCGCTGAGGCCAGCAGGCGCGACCGAGGTTCCGAACACCGCCGGACGGCGGTTGTATTCCATCGATTGCAGCACCTCGATATCGGTGCGCTGCGACTTGGGACGGTTCCAGTCGGACCCGGTCTCAACAGTCCTGTCCCGCATCGGATAGGTCGGGTCGTTCCGCGAATCCGCGTCCACGCCCCAGCCGATGACATCTTCCGGGTTGATCGTCTGGGAAGTAATCTGGCGTGCCATCGTCACTCTCCTAGCGGCCGTTGTTGGGGTAAAGGACCGGCTTGATGCATTCGTCCATCTTGGCCGAGAACAGGTGATAGGCGTCGGGCAGGTCTTCCAGCGGCACGCGGTGGGTGATCAGCGCCTTGGGGTCGATCCGCCCCTCCTTCACATGTTCCACCAGGCGGGGCAGCAGCCGCTTGACCGAGGCCTGGTTGGCCCGGATCGTCAGCCCCTTGTTCAGCACGTTGCCCATCGGCACCATGTTGCCCGTGGGCCCATAGACGCCGACGATGGACACGACCCCGCCCTTCTTGGCCGAGTTGATGGCCCAGTGCAGCACGATGGCATTGCCCGCCTCGATCTTCATCTTCTTGCCCAGTACGGTGCGCAGCGCGCTGCCAGCCGCATCACCGCCAACCGCATCGATGCAGACATCCGCGCCCAGCCCGTCGGTCAGTTTCTTGATGAAGACCGCCATGTCGTCGATGGACTGGAAGTTGTAGACCTCGGCCGGGCAGTAATGGCGGGCGAAGTCCAGCCGGTATTCCACATGGTCGATGACGATCACCCGGCCCGCGCCGAACAGCCAGGCGCAGCGGGCGGCCATGATGCCCACGGGCCCGGCACCAAAGACCACCACGGTGTCGCCCATCTGGATGCCGCCCATCTCGGCCGCCTGATAGCCCGTCGGCACCACGTCCGTCAGCAGGACCGCGTCATCGGGATCCATCCAGTCCGGGATCGGCATCGGCCCCACGTCGGCATAGGGCACCCGGACATATTCCGCCTGCCCGCCGTCATAGCCCCCGGCGGTGTGGGAATAGCCGAAGATGCCCCCCACGGCGGTGGCCTGCGGGTTCGATTCATGGCAGTTGCCGAACAGCCCCTGCTTGCAGAAATGGCACTGCCCGCAGGCGATGTTGAAGGGCACCAGCACATGGTCGCCGGCCTTCAGGGTCTGGACCTCGGGTCCGACCTCCTCGACGATGCCGCAGAACTCGTGCCCGAAGGTGGTTCCGATGCGGGTGTCGGGAACAAGGCCGTTGTAAAGATGCAGGTCGGACCCGCAGATGCAGGACCGGGTGACACGCACGATGGCGTCGCGCGGATGCTGGATGACCGGATCGGCCTTCGAGGCCACGCGCATCCGGCGCGGTCCCCTGTAATCGGCTGCAAGCACGTCGGTTCCTCCTTGTCGACCTGTCATGCAACCGTGAAGGGCCGGGACAGTTCCCGGATCGGGGGAAACCGTCCCTATTCCTGCGCGCGAAGCACCCGCGCGGGCCGCGCCGACAGGGGTCGCAGCGCGAAGGCCAGGCCCGCGGCCATCGTGGCGATGATGCCGCCCGCAATGACGGCCAAGGCCGATCCGGGCGCGAAGCGGTAGTCAAGCTCCATCACCTGGGTCAGGATCGCCCAGGCGGCAAGGGCCGCGACGACAACGGCGACCAGCCCCGCCGCGGCCCCCATCAGCGCGGACCTCAGCGCGAACGATGCAAGGACCGTGCCGCGCGCCGCGCCCAGGGTCTTCAGCACCGCCGCCTCGAACACCCGGACGCGTTCGCCGGCCGCCGCCGCGCCGATCAGCACCACGAAGCCCGTCGCCAGAACCGCAAGCGCCGCAAGCGAGGTCCCGGACGCAAGCGCGCCCATAGCCTCGGCCACCCGTTCGGCCACGTCGCGGACGCGGATCGGGGTGATGTTGGGGTAGCTGTCCGAGATGTCGCGCAGAAGCTGCGCCTCGACCGCAGGATCCGAATGGACGGTGGCGATATGGGTCTGCGGCGCCGATTGCAGCGTCGCCCCGTCGAAGATCATCACGAAGCCGATGCCGCCGCTGCGGAAGTCGACCTGGCGGAAATTGGCGACGGTTCCGGTGATGTCGCGGCCCAGGATATTGACCGTGATCCGGTCGCCCAGCGACAGGCCCAGTTCCGCCGCCTCCTCGGCCCCGAAGCTGATCAGGGGCGGACCGGCGTAGTCGGCGGGCCACCATTGGCCCGCCGTCAGGGCCGCGCCCTCGGGCGGGGCGGCGGCATGGCTGACGCCCCGGTCGCCCCGCAGCACCCAATGATCGCCCCAGTCCCGCGCGGGGATGTCGTTGATGGCCGTGATGATGCCGCGCAGGGATGGCGCGGTGTCGACCTGACTTACGCCCGGATCGCCGTTCAGCCGGTCAAGCAGGCCGGGCAACTGGTCGGGCTGGATGTCGATGAAGAAGAACGAGGGCGCCTGCTGCGGCAGTTCGGCCGCAATCGCCCGGCGCAGGTTCACGTCGATCTGGCCAACCGTCGCCAGCACCGTCAGGCCAAGGCCCAGGGACAGGACCACGGCCACCGCGCCTTCCTGCGGGTTGCCGACCGCACCCACGGCCAGCCGCAGGGCGCTGCGCCCGCGCAGGGCGGGATGACGCGACAGCCGCCGGGCCAGGGCGCGCAACCCCCGCGCCGCCAGCCACAGCGCGCCCAGGGCCAGCACGACCCCCGCCGCCACCGACAGCGCCAGCCGGGGAACCGAGGCCATCACCGCCGCAGTTCCGATCAGCGCCATCACCGCCAGCAGCAGCGCGGCCATGTATCGCCGGCGAGGCCGGGCGTGGGCGTCGGTCCCGATGCCGCGGAACAGCGCCGCGGCGCGCACCCCCTCCACCCGCGCCAGGGGCAGCAGGGTGAAGATCAACGCGGTCAGGATGCCATAGATCGCGGCCTCGACCAAAGGCGCGGGATAAAGGGTGAACTCGACCGGGATCGGCAGGCGGGCCTGCAGCAGGGGTGCCGCGGCCAGGGGCAGCAGCGCGCCAAGCGCAAGGCCCAAGGCCACCCCCAGAAGGGTCAGCGCGCCGATCTGGGCGAAATAGACGGCAAAGATCGTCCGCCCCTCGGCCCCCAGGGTCTTCAGCGTGGCGATCACGGGGGTCTTGGTGTCCAGATAGCTGCGCACGGCAGAGGACACGCCGACCCCACCGGTCGCCAGCCCCGCAAGGCCGACCAGCACCAGGAAGGATCCCAGCCGATCCACAAAGACCTCGACCCCCGGCGCACCGCGGCGGCTGTCGCGCCACCGCATCCCCGCCCCCTCGAACCGGACCAAGGCATCGGCCCGCAGCCGGTCCAGGCTGTCGCCGGGGCGCAGCAGCACCCGGTAGCTGGTTTCAAAAAGCGTGCCGGGCGACAGCAGGCCCGCATTGGCCAGGCCGGCGGTTGCGACAAGCGTGCGGGGGCCAAGGCCGAAGCTGCCGCCAAGCGCGTCAGGCTCGCGCGTCAGCGCAGCCATCAGCACGAAATCCTGCACGCCCAGCCGGAAGCGGTCACCGACCGACAGCCCCATCCGCTGGATCAGCAACGGGTCCATCGCCGCCCCCGGCAGTCCGTCGCGCCCGGCCAGCACCTGCGCCACCGTCATCGGCGGGTCGAATTGCGCCTCGCCCGTCAGGGGCCAGTTGGCATCGACGCCCTTGACCTGGGTCAGGGCGCGGTCGTCGCCCGTCACGGCCATGGAGCGGAAATCGACGATCTCGGATACGCGGGCGGCGCGGTCTTCGATCCAGGCGCGCTCGGGGTCGGTCGCGAAGCGATACGTCAGGCGCAGCGCGGCGTCGCCCCCCAGCAGCACCGCGCCCTGCCGGGACAAGCCCGTCTCGATCGCGGCGCGGACGGTGCCGACGGCGGCGATGGCGCCGACCCCCAGCATCAGGCACGAAAGGAAAATCCAGAACCCCGCCAGCCCCCCGCGCAATTCCCGCCGGGCGATGCGCCAGGCGGCGGTCACGATGCGGCCCGCTGGCGGCGGTCCTCGGCCTCGACCAGGCCATCGCGCAGGCGCAGGACGCGGTCGCAGCGGGCGGCAAGCTCGGGCGCGTGGGTGACAAGAACCAAGGTGGTGCCGTGCCGGTCGCGCAGGCCGAACAGCAGGTCCATGATCGCCTGTCCGTTCACCCCGTCCAGGTTCCCGGTCGGCTCGTCCGCCAGCAGGATCGCGGGGCGCGGCGCCACCGCGCGGGCCAGCGCCACGCGCTGCTGTTCGCCGCCCGACATCTGCGCCGGGTAATGGTCCATCCGCGCGCCCAGGCCGACTGCCCGCAATTCATCGGCCGCGCGGTCGAAGGCGTCGGGCTGGCCCGCCAGTTCCAGCGGGGTCGCGACGTTCTCGAGCGCGGTCATGGTGGGGATCAGGTGGAAGGACTGGAAGACCACGCCCATGCGCCCCCGGCGGAAGCGGGCCAGGGCATCCTCGTCAAGTGCGGTCAGGTCGTGGTCCAGGGCCCGGACCGATCCGCCGGTGGCGCGTTCCAAGCCGCCCATCAGCATCAGCAGCGAGGACTTGCCCGAACCCGACGGCCCGATCAGGCCCAGCGTCTCGCCCCGGTGGACATCCAGCGAAATGCCCCGCAAGATCGCGACCGGCCCGGCATTGCCTTGCAAGGTCAGGTGGACATCCCTCAGCGACAGAACCGGACCCATCATGACCATCCTTTCCCTTGCCCTGCGTTTTCTGGCATCTAGGCCTTGCCGCCGTTCAGGCAAGCCACGGTTTCGCGACATTCTGACGACGGCCTTTCTGGCCGCAACCCCGGCAGCAGTCCTTGCGCAAGAGCCGTTCCGGCTGGTGGCCCTGGGGGATTCGCTGACCCAGGGCTATGGCCTGCCGGCCGATCAGGGGCTGGTTCCGCAGCTTCAGGACTGGCTGCGGGCGGCGGGCCATGACGTGATCGTGATCAATGCGGGCGTCAGCGGCGACACCACGGCTGGGGGTTTGTCGCGGCTTGACTGGACGCTGGCCGACCGGCCCGACGCGATGATCGTGGCGCTTGGCGGCAACGACCTGCTGCGCGGCATCGACCCGGCCGAAAGCCGCGCGAACCTGGATGCGATCCTGACCCGGCTGGATGCCGAGGGCGTGCCCGCCATGCTGGTGGGCCTGCCCGCCCCCGGCAATTTCGGACCCCAGTTCCAGCGGGACTTCGGGGCGATGTTTCCCGAACTGGCGCAGGAACATGGCGCCACGCTCTACCCCGACCTGCTGGCCCCGATCACGCAACGATACACCGCGGGCCAGGATTATGCCGACCTGATGCAGGACGACCAGTTGCACCCAAGCGCGGCAGGGGTGACGGCCATCGTCGCGGCGATGGGACCGGCGGTGGATGCATGGCTGGACATGCTTCGCTGAAGGTCACTCCAGCCGGTCCAGCGTCAGGCGGCAAGGACTGCCGTCGAAGAACGCCCGCAGGATCCGGGCAAAGACATCCGGCGCGCCCTCGACCTGCGCGAACAGCGTGGCCGAGGATCGCAGCTTTTCCGCATCCACCGGGCCGAAGATCGCCGTCGCCGGAACGCCTTCATGCGCCAGAACCGCCTCGGCGCAGCGGATCAGGCGCGGGCCAAGCACCGGATGGGCCAGGTATCGCCGCGCCTCGTCCCCGTCGACGATGCCATAGCGGTGGGACATCTGCGACCGGCCCAGCCCGCGCAGTTGCGGAAAGATGAACCACATCCAGTGGCTTTGCTTGCGCCCTTGCCGCAATTCCGACAGCGCGCGGTCATGGATGCCGTCCTGCGCGTCGACAAAGCGGTCCAGCGTATCGGGATCGTCCGGCATGGGGCCTCCTCGCAGTTGTGGCGAGAACGGGCCGGGGCGGGCCTTTGTTCCGGTCCTGCGACCTGAACCCGCAGGCCGGTTGCGCCGTTAGGCACCATGACCTTGCAACCCGTTCAGTCCCCCGACGATGCCGCAGCCGCCTTTCGCGCGGCGCTTGACCGCTTTGACCCCGCGCGCCGGCCCCTGATCCTGGGGCATTTCGACGCGGACGGGCTGGCGGCCGTTGCGATCCTGGCGCGGATTCTGGACCGCGCGGGGCGGCCTGCCGACATCCGCATCATGGGCAAGGGCGAAAACCCCTGGTCGCCCGCGTCGCGGGACGGGCTTTTAGCCCTGGACCCGGGCGGGCTGATCGTGACGGACCTTGGCGTGCAGGCGGGCCCCATCCTGCCGGGCGTTCCCACTGTGCTGATCGACCACCACGTTCCACAGGGCGTGCCGGATGATGCGGCCGTGATCTCGGGCAACGGTTGGCTGCCCGAGCCGACCTCATCGCTGCTGGCCTTCTGGTGCGCGGGGGCGCTTGGACCCTGTGACGACCTTCTTTGGCTGGCGGCCCTTGGCCTGATCGGCGACATGGCGGACGAGGGTTTTCCCGAACTGGCCGAGGCGCAGGCACGATATGGCAAGACCGCGCTGCGGGATGCCGTTTCCCTTGTCAACGCGCCCCGCCGGACGGCAAGCGCCGATGCGACGCCGGCGCTTGCGCTGCTTCTGAAATGCGACGGGGCCAAGGATCTGCTTAAGGGCGGCCACCCGGAAACCGATCTTCTTCATGCCGCCAAGGCCGAGGTTGCGGCGGCCCTGGAGGGAGCCCGGCGGGTGGCGCCCCGCATACGCGGCGATGTCGCGCTGATCCGCTTTGCCTCGGCCTGCCAGATCCACCCGCTGATCGCGCAGTCCTGGCGCGGGCGGCTTCGGGACAAGATCGTGCTGGCGGCCAATACCGGCTATCGCCCCGGCTGGGTGCATTTTGCGGCCCGCAGCGCCACGGGCACGGACCTGATCGACTTCCTGGCCCGCCACCGCCCGCCCGGCGCGGGCACGGAGTATGGCAGCGGCCATGCCCAGGCGACGGGCGGCGCGCTGCGGCCCCAGGACTGGAACGACTTCGCCACCCGCATCGGCTTTCCCGAGGAGACAGTGCCCCAATGACCAACCGGCCCCTGCGTCTGGGTTTTCCCGTCAAGGTGATGGGCAAGCCCGGCCTGAAAAGCAACGACACCCGGCGATGGCAGCAAAGCCCGCATCTGAAGACCTCGCTGGAATACCTGGACGCGATCCTGGATTATCTGGTCGAGGCGCGGATAGACATGTACCGCATGTCCTCGGATCTGGCGCCCTATGCCACGCATCCTGACATGCCGCAGTTCCATTCCATGGTGGCCGAGAGCAATGCCGAACTGGCGGCGATCGGTCGCAAGGCGCGCGACCTGGACATCCGGCTGTCCTTCCATCCGTCGCAATTCGTGCTGCTGAACAGCCCCGACCCTGCGCTGACCGAGAAAAGCATCTGGGATCTGGCCTCTCAGGCAGAGATGCTGGACCGGATGGGAATGGGTCCGGAAGGGGTGCTGGTGACCCATGTCGGCGGCGTCTATGACGACCGCGAGGCCAGCCGCGCCCGCTGGATCGAAGGATACCAGAAATGCCCCGACCATGTCCGCCGCCGCCTGGTCCTGGAAAACGACGATATCCGCTTTTCCGCCGCCGACGTGCTGTGGATCCACGACCGCTGCGGGGTGCCGCTGATCTTCGACTACCAGCATTTCTGGTGCCTGAACCCCGAGGGCCTGGACCTGCGCAACACGCTTGAACGGGTGATGGCGTCCTGGCCCAAGAACGTGCGGCCGAAGATCCATTTCTCGTCCCCCCGGACCGAACTGCGCGAGATCAAGCGCAAGGTCACTGACAAGGACCGCGCGGCGATGAAGGCCGATGCCCCGGCCAAGGGGCCGCTGACGCGCGAGGTGGTCAAGGCCACATCCCGGTTCAAGACGGTGCTGCTGCCGCCGATCTGGACCGGACACGCCGATTTCACCAATCCCTTCGAATTCGCGACCTTCATGCGCACCGCCCAAGGGCTGGACTTCGATGTCATGCTGGAAGCCAAGACCAAGGATCTGTCGCTTCTGAAGCTGCGGGGCGACCTTCTGCGCTATGCTCCCGACGTGGCGGCGCGCTTCGGCCTGCAGGCCGCCGACGCGATGCCCGACGACATGCTGGAAGAGGAGTTGGGCGCGTCCGAGGAAGGCTGAAGGCGGCTCGGCTCTTTTTCCGATAGGAAGCAAGGCAAGCGGCCGCTAGACTTGGGCCGTATCCGATGGGGCTGAAGCCATGCTGAAACCTCTTGCCCTGGCAATGGCTGCAACGCTGGTCCTCTCGCCCGCCTGGGCGCAGGATCCGGTGCCGCGCGGGTCCGTGGCCTTCTTCGGCCTTTACCTGATGAACAATCCGGGCGATCCCGACGACAGCGACGAACGCGCCCGCATTGCCATGGCCGAGGATCAGATCGCCCGGAACCTGGAAGCGCGCGGCTTCATCCTGGTGGATACCGCGCCCGTCGCCCAGAAGCTGGCGCAGGTCAAGAACATCGCCTCGTGCAACGGCTGCGACATGAAGCTGGCGCAGGAACTGGGCGCGGATTATTCCGTGACCGGAGAGATCCAGAAGACCTCGGAACTGATCCTGGCGCTGAACCTGTTCCTTCGGGATGCCAAGGCGCGGACCAATGTCCGCCATGGAGCCGTCGACATCCGGGGCAACACCGATGAAAGCTGGTCGCGCGGCTATCGCTATCTGTTGAACAACATCATCTTCAGGGGCGAGCCCCGGCCCTGACAGGCACGGCCATTTCCTCCGCAAGGCTGGATTCGCTGGGTTTTTCTTTGCCAATTGCCCAAGGGTTAATTTTCCCTTAGGCTGTGCTTCCTGGGTGACAGTCGCGCCAGGCATGTCACCTTTCCCGAATCCGATGCGCCGCCTGATCGCAACTGCCTTTTACCTGTTCCGCTATGCCGTCCTGTCGGCCACGCTGATCGTGATCGGCGGGTTTCTGATGGCGACCTTTGCGGGCGGCGTGGCGGCAACGGGCGCAGGCGGGGCGCCCGCAATGGCGGGGGTGGTGCTGGCGGCCCTGGTGATGCCCTGGCTGTTCCTGCCCCGGACCGTGGCGCAGCGGCGCAAGGGCAAGCGGCGCGCCAAGCGCACGCAGCCCCGGGCACGCAGCGCGGCCCGGCCCCGGCCCCCGGCCAGATCCCGCGCCCCTTCTTCGTCGTCGTCTTCGTCGTCGTCATCATCGCCGTCACTGCCCCGGAACGGGCACGATTTCGAGCAATGGGTGGCCGACCGGCTGGAACTGCATGGCTGGCGGGCCGTGGTCACGGCCGGGTCGGGCGACCAGGGCCTTGACATCATCGCCAAGCGCGACGGCCGCAAGATCGGCATCCAGTGCAAGCGATATGACGGCGCGGTCGGCAACAAGGCCGTGCAAGAGGCGTTTTCGGGCCGCGCCTATCACCGCGTCGATGCGGCCGTGGTCATCACCACCGGCCATTACACCGAAAGCGCCAAGGCCCTGTCGCGCAAGACCGGGGTGCATCTTCTGCACGTCAAGGACATTCCCCGGATGCGCAGGATCTGCTGAGCCTCAGGCCTTGCCCGGGCGTTCGGCCCTGATGCCGGCGACGATCGCGCCAAAGATGTCGCTGGCGGTAATTGCCTCGATGGTGCCGGGCAGCTTGGGCCGCCAGTTCGGGTATTCGTCGGCGGTGCTGGGCAGGTTCACCGGCCGGTCGTCGCCTGCAAGATCTTCCAGCCGGACGGCCATCAGGCGCGCCGGCGTGCGGGCCACGAAGCGATGGGCGGCCACGACCAGATCGGGCGGCGCCTGGCGGCTGTCGGCCAGGGAGGTGTCGTCCAGCAGTCCTTCGGCAGCCAGGGCGCGGACCAGGGCACGACGTTCGCCTGGGCGGGCTTCGGCCTGTTCGCGGGCGGTGTCGGGACTGATCAGGTCGAACTGTTCCCGCAATTCGATGTCGCGGCCGGCCCACCAGCCCAGGAATGTGGGCAGGTCATGGGTGGACAGGCAGGCCAGGGCCTTCTCGGGGTAATGCGGCGGCGGCAGGAAGCCTCCATCCTCGTCGCGTTCGAAGAACAGGATGCGATAGGACAGGATCCTCGCGGCCTCCATCATCTCGCGGAAGCCGGGCGGGACATTGCCCAGATCCTCGCCGATGACGATCGTGCCATTCTCCTGCGAGGCGCGGGCAAGCGCGGTCAGCATGTCGTCCAGCGGATAGCGGGCATAGGCGCCCGCATCGGGGCCCGCGCCCTCGGGGATCAGGAACAACTGCCAGATGCCCATCGCATGGTCGATCCGCACCGCACCGGCCTGGGCCATGACCCCGGCCATCAGCGCGCCAAAGGGGGCCGCGCGCGAGGCTGCCATCGCCGCGGGGGACAAGGGTGCCAGCCCCCAGTCCTGCCCCAGTTCGTTGAAGTAATCGGGCGGCGCACCGATCCGCACATCCGCCAGCACGTCGGGGTGGCCCCAGCTTCCCGACCCGTCCCCGGCCTCGCCCACCGCGACGTCGAGGTATAGCCCGATCCCCATGCCCGCGGCCTTGCAGGCATCCCGGACCTGCCCAAGTTGGTGGTCGGTCTGGTCCTGCAGCCAGCGATAGAAGGCGATCTGGGCCGCATGGTCCTGCGCAAAGGCGGTGACATGGGGACCCTTGGGATCCTGCCAGGATTCGGGCCAACTGGCCCAGCCCGCGCCGTGGCCTTCCGCAACCATATGGGCCGAGACCGCATCGAACAGCGCGTGCCGGTCCAGGTCCGTCCCGCCCCTGCGCCGGAAATCGGCCGAGGCATCGGGGCAGCCCGCCTTTTCCCAAAGCGCCCGAAGCGCCTTCAGCTTGACGGCAGCGACACCGGGATAATCCACCAGGTCCGTCTGCCGCAGTCGGGCAATGGCATCGGCATCCGCCATCGCGGGATCAAAGCCGTCGATCCGGTCGATGGCCAGGTAGAGCGGGTTCAGGAAGCGCCGGTTCGAGGGCGAGAAGGGGCTGCACCGCGCAGGATCTGCCAGAAACATCGCGTGCAGCGGATTGAGGCCGATGAAATCCGCCCCCATGTCCCCAAGCACTGCCGCCAGATCCTGGAGATCGGCAAAGTCGCCGATGCCCCAGTTGCGATCCGAGCGCAGTTGGTAAAGCTGCACCGCGACGCCCCAGGCTCGGTCAGCCTCGGGAAGATGGCAATGCAGGTCACGGGGGGCCTCGAGTTTCTGCGGGCGCATGGCCGGGCCGCCGCCAAAGGCCGCGACAAGTTTCTCGAGCGTGGCGTCGGGCACGCGGTGGGCGGTACCGCCCATGCCTTCATAATCAGGCTGGATGCCCAGTTCCTGTGCCTTCGCCCTGATGTCGTCCATGACTGCCCCCTGCCGTTGCTGAATGAACAGCCCGGCATGGGGATTGTTCCGACCCTCACTCTTGTCCCGTCCCCTTGGCCGAAAGGACAGGTTTCCCTTTTCGTCAGGTCCAGACATAAGGTCTGCATCAGCCAGGCGGCATGGTAGTGCGTCTTTTTAGTTGGTTGCGCCGCCCGGCTGATAAATCTTTCCCTGCAGTCCAGATGCCCCATGCCGGACCGGCACCGCCTGGTCATGCAGCGACAAGCGATGCGCCAGTTGCTGGGCCGGCCGCCCTATGACAGCCGCAGCCTGTGCCGCGTGACCAGCAATGTTTCGGTGTCCTGGATCTCGCGCGTCCTGCGGTCGGCGTCCCATGACAACGTGGCGGCGCACAGCGCCCCGATCCGGTCTAGGTCGCGCCGCGACAGGTGGCCGGTGACGGCCAGGGGCGTGCGCCGCATCACAAGGTCGGCCAGGTGCTGCACGCTTTCGTGCCGCACCAGCCAGTCCAGTTCGGGGATCGAATAATCGGCATCGGCCAGCATCTCGGGCGCGGCGCCCTCGACCGTCAGGATCGCCTGGGCCGTGGTGCCATAGCGCGCCAGCAGCCGTGCCGCGCGGGCGGGGCTTGTGCCGATGCCGCGCGCCGCGCTTTCGGCCCAGGCTTCGGGATCGGCGGGATAATCGCGCCCGCCGCCGATCGGCGCCAGCTTCGTGTCGAAGCGCCGGGCTTGGCCCAGGCGGTCCAGCACCAGGTCCGCGACTTCCTCGGCAAAGCCGCGGAAGGTCGTCCACTTGCCCCCCACAAGCGAGATGATCGGCCAGGGCCGCGCCCCGTCCGGTTCTGCCACGGGGGCTGAATGGTCGCGGCTGATCAGCCCCGGATTGGCCGCGTCCGAGGCGGGCAGCGGCCGGATCCCGGAATAGGCATAAACGATCTGGCTGCGGTCGAAGCTCAGCCCCGGCAGCAACCCGCGCAGCGCATCCAGGAAATAGTCGATCTCGGCATCGTCGCAGGCCACGTTGTCGGGGTCGTCGTCGCGGGTGTCGGTCGATCCCACAAGCGCCCTGCCCAGATAGTCGAAGACCAGGCAGATGCGGCCGTCATCGGCCTCGAAATAGATCATCCGGCCCTTCAGCGCGGCGATCAGGTCGGGGTGATCCAGCAGGATATGCGACCCCTTGGTCCCCCCAATCAGGCGCGAGGGCGCGCCAAGCGCCGCGTTCACCCGGTCGATCCAGGGGCCGGCGGCGTTGACCACGATCCGGGGCCGCAGCGCCTGAGCGCCGGCGGGCGTGTCCAGACGCAGCACCGCGCCCCCTACCCCCTCCAGCGTGGCATAGTTCAGGGCCTGCGATTGCGGACTGGCGCGCATCCCCTCGGCCAGCAGTTCCCAGACCAGCCGTTCCGGCAGGGCCACGGTCGCGTCGTAGTATTGCCCCGCCGCGACGATGCGCGGGGTGATGGGCGGGATCTCGCGGATCGCGCGCTTCCTCGACCACAGCTGGTGGCGGGGCATGACCCTGTGGCGGCGGCCATAGAAATCATACATCGCCAGCCCGGTCTTCATCAGCAGCGCGCCCCTGCTGCGCGGAGCGGTCGTCGATCCCAGCAGCGTCCGCAAGGCGGCTCCCACCCCCTTCAGCCAGGAAAAGATCGGGATCACCGTGGGCAGCGGGCGCACCAGATGGGGGGCGTTCTTCAGCAACAGGTTGCGTTCCAGCGTGGACTGCGCGACCAGGCGCAACTCGCCCGTTTCCAGATACTTGATGCCGCCGTGGATCAGCCGCGACGGCGCGGCCGAGGTGCCGCCGCCGAAATCGCCCTTGTCCGCGATCACGCAGCGCAGCCCCTGTTCGCAGAGGTCGCGGAACAGCCCCGCGCCGTTGATGCCGGCGCCGAGGATCAGCACGTCGATGTCCTGGATGTCAGTCATGGGAAGCCTTTGCCAGATCCTCGATCCGCGGCCAAAGCGGCGACAACGCGGCGACAAGATCGTTGAAGACGCCGTAGCGGCGCGACAGGTCCGCCGCGCGGCCGGGGTCCGGGTGGTAGATGGTGGTCAGCGCGGCCAAGTCGCGCGGATCGGCAACGGGGCTGTCGAACAGGCCCACGCCCGACCCCGCGCACAGCGCCGCGCCCCAGGCGGCGGCCTCGTCCGTGTCGCTGGTGGTGACGGGCATGTCCAGCACGTCCGCGAACAGTTGCGCGAAGACCGGGCTGCGCGAGATGCCGCCGGTCAGCCGCGCCGCGCCGGGCGCAAAGCCGTCGCGCAGAGCATCGACATGGTGGCGGTGGTTGAAGGCGATCCCCTCGACCACGGCGCGCAGCATCTGGCCCCGGTCGTGCCAGCCGTGCAGGCCCAGGAAGGCGCCGCTGGCCTGCGGGCCGTGGGGTGATCCGAACAGGTAGGGATGGAAGATCGCAGAGGACGGGCGCGACAGCGCGACCGCGATCTCGGGCACGATCTCGGCGTGGAAGGCGCGGCCCTCGGCTTCAGCCGCGCGGCGGTCGCTGCCGCAGAGCGTGTCCAGAAACCAGTCATAGTTCGCCGCCGATGCGGGCGAGATCGACATGGCGTTCCATTCCCCCCGCCGCAGCCCGTTGCGGCAGAACCAGCGGGCATCGGTGCGGGGTTCGGCCGACACCGTCTCGTTAATGGAATAGGTCCCGGCGACGATGGCGACGGTCCCCTGCCCATAGCCTCCCGATCCCAGGGCCGAGGCGGTCACGTCGTGCAGCCCCGCCACGACCGGCGTGCCCGGCGCAAGCCCGGTTGCGGCAGCCGCCGCCCCGGTCACATGACCCACGACCTGATCGGGCAGCGCGACAGGGGGCAGGGCGTTGCGCAGCGCGCCCAGCCCGAAGACGGCAAGCGCGTCCAGGTCGAAGTCCTGGGTGCCGACATTGGTGAATGACGTGCTGGCCTCGGTCAGGTCGGTGCCGATCCGGCCGGTCAGGCAGAAGGTCAGCCAGTCCTTGCAGGCCAGCGCATGGCCGATCCGGCCGAAGCGCTCGGGCTGGTTGTCGCGGATCCAGGCCAGGATTGCCGACGGGGCCGAGGCATGGGGAACCTGTCCGGTCAGCGCCAGGGCGCGGTCGGCTGTGCCGTCGCGCAGCCAGGCCCCTGCCAGATCGCCCGCGCGGCTGTCCAGCGACAGGATCCCCGGCCCCAGCGGCTGCGCCTGCCGGTCCAGAAGGTAAAGCCCGTCGCCATGCGCGGTCGCGGCCACGGCGGCGATCTGGGTCGCGGGGCGGCCGCAGGCGGCGACGGCTTCGGCAATGGCGGCGGCGGTCTGGCTCCACAGATCGCCCATGTCCCGCTCGACATGACGCGCGCGGGGCATGGACTGCGCGACGCGGCGGCGGGCGGTTGCCAGGACCTGACCGTTCTCGGCGAAGATCACCGCCTTGGTGACGGTCAGCCCGTTGTCGATCCCCAGAAGCAGCGCCATCCCGACCCCTTCCCTTTCCGCATGTCCCGCGGCTGGCATATCCCCCCGAACGGTCCGCGCCAAGGGCAAGGCAATGGGCCCGGTCCTCCGGCGCGGCCGGGGCACGGGAGGCAGCTTTTGTTTGTCGGGACGGAAATCCGGGAACAAAGGGCAGGCTCGGTCCTTTGAACAGCCCGAATGCCCAAGACCGAAGGATCACCGACATGGCGCCCGAATCCCTTGATTTCCTGACCTCCCTTATCGCCGCCCCATCGCCCAGCGGCAGCGAACAGCCCTCGGCCACGGTGTTTCGCGACCGCGTGAAGGATTTCGCGGACAAGGTCGAGGTCGACATCGTGGGCAATGTCATCGCCGTCCTGAACCCCGAGGCCGAGATGCGGGTGATGCTGACCGCCCATCTGGACGAGATCGGCTTCATCATCCACTACATCGCCGATGACGGGCTGCTGTATTTCAGCCCGATCGGCGGTCATGACAGCACGACCCTGCTTGGCCAGCGGGTCTGGGTGCATGGCAAGGACCGGGTGCCGGGCGTCATCGGCCGCAAGGCGATCCACCTTCTGGACCCCGACGAGGCCGGCCAGAAGCCGAAGATGTCCGAGATGTGGATCGACATCGGTGCGACGTCCCGCGACCAGGCGGAAAAGGCCGCACGCGTGGGCGATGTGGTGACGTTCCAGTACGAGTTCCAGCCCCTGATGGGCAGCAGGGCGGTGGCGCGGGCCTTTGACAACAAGGGCGGCCTTTATGTCGTGGCCGAGGCGCTGCGGCTGCTGCGCCAGGACGGCGGTCTCCACCCCGAGGTGGGCGTCTATGCCGTGGCCGCCGTTCAGGAGGAGATCGGATCCCGCGGGGCGCAGATCGCCGCCCATAGGATCAACGCGCGCACCGGCCTTGCCGTGGACATGGGCCAGGCGACCGATTATCCCAACGCGGATGTGCGCCGCTATGGCGTGCTGGACATCGGCAAGGGGCCGGGCATTGACCGGGGCGCCAATACCAGCGACGCGGTCTTCGACATCCTGATGCAGGCCGCGACCGAGGACGACATCGCCTGCCAGATCCATGCGACGGCAGGCACCACGCCAACCGATGCGCAGGTCATGCAGATCAGCCTGAACGGCATGGCGACCGGGCTTCTCAGCGTGCCGCTGCGCTATATGCACACGCCTTGCGAGGTGATCGACCTGGCCGACCTGGATCGGACGGCGCAGCTTGCGGCCGCCTATTGCCGCCGCATCCGCCCCGACACCGATTTCTGCCCACGCTGAAGACGGCCGGGGGTTAAGACCCCGCGCCACATGGCGCGGGGTCCTCACGTTGCCTACATGTTTTCCTGCGGCCCGCCGGGGGTCTTTTCGGCCTTGGCGGGGTTCATCACGTCGAACTCCTCGGGCGAATGGGGCACCCCCTCGTGGTCCCCCTGGCCGTTATGGCGGGGCGGATCGGCGGCGGGATTGGGATCCTTGGGCTTTTCGCGGGTCATGGCACGTCCTCCTGCAGGGTCAACCCGGTGGGCCGGGGGATGTTCCGTCGGGCTGTCGCAGTGGCCAGGGTGAACACCAGAAAGCGGACGTTGTTTCCGTTGGCGCATCGCGCCGCCCGGCCGCATAATGGCCCCCCACGCCCGGCAATGTTCCGGAGGATCCATGTCTGACGATTTCCCTCCCAAGCCTGCGGACCCTGGGCGCAATCCCGACACGATGGCGGTGCCCCTGCCCGACGACGGCCCGTCCTTCCTGCTGGCGTTGAGCGACGCGATGCGCGCCCAGTCCGATCCCGCCGCGGTGGTCGCGACGGCTGCGCGAATGCTGGCCAACAGGCTGGACGCGCTGCGCGTCGTCTTTTCGGAGGTCGATGGGGTCTTGTCCGGCTGGTGCGCCGATGACGGCGGAACGGGCACCGGAACGGGCGGCCTTTCCGCCTTGGCGGACCCGATCATGCAGGATCTCCGCTCCGGCAGGATCGTCCAGGCCGTCTTGGACGACAATGCCGCCTCTGCGCGGCCCGACCTGGCTGCCCTGTTCCGGCAGGGGGCAAGGGCGCTGCTGGCGGTGCCTGTGCGGGTCCAGGGCAGGCTTGTCGCGCACCTGACCGTGCTGGGCCACGCCCCCTGCCCATGGCCCGACCCCCAGATCCGCCTGGTGCAGGAAGTGGCCGGGCGGCTTTGGGCGGACATCATGCGGGCGCGCACCGATGCGGCCCTTCGCGACAGCGAACAGAAGTTCCGCACCCTGTTCGATTCGATCGACGAAGGCTTCTGCGTTCTCGACATCATCGACGACCCCCTGGGCGGTCCCCCCGATTACCGCTTTGTCGAGGTGAACAAGGCGTTCGAACTGCACACCGGCCTGTCGGGCATCGAAGGCAAACGCAGAAGCGAGGTATCTCCAGGATTGGAAGCCCCGTGGATCGAACACTACGCCGAGATCGTCCGGACGGGACGCGCCAGGCGCTTTGAAAGCCATCACAACGACACGGGCCGCTGGTACGACGTCTATGCCACGCCGGTCGGTGCCCCGGACAGCCGCCAAGTCTGCGTCGTCTTCCAGGACACGACCGAGCGCCGAGAGCGAGAGGAATGGCAGGCGTTCCTGTTGCGCCTTTCCGATGCCCTGCGGGTGGAACCCGATGCGGACAGGGTCGCAGATCGGGCGATGGGGATGCTGACCGACCAGCTCAGGCTCGACCGCTGTTTCATCGCCGCCTACCGGCTGGCCGAGGACCGGGCCGACATCACCCACCAGATCGCGCGCGGCGATGCGGCGCCCCTGCCGGTTCAAGTCCGCTTGTCGGATTTCCAGGCCTCGTTTCGGGAAGCCATGACCAAGACCCTGGTCATCGACGACAGCCCCGACAGTGAGGGGCTGTCCCCGGCGGAACAAGCCTTCCGCCGCGACCTGGGGCTGCGGGCGGCGGTGGCCTCGACGGTGCGGGCGGGGCCGGGCAGGCCGCTCTGGTCGATGGTGGCCAGCACGGCCAGGCCCCGCCGCTGGTCCCCCGGCGAGGTGGCCCTTGTCGAGGAAGCGGCCGAGCGGACCTGGGCTGCGATGGAACGGGTCCGTGCGGACAGCGCCTTGCGCCACAGCGAGGCGCGGCTGCGCGCCGCCTTTTCCATCAGCACCGTGGGGATGCTGTTCTGGCGCCGCGACGGCAGGCTGAACGACGTGAACCAGGCGTTCCTGGCAATGAGCGGCTTTGAACGCGACGATGTCCTGGGCAAATCCTGGCGTGAACTGACCCCACCCGATTTCCACGACGCATCTGCCCGCTTCGTCCAGGAAGTCGAAACCACGGGTGAGGGAAAGCCGTATGAGAAGCAGTATCTCCGCCGCGACGGGACGCGGTGGTGGGGGCTGTTCACCGCCCGCAAGCTGGACGACGGCTATGTCGAATTCGTGCTGGACATCACCCACCGGCATGAAGCCCAGGCCGCGCTTCGCGAACGGGAAGACCTGTTCAGCCAGTTCGGCCAAGCGTCGCAGGACGTCCTGTGGATCCGTGATGCCGAAACGCTGCGATGGACCTATCTGACGCCCGCCTTCGAGACGATCTACGGCATCGACCGGAGCCGCGCCCTGTCAGGCAACAACTATCGAAACTGGCTGGACCTGGTCCTTCCCGCCGACCGAAAGGCCGCGAACGCGCGGATCAGGCAGGTGCGGGCCGGGGAGCACGTGACCTTCGAATACCGCATCCGCCGGCCCCTGGACGGCCAGATCCGCTGGCTGCGCAACACCGACTTTCCCATCACCGATACCGCCGGAAAGGTGGTGATGATCGGCGGCGTCGGCCATGACATCACCGAGGCGAAGCTGGCCGAGCAGCGGTTGGAGCAAAGCGAGGAACGCCTGCGCAGCGCCGTGGAGGTCGGCAGGCTGGGCTTGTGGGACTGGAACGTCCAGACGAACCGCGTCCACTGGTCGGACGAGCATTTCCGCATGGAGGGCTATCGCGTCGGAGAGGTCGAGCCAAGCTACGAGACATGGGCGGCGCGGCTTCATCCCGATGACAAGGAAGCCACCGAACAGGCCCTGCGCCACGCGATGGAGACACATCAGGAATACGGGCGCGAATTCCGGGTCATGCATCCCGATGGCTCGGTGCGTTGGCTGCATGGCCGCGGCCGGTTTCAGTATGACGATGCCGGCAGGCCGGTGCGGATGATCGGCGCGATGATCGACACCACCCAGCGGCGCGAATGGGAGGACCGGCAGAAGCTGCTGGTGGCCGAGCTTCAGCACCGGACCCGCAACCTGATGAGCGTGGTCCGCGCCCTGGCCGAACGGACCGGCAGCACAAGCGTCAGCCTCGCGGATTTCCAGGACCGCTTCGGCAAGCGGCTGGACGCCCTTGCCCGCGTGCAGGGCCTTCTGTCGCGCCTGAACGACCACGACCGCGTGACCTTCGACGAACTGATCCGGTCCGAACTGTCGGCCATGCCCGCGACGGCGGACCGCGTGACGCTGGAGGGACCGGCGGGGGTCAGGCTGCGTTCCTCGACCGTGCAGACGCTGGCCCTGGTTCTGCATGAACTGGCGACCAATGCCGTCAAATACGGTGCCCTGGGACAGCCCGCCGCCCGGTTGGACATCACCTGGAGGCTGGAGCCGCCGGAAGCCCAGGGCAAGCCCTGGCTGCATGTCCTGTGGCGGGAAAGCGGCGTGTCGATGCCGGCCGAGGACCAGATAGGCCGCGGCCAGGGGCGCGAGTTGATCGAGCAGGCGCTGCCCTATCAGATGAAGGCCCGCGTCAGGTTCGACCTTGGTCCGGACGGTGTCCGATGCGCGATCTCGTTCCCGGTTTCGGGAACCTCGGGCAGCGCGCTGCGGGCCTGATCCCGGCCGGATGGCAGTGCGACAGGCGGGGGAACATCCGGTCCCACGGCCGGTTGACCCCCAGAAGCAAGGGACTGCGATCATGCCGGACAAGCAAACGGACCCCGACCTTTCAAGCCTCTTGTTCGAACCCAATGTCTGGATCAACGGCCCGATCGATCAGTCGGCCCTTGGCTTCTTTCTTGAAAAGCTGGCCCATGTCCGGCGCGACGGACTGCCCTTGCTGATGGAGTTGAACACCCAGGGCGGCGACGCCGACATCGGGCGCCGCATCGCAAGCGAAATCCGCTATTTCCTGGCCGAGCCGGGACGAACCGGCCGGATCATCGGCAAATCCTATGTCTATTCGGCCGGGGTCACGATCCTGGCGGCCTTCCCCCGGACGCTGCGCTACCTGACCGAAGATGCGGTGCTTCTGATCCACGAACGCCACCTGACCCAGACCCTGGAGCTGAAGGGCCCGGTCCAGGCCTGCCTGCAGATCGTGCGGGAACAGCTTTCGCTTCTGGAAACCTCGAAGGCACTTGAACTGGAGGGATTTCGCGAGTTCGTCGAGGGCAGCGACATCTCGGTCGAGAACCTTCTGGAACATGCACGGAACAACTGCTACCTGCGCGCGCCCCAGATCGAGAAGCACGGCTTGGTCAACCGCGTCATCCGTCCAGGCGATCTTGGCGGCCAGGCCGCCACCTGATCCGGCCTGCCCGCGCCAACGCTGTGTCTAGCTTCGCCCGGCCCGCGCCTGGCCATAGATCCCGTCGATCACCCGCGCCAGATCGACCAGCCGTTCGGCCTGCGGCTCGAAGCGCGGATCCACCGCAAGTTGCCGCGCCCAGGCCTGCGCCATCCGGCCGCCCCAGTCGTCCGGCGGGCCGACCAGTTCGCGGGTGGCCGTGCCGTCGTGGCGATGGGCTGCAAAGTCGTAGAAGCCTCCGCCCGGATTGGTCAGCGACGCGCCGCCCCCGGTGCCGTGGACATGGATCTCGATCTTCGCCTCGGTCCCCGCGTGCAGCCGCCAGGAACAGGCGATGTTGATGGCAATGCCGCTGTCGGTGGTCAGGCTGGCCGAGGCGTAATCCTCGACCTGGTCCTCCGGCACGTTTGGGTTGCCCTCGCGACAGATGCGGCCCGCGATCCGGTCGATGCGGGGGAAATCCAGGCACCACAGCGCGCTGTCGATCAGGTGGACGCCCAGATCCATCAGCGGCCCGCCCCCCGACTGCGCCTTGTCATAGAACCAGGGCTTGTCCGGGCCATAGGCGTTGTGAAAGACCAGATCCATTGCGAAGACGCGCCCCAGGCCGCCGCCCTGCACCTGGTCGCGCAGCGCCTGCAGGGCGCGCGTCCCGCGATAGGACAGGTCCACCGCCAGCAGCCGGTCGGCCCGGCGCGCGGCCTCGACGGCGGCGCGGGCCTCGGCCTCGGTCCGGCCCAGGGGCTTCTGGCAGAAGACCGCGCAACCGGCGTCAAGCGCGCGGATCGTCTGTTCCGCGTGCAGCGCCGATGGCGTGGCGATCACCACCCCGTCGGGCCGGGTCGCCAGCAGGTCGTCAAGCGTCCGGCCCGTCGCGGCCTCCGGGGCAAGGGCCGCGGCTTCCGCCAGGCAGTCGTCGGACGGATCGGCCAGGCCCACGACCTCGACCTCGGTCCCGTCGCAGATCGCCCGCATCCGATGGCGCCCGATCCAGCCAAGGCCCAGAAAGGCGATGCGGGGCGCGGCCTGGACCTGCGGGGCGGGGGCGGCGGTCATGCGCATGTGACATAGGCCTTTACCAGTCCCTCGGGCTTGTCGCGGGTGGCGTCAAGCGCCTGATCCAGGGCCTCCAGCGGGAAGACGTGGGTCAGCAGCGGCGCGGGATCCAGCCGCCCCGCCTCGATCGCGGCAATGGCGTCGCGCAGGCCTTGCAGGTAAACCTCGGGGCGGCGCTCATGGGCATTGACCACGTCGATGCCGCGCCAGTTCCAGTTCTGCATGTTGACCTGCCGCGGCCCGTCCTGGTGATAGCCCGCGACGACCAGGCGTCCGCCCTCGGCCACGATCTCTCCGGCCAGATCCAGCGGCCATTGCTTGCCCACGGCCTCGATCACCACGTCGCAGAAGCGGCCGTCCGTCAGGTCGGACACCTGCCCGATGATGGCATGGTGATCCTCCATCGGGACCGTGCGGGCCGCGCCCATCTGCCGGGCAAGCGCCAGGGACGATGGGCGGCGCGAGATCGCGATGACCTCGGCCCCGACATTGGCGGCAAGCCGGGTCAGCACGGCGCCCAGGAAGCCGATGCCGATGATCGCCACCCGGTCGCCCTGCCCGATCCCCGACCGGCGGAAGATGTTCATCGCGCAGGCAAAAGGCTCGCCCGGGAACGGGCCTGCGATGCTGTCGGGCAGCGGCACGACCATTGCAGCCTCCACGACCTCGTGCGTGGCATATCCTCGCTGCCCCAGGAAGGCGACCCGCTGCCCTTCGCGCAGATCGGCCACATCCGTGCCAAGCGCGTCGATCCGGCCCCAGCCCTCGTGGCCCAGCCCGCCCGGCTCGGTCGGGAAGGTCATCCAGTCAGGCCCCGCCCAGGGTTCCAGGTTCGAGGCGCAGACCCCGCAGCCTTCCAGCCGGATGCGCACCTGTCCCGGCCCGGGTTCCGGCAGGGGAAGCTGCTCGACGGCGATCTGACCCGCGCCGGTCAGGCGGACCGCCCGCATCAGATCCGCATCCGTCGTGAAATGTCTGGCTGGCTGGTTCATCCTCACCTCGCTGGGCTGTGCGCGGGCGGCGCCGCGCTTCCGACTTGCAGAAACGGCAGAAAATGGCCCATGTTCCCCCGATATTTTTCCCTTCAACGAAGTGACTGAAAAGGTTGAAGAAGAAGTCATCATTGATGATGAACAAGAAGCAGCCTGCCTTAAGCCTCGGAGGGATCGGGCATTTTCTTGGGAACCCGACCCGCGGCCCCCGGTTTCACATTGTGTTGAACGACAGGGGACGGGTCAATGACGAAGGTGCTGATAACCGGGGGCTGCGGCTTCATTGGACGCCATGTGGCCGAGGAGATGCTGGCCCACGGCCATCAGGTGCGCCTTTACGACGCCCTGATCGACCAGGTCCACGGCGGCGGCCAGCCGCAGATCCCGGACGGCGCTGAACTGGTACGTGGCGACGTCCAGGATCCCGACCGCCTGCGCCGCGCGCTTGAAGGCTGCGATGGCGTGATTCATCTGGCGGCCGAGGTTGGCGTCGGCCAGTCGATGTACGAGATCGCCCGCTATACCGGCGCGAACGACCTTGGCACGGCGGTCCTGCTGGAGGCGATGCTGGCCCATCCCGTCAAGCGCATCGTCGTCGCCAGTTCCATGAGCGTCTATGGCGAAGGCTATTACGCCCGCCCGGACGGCAGCCTTCTGGAAACCGTTCGCCGCAAGCCGTCCGATGTGCGCGCCGGCAACTGGGATCCGCTGGCCCCCGACGGCGCGGCCCTGACGCCGCACCCGACCAACGAACACAAGCGCCCCGACCTGGCCTCGATCTATGCGCTGACGAAATACGCGCAGGAACGCGCAGTGATGATCTTCGGCGAGGCCTACGACGTCGAGGCGGTGGCCCTGCGGCTGTTCAACGTCTTTGGCGCGGGGCAGGCGCTGTCCAACCCCTATACCGGGGTTCTGGCCAACTTCGCCTCGCGTCTGGCCTCGGGCGAACGGCCCACGATCTTCGAGGATGGGCAGCAGCGCCGCGACTTCGTCCATGTCCGCGACGTGGCCCGCGCCTTCCGCCTGGCCTACGAGACCCCGGCCGCCGCGGGCGAGCTGTTCAACATCGGTTCGGGCAACGCCTATACCGTGACGCAGGTGGCGACGCTGCTGGCCGATGCCATGGGCCTGCCGGACCTCACCCCCGAGATCACCGGCAAGTATCGCGCCGGGGACATCCGCAACTGCTTCGCCGACATTTCGAAGGCGCGCGAGTTGCTGGGCTTCGAGCCGCAGGAAAAGCTTGAGGATTCGCTGGACGAGTTCGTCACCTGGGTACGCGGCGAAGTCGTCGTGGATCGCGGCGCCGAGATGCGCCGGCAACTGGAGGAGCGGAGGCTCGTTTCATGAAGGGTTATGGCTTCGTCGAATGGTTCCGCCCCGGCGAACATGACCGCGTCGAACAGGCGCTGCCCGCGCTTCTGGCCTCTGGCGCCGGCCACCTGCGCACGCATCTCAGCTGGGCGGAATACCTGTCGCCGGGCGGCGAGGCCTGGTTCGACTGGCTGATCCCCAAGCTGGGCAAGCAGATCGACCTTCTGCCCTGCGTCCATTACACGCCGCCGTCCATGTCCCGGAACGGACGCAGCACCGGCGCGCCCGTGGTCCTCAAGGACTACGCCGATTTCATCGACCATGTCCTGAACCGCTATGGCCGCCATTTCAGCCATATCGAATTGTGGAACGAACCCAACAACCTGCTGGACTGGGACTGGCGCGAGGACCACGACTACCAGTTGTTCTCGGAAATGGTCGGCGGCGCGGCCTATTGGGTGAAGCAGCGCGGCTGGAAGGCCGTTCTGGGCGGCCCCTGCCCCTTCGATCCCCTGTGGCTGGACCTGATGGGCCAGCGGGGCGTGCTGGCCCAATGCGACGCGGTGGGCTTTCACGGCTTTCCCGGCACATGGGACAGCGAGGAAGGCGCCTGGCAGGGCTGGGACATGCACCTGGGCGAGATGCGCGCCGTGCTGGCCCGCTACGGCGCACCGGAAATCTGGATCACCGAAACCGGCTATTCCACCTGGCGCGGCGACCAGATGGAACAGGCCCGCCGCTTCGCCAACGCGGTCGAGGCGCCGGCGGATCGTCTTTACTGGTATGGCTGGCAGGATCTGGCGCGCGACGTGGCCGTGCAGGAAGGGCTGTGGTTCGACCCGCGCCATTACCACATGGGCGCCGTCGATGCGGACGGGCAGCCCAAGCTGCTGGCGCGGCTGCTGAAGGACGGCGGCGTGGCCCGCCTGCGCGAGGTGACGCATCTGGCCGCCCCCTCGATCAGCCGGGCGGTGCGTCCGGTCGTCATCACCGGCGGCAGCGGCTTCATCGGCTCGAACCTGGCCGACAGCTTCCTGTCGGACGGCCATGACGTGGTGGTGGTGGACAACCTGTCCCGCCCCGGCGTGGACCAGAACCTCCGCTGGCTGACCGACCGGCATGGCGACCGCGTCCACCCGATGCCCGCCGACCTGCGCGACGAGACGGCCATGCGCGACGCCATGCGCGACGCCCAGGCGGTGATCCACCTGGCCGCGCAGACCGCCGTCACCACCAGCCTGACCGCGCCGATGGAGGATTTCGAGGTTAACGCCCGCGGCACCATCAACGTGCTCGAGGCGATCCGCGCCACGGGCCGCCCGGTGCCGATCCTGTTTGCCTCGACGAACAAGGTCTATGGCGCGCTTGAAGACCTGCGGATGCTGGAAAGCGACGACCGCTATGTTCCCGCCGATGCCCGCATCCGCGAAAACGGCATCGACGAGACGCGCCCGCTGGACTTCTGCACGCCCTATGGCTGTTCCAAGGGCGTGGCGGACCAGTATGTGCTGGACTATGCCAAAAGCTACGACATCCCCTCGGCCGTGTTGCGGATGTCCTGCATCTATGGCCCGCGCCAGTTCGGGACCGAGGATCAGGGCTGGGTCGCCCATTTCCTGATCCGCGCCCTGATGGGCGAACCGATTTCCGTTTATGGCAACGGCAAGCAGGTGCGCGACATCCTGCATGTCTCGGACGCGGTGGCGGCCTACCGGATGGTTCTGGACCGGATCGGGCGGCTGAAGGGACAGGCCTTCAACCTGGGCGGCGGGGCCAGGAACTCGGTCAGCCTGAAGCTGGTCCTGCACGAGATCGAGCGCGTGGTGAACCATCCCGTGCCGCTGTCCTTTTCCGACTGGCGGCAGGGGGACCAGTATTACTTCGTGGCCGATACCGCCCGCCTGACGGCCGAGACCGGCTGGCAGGCCCGCACCGGCTGGCGCGAGGGGCTGGCGGATCTGGCCGCCTGGTTGCGCGCCAACCGCAGCTTCCCCGAACGGGAAGCCCTGCGGGTGCGTGCATGAGCCTGCGCGTCCTCATGACCCTGGATGCGGCAGGCGGGGTCTGGCGATACGCGATGGACCTGGCCCGGGCGCTCGGCGTCGAGGTGGTGTTCCTGGGCTTCGGCCCCACGCCCAGCCCCGACCAGCGGGCCGAGGCCGAGGCACTGGGCGTCCTGGACTGGACCGGCCTGCCGCTGGACTGGATGGTCGCCGATGCCCACGCCCTGGCCTGCGTGCCACAGGCGGTGGCCGAGGCCGCGGCCCGGCACCGGGCGGACCTGATCCACCTGAACCTGCCCACCCAGGCCGCGGGACTGCGCACACCCCTGCCGGTGGTGGCGGTCAGCCATTCCTGCGTCGCCACCTGGTTCCGCGCCGTCAGGAACAGCGACCTGCCCGACGGCTGGGGCTGGCAGCGCGGCCTGAACGCCGCAGGGCTTGCCCGCGCCGATGCCGTGGTTGCGCCCTCGCGGTCCCATGCCGATCTGCTGCGGCGCGTTTACGGCGTCGCGGCGGCCGTGGTTCCCAATGCCGTGGCCCCCGCCGCCCACCGCACTGCCGACTGGCCGATGGTCGCCGCGTCCGGCCGCTGGTGGGACGATGGCAAGAACGGTGCCGTTCTTGATGCCGCAGCCCGGCGGATGGACTGGCCGGTGACCATGCTGGGTCCGGTGGAAGCGCCCACCGGCCAGCGGTTCACCGCGCTGCACGCCACGACGGCGGGGAACCTGCCCCATGACCGGGCCATGGCGCTGATGCGCGACGCGGGCATCTTCGTCTCGCCCTCGCTCTACGAGCCATTCGGGCTGGCCGTGGCCGAGGCGGCAGGAACGGCGATCCCGCTGGTTCTGGCCGACATCCCGACCTTTCGCGAATTGTGGGACGGCGCCGCGACCTTTTTCGACCCGGCGGATCCGGATGCCCTGGCCCATGCGGTCAATGCCCTGGCCCGCGACGCCGGCGAACGCCGCCGCCTGGGCCGGGCCGCGCTGCTGCGATCGCGGCATTACTCGCCCGCCGCGCAATCCGATGCGATGCTGGGGCTTTACGCCCGCCTAACTGAACCGCAACCCCGCACCGCCACGAGGTGACATGCGCTTCCTGTTCTACACCCACTCGCTGATCTCGGACTGGAACCACGGCAACGCCCATTTCCTGCGCGGCGTGATGCGGGAACTGCTGGCCCTGGGCCATGACGCCCGCGCCCTGGAACCCGAGGACAGCTGGAGCCGCCAGAACCTGCTGGCCGACGGCGGCCCGCAGGCGGTGGCGGATTTCCACGCGACTTTTCCCAGGCTGCAATCGCAGATCTACGGGGCGGACTTCGACCATGCGGCGGCTGTGGACGGGGCCGATGTGGTGGTGGTCCACGAATGGTCAGACCCCGCCCTGGTTAAGCGCATCGGCGATCTGCGCCGCGCGGGCGGCCGCTTCACCGCGCTGTTCCACGACACCCACCACCGCGCCGTCAGCCGCGAGGGAGAGATCGCGGGCCTGGACCTGTCGGGTTACGACGGCATCCTGGCCTTCGGCGAAACGCTGCGCGAACGCTATCTGAAGGCGGGCTGGGGACGGCAGGTCTTCACCTGGCACGAAGCCGCCGACACTGCTCTGTTCCATCCACTTCAAGCGCAGGAAGAAGGCGACCTGATCTGGATCGGCAACTGGGGCGACGACGAACGCAGCGCCGAACTGGCCGAGTTCCTGATCCGGCCCGCCCATGACCTGAACCTGCGCGCCACCGTGCGCGGCGTCCGCTATCCCGACCACGCGCTGCGGCAACTAGACGATGCGGGCATCGCCTATGGCGGCTGGATCGCCAATGCCCGCGCGCCCGAGGCCTTTGCCCGCCACCGCGTCACCGTCCATGTCCCGCGCGGCCCATATGTCCGCGAACTGCCAGGCATCCCCACCATCCGCCCTTTCGAGGCCTTGGCCTGCGGCATCCCCCTGGTGTCGGCCCCCTGGTCGGACGCCGAGGGGCTGTTCCGCGACGGCGATTTCCGCTGGGCGCAAGACGGCGACCAGATGCGCGCCCATCTGCGCGAACTGGTGAACGATCCCGCAGCCCGCGCCGAACAGGCCGCGCGGGGGCTGGAAACCATTCGCGCCCGCCACACTTGCGCCCATCGCGCCAGCGAACTGCTGGCCATCCTCGACACCCTGTCCGCCCGCGAAAGGAAAAGCGCATGAAGATCGCCTTTTACGGATCCAGCCTTCTGTCGGCCTATTGGAACGGGGCGGCGACCTATTACCGCGGGATGCTCAAGGCCCTGGCCGCACGGGGCTATGACATCACCTTCTTCGAACCGGATGTCTACGACCGCCAAGCCAATCGCGACATCGACCCGCCGGAATGGTGCCAGGTGGTGGTCTATGACGGCACCGTCGAGGCCCTGGAGCAGGTGGCAACCCAAGCCGCGGATTTCGACATCGTCGTCAAGGCATCCGGCGTGGGCTTCCAGGACGACCTGCTGCTGACCCGCGTGATGGCGGCGGCTCGACCCGGTGCGCTGCGCGTCTTCTGGGACGTGGACGCACCTGCCACGCTGGCCGAACTGCGCGCCGCGCCCGATCATCCGCTGCGGCGGATGCTGCCCGACCTGGATCTGGTGCTGACCTATGGCGGCGGCGATCCGGTGGTCGCGGCCTATCGCGGCCTTGGCGCGCGGGAATGCGTGCCGGTCTATAACGCGCTTGACCCCGAAACCCACTTCCCGGTCGATCCCGACCCGCGCTTCGCCTGCGACCTGGCCTTCCTGGGCAACCGCCTGCCCGACCGCGACTCGCGCGTGGCCGAGTTCTTCCTGAAGCCTGCCGGGCTGGCGCCCGACCAGTCCTTCCTGATCGGCGGATCGGGCTGGGGCGACGTGCCGATGCCCGGCAACATCCGCAAGCTGGGCCATGTCGGCACCGGCGATCACAACGCGCTGAACTGCACGCCGCGCATGGTGCTGAACGTGGCGCGCGACAGCATGGCCGCCAACGGCTTTTCCCCCGCCACCCGCGTTTTCGAGGCAGCGGGTGCGGGCGCCTGCCTCATCACCGACCAGTGGGAGGGGATCGAACTGTTCCTCAAACCCGGCGAGGAGGTGCTGGTCGCCCGCGACGGTCAGGACGTGGCCGACCTGCTGGCCGGCACCAGCACCGACCGCGCCGCGCGGATCGGCCGCGCCGCCCTGGCCCGCGTGCTGGCCGACCACACCTATGCCAACCGCGCCGAACAGGCAGACGCGCTGTTCCGCGCCCATGCCGGGCGGATGGAGGCCGCGGAATGAACATCGCAAGCCCCGGCCGCCGCAGGGACATCGTGATCCTGGGCCTGTCGCTGTCCTCCTCCTGGGGGAACGGCCATGCGACGACCTTTCGGGCGCTGATCAAGGGTCTGTCCGCCGAAGGCCATCGCGTGCTGTTCCTGGAACGCGACACCCCCTGGTATGCGCCCCACCGCGACCTGCCCGCGCCCGACTTCTGCGAGCTTGTGCTGTATGACGACATGGGGGCGATGCTGGCGGAATATGGCGACCGGCTGCGGGCGGCCGACAGCGTGATGGTCGGATCCTATGTCCCCGACGGCATCGCGCTGATCGACCGGCTGGCGGGCATGGGCCTGCGGCAACTGACCTTCTATGACATCGATACGCCGGTAACGATGCAGGCCCTGGACGACGGCACCTGCGAGTATCTGGCGCCCCGGCAGATTCCGCTGTTCGACATCTATTTCAGCTTCTCGGGCGGCGAGGTGCTGACGCATCTGCGCGATGTCCGCGGCGCGCGCCGGGCCGAGGCGCTGTATTGTTCGGTGGACGATGCGCTTTATCCGGCGCTTGACCTGCCGAAACGCTGGGACCTCGGATATCTGGGCACCTATTCCCCCGACCGCCAGCCGACGCTGGATGCGCTGCTGCTGGAACCCGCGCGGCTGTTGCCCGACATGCGCTTCGTCGTGGCCGGGCCGCAATACCCGGACGACATCGATTGGCCCGCCAACGTGGACCGGATCGAGCATCTGCCCCCCGCCGACCATCCCGCCTTCTACAACGCGCAGCGCTTCACCCTGAACGTGACGCGGGCGGCGATGCGCCGCATGGGCTGGTCCCCCAGCGTCCGCCTGTTCGAGGCCGGGTCCTGCGGCGTGCCGGTCATCAGCGACGATTGGCCGGGGCTGGACGAGTTGTTCGCGGACGGAAAGGCCATCGCCATCGCGCGGGACACGGGCGACGTGGTTCGCGCCCTGCAGGGGGCGGACGCCGCGCAGTCGCGCCGCCTGGGACAGGCTGCCCGGCAGGTGGTGCTGGCAGGCCATACCGGCCGCGCCCGCGCGCGCGAGATGATCGGGGCGATCGAGGCCGCCCCTGTCGAACCCTGAACGCAAGTGGAGGATGACATGACGACACCGAACCGGATGACGATCCTTGTGGCAGGCGGCGCGGGCTTTGTCGGCTCTCACCTTTGCGAAACGCTGCTGAAGCAGGGGCATCGCGTGATCTGCCTCGACAGCTTCCTGACCGGGCGGGAAGACAACATCCTGCCGCTCTGCGCCTATGACGGCTTCCGCCTGATCCGCCACGACGTGTCCCAGCCGGTGCGGGTGGGTGAACGGCTGGACCGGGTCTATAACCTGGCCAGCCCCGCCTCGCCGCCGCACTACCAGGCCGATCCGGTCCATACGATGATGACCAACGTGGCGGGCACGCTGCACCTGCTGACCCTGGCGGAAACGCAGGGCGCCCGCTTCCTGCAGGCCTCGACCAGCGAGGTCTACGGCGACCCCGACATCCATCCCCAGCCCGAAGATTACGTGGGCCATGTGAACTGCACCGGCCCCCGCGCCTGCTATGACGAAGGCAAGCGCGCGGCCGAGGCGCTGTGCTATGACTTCGTGCGCGCGGGGCGGGCGGACGTGCGGGTCGCACGGATCTTCAACACCTACGGCCCCCGGATGCGCGCCGATGACGGGCGGATCGTGTCGAACATGATCGTGCAGGCGCTGACCGGCGCGCCGATGACGGTCTACGGCGACGGCAGCCAGACGCGCAGCTTCTGCTATGTCTCGGATCTGGTCGCGGGCCTGATCGCGCTGATGGAGGCCAAGGCCGCGCCCGCGACCCCCGTCAACCTGGGCAACCCCGAGGAGTTCCGGATCATCGAGCTGGCGACCCTTGTGCGCGACATGATCCCGACCCGGTCGCGCATCGTCCATCGCCCCCTGCCCCAGGACGACCCCAAGCGCCGCCGCCCCGACATCGCGCGGGCGCGGGAACTGCTGGGCTGGCAGCCGCGCGTCACGCTTGCGCAGGGCCTGCCGCAGACGGTGGCCTTCTTCGCAAGCGTCGTGCAGCCCCCGGTGGCGAAGAAGACCGTGCTGATGGGCGCGGCCCTGGGACGCTGAACGATGGACGGCGACAGCGATCTTCGCGCGCGGATCGATGCGCTTGGGCCCTGGTTTCACAACCTGCGCCTGAACGGCGTCCAGACCGCGCCCGATCACTTCCTGGGCGACTATCCCAGCTTCAAGTGGCAGGGCTTCCAGCATGTCGTGCCCGCCGACATGACCGGGATGACGGTCCTGGATATCGGCTGCAACGCGGGCTTCTATGCGCTCGAGGCCGCGCGGCGGGGCGCCGACCGCGTGGTGGCCATCGACAGCGACCCGCGCTATCTGGCCCAGGCCCGTTTGGCGGCCGAGGTGGCGGGCGCGCGCGTGCAGTTCCACCAGATGTCGGTCTATGACGTGGCCGACCTGGCCGAGCGGTTCGACTTCGTGATCTTCATGGGCGTGCTGTACCACCTGCGCCACCCGCTGCTGGCGCTTGACCTGATCCACGACCATGTGGCGGGCGACCGGATGCTGTTCCAGTCGATGCAGCGCGGGTCGGACCGGGTCGCGGCCCAGCAGGCCGACTACGACTTCGACGACTGGTCGCCCTTCCAGGGGCCTGACGTGCCGCTGTTCTATTTCCTGGAACACAGCTATGCGGGCGATCCGACCAACTGGTTCGTCCCGAACCGCGCGGGGATCGAGGCGATGCTGCGCAGCGCGGGATTCCGGATCCTCGAACACCCGGAACGCGAAGTCTATCTTTGCGGCGTCTAGGGGCGGCACCCGAAAGGGCCGCCCCTATGGGTCAGCCCTGGTCCTTGTTGTTTTCCAGGTCGTCATACTGGCGGCGGGCCAGTTCCGATTCGATCGTGTCGCGGTCGCCCTCGGGCGGATCTTCCTGCAGGCGCGGCGACGGCGGCGTGTCATCGCTGCCCTCGCCCCCCATCTCGGACCGGGCCTGTTCCCAATGCTGGTCATGCATTCCCTCGGGGCGGCCCTGCTCCTCCCACAATTGATGTGCGCGTTGCCGTATCCGGTCTTCCTGATCAGCGTCCATGGCAGCCTCCGTTAATGAAGATCAAGCCGGGGAACCGGAAAGTCTTTGAAATGTTCCTGTGGGTAACGATCTAATGGATCGCCCAAATGCGCAGAAGAGCCGAAGCCGGATCAGTCTCGCCCTCCAGAAAATGTCCTTCCAAGCTGGACGAAATTGTTTTTTGCCGAAACAAGGCTTCGGCGGAAACATGCTTAGACAAATCCCCAGCAAAGGCAGATAGCTCTGGCACCTGTGGATTAATCGGTTAATCATTCGGCGTGCAGTTCAAATGGTCGATCTTTCAACCCGTTCGTATGGCTGAAATAATTTGCAATTGGTGCCAGAAATGACAGACACCTCGCTGAGAATATTGGTCGTCGAGGATGACTTTCTCACAGCGCAACGGCTGACAACGGAAATACGGGCGAATGGCGATCATGTCGTGGGCCCGTTTGCCGATGTCCATGACGCCATCCATTGCGTCGGCCTGGCCCAAGCTGCGATCCTGGATGTCCGCGTCCAGGACGAAACCTCGTTCCAGGTCGCGGATTCCCTGATCCACGGGGGCGTGCCCTTCGTCTTCCTGACCGGATACGATCGACGCCACATCCCGTCGCGGTTCTCGGCGCGCAGTGTCTTCTACAAGCCCAGTCCGGCTGCCCCCCTTCTCAGCAACCTCCACCGCGAATACGGCCTGAGGGCGGACCTTCAGGAAGACACGGTGGAATCGGCCGTGATCGAGATGATCCACATCGCGCGCGGCCTGATGCCCGACAAGGCCTCGGCCGAACGGTTGGTCGAAGCCGCGCTGATCCGGGCCATCCAGGAACAGGGAGAGGGTTCGGTCCCCCCCAATGTCCGCGGCTGGCTATGTCATCTGCTGGACAGGGAATACAAGGAACGCGGCCGGATTCACCTGCAGTGACCTGAGGCCGTCAGCTGTCCCTTCGGGATTCGCTGCAGGCCTTGCGCTGCAGCAGGACGTCGCGCAACTGCGCCGCAAGAACCTGCAGCCGTTCCGGCACGGATTCCTGCTGGAGCTTGCGACCCCAGTCCTTCAAATCTGTTTCCATCGTCGGCTCCGCTTCATGGCATGGGGCGGGCATCGTTGAACCTCTGTTTATAATGCAATTTGGTCGGCTGGCGCGCCGGGCTTCGCAGTCTGCGATGAAAGTCGCAGATCTGTCCGGACAGGGCATTGTCAGAACTCTGGCTGCAGGGTTTCGCGCAGGATGCGCCTGGCGCGGCTGACCCGGCTTTTGATCGTGCCGATGTCGCATTCCAGGATCTGGGCGGCGTTGATGTAGCTTTCCCCCAGCACGGTGATCAGCATCAGCGCCTCGCGGTAATGCTGCGGCAACTGGTCCACGGCATGCAGCAATTCCTTGCGCCGAAGATGCCATTCCTGGGTCGGCTGGCTTTTCGGCATGGCGGAAACGCAATCCGCCTGCCCGGTCGGTTCCCGGCTGGACTTGCGGCAGTTGTTGTAGAACCGGCTGCGCATGATGGTGAACAGCCAGGCCCGCAGGTTCGTCCCGGGCCGGTAGCTGTCGGCATATTCGATGGCGCGCAAAAGTGTTTCCTGCACCAGATCGTCCGGATCCTGGGTGCCCCGGCACAATCCCCGCGCAAAGGCCCGCAGGGCCGGAACATGGTCAAGAATGTCGTCGGAAGCGCCTGCAGCCGGGCGTGCCGCCAGGGTCGGCCTTGAGGGTAGTGGTGGTTTGGGAAGTTCGAGGGAACCGACCTGGTCAATCATGCGATCTCTCCTTGGGGTCCGCTGTTGCGGTGTGGCGGAATGCCGGGCCGTTCGACCGATGCGAAAGGCCCATCATCCCGGCGGCAGATGGTCGGCCTGTCCCAAAGATACCTCTTCCCGACATGCCTGTCCCTGCCGCTGCTGCGGCGTCTGAACCAGGTCAGGATGGGTTTGTTCCCGGGAACATGCAAGAAAGCGCGATGTTTTTCGTCCGCGTCGAAACTCTGCCGAACTTCATTGGCTTGGCGGTAATAGAACCCTATGATGGTCTTCATGGAAACCGACGACGATAGCCCCTTCTGCGACCCCAACCGCGATCCGAGGATGGCAGAGCTATTGGGCGATGTCGAACAGCAGCCCATCCCGCCGCGCCTCAAGGAACTGGCCGACCGCCTGAGCAAGGCCCTGGCCGAGGCCCGCAAGCGCCGCGATCACTGAAAACCCGCCATCGGCAGCCCGGATCCTCAGGAACAAATGGCGCGAAGCCCGGTTGCTTTCCCTGACGCGGATTCCACCAGACCGGGGCCTGTCCCTGGCCGCATCCTTAGATTGCACATGAGGTTTCCTTGACCCACCACGTCGTCGTTGTCGGGGCAGGTTTTGCCGGACTGCAACTGGTCAAGGGTCTGGCCGGCGCGGGATGCCGCGTCACGCTGATCGACCAGCGGAACCACCACCTGTTCCAGCCGCTGCTGTATCAGGTGGCCACCACGTTGCTCTCCACCTCGGAAATCGCCTGGCCGATCCGCAGGGTGCTGCGCAACCGCCCCGACGTGACCACGCTGCTGGCCCGCGTCACCGGCGTCGACCGCGTGACCCAGAGGGTGACGCTGGAAAACGGCACCACCGTTTCCTATGACACGCTGGTCCTGGCCACCGGCGCGCGCCACGCCTATTTCGGCCATGACGAATGGGAAGCCGATGCCCCCGGTCTCAAGACGCTCGAGGATGCGACGACGATCCGCCGCCGCCTGCTTCTGGCCTTCGAGCGGGCCGAGATTGCGTCCGACCCGGCTGAACGCGACGCGAACCTGACCTTCGCGATCATCGGCGGCGGCCCGACCGGGGTCGAACTGGCGGGCATCGTGGCCGACCTTGCCCATCGCGTCCTGCCCCGCGAATTCCGCGCCATCGACACCCGCACCGCCCGGATCATGCTGATCGAGGCCGGGCCGCGCCTTTTGTCGGTCTTTGCGCCCAAGCTGTCGGATTACGCGGCCGCGGCGCTTGAACGGCGCGGCGTGCAGGTGCTGACCGGGCGGCCCGTCACCCAGGTGTCGCGCGATCAGGTGGTGATCGGCGACCAGCCGGTGCCCTGCCGGACCGTGATCTGGGCCGCGGGCGTGCAAGCCTCGCCCGCCGCGAACTGGCTGGGGGCCGAGGCCGACCGGGCCGGGCGGGTGATGGTGAACGCGCATCTGACGCTGCCCGACGATCCGCAGGTCTTCGTCCTGGGTGACACCGCCCATGTCGAGACCGACGGCAAGCCCGTGCCGGGCCTTGCGCCCGCCGCCAAGCAGCAGGGGCAGTATGCGGCATCGGTCATTCGGGCCAGGCTGGCAGGCAAGCCCCTGCCCGCGCCGTTCCGCTATGTCCATCGCGGCAACCTGGCCACGATCGGGCGCAATGCGGCCGTGATCGATTATGGCCGCTTCCGCCTCACCGGCGGACTTGCCTGGTGGATCTGGGGCATCGCGCATATCTATTTCCTGATCGGCGTGCGGTCCCGCCTGGCCGTCGGGATCAACTGGCTGTGGAGCTTTCTGTCCCGCCAGAACCCCGCCCGCCTGATCACCCAGAAGGAAACCGGGCGGCGCGGGTGACGTGGCGGGGTGATCAGGTTCTTGCGCTGCGCCCCGGGACATGCATTCTTGCGGCAAGTCGCAGGCAGGATGTGGGAATGCCCGAAGACCACCACGGGGACAAGATTTCGGGCCTGATCCTGCGCGTGTCGCTGCGCGACAGGCGCGCCTTTGACAGCCTTTATCATGCCACCGCGCCCAAGCTGTTCGGCACCTGCCTGCGGATCCTGCGCGACCGCGCCGAGGCCGAGGAGGCCGTGCAGGAGGTCTTCGTCAAGATCTGGCTCAAGGCCGGACGCTTTTCCGTCACGGGCCAAAGCCCGATGTCCTGGCTGATCGCCATCGCCCGCAACCATGCCATCGACCGGCTGCGGTCCCGGCGCGGCGCATCCGCCGGCGTCACGGGCGCGCTTGACGACGCGGCGCTTGATATCCGCGACCCCTCGCCCACGCCCGAAGGCCATGTGCTGGCCGCCGCTGAACGCACCCGGCTGGACGGCTGCCTGTCGCAACTGGACGGCGAACGCGCCGCCGCGGTAAAGGGCGCCTATCTGGATGGGCACAGCTATGCCGACCTGGCCGAACGCCACGGCGTGCCCCTGAATACCATGCGCACCTGGCTGCGGCGCAGCCTCATGCGCCTGAAGGAGTGTCTTGAGCCATGAGCGGCGTGGACCAGCAGCGCCCCGGGGAAGACCAGCCCGACGGCGGCGACGACATCCTGGCGGCGGAATTCGCCCTGGGCGTCCTGCCGCCCGAGGATCAGGCCGCGCTTGCCCGGCGGGCCGAGACCGACCCGGCCTTCGCCCGCCTGGTGTCGGACTGGCAGGACCGTCTTCTGCCCCTGGCCGACGGTTTTGCACCGACCGACCCGGCGCCTTCGGTGAAGCAGTCGCTTGACACCCATCTGTTCGGAACGGCGCAGGCCCGTCCCGGCATCTGGCGCAGCCTGGGCCTGTGGCGTGGCCTGACGGCGGCGGCGACGGCGGCCTTTCTTCTGGCCCTGGCCCTGCCGGCCCTGTCGCCCCCCACGCCGGAAGTCCGGCTGGTCGCGCTTCTGGCGCATGAAGGAAGCAACGTCCATTACATGGCCGTCTATGACACCGACGATGGCGAGGTGGGCCTGTCCCACCTGTCCGGAAACCCGGCTGCGGGCCAGGATTTCGAGCTGTGGGTGATCCAGGATCCGCAGCAGGCCCCGGTCTCGCTGGGGGTGATCCCCGCGGGGCAGCCCGCCGCCCATCTGGCCGTCGACGCCCGCACCCGCGCCCTGGTCGAGGCCGGCGCGCAACTGGCCATCACCCTTGAACCGCAGGGCGGATCGGCCACCGGCCTGCCAACCGGCGACGTCGTGGCGGCGGGCGACCTGCGCGGCATCTGAGGCCGCATCGATCGTCAGCGAAATGTCGAAAAAAGATGCCATCGGGTGAAACTTCCGCGCCTGCGTCCTCGTGACTTGGTCATCCCCCGCTGAAAAGGGGGGCAATACCAAGGAGGATTTTGCAATGAAGACCACCACGACGGCATGGATCGCAGGCCTGGCCATCGCCACCGGCGCTGCTGCTTTTGCGCAAGAAAACCCGATGGTCGGCGGCGCCGAGATGATGGCCGACCGCAACATCGTCGAGAATGCGGCGAATTCGGCCGATCACACCACGCTGGTTGCCGCCGTCCAGGCCGCGGGCCTTGCGGAAACCCTCAGCGGCGAAGGCCCGTTCACCGTCTTCGCCCCCGTGAACGCTGCCTTCGAGGCCCTGCCCGCCGGCACGGTGGACACGCTGCTGCAGCCTGAAAACAAGGAACAGCTGACCACCATCCTGACCTGCCACGCGGTCGGCGCCGAGGTCATGTCCGAAGCCCTTGCCCAGATGATCGCCGACGACGGCGGCAGCCATGTCATCGAAACCCTGGGCGGCTGCCAGCTGACGGCGCAGGCCAACGACGGCACCATCACCCTGACGGACGAGAATGGCACGGTCGCCACCGTGACCATCGCCGACGTGGATCAGTCGAACGGCGTCATCCACGTGATCGACGCGGTGCTGCTGCCGAAAAGCTGATCGGCCCGTCCCGGCAGGCGGGGACAATCCCGCCTGCCCCCTCTTTCCGTCCCAAAAGGATTTCTTCATGCGTCACTTTAAACCCGCCCTTCTTGCCGCGCTTGCCTCGACCGTCGCGGCGCCTGCCCTTGCGGCCACCGCCGTAGGCGTCAGCGGCGATGCCGATCTGCACTGGATCGATACCGAAACCTGGCAGCGCACCGGCGGCGCCACGGTCACCGGCGTCGAAGGCCGTCTATTGGGCATCGACGTGCGCCCGGCCGATGGCAGGCTTTACGGCCTGTTCGAGGACGGAACCCTGGCCGTCATCGACCCGATGACTGGCGCTGCGGAATCGGTCAGCACGCTTGCCACCATGCTGCCCGCGGATGCGACGGCGACGGTCGACTTCAACCCGGTCGCCGACAAGCTGCGGGTGATGGGCAGCGACGGCACCAGCCTGCGCGTGACGGTCGAGACGGGCGAGGTCGTGACCGACGGCAGCCATTCCTATGCCGAAGGCGATGCCACCCCCAACGTGATCGCCGGGGCCTATACCAATTCGATGGCAGGCGCCGAGGCCACGCAGCTTTACAATATCGACGGCGCGGCGGGCTGGCTGGTGCTGCAGGATCCGCCGAATGACGGGGTGCTGAACCCGGTGGGCGAACTGGGCGCCACGCCGTCGCAGGCGGCCTTCGACATCGTGGCGGACGGCCAGGGCGGCAACGGCGCCTGGCTGGTCGTCGATGGCGCGGTCCACTCGGTCGATCTTGCCACTGGCGCTGCTGCCAAGGTTGCGGACACGGACGCGGCCGATCTGCGGGATCTGGCCGTTCTTCCGGCCGAGTCATCTGCCGGGGCCGCGTGGCCTTCCCCGCGCGGCCCCGACCCGGCCTCAGTCGGCCTCAGTCGGCCTCGGTGCCGGCCATCAGTTCGGGCGACATGTCCTGCCAGAACTCGACGATGCGCGCCGCGTTCAGCGGCGACATCCATCCATGCCGCTGAAAATCGTCCCGCAGACGCGCATCGGCAAGCTGGCTCATGAACAAGCGCTTGTCCGCGTCGCGCTGCGTGGGCGTGCGCGCCTTCACCGCTTCCAGGATGCGGCGCAGCCGTTCCGCCCGCGGCGAAGGTTGCGGGACTGGCGCAGCCCCCTGCCCCGCCGATGCGGCGATCTCCTTTCCGTCAAGCGCGGCCGTCAGGTAGCCGATCTTGCTGCGCACCCCGTCGCGGCTTTCGACATAGGCCAGCTTCGCAAGCACCTGCTCTTCTCCATGCGATGACAACCATTGCCGGGCCAGCCGGTCGCTGACCCCAAGCGCGCGCAGCCGGGCATAAACCGGACCGTGGCGCGCGCCCTCGCCGTCGTCGATGTCCAGGATCGCCAGTTGCGGGTTTTCGGCGATCAGGAAGCGGATGTCCGTCACCGCGCGGCCGGTCTTCTTCGTCTCGGGTGTCAGGACGATGTTGCTGGTCCGGTTCACCTCGGCCACGGCGGGCTTGATGATCTTGGCGTTCAGGTGCTTGAAGGTCTCGTAATAGGCCGACCCGTCAACGCCCATCAGCCGCCGGAACAGCTCGATCGGCCACCAGCCGGTCGATCCGGTCCTGACGAAGCGATAGCAGTTTTCATACAGCGCAAGCGCATGGCCGCTGGTGAAGCGACGCTGGATGTTCAGGTTGATCAGCGCGAAGACCTTGGGGTCGTGAAGCTTTTCCGCCAGGGCGGGCGAATAGGCGTATTCGCAGACGCCCCCCTTCAGCCGTGCAAAGGACAGAAGGCTGGACACGCCCCATTCCTGCTGGCCCTTCTCGTCCAGCATGTCCCATTCGGCTACCGTCTCGGCCAGGCCGCGCAGCGACTGCTTCAGCGTATCGAGGTCGTTCGAGTTATAGCCGATCATCAGGCACAGCGTCCGCGCGTCGATCTGGTGGCGCGTGCTGCTGATCAGCGTGTCATAGGCATTGAGCAGCAGGACATTGGACAGCTTGCGTTGAAGAAGCGTCAGCTTGCCCGACACATGGATCGCCGCAACATGCTTCTTGACCGCCCCTCGGCGCAAGGCGCCGGTCAACTGGTCGCGGGGAATGTCCTGCATGGCCTGTCGGTCCCGATCTGCGTTCACCTGCCTCCATGATGGCCGGAAAGGTGCCCGAATGCAACGCGCCTGCAGGCACCTTTGGGCGTCCAACCGGCCCGGTCCGGCGGTCCCGGAAACGGGTTCCTTTCGATAGGACACGGGGCTCGGAGGCACCCATTTACGGGTTCTTCTCAACCTCGGGGGGCTGATCCGAGGTTCAGGAAGGGCGGAAACCGCTCTATTTTGCCATTTCCTGCGAATCGGCGCGCTTGGCCCCGGAATCGGGCACCTCTCATCCCGGAATCGGGTTCCTTCGATCCCGAAAACGGGTGCCGTATGGGACGTAAAATGTTGATAATAATAATGAAGATGAATACAAAGACTTTAAAGGATTCATAGGATCTTAAAGCCAAGACGCTGATTCATCGTGTGTTCCTGGGGGTTTCGCCACGAAACCTGAGCCGATGTGAGATGTTTTTCCTTTGCATGTGCCACAGTTTTCGAAAAAGACTGCGAAAGCAGCACATCGTTGGAAACTTGACATGTCCTCTGGCAAAGATCCC
>NZ_CP041044.1:0-189213 GCF_011801365.1 Paracoccus sp. AK26
ATGCGCGGCAAAACGGCAAATTTCGTGAACACGGCAGTGCGAGAGAAAAAAACAGACGAGGAGCTGGGTCAGGAAAACCTGAACGCGGTCATCCGGCAACATTCCGAATGGCTGGCCAGCCAGTTGCATGCCCAGCGTGAAAACCTTTTTCCGCCCGACGCGCACAAGGCCATGCGCAAGTTCACCTCGGGCGAGGCTGCCGCGCTTCTGGATGTGAATGATAGCTATCTGCGCAAGCTGCATCTGGACGGCAAGGGTCCTTCGCCTGAGATGACGGCCGGCAATCGCCGTATGTATTCCGTGCAGGATATCCAGGAACTGCGGGAACTTCTGGAGAGAACAGCCCGGAACCCCGGGGATTACCTGCCGGGTCGCCAGCCTGGCGACAAGCTGCAGATCATCGGCGTGATGAACTTCAAGGGAGGGTCCGGCAAGACGACGACCTCGGCCCATCTGGCGCAACGGCTGGCCTTGAAGGGCTATCGCGTGCTGGCCATCGATCTGGACCCGCAGGCGTCGATGACGGCCTTGCACGGGGTGCAGCCGGAATATGACCTCCAAGACGGCGGGACGCTTTACGACGCGATCCGCTATGAGGACCCTGCCCCGATCCAGGACGTGATCCGCAAGACCTACCTGCCGAATCTCGACCTCATCCCCGGCAACCTGGAGCTGATGGAATTCGAGCATGAAACGCCTCGGGCCTTGGCGCAGGGCAATGCCGGACTGTTCTTTTTTCGTGTGAAGGAGGCCTTGGCGCAGGTCGATCCCGATTACGATGTCGTGGTCATCGACTGCCCGCCCCAGCTGGGGTTTCTAACGATGTCGGCCCTGTCGGCAGCAACCGGGGTTCTGGTCACGATCCACCCGGAAATGCTGGATGTCATGTCCATGAGCCAGTTCCTCCGAATGACGGCCGACCTAATGGACGTGATCGCCGAAAGCGGCGCGGACATGTCGCATGATTGGATGCGCTATCTGCTGACCCGTTACGAGCCGACGGATGCCCCGCAGAACCGGATCGTGGCCTTTCTGCGCACGATGTACGGCGACAAGGTGCTGAATGCGCCGATGCTGAAGTCCACCGCCATTTCGGATGCGGGGCTGACGAAGCAGACACTTTACGAGGTCGATCGATCAGCCTTCACGCGATCCACCTATGATCGGGCGATCGAAAGCCTGAACGCCGTCAATGACGAGATCGCGCAGCTGATCCAGCAGACATGGGGGCGCAGATGAGCGACAGCAAGAAGCGGCGCATGTCGATGCTAGACACCCTAGCCCAGGGTGCAGCAGCCGCGCCGCCGTCGATGATGTCGAACAACCGCGCGCTGCGTTCAGCACGCGATGCCGTGGACAGCCACCGGATCTGGGAATTGGATCCAGAGCAGATCATAGATAGCCGGGCCATCGACCGCATGGACCCTCAGGATGTGGGGGATCTACGCGCCTCGATCGAGTCTGTGGGTCAGACAGTGCCGATCCTGGTCCGCCGCGATCCGGCAGACCCGGACCGCTATCTGCTGGTCTATGGGCGCAGGCGGCTGGAAGCTGTGCGTGGATCGGACAAGGTCACTAAGATCCGCGCGATGATCGCGTCTATGGATGATGGTGCTGCTATCCGCGCCCAAGCATCCGAGAATACCGGCCGCCGCGACCTAAGCTTTATCGAGCGCGCGATGTTTGCCCAGCAACTGGCCGAGAGTAATTTTGGCACGCAGGCCCAGATCGCAGAAATCCTGAACGTGACCAAATCGGCAATTTCGATGTTCCTGGCCGTCGTGCGAAGCGTGGGTGCCGACCTTGCTCTGGCGATCGGCCCTGCCCATGGCACGGGCCGCCCCCGATGGGAGGCCTTGGCCACCGCGTTGAACGAGACGGAGGCGGACCGCGCTGAACTGGTCGATCTTGCGACACGGGTCAGGGCGCAGACCGATCCTGATATTGCCGATCCCTCGGTTACAGCGTTTGAAGCGGTAACCCGCCGTTTACGAAAGATGGCCACCCTGCCCCGCCCGACATCAGGAGATTCGAATGTCCTGACCATCGATGGCAAGCCCGCTGGCAAGATTGTCAGGACAAAGGCCGGAGTCCGGCTGGACATCAGGGTCGAGGACGCGACATTCGCGGAATGGCTGCAATCCGAGGCAGCCGGTGCGATCGAGGAACTTCACGCCCGCTGGAAGAAGCGCGGCTGAGTGCAAGACAGGTATAACAGCAAGGAGGCACGACCCAGCCAAAGAAAAGGTCCCGCAAAGCACGAAACCTTACGAGACCCTTTGATCGTAGCACATTAAAGGTAATCGCCGTCGGAAGCCTCTGCAAGTCCCTTCGTGACTTGCAGCGCGGGATTTCTTTGTCTTCGTGAACGAAAAATGACTTATCACGCCATAACGCCGTTCCGGCGACCGGTGGATGCTGACCGCGTTCGCCGCCACGCGACGCTGATGCGGTCTGCGGTCGGGGAAAGCGTCAACAAGTGGGCCATATTGCGCGATCTGGTGGCGGGACGCGATGCCTTTGGGGTTTCGGATCGCGACTTGACGGTCCTGCAGGCGCTGGTCAGCTTCCATCCTGGCAATGACCTGGATGATCCTGCAAGGTTGATCGTTCACCCCTCGAACGCCACGATCTGCGAGCGGCTCAACGGGATGCCCTGTTCGACCATGCGCCGTCACCTTTCCCGTTTGGTAGAGGTCGGTCTGATCCTTCGTAATGACAGTCCTAATGGGAAGCGATACGTCCGTCGGAGTTCCTTTGGCGAACAACGCTTCGGCTTTGACCTGTCCCCCTTGTTGCAGCGTGCCGGCGACATCCGGGCGGCTGCCCAGCAGGCGCGCGACACCGCAGCAGCAATCGCAGCTCTGCGCAGCGACATTAGCCTGATGCGGCGCGACGTAATCGGACTCCTCGACCTGGCCGAGAGGCAGGGAAGCCCCCTACCCCACAGAGACCACTACCAAGACCTCGTGGCCCTGACAGCCCGCGTCCTTCGCCGCAGGCTTGATACGGCAAAACTTGCTGCCTTGCGCACTGAACTCGCCACCATACTTCGTGATATCCAGACCCAGATCACGAATTGCCAGGCAGATGATGTGAGCATCAGGGGCAGCCAAAATGAGCAGCACCATCAGAGATCAAATAAAGAAGAATCTGAATCTGAATGCCATGAAGAAAAAGACTTGTGCTTACCGCGTTCTGGCCAAGCCCAAAGCTTGAGCTTGAGCGTGATTTTGTCAGCTTGCTTTGACATCGTGCAGCTGAGTACCCATGACATTAAAGACTGGTCTGGTCTGATCCATGCCGCCGATCAGGTTAGCCCGATGATGGGGATTGAACCGTCGGTATGGTCTCGGGCAAAGCGGAGAATGGGAGCCATTTGTGCAGCAGCAACCCTTGCGGCTATTCTACAGCGGTTCTCTCAAATACGCTCGCCGGGAGCTTATTTGCAGACACTCGCTACCAAGGCCGAGGCAGGCCAGTTTTCGGTCGTCCGAATGATAGAGGCAATTACTCGTCAGGATAGGCCAAAGTTCACAGCTGTGAACTGTTAGTCAAATGCAGCATGGCTTGACATACATGTCGCGCGGCTCTGAAATCGGACTGTTGGGCTGGACTTCATCACCACAGCCAGGGAACAAAAGAAAAGCGCCATCGCATCTGCCGACACAGGCCAACTCCCGCGACAGATCCTCGATCCGATGCACTACAAAATGCACCACCTCGCCCTCTCTCTGGATGCGGCCCTGTACAGCGATCATGCTGGCCCCCAGGACGATCCGACGATGCGCCTCGAAAACCTTCGCCCAGACCACGACGTTGGCGACGCCTGTCTCGTCCTCCAGCGTGATGAACATCACCCCCTTGGCTGACCCCGGGCGCTGGCGCACTAGCACCAGGCCTGCGGTGGCGCACCAGCGGCGATCCCGGCTGGCCATGGCCTCGGCGCAGGTGATGACCCTCCGCTCCCCTAGTCTCCCCCGCAGAAACGAGACGGGGTGCCGGCGCAGGCTGAGGCCGGTATGGCCATAGTCCTCGACCACCTCGCGGCCCAGAGTCATCGGCCGGAGTGTAACATTTGGTTCTTCGGCCTCTGCTCTGGTCTCGTCGTTCCGCCACTCGGGTATCCTTGCGTTCCCTTCCCCTCGTGCTTCGCCTTCCTGCTGCTCCGATGCCTGCCGTGCCGCGGCAAAAAGCGGCAGCTCCTCCGGCCCAAGCCCCTTGATGGCCCAGAGCGCCTCACGGCGGCTGAGCCCGAGCGAGGGGCAGAACCCATCCGCCTCGGCGATGCGGGTCAGGGCTGCGATCGGCACCAGGACCCGGCGCCAGAGTTCCTCGACCGAGGCAAAGGGCTGATCGGCCCGCGCCGCGACGAGGGCGGCGGCATGGCTGTTCGCCAGCCCCTTGATCATCCGCAGCCCGAGGCGGACGGCAAAGCGGCTTCCCTCGTCGCCCGGCCGTCCGGTTGGTTCCAGCGTGCAGTCCCATCGGGAGGCGTTCACGCAGACGGGCCGGATCTCGACACCGTGCTCCTGCGCGTCGCGGACGATCTGCGCAGGCGCATAGAAGCCCATCGGCTGGCTGTTCAGAAGTGCCGCGCAGAAGGCATCGGGGTGCCAGCACTTCAGCCAGGCCGAGGCATAGGCGACGAGCGCAAAGCTTGCCGCGTGGCTTTCGGGAAAGCCGTAAGAGCCGAAGCCCTCAAGCTGGCGGAAGGTGCGCTCGGCGAAGTCGGGATCGTAGCCGCGCGCGACCATGCCGGAGACGAGCTTGTCCTTGAAAGCCGAGACCCCGCCGGTGAACTTGAAGGTGGCCATGGACTTCCTGAGCATGTCTGCCTCGCCGGGGGTGAAGCCTGCGCACTCGATGGCGACCCGCATGGCCTGTTCCTGGAAGAGCGGCACGCCCAGGGTCTTGCCCAGCACCTTCTCCAGCTCCGGAGTGGGATACTCCACCGGCTCCAGCCCCTCCCGTCTGCGCAGATAGGGATGGACCATGTCGCCCTGGATGGGGCCGGGCCGCACGATCGCCACCTGCACCACCAGGTCATAGTAGGTCCGGGGCTTCATCCGCGGCAGCATGGCCATCTGCGCCCGGCTCTCGATCTGGAAGGTGCCGAGCGTGTCGGCCTTGCGGATCATCGCATAGGTGCGCGGGTCCTCGGGCGGAATGGTGGCGAGGTCATAGGAGACGCCCTTGTGCTCCTCGATCAGCGCCAGCCCCTTGGCCATGCAGGTGAGCATGCCGAGCGCCAGCACATCGACCTTCATGAACCTCAATGCGTCGATGTCGTCCTTGTCCCATTCGATGATCTGCCGGTCTTCCATGGCGGCAGGCTCGATCGGCACCAGATCATCGAGGCGATCCTGGGTCAGGACGAACCCGCCCGGATGCTGTGACAGGTGCCGGGGAAAGCCCATGAGCTGGCGGGCCAGCTCCAGGGTGAGCCGCAGCCGCCGGTCGGAGGGGTCGAGGTTCAGTTCCCTGATCTGCGCCTCGCTTACGCCTTCCTCGGACCAGGCCCAGATCTGGCCGGAGAGGGTCTGGATAAGGTCCTCGGGCAGGCCCATGGCCTTGCCGACATCGCGCAGCGCGCCCTTGGCACGGTAGCGGATCACCGTGGCGCAGAGCGCGGCGCGATCCCGGCCGTAGGTCCGGTAGACCCACTGGATCACCTCCTCGCGGCGCTCGTGCTCGAAGTCGACATCGATGTCAGGCGGCTCGTGGCGTTCCTCGGACACGAAGCGCTCGAAGAGGAGATCGTTGCGGCCCGGATCGATGGCGGTGATGCCCAGCACATAGCACACGGCCGAGTTCGCAGCCGAGCCCCGGCCCTGGCAGAGAATGTTCCGCGAGCGGGCAAAGCGGACGATGGAATGGACCGTCAGGAAGTAGGGGGCATAGGACAGCTTGCCGATCAGGCGCAATTCATGGGCCAGTGACGCCTTCACCTCATCGGGGACTCCCTCGGGATAGCGGGATGCCGCCCCTTCCCACGTCAGCCGCTCCAGCGTCTCCTGCGGGGTGAGGGTCGGATCGTCCCGTTCCTCGGGATACTGGTAGCGGAGTTCATCCAGCGAGAAGCGGCAGCGGGACACGATCTCCGCCGTCCGGGCCAGGGCCTCCGGGTAGCGCGAGAAGAGCCGGTGCATCTCGGCGGGCGGCTTCAGATATCGGTCGGCATGGCGCTCGCGGTGAAAGCCCAGGGCTTCGACTGTCACAGTGTGGCGGATGGCGGTGACCACGTCCTGGAGGATGCGGCGGGAGGGCTCGTGGTAGAGCACGTCATTGGTGACGACCGTCGGCACCCGCAGCTGCGCAGCCATGATCGACAATTCATGCAGCCGGAGCTGGTCATTGGGACGGCGGCGCAGGGTCAGGGCGAGGTAGGCGCGGTCACCGAAGACATCGCGCAGCCGGCGCAGGCGCAGGGCGCCCGTGTCATCGGCCATGTCAGGCACCAGCACCGCGATCAGCCCCTCGGCATGCTCAGCGACATCGGACCACTCGAGATGGCACTTGCCCTTGCCGGCGCGGGACTTGCCCAAGGTGAGCAAGCGGCAGAGCCGGCCATAGCCCACCCGGTCCATCGGGTAGACCAGCAGCGCCATCCCGCAGGCGAGATCGAGCCTGCAGCCCACCACCAGCCGGACATCGGTGGCCTTGGCCGCCTCCCAGGCCCGAACGATGCCCGCCAGCGTGTTGCGGTCGGTCACGGCCAGGGCCTCGATCCCCATCATCGCCGCCGTGGCAAACAGTTCCTCGGCCGAGGAGGCGCCGCGCAAAAAGGAGAAGGGCGAGGTCACCTGCAGCTCGGCATAGCGCGGCCTGGTCATCCGATGACACCGTTCATCCGAACACCCCGTGCAGGAACCAGCGGTGCGAGCCGGTCTCGGCATGCTCGCCGTCGCCTGCCCGAAACACCCAGTAGCGCTCCCCGGTCTCGTCCTCGATGCGGAAGTAGTCCCGCACGGCGATCATCTCAGCATCGCGCTTCCACCATTCGCCGAAGACCCGCTCGGGTCCGTCGGCACGGGCCACCTTGCGGCGGATGCCCCGCCAGGTGATGGAAACCGGCGGGTGATCGGGCAGGAGTGCCATGGTCTCGATCGGCTCGGGCCGGGGCAGCAGGCGGGTGGGCCGCGGCCAGTGATCGGGCCAGCCGGCGCCGACAGGCTCGGACAAGGGCGCGACGCGGGTCACGGAGCGTTCAGGGACGTCGCTCGCCACAGGCGCCATCCGGTAGACGCCGCGTGCGCCCACGCGGTTCGCCAGCACATCGACGAGACCGGAGAGATCCGGGGCAGGGGCCTCCAGCAGGGAGCTGACTACTTGCCGCGCCTCCAGGGGCTCGACCATCACAGCCGTCAGCGACAGGATCTCGATGCCAAAACCCGGCGCAATGGTCTCGATCTTCTCGCAAAGGAGCCGGGTCAGCCGCTGCGGGTCGCGCTGCGGGCGGGCTAGACCCACGCGGACGGTCTGGACATGGGCATCGACCCGCCAGCAGAGGAGATCGAGCCTGCGGGCGCCGAGGCCGCGCTCCTCAAGCGCAGCGCAGAGCTGGACCACCAGCTTGCCGAGGTAGCGGGCGATGGTCTCGGCGGCGGCAATGGGTTCGGCAAAGGAGCGACGCACCTCGACAAGCTCCGACGGGCGCAGCGGCTCGATCGGCTCGGAGGCACGGCCCAAGGCCTGATCAAGCCTGCGGACAAGGTCGGGGCCGAAGCGCCGGGTCAGGGGCGCGCGGGGCTGATGGAGGAGATCGCCGATGCAGACAAAGCCCAGGGTGCGGAGGCTCGCAAGCGTCGCGGGCGGCATCCGCAGGGCCGAGAGGGGGAGGGGGCTCAGCAGCGCCTCGGCTGTGCCCGGCTCGGCCACATGCATCGGCGCTGCAACATGCCGGGCCAGGGCATGAGCGGCGCCCCAGGTGTCGGCGACAGCGGCGCGGGCGGTGACGCCCGACATCACCAACCGGCCGATCAGTGTCTCGAGCATCGCCCCCTCGCCGCCATGGAGATGATCGGCGCCGGTGGAGTCGATCACCAGCCCGTCAGGCGGATCGACCGCCACAATGGGCGAGACCCTCTGCAGCACCCAGAGCGCCAGCCGTTCCAAGGAGGCGGCATCGGCTGCCGGATCATGGGGCATCACCTGCAGGTCCGGGACCATTGCCTGCGCCTTGCTCACCGGCATGCCGACCGAGAGCCCCAAGCCTTGGGCCACAGCACAGGCCGCCGTGACCAGCCGGCGGCTGCCGACGCGGCCCGCGAGCACCAGCGGCCGCGCGTCCGAGCCAGGTGCTGCCTCAGGCGCCGACCGCCTGAGCCGGTCGATCGGCCAGAGCGGCAGGGTGACCGAGATGACCCGTGCCATCACACGCCTCCAGTTCGATATCGAGACTTTCACCCGCCCGCGCCCGGATCAGCTCGATGAGCCAGCGGGCCCGGCCGAGACCGGGGACCGGCAAGGGGGCGGAAGGCAGGACCGAGATGCGCCAGCGGGTCATCGCCGCGGTGGGCTGGCCGAAGTCATAGGCCTCCTGCTGGCGGCGCCAGCGTCTGAGCGCGATGCCGGTGGTGCCCGATCCCTTGGCCGCCAGATGCAGCCGGCGCGAGGCGGTCATCGGCAGCCGGGCAACATCGGCCACGACCGCGCCAAGGCCGCCATGGCGCAGGCCTTCCTCCATGCAGGCCAGCACCGAGACATCGTCACCGGCCTCGACATAGATCACCCGGTCGGGACCCAGGCCCGCCTGCTCGAGGCCTGGCGCAAAGAGATCGGCTTGCGTCACGCACCAGAGCACCTCTCCCGGCAGCCGCGCGGCAATGCCGGCGGCAAAGCAGGAGGCTGCTGCGCCATCCACCGCGCCGTTGCCGCCGCCTGCCACCTCGTGCAGGCAGCCAAGCGCCAGACCGCCACCAGGCAGGCGGCGATCAAGATCCGGCACACCGAAGGGCAGCACCCCGCGGGTTGGTCCACCTTCGCCCTCCATGGCCGCGATCTGCTCGCGCAGGGCAGCTAGGGCAGGATTGAAGGACCGGGCGGGCATGACCAGAAGGGCTCCGAGGCAGTTGAGGACAAACAGAATCGTTCTTGTTTTGTTCCATTATTGCAGAAACTGTCAATCCGGGGCAAGGCAGTCTTCTGGGGATATCTCGTCCGCCTAGTTGCGTTATGCTGTTGAAAACCGCAGAGTCTGCGATGTGCTGGTGTGGACGGCTTTTCATCCCAGCATGTTGTTGTGGCGACCCCTCGTGGCGCCATCATCGTCACATGGCCGGACTGACGCGCGACGGGCATGCGATGACAACACGAACTGCCCATGCAACCAGTTATCCAGCCATCTCCCGGGGCACGCATCGGCGTCATCTCCGACACCCATAGTCTGCTCCGCCCCGAGGCGCTGGAGGCTCTCGAAGGCGTCGACCGCATTCTGCACGCGGGCGATATCGGCGATCCCACCCATCTTGAAGCGCTGGCGCGCATCGCCCCGGTGACGGCAATCCGCGGCAACATCGACCGCGGCCTTTGGGCCAAGACCCTGCCCGAGACGGCGAGCCTTACGATCTGCGGCCTGCGGATCCACATGATCCATGACCGCAAGGCCCTGCAGGCTGATCCGCGAGCCGAGGGGTGGGACGTCGTGATCTCGGGCCATTCCCACAAGCCCGGCATCGAGGAAACCGGCAGCGCCCTGTGGCTGAACCCTGGCGCAGCCGGCCCCCGCCGCTTTCGCCTGCCGATCACGCTGGCTTTCCTGTGGGAAGAGGCCGGCCGCCGTAACCACCCGATTTCCACCGCCTGCCTGAGCGTGGGGCTGACCGGCTAAGACACGTGCGTAGCGACGTCGTTAACGACGTGTCTTATGCGGGGCTTTCGATGCGTGGTGACATTCTGGGTCTGGAACGGCGGCGTCGCTGGAGCGACGAGGAGAAACTCGGGATCGTGCTGTCGGTCGGGGTGGAGGGCGCGACGGTGACGCAAGTGGCGCAGCGCTATGAGGTGACCCGACAGCAGATCTATGCCTGGCGGCATGAGCTGAAGAAGAAGGGGCTGCTTTCCCCCTTTCCGGAGACCCTGTTCCTGCCGGTGGAGTTGAACGCGCCCGCCGAATTGGCGGTGCCTTCCTTGGCTGAAGATTTGACGCCGCAACGCCCCGCCCTGATTGAGCTTCAGCTGGCCAATGGCCGGTGCCTGCGCTTTGACCCGATGCTGGACACGACCACGCTGACGCGGTTGATCCGGGTGGTGGAGGCGGCATGATCGGGCCCGGCACCGGTGTCCGGGTTTATCTGGCCTGCGGGGTGACCGACATGCGCAACTATGCGGCGACCATAATTATGCGGAGTCGAGGACGTTGACGTGCGCATTTCCGGGTCTCACGACATCTGTCGACTCCACATAACTAGGCTATCGCGCAGCGAGCATTGCGATCAATTTGTCCGGCGGGCGGAATTTGCCTGGCTTGATGCCGAGCGGCGCCAAAGCGTCGAGCATCTCGAGTTTTTCGGCCGGATCAGCGCGCAAGTAGATCTCGGTGCTCTGGAGAGTGGCATGACCAAGCCACAGTGCTACCTTGCGGATATCCCGGGTGGCCTGAAGCATGTGCATCGCGCAGCTATGCCGCAGAACATGAGGCGATATTGACTTGGCGGTAAGCGAGGGCACGACGTTCGCAGCTACCGCGGTGTGCTTTGCCAGGATATATTCGAAGCCGGCGCGCGTCATCGCCCGGCCGGCCTTGTTGAGGAAGAGCGCGGTGTCGCCATCCTTGGGTCTGACCGCGACCCAGGCCCGGATCGCGCCGGCGGTCTCCTGCCAGAGTGGCAGCACGCGCTCCCGCCGTCCCTTCCCGATAATATGGATGCTGGCCGGCGACCGTCCCTCGAACTGGTCGAGGGCGAGACCCACCAGTTCGGAAACGCGCAGCCCGCCGGCGAAGGCGAGATGCAGCATGGCGCGATCGCGAATGCCCGATGATGTCCTCCGATCCGGTGCGTCGAGCAGCGCTTGAACTTCGGCGCGCGAAAGGGAAGCGATCAGCGCCTCGTCGACCTTCTTCATTGGAATGGCGTGCACCCGAAGGGCCTGATCGAGAACCGCGGGGACGCGGTGCTCGAGATAGCGGAAGAAGGACTTCACGGCCGCCAGCCTTGCGTTGCGCGAACGGGCCTTGTTGCCGCGCGCCTCCTCGACATGTTCGAGAAAGGCAAGGATCATCGGCACGTCGAGGTCCTCGATCTGCAGCAGGCAAGGCCTCTTGCGCAATCGTCGCGCGGCGAACGTCACCAGCAGCTGGAAGCTATAGGCATAGGCATCGCAGGTATGCACGCTGGCGCGTCGTTCGCGGGGAAGGTGCTCGCGAAGGAACGCGGTGAGGTGCGGGGCGAGCTGGGTCATGCCGGCACTCTCCGATGCAAGGCCTCGCCGGCCGCCGCCATGTGCGCCATCAGCTCGGGCGTCGCCTCAAGATACCAGTAAGTATCGGTCACATGGGCGTGCCCCAGATAGGTGCTCAGGGCGGTGATATGCCGGGCTACCGCCTGGGCATCGTGCGCACAGCGTTCGAGAGAGCGAACGGCGAATGTGTGACGAAGATCGTGGATCCGTGGTCCTTGCGATCCTGGAGTGCCGCGCAAGCCGATCGATCGAATGATTTGCAGGAAGACAGTTATCACGGTCGGATAGAGGGGCGGCGTTCCCTGATGCGAAATGAAGAGTGCATCGCTCTGGCTCGAGGCCTTCAGGCGAATGGCGAGGTATCCGTCCAAGGCGCGCCGGGTCGTTGAATGGAGCGGCAGCAACCGGCTCTTTTTGAACTTGGTCTGGGCAATGATTAGCCCATCGTCGGTCACGTCCGGCAGCCGAATGGCGAGCGCCTCCGAAACGCGCATGCCGGTCGCCGCGATCAGCCCGAACATCGTGGCGTAGGTGATCGGTCGGATCGAACCGTCGGGACCAAGGCGATGCGCGGCATCGATCAGCCGTCGGATGTCGCGGGGATCGTAGACATAGGGTGTGCGGCGCCGGTGACTGGCGCGACCGAAGAGGTCAGCCGAGGGCACCTCATGGCTCGGATCTTCGGCATGCAGCGCGAGCGCGAAGCGGCGCACCGTCAGCAGACGGTTGCGTCGTTGCTCGGGCGATGGTGCCTGCAGTGCCCACTCGCGCACGGTCGCCGTCGTGACGACACGCTCCCCGCGATGCTCGGCGAAGGCGACAAAGTTGCGCAGCAGGATGCCCGGGGTCCGGAACTTGAATCCCAGTGCACGGTGCAGCGCTGCATGATCGGCGAGGAGTTGACTCAGCATGCCAGCTCCCCCGGCCAGGGCTGGGCAATCTGTTCCAGCATCGCAATGTCGACCTTGGCGTAATGCGCGGTCATATCGAGCGAACGATGACGCAGCACCGTGCCGACAGCCTCGAGCGTGGCGCCCGAGCGCAGCATCGAGGTCGCCGCAGAGTGACGCAGCAGGCTGGCTCCGGTCGATGGAGCATCGGAAATGCCCGCCCGCTTCAGCGCTAGTGCTACGATCGTGGAGATGTGGCTGGACTGCGAGAATGATCGGTAGGGTGCGACCATCATGAGAAAGACCGCCTCTTGATCCACGCGCGGCCGTTCCTGCTCGATGTAGGCGAGGATCGCATCGCCGACGTCCTGCGGGAGCGGCAGCCGAACCTGCCGGCGCGCTTTGCCACTCAAGCGCAGCATGCCAGACGTCCAATCGAGATCGCTGAGTCTGAGTCCAGCGACATCCCCGGCCCGCAGCCCCAGACGTGCGAGCAGGAGCAGGATCGCACGGTCCCGTAGGCGCCCCCTGGTAAGTTGATCGCAGGATGCAACGACGCGTTCGAGATCGGCGGCAGCAAGATACCGTGGCAAAGACGAAAGGCGCCATTGCACGACCGGCGGGATGGCGTGATCAAGGTTGGGGCGACAGAGGCCGGCACCCGCGAGGAAACGAAGATAGCTGCGCAAGGTGCTCGTTACGGTCCGCAGGTTCGCCGGCCCGGTTCGCTCGCGCCACTCGCGGACAACATTACGGACTAGGGCGGCATCATAGTCGTGGGTCGCCGTGCCAAGTTCCGACAACAACTTATGCAGGTGGCAAAGATGGCGGGCGATCGTCCGTTCCGACAGTCCCCGGTGGACACGCAGCCAGTTCCGATAATCGTCAAGCAGAGGATAGGTCGAGGCGACCTTCACGGATGGGTGCGCGACACCTTTCCTTTGCAGGAAAACAACGAACCGCCCGGCTCGGCGCGAATATTTTGATGAAACCCGCAGCCATCGCCGCCCACCAGGACATCCACACCGATGTTCGGCAAAGCGACGAACGACATCGTCACCAATGTCATCGATCGCGATACCTGCGCTACCAAGCCAAGCCGCAAAATGACGCGCCGAGGCCGTGTAGCCTTCAATCGTCAGCGGCGTATATCTCTGAGCGGCAAGCTCGGCCGCGAACTGATCGATCCACGACGACAACGGTCCCGGATCGAGGAACCAGTGATTACGACTATTGGCATCCATCTTTGCTCTCCTCACGATGATGAACCATCGCAAGGGAACATAATTATGCGGAGTAAAAGCCTGCTCTCTGGCTACCTAGGCATCTATAAAAACAACCTAATCTATAGATCGGCAACGCCAACTCCGCATAATTATGGTCGCCGCATAGTTCCTGTTATGTGGTGCACCACATAACCGCAAGGGCATCGAGGGGTTGGCAGCCCTGGCGCAGGATCAGCTGCGCCAGAAGCCGACAGGCGGTGCGGTGTTTGCGTTCCGCGGTCGGCGAGGCGACAGATTGAAGCTCTTGTATTGGGATGGCCAGGGCTTCTGCCTTTACTACAAGGTTCTGGAACGCGGGCGCTTTCCCTGGCCGAGCAGCAAGGACGGGACTGCACGTCTGACATCGGCGCAGATGGCCATGCTGTGGGAGGGAATTGACTGGAGGCGGCCGGACTGGGGTGCGCCACCGGCCCGGGTCGGCTGATTATCTTTTTGTAATTACGTGTTTTTGTAGTGTTCAACATAGGGACATGGTATCCATCCCCATGTCCAGAATGGCCACGCCACTGCCCAATGATCCTGCCGCCTTGAAGGCGATCATTGCCGCGTTGCAGGCAGAAAATAAGAAGATGACCGCCAGCTTGCGCGCGCATGACCTGCTGGTTCAGGGGCTGCGCGTTCGGATTGCCAAATTGCAAAAGCAGAAGTTCGGAGCCAGTTCGGAAAAGATCGAACGCGAGATCGAGCAGCTGGAACTGGCGCTGGAAGACCTGCAGCTGGCTCTGGCCGAGGCCAATGACCCGTCGCCCGCTGCCGAGGAGGGGCCGGACACGGAAGCACAGGCTCCGGAGCCGGCTGAACCCCAGGAAACCAAACGCCGCCGCCCGAAGGTCTCGAAGGACACGCCGCGCGAACGGCGCACGTATGATCCCGGCGAGAATTGCCCCGATTGCGGTGGCGATCTGCGGGTGATCGGTGAGGATGTCAGCGAACTGATCGACATGATTGCCGCGCAGTTGAAGGTCATCGAGATCGCGCGCATCAAGAAGTCCTGCCGGCGCTGCGAGAAGATCGTCCAGGTCCCGGCACCCAGCCGGCCGATCCCGCGAAGCATGGCGGGACCGAACCTGCTCGCCTATGTCCTGGTCTCGAAGTTCGACGATCATGTGCCGCTCTACAGGCAGAACGAGATCTTTGCCCGGATGGGCGCCGATATCGCCGACACGACGCTCGTGGACTGGTGCGGCGGGGCGATGAAAGCCCTGGCGCCGCTGATCGAAAAGATCGAGGCCGAGATCATGGCCAGCAATCTGCTCCATGCCGATGACACGCCCATCCGGGTCCTCGATCGCAGCAAGAGCGACAAGGGGCTCGGCAAGGGTGTCAGGAAGGGCAGGATCTGGGCTTATGTCCGCGATCAGCGCCCTTGGGCAGGCCAGGCCCCGCCCGGTGCGGTGTATCAGTTCGCCCCGGACTGGAAGGAAGACCATGTCCTCGGCCATCTGGGCCAGGCCGGCGGCATTCTTCAAGCAGATGGCTACAAGGGCTATGCCAAGCTCTATGCCCCCGATCTGGAGGGCAAGAGCCAGTTCCGCGAGGCCGCCTGCTGGGCGCATCTGCGCCGTGACTTCCATGATGTCTGGACATCGACGAAATCCGAGATCGCGCGCGAGGCGCTCGACCGGATCGGTAAGTTCTACGACATCGAGCGCGCCATCAGCGGCAAGCCCGCCGAGCTGCGGCTGGCGGTGCGCCAGAAGGAAACCAGGCCCAAGATCGACGCCTTCCGGGACTGGGCCGAAAAGCAGCTGACGCGCATCCCGGGCAAAAGCGATCTGGCCAAGGCCTTCCGCTATGGGCTGAGCCGCTGGTCTGCCCTCACGCTGTTCCTCGAGGACGGGCGCGTGGCCATCGACAACAATGCGGCCGAGCGTGCCCTGAGGCCAATTGGTGTCGGCAGACGGAACTGGCTATTCGCAGGCTCGGATGCGGGCGGCGAAACGCTCGCCCGCGCCCTGACCGTCATTGAAACGGCAAAGATGAACGGGCTCGATCCGCAGGCCTATCTTGCCGATGTCCTGGACCGCATCCACGATCACATGAACACCCGTCTCGGCGAATTGCTGCCCTGGAACTGGACGCCAATGGGCACAATCAAGACCGAGGCCGCGTAAACAGCGCCCGGAAGAGTTCCTCGGACTGCCTCAGGCCCTCATCGGTCAGGACAACCGACTTGGCCTTGTTGACCGGATCGGCAATCAGGCCCCTCGCATGCAACCGCTCCAAGGCGTCCCAGTCAAAGCCCTTCCACGCCCGCCGCTCGTCATGCAGCGTCAACCACATCAGCGCCAGAACGGCATCGTCTATCTTGTCCCGATCAATCTCCATGGACCGAGCCTACCACGGAGAGCCGTAGCGCGAGACACAACATCATCAACGCCTGTCAATGAAAAATGGCCGCGGTGCAAACCGGGTGGTTACCGGCCGCCCCCGCGCCATGATCCATCCCTTGCCGGTCTGACCTGCTTCCGCCCGGACAGGGCCACCTATGTTGTCAGCTTCGTGCCTCATCCGAGTGCAGGCGGCCCTAAGCTGCCGATCAAGCTACGCCGAAGCTGCACTGTGGCGTTCTCCGGAGCGGCCGTTCGTTAGCGACACAATATCTCAATTCGGGCGCTGCCTGACTGCACTTAGAGTATTGCACCATGCAGCCGCACGGGACAGGAGCAAAGGCTTGTAGCGGCGGCGCAGCGGACTCTCTGGTCGGCTGCTCTGGTGACCGCCCACTTAGTCAGCACCAAGCCAGTACAGGGCCTAGATAGCTGCTTGCTGCATTGTAGGTCATCTTGATAGAGAACTGATATCTAAGAGAAGAACGACGCGGCTTTGTGATACGAGCACTGTTTAAAAAAGCGCGAAAAGGCCGCGATCGAATGACGTTGTACCTTAACTTTGGCGATGCGAGGGATCAAATTGGCTTTCGATAGGTATGTTCCGCTTCGATCGAGAAGCATCGCCATCAACGAATTCAACGATCGACAGACTGAGATAAACGAGCACTTCTGGTCGTTCGTCGTGATGGCGGAAAATGCTCGATATCTTGCTAGAGAGGCGCAGAAAATTGATTCTAAGACTTCGACGGCAACTCTATTCCACGCTAATGGTCCGAATGTCTCTCGAATTCCTCAAACTGTCGAGGGATGGCTAAAGGCTAACGATGCGCTTGGCAACTGGCTTCGTCTGTCTGCTTTAGTTTCAGCTGTGGCTTTCCACGAAGCATATCTTAGCAGGATAATTCGAACTGCCTTGATGTCTGATCCTCTCTGTCGCTTTGGGGCCTCACGCGATCTGGATGGAACTGTCCTCCTCAAACGCGGCGTAGAGATTGACTTCGCAGCCGACCAAAAGTTGCTCACTCGGAACGATTGGAGTGCACGAGCTGCCAACTTTAAGCGTATCTTTGGTGTCACAGATACCTCGAAAATGTTTCCAGTGGCAAAGCTCGAGAAGATGAGGGAACTTCGAAATCAGTTCGCCCATGGTTTCGGTCGATCCCTCGATGTGCCTGAGCCTTCAGATCTGCTAGATCGGCTTTCAGGAACGATTTCTCAAGCTACACTTCTAACTTATCTCGGGGTTCTTGCGAAATCAGCAGGCGCTATAGATAATTATTTGATGGCAAAATGCATAGGCTCATTCGAGGTTCTCCACATGTACCACGGCTGGAGGACCGACAACGCATCCAAGAATGCTCGCGATTTTAAAAAACACCTGATCGCCAACGGATTTCCAAACGCCAATGTCAATTACTGCAAAGGATTAATATCTTTCTATGAAAATATATAACAGAGGTGGAATTGGAGCTTCACATCATCTTTTAAAGAAACAATTTATGCCGCCCGTTGTCACAGCGACGATAGCCGGCTGCCAGTAAAATGATCTACGACGTAGGAGCCGATCCGTTCATGCGGTGACGCCGCACCAGACGGCGCCGCGGGGTCGACACTTCATATCACGTGAGCATCCCGAGCGTCGTCTCACCTATATGCGTGCACCTTAATCCGCCTGTGGGCTAGGTACAGGTGCCTCGGCCCCAAAGCGTTGTTCTACCTACTGCGACTGCTCGACTGCAAGCTAGGCGTGCCCACTCCAGGACGCCGGTCCCCAACATCTTGACAAACTTCCGAAATATTCCTTGTAAGGCATATATATTGTGACTACAAGTTGGAGGAAAGAGAGGTTGATGGAATGGGCAGATTACAGGGCAAGGTCGTAGAGGTTCGAGCGTCGAGCTTGAACGAGCATTGCCTAAAGATAGGTGAGGCACTCAAAGAGATTCGGAGGCTGTCAGGCTTAACACAAGCCGAGATGGCCGAACTACTCGATGTTGGACAGGCTTCCGTATCAAAGTTCGAGAAGGGCCGCACTGACATGCAGCTTTCCACAGTCCAAAAGTATGTGGAAGCGCTTGGTGGAACACTTCAGGTAAGTGCAGCCTTTGATTCTAGTAGCTCGTTGTGTCTGCACGTTCGCGAAGCATTTGACTTTGAGCTAGACCAAGAAGATCAACTTGTACTTCCGATCTTCACAGAAGAGCGGTTTCAATCTCTTAGAGATATTGTGCTTAGTATAAGGCCGAAGTTTAGCAGCAAGATTATGTCGGGTGAGAAGACTGTTGAGCTCCGACGTAGGTTCCCTGTGTCTGCGCCAAAGGGTACAATTGCGTACATTTATTCGACATCTCCAGAGCGTGCGATGGTTGGCATGGCGGAGATTTCGTCTGTGAAGAAGCTACCCATTGAAGAGATTTGGCGACGCTACGCGAATGTAGCATTTATTGAACGCCCAGAATTCGATCGCTACTTTGAAGGTCTTGATGAAGGTTTCGCTCTGGAATTTGCAAATGCCCGGCAGTTTGAAACACCAATAGACCTTCATGACCTTAGAGAGCGATTTGGCTTTGAGCCGCCTCAATCATTCTTGTATGCCAAACGCGACTTAAGAAAGGCCCTGAAAGATGAGCAATCAGTCGTATCTCATTGATACGAACATCATCATTGGCCTTGAAGACAATCACACTGTCAAACCCGCCTACGCCAAGTTCTCTCAGTTGGCTGCAAAGCACAAAGTTGATGTTCTAGTTCATGAAGCTGCGCGCGATGATATCAATCGCGACAAAGATGCTGCACGTCGCGCCATTTCGCTTAGCAAGGTCGACAAATTTCAGATCCTCGAAAAGGTCAAGGGCGTCACCAAGGAAAACCTTCAGCAAGCATTCGGCAGGATCCGAAAACACAATGATGAGGTGGATGCCACCCTGCTGCATGCGCTCTCTATTAATGCCGTAGATTTTCTCGTTACAGAGGATCAGGGGCTACATGAACGGGCGCAAAAATACGCTCCAGACCTCGTAAACCGGGTTTTGTTTATAGCCGACGCGGCTCAGTTGCTCACAACAACCTACGAACCCCGCGCCGTACCCATCCGCCATGTCGCCGATGTTTCTGCCCATACGATACCAGTTACGGACAGCTTCTTTGACAGCCTTCGTGACGGGTATCCGGAGTTCGATGACTGGTGGAAGACGAAGTGTGTAGCAGAACGCCGGCCATGCTGGATTGTTTATGACAACGATGAGATTGCTGGACTAGTTGTCCGGAAGGACGAAACCGGAATTAATACCGACGCGACGCACAAAGCGAAAAAGATCCTCAAAATCTGCACTTTTAAGGTCAGCCCAGAAAAAAGGGGTATCAAACTGGGCGAGCTATTGCTTAAAAAGGTACTGTGGTTCGCGCAAAAGAACAATTATGACTTGGCTTACTTGACGGCCTACCCGGATCAAGATGCATTGATTGCCCTGTTGGAGTTCTATGGGTTCGAGAAGACCGGGACCAAAGGCTCCGATGGTGAGCTTGTTCTCGAACGCTCCTTCTCGAATGCACAGCTTACCCGTGTCGTTGGCACATCGGTCTACGAAACAGACCGAAGAAGCTATCCACGTTTCGTGGCCGACGCGGACGTACGTGGTTTTATCATCCCGATCAAAGAGAACTACCATGATGTTCTTTATCCAGACCTCCGAGATGCGCGTCAGCCAGATATGTTTCGCGACGCCCCTCACGGAGCTGGTCCAAGACGGCCAGGTAACACCATTAGGAAGGTTTATCTCTGCCGCGCGCCTTCAAACCTTGGCTCGCCGGGATCAGTACTTTTTTTTTACAAAGGAAAATCGGTGGAGAGCCCGTCTCAGGCACTAACAGCGGTTGGTATTCTCGACGATGTCTCACTCGCAACGTCCACCAAAGAACTTATGAAGCTGACTGGTGGCCGATCGGTTTACAGTGAAAAAGAGCTCGAGGACTATCACGCCACAGTTGATGATCCGGTGAAGGTTATCAATTATTTGCTCGTTGACTATATTGATCCCCCGATTTCCCTAGACGAGTTGCAGGATACCGGGATCCTTGCAGGACACCCGCCACAATCTATCGTGGAGTTGAAGGGCAAGCGACTGCGCGAAGCCTTGGATCGCTGCAATTTCGGGTTCCCCCTTTGACGCGTAGAGTTGGTATTGTTACTGGCATTTCCGGAGTAGGTAAGACGTCTCTACTCAAAAAAGTCGCCACGGCCATCCCAATGCAAGTTCTCTCTGCCAGCAGTCTGATCCGCAACTCACTTGCACAAACTGAGGAACAAAATACGCCGCAAGACCGTCTTTGCGCTCGCGACATTGATGACAACCAAGCCGCTATGCTGAAAGCTTTCAAGCGATATGCCAATCCTGACACAACACTTATCGTTTTGGACGCGCATGTCGTCGTCGATACTCCTAATGGATTGACGCGTGTCGGTTCAGATGTGTTTCGTGAGATCAATGCGGACTTTGTCGTCTTCGTTAAAGATGAGCCCCGGAAGATTCACACGAACCGTGAACGCGATGGAAGCCGGTCAAGACCCAAGCGGAGCGTCGAATCTTTGGCTAAATACCAAGACATTGCCATTGCAGCTGCGCGCGACCTCTCAAAAGATTTGAGTATACCTATATATTTTGTGGACGGCGGTGACGGCAATGCGCTTTCCGAGATTTTGAAAAACATTCAAGAGATTGGACCCGATGTCTGACAGCAAATCCATTGCATTTTGGTGCGAACGCGCAATTGCTACCGCAGAAGTCCACGCAGAGTTCCACGTAAATCTCTGGCACTTTTCAAGCACGAAGCGTAGCGACTTTATAGAAATCGGTGTGATGCCAAGCAACCCTTCGGCATTATCAGCAATTCGGATCTTTGTTCCCTTCTTCTTGCGACGTGAAAATGTTACAGACCTTGGGCCAGAGTTTGCGTCGACTGAACTTGCTCAGGGAATTTTCAATGAAACCCTCTCATCCACAAAAAAGCCTAGCGGCAAGTCGGTAGAACTGAAGATCGGCACCAAAACCTATTGCCACGTCCATATCTTCTCGCCTGAAAACGGTTCAATCGATCCGTGCGAACTTGACATAAGAGAGAAGGACGGAGGTACTTTGCTTTCGATTACCTCAATCGCATTGCAGTCACTTGCGAGACAATGCAACAGCAACCCAGAATGCGGCTATTTTCGCCTTCGTCTATTGCCAACTAAGCACGATACGCGGCCGTTTGTGACTGCGATCAAACCCAAAGACAGAGCGTGGACCAGCGGATTTGAGGAGATTGAGTACATCGATTGCCGCTTAAATGAGGCACGTACGCTTCCAACATCAATCGAAGCATCAGCCGATGCTGCTCCACATGGTCTCGCAGACGTTTCTCGTATCGTGTTCTTGGCCGTGGTCCCAGTTACGTCGTCGATTACATCATCCCATGCTGAGTGGCATAAAAGTCGTTTACTCGAGACCCAGATTTGGAAGGATTATGTCCCCCAGGGCTTGGAAGATGGCATGGTAGTCTATCATTGGCGGAAGGAATTCAAAGGCGTTAAACATAATTCGCTGCAGGGATTTTCAGCATTTGTGAAGCTACAGACAAGAAAGACGAGCTCAGTAGTGATCGGCGTTTACGCTTCAGTTGCACTGGCATTGGGTGTCGTTGGCAGCTTGACAGCAAGTGCAGTTCAGTGGTGGGTCACTAATGGCGGTGGTCCCTAAGCAATCAGTTTTCATGGTCGGCTATTGCGAGCTAATAATATACTACTTTGCACCCGCCGCTGAGGCCCTTTTTTTGTCCTACGTGTCAACTATATGATCGTAAGTTTTTGTGGTTGCGACGAACGACTGCTTTTGCTTGATGCTGCAGTGGCCTTGGTGCACCGCCCTAGGGCCGCTTACCGCCCGTTGCGACGTTCAAGCTTTTAGATTACGCCAAGACTCGGAAGCCTCAGACCGTCTCAACGCTGACCCGCGCCCGTTCCCCGCCCAGGGCCGCGAAAGCCCGCTGGCGGCAGGTCAGGACCAGGATCTGCTGGTCCTGGGCCACGCGGTGCAGGGCGGTGAACATCGCCTCGATCCGGTCGTCGTCGCTGTGGACCAGGGCGTCGTCCAGGATCACCGGCACCTGGGTGCCCGCCCGCGCGAACAGCCGCGCGAATGCCAGCCGGGTCAGGATCGCCACCTGTTCCCGCGTTCCCCCCGACAGGATGTCCAGGGCCTCGGGCTGGCCGTCTCGGGTCAGCACGGCGGGCAGCAGGGTCTGGTCGTCGATCTCCAGCGTGGCGCCGGGATGGATCACCGCCAGCAGAGGCTGCAATTCGCGCAGCACCGGCCCCAGATAAGCGTCCCGCGCCTGGCGCCGCGCCTCGTCAAGCGCCCGGCGCAGGCGGGTGAGCGACTGCACCTCGGCGGCATAGCGCGCGGCGCGGGCCTCGGCGTCGGAAAGCCTGCCGCGCACCTCGTCCAGGCGTTCCTCGATCCCTTCCTCGGCCAGGGTGCCGATGGATCCGTTCAGCATCGCCAGATCCTCGCGCAGGCGGTCGCGCTGCGCCTTGGCCTGGGCCGCGACCGACTGGGCGCGCGACAGGGCGGCGCGGGCCATATCCAGGTCGGGGGCGGCCCGTTCCAGCCGCGCGCATTCGGCCTGGGCATCGGCCAGCCCGGACTGGTGGCCCGTCCGGGCGTCGCGCAGATCGCGCAGCCGGGCCGTCAGCGCCGCCGGATCGCCGGCCTCGGCGGCCGCGGCCTCATGGGTGCGGCGGGCGGCGGCAAGCGTGGCGGCGGCGGCGGCCCGGGCCTCGGACGCGGCACGCAGGGCAGACTGGGCCTCGGCCGCGGCGGCGCGGGCCCCATCCTCGGTGGCGGTGGCGATGGCAAGGTCCGCTTCAAGGGCGGCGGGGTCGCCCGCGTCCTCAGCGCCCGCACCGGCTTCCGCGACCGTCTGGGCATGGGCCTGGCGCAGGGCCTCCAGCCCGTCGGGGGCAAGCTGGGCCAGAAGGGCCTGGGCGCTGCGCAGGCTGTCGTCCAGCCGCTGCGCCTCGACCAGGCGGGCGCGGGCCTGGGCCAGATCCTCGGCCCCGCAGGCGGACAGCCGCTGGGCCAGCGTGGCCGCGGCCTTGTCCAGTTGCGCCCGGTCGCCGCCGGTCTGGGTGCCGGGGTCGATCCGCATGGTGCCGATGCCGGGCAGGTCGAAGTCGCGCGGGCCGGTCAGGCGGTGCGGGCCTTCGGGCAGGTCGGCCCCATCGGCGCGGACCCGTGCGGCGCCGCTATAGGCAAGGGACAGGCTGACCGACTGCGCGTCCAGGCGGGCCTCGGCCCGGTTCAGCTCGTCGGCGGCCTGTTCGGCGGCGGCAAGGGCCTGCGGCGTCACCACCAGCAACCCGCGCTGCGCCCGCTGTGCCTCGATCTCGGCGCGCAGGCGCTCGGCCTCGGCCAGGCTGCGGGCCAGGTGCGTGGCGCGGTCCTGCGCGGCGCGGGCAAGGCGCGCCCGCTGCGCCAAGGCCAGACGGTCGCGCAGGGCGCGGGTGGCGGCCTCGGCATCCCGAAGGGCGGCGGCGGTGTCGCCTTCGGCCTGGGACAGGGTGGCTGTGCGGCTGTCATGACGGGCCGCATCCTCGGTCGCCGCGGCCAGGGCCTGGGCCGCGCGGGCGGCGCGGTCCGACAGCGTTTCCAGCCGCTCGATCTCGGCACGCGCATTGTCGTCGGTGGCCTGTGCCAGGGCCAGGGCGCGCTGCGCCGCCCCCAGCCGGTCGGCATGGGCCTCGGCCTCGGCCAGGGCGGCGCGGGCAGCAGCCAGGGCCTTGGCGCGGCGCCGGTCCTCGGCCGGGTCGTCCAGGGCTGCAAGCTGGCGCTGCGCCTCGCTGCGGCTGGACAGGTCGCCCGACAGCCGCGCGGCCTTGGCGGCAAGCTCGGCCTTCTCGGCGCGCAGGGCCTCGGCCTCGGCCTCGGCCCGGGCCCATTCGCCGCCTGCCTTGGCCTTGCCGGTCGCGGTCGCGAGCCTGCCAAGCGCATCGCCGACCTTTGCCGCCACCCCATCCAGCCGGCGCCCGCCGGTCATCATGTCGATCTCGCCCGCGACCGAGGACAAGAGATCCCGCCGCGCCGACAGCGCCCGTTCGCGGTCGGACTTGTCGCTGGCCGAACTGCCCTCGGGTTCCAGGCCCAGCAGGCCTTGGCGCACCCACAGAAGGCCCGACGGCCCCGACAGCCCGGCCCCCAGCATCCGGTCGATCCAGGCCTCGGCCTCGTCGTCCTGGGCCACGGTCCGCCCGTCGCGCGACACCCTGGCCGAGGCGCGGGTCAGCCACCGCTTTTCCACCCGGTAGCGCCCGTCGGGCAGGTCCAGATCCGCCGCCACCTCGGGCGCGCCGCCGACATGGGGTTGCAGCGCCTTGATCCCTGCGCGGGTGGCGCGGTGGCGTTCGAAGAACAGCGCGTGGATGGCGTCGAAGAAGGTGGACTTGCCGAATTCGTTGGGCTCGCACAGCACGGTGATGCCGTCGCCGATCCCCTCGATCCGGGCGGTGTGGCCGGCGAAGCGGCGCACGTTGGTCAGTTGCAGCGCGCGGATCTTCATGCCCCCACCTCTTGCGCCAGGGCATAAAGCCGCGACAGCGCGGATGCGGCCACCGCGCGCTCAGTGGCGCTGCGATCCCCGTCGCCCGCCTCGGCCAGCAGCGCCTCGGCCGCCTGGCGCAGCGCACCCGCGCGATCGATCCCGTCCAGGTCATCGGGCCGCGCCTCGGTCGCAAGGCCTGACAGGTCGTGGCCGAACCAGCCGAAATCGGGGGCGGCCGCCTGCGCCGCCGCGTCAAGCGCGGCCCGGTCGGACAGGGGCAGGCGGCCGGTGGCGACAAGCCGGACCAGCAGGTTGCGCCGCATCATCGGCAGGGGCAGGGCGCCGTCCAGCCGGGCCAGCGGATCGTCGCCGGGCAGCAGGTCCAGCGTGACGGTCTGCCAGCCCATGCTGCCGGTTTCCACCGGTCGGACGCGCGCCGTCCCGTCCAGCGTCACCAGCAGTGCGCAGCAGGCGGCAGAGTGCTTGAAGCCGTCGGCCTCGGGCGTGCCGGGATACCAGGTGGCCGCGTTCACCTCCATCCGGCCGTGCCAGTCGCCAAGCGCCAGGTAGTCAAGGCCGCAGAGCCGCGCCCGGTCGGGGGCGATGATGCCCGCCACGCCTTCCTCGCCCGAGAAATCGGCGATCGCGCCGTGGCCCAGGCCGATGCGCAGGCAGCCGTCGGGGGTGGGGGCGGCCATCGCCTCGGTCAGGTCGCGGCCGGGGCGGCGCTGCGTGCAGGGGGCGGGCAGGACAATCACGCCGGGGGCTAGTTCCACCGGATCGGGGCTGGTGATCGCCCGCAGGTTCGGGGGCGCCTCGGACCCGATGCGCCGCCACAGTTCGGTCGCGGCCAGGCTGTCATGGTTGCCCGGCAGCATGATCCAGGTGATGTCGGCCTCGGCCGCCATGGCGCGCAGGGCGTGGCGCAGGGTGTCGGGGGCAGGGGTCTCGGCATCGAAGGTGTCGCCCGCCAGCAGCACCGTGGCCGCGCCCCCGTCCCGCGCGGCCTGGGCCAGCCGGGCGATCGCGCCGTGGCGGGCCTCGCGCAGGCGGTTGCGGATGGCTTCGGGATAGGTGCCGAAGGCCTTGCCCAGGTGCAGATCTGAGGAATGCAGGAAGCGATACATCGGAAAGGGGATCCTTCGGGTCGGCACTGTCGCGGATCGAGAACAGAACACGCACGCCGCTGGTTCGGCAAGCCCAAAGAGGCGTTGTGCGCTTTGTCCTGGCAGGCTGATGACCCGCCTGTCCTGCGGCGCTTGCCATAGAGAGCCAGAGGTCTGGCGGACTGTCCGTGACGGGTCGAGGGCTGGAGGAGAGGCCTCCGGCGCCCGTCGCGGAGGACATTCCAATGTCTGGACCAAGGCGAGCTGCCCGAGCGACAGATCCTGCAGGCGGCGGTCATTCCACAGGGTCCCGTCGCTCCCGGGGAACTGTCCCATCATCTCACGGGACACATCCTGAAGCGCGTGCTGACATCTACACGCGCGTTACCGCAGAGATCATGGCAGCCCTCGAGCACGGGGCCGGTGAGTGGCACGCCCCGTGGTTCCATGACGGTGCCCATGCCGCCCGCCCGACCAATGTTGCATCAGGCAAGCGTTACCGGGGCATCAACACCGTGGCGCTGTGGGTCGCGGCCATGACATCGGGCTACAGCGATGGCCTGTGGGGCACCTACCGGCAATGGCAGGCTGCCGGTGCTCAGGTTCGCAAGGGTGAGCGCTCGACCACCGTGGTTCTGTGGAAGCAGATCGCCTCGCGCGAGGAGACAAAGGCAGAGGACGACGGCAAGGACGATGGCGGTCGCGCCCGGATGGTGGCGCGGGCTTTTGCGGTGTTCAACCTGGCCCAGGTGGACGGATACGAACGCCCTCTGACACCGTGCCTGCCCGAGAGCGAGCGTCTGGCACATGCGGAAGCCTTCATCGCCAACCTTGGGATAAGAACCGTGTTTGGCGGCTTAGAAGCCTTCTACCGTCCCTCCGTGGACACGGTGTTCATGCCCGAGTTCGCGCAGTTCCGGGACGCTGCCTCGTTTTATGGGGTCTGGCTGCATGAGCATGGCCACGCCTCGGGGGCAAAACACAGGCTTGATCGCGATCTCTCGGGCCGGTTCGGCTCAAAGGCTTATGCGGCAGAGGAATGCTGTGTCGAGATCCTCAGCGGCCTCGTGCTTGCCGATCTCGGCATTGCCCATCATCCGCGGCCCGACCATGCCGCCTACATCGCCTCGTGGCTCAAGGTCATGGCTGCAGACCCCCGCGCGATCTTCACGGCTGCCGGCAAGGCCCAGCAGGCCGCCGACTGGATGCATGCGCAGCAGCCCGCTCTCACACCACCCGGCGCACCCGATGAACCGGAGGATGGCCACCCTTGGTCTCCCGTTGTCGTCGGCACCGTCTAGCAAGCTCGCCTGAAGACGTGTCAGCGCAACGTGGGCTTTTTGCCTACGATCAAACTGCCAAGTTCGGGAGCCATCGCCCTCTGGCAAACGTCTTAATTCTGACAGCGCGCCAGAGGCGGCTTGCGGAGAGCCAGAGGAGGGCTGGGGTGTTCGTGACGGGTTGAAAGCCAGGGAGAGAGGCTCCCCGGCGCCCGTCGTGGAGAACACGGCCATGGCTAAAGCCAATTCCCCCATCACCCTCGCGTCCGCGCGCGACATTCCCTTCGACAAGCTGGTCCTCAGCCAGTCCAATGTCCGGCGGATCAAGTCCGGCGTTTCGGTCGAGGAGCTTGCCGCATCCATTGCCCGGCGCGGCTTGCTCCAGTCCCTCCACGTGCGTCCCGTCCTGGACGAGGACGGCCAGCAGACCGGTCTTTTCGAGGTGCCCGCCGGCGGCCGACGCTTCCGGGCGCTTGAACTGCTGGTCAAGCAGAAGCGTCTGGCGAAGACCGCGCCCGTGCCCTGCATCGTCTCGGGGAGCGGGTCCGATACGGATGTGCTCGTGGCCGAACTGTCCTTGGCCGAGAACATCGAGCGGGCGCCGCTCCATCCGCTCGATCAATTCCGCGCCTTCCAGACCCTGCGGGAGACCGGCATGACAGAGGAAGCCATTGCCGCGGCCTTTTTCGTCGACGTGAAGGTCGTCAAGCAGCGCCTGCGGCTGGCCTCTGTCTCGCCCGCGCTGCTCGAGGTCTACGCCGAGGACGCCATGACGCTCGAGCAGTTGATGGCCTTCACCGTCTCGGAGGATCATGCCCGCCAGGAGCAGGTCTGGCAGGCCGTCAGGGACAGCTGGTCGAAGGAGCCCCACACCATCCGCCGGATGCTGACCGAGACCACGGTGCGGGCGTCCGACCGGCGGGCGCTCTTCGTGGGCATTCCCGCCTACGAGGCGGCCGGCGGCACGGTGCTGCGCGATCTCTTCGAGGGCGACGATGGGGGCTGGCTGCAGGACGTGGCCCTGCTCGACCAGCTGGTCGCGGAGAAGCTGAAGTGTGAGGCCAAGGCGATTGCCGCGGAAGGCTGGGCCTGGGTCGAGGTAGCCGCGAGCTTTCCCTATGGCCACGACGCGGGCTTCGGCGGATTGCCGGCACCACCATCGACCTGACTGACGAGGAGCGCGCCGCGCGCGAGGCCCTGCGCGACGAGTACGACCTGCTCGAGGCCGAGCATGCGGAAGCCGAGGAACTGCCCGAAGATGTGGACCGGCGGCTGGGAGAGATCGAGGCGGCGCTCGAGGCTTATGAGCACAGGCCGGTGGTCTTCTCGCCCGAGCAGATGGCGCGCGCCGGGGTATTTGTCAGCATAGGCGCCGACGGCAGGTTGATGGTCGATCGTGGCCATGTCCGGCCCGACGATGAGGCCGGGCACGGGGCTGAGGACGGTGCGGCTGGGGGATTGCCCGATGCGACGGGCGGCGTCACGCCCCACGACGCCGGACAACTCGCCGCCATCACGATGGCGGGTGAGCCAGGCACCGGGGAGGATAGCTCCGAGGACACCGACACCCTCAAGCCCTTGCCCGAGAGCCTGGTGGTTGAGCTGACCGCATATCGCACCTTGGCGTTGCGCGACGCCCTGGCCGCGCACCCGCATGTCGCGCTGACAGCCCTTCTGCACCGGCTGGTGCTGGACTGTTTTGTCAGCCGCGGCTGCGGCGCGGCCTTGGAGGCCTGTGTCCGGACCGTCTACTTTCCCGTGCAGGCCCCGGGTCTGGCCGACAGCCTGCCCGCGCAACGGATCGCTGCGCGCCATGCGGTGTGGCAGGCCGACCTGCCCGATGCCGAGGATGACGACCGGCTCTGGTCCTGGCTCGAGAGCCTCGACGACGCAAGCCGGCTGGCACTGCTGGCTTACTGCGTCAGCTTCGGGGTCAATGCGCTTGTCGAGCGGCCCGGCTTCAGCGGCGGCACGAGCGTGAGCCAGGGGGGTCTCGAGCGGCGCCTCCGCGAGGCCGACCGGCTGGCCCGGGCGACAGAGCTCGATCTCGTGGAGGCGGGCTGGCGGCCGACGGTCGAGAGCTATCTTGGCCGGGTGACCAAGCCGCGCATCCTTGCGGCAGTGCGCGAAGGCGTCGGGGAGGCAGCGGCGCAGCGCATCAATCACCTGAAGAAACCCGACATGGCGCGGGAAGCCGAGCGGCTCCTGGCGGAGACCGGCTGGCTGCCCGAGCCGCTGCGGCTGGGAGACGCCGACAGCGGAACCATCGGCGTCGAGGTTGCCGGGTCAGCTTGCCTGCCGACCGACCCGACCGGCGAGGCCAATAACGCGGAACCAGACGACGCGGACGATCCGCACGGGAGCTCCGTCCGGAGCAGGCGAAGACGGCACTGTCCGCGTGGAGGAGGCCAATCCGCAAGGCATGGCCGCCGAGTGAGGATGGGAGACGGGGCGGCATAGCCGCCCCGTCTCCCGCTCTCCCGGTTCACGACGGCTTGGTCGTGTCGCGCTGACCTGAGGCCGGAGCCGTGAACAGCACCCTCCTTATCAAGAGGCAGAGCCGGTGGGGGAGGGGACAAGCCCGGCGCGAGGAGGGAGAGCCGCGCCGTGGCGTTCCTGTCATTCCCTCTCCCGGAGGACCTTTCCATGACCAATTCCGAACATGCCGGCAAGCCGGACCTCGACCTTGCTGCAAGCATGCCCGTGTTCTTGCCGAACACGATGCTCATCAACAACGCGCAGCCGCGCTGCGCCCGGCAACAAGGCCGCGCTCTTCGATGCCCTGGAGGCCGCCGGGATCCACCGTCACGGTGACCTTCGACGGCTACGGCGACAGCGGCCAGATCGAGGATGTACCGGCAACGCGGCGAGACCATTGTCGACCTTCCCGCAGGCCAGGTTGCGCTGGCGTCCGCTACGTGGAACTCGGACGATGTGTCACGCCCAAGTGGAGATCGGGGCCGCCCTCGAGCAGCATTGCTATGACTGCTCGAGCAAAGCCATCCCGGCTGGGAGAACAACGACGGCGCTCTGGCGCGTTCGTCTTCGACGTGGCGGCCCGGGCGATCACCCTCGATCACAGTGAGCGCTATACGCCACTGAAACCTACAGCCACGTGTTCTAAGGAGGAGACCATGGCACATCCTTATCATCACGCCTCTCCTCGGTCCGCAGCTGGGGCGGCAGCATCGAGGAATACCTGGCCGTCCATGCCTGGTTCGATGGCAGCAAGGAGATCCTTGCGACTTCCGGCACCGGGGCGCTGCGCCATCATGCCGAGGGCATCTTCATGTCGGAACGGCTGTTCGGCACCACGCTCACCCTGGCTCGGGGCGGCAGATCCCACCCGGTGGATCGGCGAGCAGCATGTCGCGAGGATCTGGGCCATATCCAGCTTCGCCGACTGGGCCAGGGCGATCCGCCCGGAGCCGTGGATGGGACGGAGCCAGGCGCTCGACTGGTCGTCGATCCCGCTTGGCCACACGAGGCGGAAGATCCTGATGTTTGCGGCCTCTCTGGCGGGTCACCGCCGGAGCGTCGATCAGGCCGACAGCCGGGCAGCAGAGACAGAGGAAGGCTGGGAGAAGGCTGCGCCTGCCGGAGCTAGAGAGCGACATGGCAGGCGCATCCCCGTATCTCATAACCGGAGATCTCCGCCATGAGCCTCACCGCACCCTCATTCTCCTCTGCCATGCCCGTTCCCGAGGAGCGCCGCATGGCCTTTCTGCCTCGGCTGTTCGGCGCCCGTCTTCTCCTTGTCGGCGAGCACACGTCTTCGGCTTCATGGAAAGGCTGAGCCCGACGGACTACACCGGCGGCATGTGGGACTTCCTTGAGCGGGCAGGCGACCCCTTATCTCGCCCCGACCTGCAGGCCGCGCTTCCATCTCGTCTGGGACGGTAACGGCTATGAAGGCGAGGTATCGGCTGACGCCGCGGGCATCATCGCCAGCTCTTTGCCTTCTCCCACCTGTCGTTCCGCCATGACGCCCCGGAACTCTCAGACGGCTTTGCCCGCCTTTACGCCCATGCCGCGGATCATCCCGAGGCCCGCGAGATTTTCCAGGCCATCGACTGAACCGTGCAAGCGCCCTGCTTTACGGCGGGGCGCTTGTTTCCTGCTGGCTTTCGCCATGGCGCCGCAGGAGGGCGGCTCAGACGGCAAGCGAGAGAAGCCTACCTCTGGACACGCGCCGGATCTAGGGCCGAGGAGAAGATGCGCATCAGGTCGTTATCCTTGGCAGAAGGCGGTCCGATCAGCAGGCGCGTGGCTACCAAAACGGCCCCTGTCGAGCGGCTTGGCTGCAATCTCGTGCTGTCTTGCCGAGCAGCCCACCTTGGGGTTACCGGATGATCATGGCCGTGCATGCAAGGCGGACCCACGATGGAAGAGCGCACAACCCGCGATGAACGCCTGGATGACTTGGCGCAAACCCTGGCGGACATGCTGGGCGTCGACAAGACGGAAGCCATGCGCCTGGCTCTCCAAAACGAGATCGAGCGTCTGCGGTCCACACCCACCATTGATGACCAGATTGCGACCTTGCGCGAGACGGTGAAAAACTACGGCCGCAAATCGACGCGCATGGTGCACCCGTCAAAAAAGCGCTGAGGGTCATACCAACGCTTTCGTCTGACCGCCTTGCGCGCTGTGCGCACAGAGGCATCCGCTGTCACAGTTGACGCCGCTTCGTCACATGACTGCGGGTACTTGTCGCCGACCTGTGCCTTGAAGCCCAAGACCCTGCTTCCGCCAGCAGACCAGGGGATGGCCATCACGGAAGGCTGTGAGGGTGTGCCGCCCGGCCGTGGTGCGGTGATGGAGACCGCCGGCAAAGACAGAGGGGGGTCGGGGCAGGAGGGTTGAGCCGATGCGGTCGAGAGAGTGCCGCGAATTCGTGCTTTCCGCCCCCGGGAAAACGCCGCGACCGAGGGTCCGCGGTCCGGACCCCGGAGGCGGCAGATGCCCCAGCACACAGGAGGTCCTCTCATGCCCCATCGTGACGCGTCCGATCTGGCGATCCGTCTTGGCCGGGAGGCCGAGGCAGTCTGCCGCCATTACCTGTCCTCTGGCCGCAAGACCGGCAACTACTGGCTGGTGGGCGATGTGAGAAACACTCCTGGCCGCTCGATGTTCGTGCGTCTGGCGGGCCCAGAGACCGGCGGGGGGGCCGCGGGCCGCTGGTCCGATGCCGCCACGGGCGAGCACGGCGATCTGCTCGACCTCATCCGCAAGGCGACGGGCCTTTTCGACTTCAAGGATGTGGCTGCCGAAGCCCGCCGGTTTCTTGCTCTGCCGCGTCCCGACCCGGAGCCTGGCCTTTCTCCGGACGGTCGGCCATTGCGCAGGGCACCCGGCTCCCGACAGGCGGCACGGCGGCTCTTCGCCATGGCCGAGCCGATCGGCGGCACGCTCGCGGCAACCTATCTGGCCGGGAGGGCGATTACCTGCCTTTCCGGCACGGGTGCGCTGCGCTTCCACCCCCGGTGCTACTACCGGCCGGACGAGCATGGGCCAACGGAGACCCGGCCGGCGATGATTGCCGCTGTCACCGATCTCGCCGGCCGCCAGACGGGCGCGCATCGCACCTGGCTTGCTGCCGATGGGTTGGGCAAGGCCCCGATCGCCACGCCGCGCCGGGCCATGGGGGAGCTTCTCGGCCACGGCGTCCGCTTCGGGGTGGCCGATGATGTGTTGGCCGTGGGAGAGGGCATCGAGACTGTGCTGTCGCCCCGCCAGGTGCTGCCCGGCATGCCGATGCTGGCAGCCCTCTCGGCTGCCCATCTTGCTGCCGTGCTCTTTCCTCCCACGTTGCGCCGCCTGTATGTCCTGTGCGACCGTGACCCCGCCGGCGACAGGGCGCGCGACAGCCTTCTGACCCGAGCGGCCAGCCTCGGCATCGAGGCGATTGCCCTTGTGCCCGTCGGAGGCGACTTCAATGAGGACCTGCGGCACTTCGGGCTGCAAGTCCTGCAGGCGGCGCTGAAGGACGCGCTGCATCCTGACGACCGGCACCGTTTCCTGAAGGGGTGAGGGCAGGCTCGGGGGTGCAGGGGTGCCAGCCTCTGCCCTTTGGCCGGGTCCCTCCCTGTCCCGGTCACCTCTCCTTCACGCGCGGAGATCCGCGTTCCGGGCCTTCGAGGGGGGCAATCGGCGCACAGCCGGCCCGTCGGGCAATGGCGGCGGCCGACTATTTTCCGCCGCGTCCTGCGGACGCTTTGCATCGCGAAGCAAAATAGCCGGCCTTGGCCATCAAGGCCCTCGCGAGGCGCGAGGGCTGCCCGTCCGTCCCGCCCGTGCGCGTCGATGCCCGCGAAGGCCGCGAGAAACGTGCGCCCCGCCCCCATCGAAGGAGAACGCGATGACACAGGATCCCGACGACCAGGCCCCCGAGCCGGTCCACACCGCCTCCCAGACCGACCACGTCCTGACCGAACTCCAGCTTTACGGCTGGCGCCCCTTTCAGGACGAGCCCGACCCCCGGCCGCTTCCGGAGGCGGACACCGTCTCCAGCGCCGTGTCCGACATCTTCGACGCCCTGGTGGCGAGCCTCAGTGACACCCGGCTCGAGCCCGATCTCGAGGAACTGCTCTGGGGCACCGTCAATCTCTTCCACCGTGCCGCGGCCCGCGTCGAGCGCGAACTCGACAGCAACGAACAGGCGCAGCGCCGGCTGCAGCGCGAGCAGGACGGCAGCGAGGTGAAATCCGTCGAACTCGAACGCCTCACGGCCGAAGGGCAGACCTTGATCGAACGGCGCGCCGGCATGGAGCTCTTCCGCGACCTCGCCACCGAGGCCTTCGAGCACCACACCGGCAGTGCCTGGCGGCCACGCACGGGCTCGATGGTCAGCCATCGCCATCTCACGGCGGCAATGATCGACAGCCGCGACTTCCTGGCCGCCAAGCGCCGGGCCGAGACGGAGGTGATGCTGCCTGCCGGGCCAAAGGTGGCCCTGACCGGCGGGGTGGACTTCAACGATCACCGGCTGATCTGGGCCAGGCTCGATCAGGTCCATGCCAAGCACCCGGACATGGTGCTCCTGCATGGCGGCTCACCGAAAGGGGCGGAGCTCATTGCCTCCCGCTGGGCCGATCACCGCAAGGTGCCCCAGATCGCCTTCCGTCCCGACTGGACGAAGCACGGCAAGGCCGCGCCCTTCAAGCGCAATGACGCGCTGCTCGATGTCCTGCCGGTCGGTGTCCTGGTCTTCCCCGGCACCGGCATCCAGGAGAACCTGGCTGACAAGGCCCGCAAGCTGGGCATCCCGGTGATGAAGATCGAGGGCGGCGCGTAAGCGCCGTTCTCTACGGCCCTCTTCCTGCCACGGCTTCGTTGTCAGACGCCGCCTGCTGCGCCGCTCTGCGGCGTGTGGTCCGGCAAAAGGTCCGGGTGACGCGGGGAGCGCCGTGCAGGGGGGATTCGGTCAAGCCGAACGCCCCCTGCAGGCTGATTGGGTGCAGATGACAGCTGTCGCAAGGAAGAAAGAGGGGAACCGCCGGTTCCCCCGTCAACCGCAAAATACGGCGCCCTAAGGGGGCACCCCCATCTTCCGCGCCGCCAAGCGGCGGCTTGTGCAGACGGGGCCCCCGACCCTTGGGGCTTGATTTTGCAGTTGCCGGGCCCCCCTCCCGCCCTCGCCGGGAGGCAGCCCAGGAAGGTGAGACGCGCCGGGGGCGCGGCTCGCCTTCCCGGTCCGCTCCCATTCTTGAAGAAGGGCAAGGCCGGGAGGGGATCGCCAGATCATAAGGAGGGTTTTCTCATGACGCGGTATCAATGCATCTCCTGCGAGGCCACCCAGACCACGGCGGGCACCCGTCCAGACGCTTGCCGCCATTGCGCGGGGCCGGTCTTCGATCTGGACCGCTACGAGGCTGCCATGGCCGAGGCGCGGATCATGGGGGCGCAGAACGACGCCTTCCGGGCAGCCCTTGGGCAGACCGAGTGGCAGGGCGAGACTCTGCGCGGCAGGGTGGTCGTGACGCGCGGGATCGTCGCCCGTGGCCCTGACTTCATGGACGCGGCCCTCGACCGGGTGCGCACGGACGCGTCCGTCGTGGACGATCATGGCACCGATGGCCTCCGCAGCTTCGGCATGCCGGATGTGCCGCACGGAGACGAGACCGTGCGCATCTACTGGAAGATCGACCTTTACGACACCGACGGGCTGATGGGACCGGAGCAGGAAAGCGATCCCGCGCAGACGATCCGTGTTCTCACCTTGTGTCTGCCCGACGAATACTGATCTCGCACGGGCGGCTTCGAAAGCGGGGCCGCCTGACTATCGCACATAGTTTGTCCGGGAATATAAGGCGTCAGGAGAGCTGGACTGCGACGTCCGAGCACCCGCTTTGACGCGCATCCTAAGGCCGCTCGCACCGGACCTGGGGACAGTGCCTTGCCGATGTCCCGAGAGCTTCTCAAGCCATTCGGCTCCACCTGATACAGGTCCCGCGGCGTGACAGTCATCCCAGCACTCCTGGGGTGAGAACAGGGTGCCGATGGTGCCGAGGGCGTCAGGTCAGACATCGCCTCGTTCCGAGACGTCCGCGAGTATTTCGTTTTTGTCAATTGCTGGCCCCTTATGAGCAGAAGGATCGTTGTTTCTCCTCATCCCCTGAGGGAGGGCAGCACATGACCGACGCGACACTCTCGCTAGACGGCCTTGAGCCGATCAGTGGCACCGTTGAAACCGGGGGCGACTATATCCGGTTCAGCGCAGACGCGGCTCTCGACGAAGGTCAGATCAACGGGCCTCATGAGGGGCAGCTTACCCTGGACGGTGCCGACGAACGGGTCGTCGTTGAGAGCTATCACGTCCTTGAGGGCGGCGGCTGCGAAATAACCCTTCGACGCATTACGCCAACTGCGTCCTGATAAGGGTCAGTCATATTGGCAGATGCAACCAAATGGCTCTTGGTCATGACCTCGGCTATTACTCTAACGTTGTAGTCAGCATTGGCAAAGGCGGGACCGCAGCAGGTTTACTCTGCCGGCCCCCTAAGAAATCTCTTGCTGCGCGGTTGAACCCTATGCCAAGCAATGGCTTGTTGCGCAGCGGAGAGGGACGATGGCACGCGGGACAGTCAAGTGGTTCAACACCGACAAGGGTTATGGCTTCATTGCGCCGGAGACCGGGGGCGGAGATGTGTTCGTCCATATCACGGCCGTTCAGCGCGCCGGGTTGGACACGCTGCGGGACGGGCAGAAAGTCTCCTTTGAGCTGGAGACCGGCCGCAACGGCAAGACGAGCGCGGTTGATCTGCAGGCCGTCTGAGACGCCAAGGGGGTCGCCGCCCTGCCGCAAACGTGCTGCGGGTGAAGGTTCTTTCACAGAATCTGCTGGCACCGTCCCGCCCTGTTAACGGCTCCTTAACCGGGTTTGCCTTATGCAAATAGCGCATAAGAGGATCGGGCATGAGCTACCGGATCACCACCTACAGCGCCTTGCAGGCCAACCTGTCGGCGGCCAACACGGCCGTAATGCTGTGCCGGGCCAACATTGGTCGAATGCCTTTGTCCAGCCAAGAACGCGATGCAACGATCGACCGGATCAGAAAGCAGATCGGCGAATTGGAGACGCTCATCCTGGAGCTTGAAGGACCCGGTGGCAAGCACGCCGCGCCCTTCATCCGGACGCGCGTCAGAAAAGCACCTCCGCCCCGCCGAGCCAGCACCCTGTCGGACAACAGGACGTAACAGCGGATCCCGATATCAAGGACCCAGGCGAAGGCGCGCCCGTGCTTCACGGAAGGGTCCCGGAGATCTTTCCCGCCCCCGACACCGATGGCACCACGCCTCACGGATGGGGGATCTCTCAGCCGGGCGGGAACACTCTGAAACCAACCACACACACCCGCTCGGCTGATAACACCTTTATGTCTGCGCCGGGCTTCAGGGGATAGTTGTTCTTTCGGGCAGGGGGCAGTGCCGTTAGGCATCTGCTCCGGGCGGCTGCGACTTACCCGCTGTGACCTGTCGCCCACCCCTCTATTCAGCAGGGACCTGCCGGGGTAGAGCAGTGCGGTTACGCGAAGACGGCGAAGCCGAGAAGCGCAGCTTAGGTCGGCCTCAGCGGTGACCCAGCCATCGGGCTGACCACCTCCTGAGAAGAGGTCAGACGCTTGCGGGAGGTGTGGGGGTGATCTCCTCTCTGTGCGGGACAAAACCCGTGACAGATCCCCCAGAATGTGGCATGGTAAGAAGAGTAGGCGTGGCAGGAAATGCACGATGTCTACACCAGTGGACAGGAGCGCCCGATGGCCCTTCGAGACACGACCCAGACCCTGGCAGACACACCACGCCCTGGCGATGACGAGCGATTGACTGCAAAGCGGCGCGTCCGCTCCCAGCCTGCCGCAACGGCGAACACGAGCCGGCCCCACCATAGCCGGGAAACCGCCACCACGGAGGGCAAGCCCGTCTCGGCGCGGCTGTCGCCTGCCGAGAGGGAGGCGCTCGAAGCCCTGAAGGCGCGCCATGGCCTTGGCTCGACCTCGGACGCGCTTCGCGCCCTGGTGCGCTCTGCCTCGGGCCTGCTGGAGGCGGAGCCGGCAACGGCCAGCGGGCTTGAGGCGATCCGTGCCGAGCTGCACGAGATCGGCGTCGCCGTGAACGCGATCGCCCTGGCGGCGGGCCAGGGCCGGATCGATCCGGCTCATGAGCACTGGGCGGCACTCAGTACCCTGCGCCAGGCCCTGCCGGAGATGCGCTCCTATCTGCGGGCGGTGGTGGACGAGCAGCGCCGGCGCGGCATCCGGCTGTTTGCCGAGTTCAGGGAGGCCGAGCATGGCAAGCCTCGCGGATGACCTGATCGGCGAGATCCGGCTGCGCCGCCTCGGCGGCCGCGTGGCGCGGGACAGCGGGTTTGGCAAGGCGCGGGGACGCCGGTCGGGGGCAGGGGGGTCGTCCTTCTCGGCGCGAGCCCGCAATCTGTGGCGGGTCGGCCAGGGCTCGAACGCCGCGGTGCTGAAGAAGATCGCCCGCGGCGGCACGCAGACGCCGGTCCGGCTCAAGGCGCAGCTCCGGTATCTCTTCACGAAGTCCGAGGCCGTGTTCGGCAACACCATCGGGCTTGATCCCGACGCGGAGGGGCTGACGGCCGATCAGCGCCGCGCGATCGCGCTCGAGTGGTCGGACGGCTGGCGGGGCGAGCCCAAGAACGGCCACACCACGCATCTGCTCCTCTCCTTTCCTTATGATCTCTCGCCCAAGAAGGCCTTGCGGATTGCCGAGGCCTGGGCCTTCGAGATGTTCCAGTCAGGCACCCATATGCAGGATGAATGGGCCTATGTGGCGGCGCTGCATACCGACCGCTCGCATCCGCATGTGCATATCGTGGTGAACAACCGCGGGCTCGAGGAGGGCACCTGGTTCTTCATGGCGAAGGACCATGCCTTCAACCTCGCCATCATGAAGGAGCGCCTGGTCGAGATCGCGGGCGGAATGGGGGTGGAGCTTGATGCCTCCTCGCGGCTCGAGCGGGGCATCCTGACCTATGGGCCGAGCCGCGCCGAGATCGAGGGGGCCGCGCGCGAGCATCGCCCGGTGCGCGAGCGGGCGCTGCAGGGCCCGGCGCTTGAGGAGGGGCTGGCAGTGGTCACCCGCAGTGCGGCCACGCTCAGGACGCTGGCCGGGATCGCCAGCCTCGCCCGGCTGGAGGACGTCAAGATGGGCATGGAGCGGGCCGCGGCGATCCTGGAGGCGGGCGGCATCGTGAGTTCGAAAACCCTGGAGGGTGAGATGATGGATGTGCAGAACACGGATAGCCCGCGGACCCGGCAGGATCTGGACCGGGTCTTCTCGGGCTGGCTCGACCGGGTCGAGGGCGAGATCGCCACGTTGGGACCCAAGGACCGGCGCAAGATGCGCCACGAACTGGCCAAGGTCACGACCGCGATCCTGCGCGATCTGGGCGATGCGCGCGGGGCCGAGCTGGTGCAGGAGCCGCCGCGCTCGACGCTTTACCGGACCGAACTGGACGGGGACGCCATTACCCGGGGCAGCGCGACACGGGTGCTGAGTGGAGAGACCACCCGCGAGATCCGCGCGGCAGTCGTGGCGGCGGCCGAGGCGGTGGGCATCGAGCGCGGCGCAATGGAGCGGCGGCTCGAGCATCGCGCCGCGAATGCCTGGCAGGAGCGGGAATGGGTCAAGGCGGATCTCAAGGCCGTCTCGGCCGCGCAAGGGCTCGATCTGGAGGACGCCAAGGGGCGCGCGCAGGCCGCAGATCTTCTGGACCGCTTCCATGCCCGGGCCACGACAATCCTGGACGGGGCCCTGGGGATCGGTGCGATCGAAAGGACCGCGCACCAGCAAGACGACGACCGCCTGGTCCGCACCCTGGAGACGCTGGCCACGGTGCACCACCGGCACGGCCGGGTGGAGTTCGAGCGGGAGGATCATGCCGAGCGCTTTGCCACCGACCTGAAGGAGCGCTACGGCGAGACGATCATGGCGCAGATCGCTTCAGGCGATGATCGGGCCTTGGCCTCCGACTTCCCCGAGCCGGTGCAGCGGCGCGAGATTGCCCGTGCCCTGGTGGCGGCGGCCGAGAGCCACGAAAGCATGGGGCTGTCCCGGCGGCAGGCCGAGCTGGCCCGGGAACGGCTCCTGGCGCGCGAACACAGCCGTGAGACACCGCAGCACGAGCTGCGCCGCAAGGATCACGATCTGGATCTCTGAAAGGGCGGCAAGCGGCGTTTGATCGGTCGGGACGTGCCTGACGACGCTGTCGCTGGCGCCACGACATGGGAGCCAAGAAAGTACCCGATGTTGCGGATCAAAAGTGTGACTTGATAACTGTTATGAATGCTGCCACTTTGGTTCCAGCATAAGGAGCAGGACATGCTGAGTGCCGAACTTGGACCGAAGCTTGAAGGCTATGTGGCGGAGCTTGTCGAAAGCGGCCGCTACAACTCGAAAAGTGAGGTCGTGCGCGAGGGCATCCGCCTGATCCAGGAGCGCGAGATGCGCCTGGCCGTGCTGGACCAGGCTCTGGCGCGTGGCATGGCCGATGCCGACGCAGGGCGGGTGCGGCCAGCTGCGGACGTGGCGGCCCGGCTGGAAGCCAGATACGAGGCATGGCCGCGCGGCACGGAATGATCGTCGAGATCACCGCCACGGCCGAGGCGGACCTGGAGGGGATCGGCGATTATATCGCGCGCGACAATCCTGCCCGCGCCGTGACCTTCATCCGGGAGCTTTACCAGTGCTGCATGGACTTGGCGGAGATGCCGCTGGCGTGGCCAATCGTGCCCCGCCATGAGCGCCACGGCATTCGGCGCCGGGTGCATGGGCGGTATCTGATCTTCTATCGCGTCACCCCTGAGCGGATCACGGTCCTGCATGTCGTGAACGGCGCCATGGACATCGAGGCGATCCTGTTCCCGGACGGGTGACGCCGCGGGGCACCAATCCCGAGCCGGATCGAAGCCCCGGGGACACCGGCATCGTGCCCTTGCTCACGACAAGTCGATCTCAACGGCAGCGGCCTTCGTTTCCCGCAGTTGGCGATCGAAATCGTCCATCCCGGCCTGGACTGCTGCAGCAACGTCATTGTCTACGACACCGGAGCCCGCCGGGACATCCGCCTCCTCCAGGACCGTCTGCGCCAGATGCCCGGTTGACGCCGCGGGCTCCCTTGCCGGATGGGGAGGTCGTCTCGAAGAATAGACGACCCGGGCATCGCGCAGCGCGGCCATTTCCGCCCGGAGGGTGTCGAGTTCGTCCCGCAGGGGATCGGGATAGGGCAGCGGTCCCTTCTGGGCGTCGACAAGGGCTTTGAACCGGGCGTCCTCATAATAGACGATCCGGTCAGCCAGAATGGGGTTCTGCCGCTCGGGGATCAGGATGACCTTGTCCGGGGCGAGCCTGCGGATCTCGTCGGGTGTCATCAGCGGACGCTCCTCGTTGCGCCGCGAGACCGACCGCTTCAACAAACCCTTGCCGTCCTGCGAGTAGCTGTCGCTCAGCGCCAGCCGGGTGGTCTTGCCCAGGGCCTCGGCCACCTCGCCGGCGGTCTTTTTCTCGTTGGGCGCGATATAGAGCTTCATCCCGGCGGCCGCCTCGATCGACAGCCGCTCGTTCTCGGAGTAGATGCTTTCCAGCCCCGGCACCGACTGGGTGATGATCGACACCCGCGCGCCATGACCGGCAAGCTGCTTCAGCGATTGCACGATGATCGGCATGGGGCCAAGCTGGTCGAACTCGTCGAGGATGATCTGCACGGGCCAGGGCTCCAGCTTCGGGTCAGGGATGCGCGCCCGCATGGTGGCGATCAGTTCGCCGAACATCAGCCGCAAGAGGGGCGCGAGTGTGGGGACGTCGTCCGAATTGGCGACAACATAGATCGCGTGCGGGCTGCGGCGGATGTCGTTCCAGGAAAAGTCGTTGACCGCCGTGACCTTGTCGATGCGCGGGTTCAGCCACAATCCCAGGCCCGCCCCGTCGAGGACCGAGACATAGGAGGACAGCGTCCGGTCCGAGTAGCCCGAGAAGTTCAGAAAGATCGTGGCCGAGGGAGCGTGGCGCGTCTCGCCCGCAAGCCTGCGAAAGGCGATCTCCTTGTTGGCGGTATCGAAAAGAAGACGGGCGATCGCGCCGATGCTGGCCGTGCCACGCTCGATGGCCAGCATCCCGGCGGCCACGAACAGCTGGCGCGCGCCTACGATGAAGTCCGACGCGCCGCCCTTCTCGGTCTTCGGGATCAGGAAATAGCTGGCGAGCTTCGAAAGTTCGGTAAAGCGTTGATCGGTGTCGGCGATGCGGGCGATCCGCTCAAGGGGATTGTAGCGGTGGGTCGGATGGTCGAAGTCGAAGGGCGCGATGCGAAACACCCGATCGCCCCCGCCCTGCCGGTGCCGGGCGGTCGCTTCGAAGATCTCGCCCTTGACGTCCATGATGACGCAGGAGCCGGGAAAAAGGAGTGTGTTCGGGATGACATAGCCTACCCCCTTGCCCGAGCGGGTCGGCGCGGCCACCAGGGCATGCGGAAACCTGTCATAGCTGCCGCAGACGAAGCGGCCCGTCCTGTGCGGTTGCCCGAACTTGCCGAACACCAAGCCCGAACCCAAGGGTTGCACGAGCCCGTTCCGCCGGACCTCGCGGCGGCTCTGGAAATGCGCCTTGCCGTAGGTTGTCAGCCGCCGGGAAACGGACAGGAACGCCGCCACAAGTCCCAGCAGCACCGTGCCCGCCAGAACGATCCCATAGGCCGATCGCCACGGCTCCCGTCCCGCCGCCCGCAGGCCCGGGAAATCGGTGAGGAGCACGAACGGATGCCCGGCGTTGGGGTTCATGCCTGATTGCCACTGCAGCCAAAGGCCGCCGATCATCAGGCCGACAAAGGCCCCGGTGATCAGCCCAACCGGAACGGCAACGCTCAGGCGGGTCATGGCCTTTCCCCATCGAGCCCCGGAAACCACGTCTCCAGGATGCCGCGATCAGTTCCGATCCGCCCGGTCTGCACGACGACATCGACGGACTGGAGAACATAGTCGCGGATCTCCGATAGCGTCAGCGGCATGCCTGCGCGCATCACTAGGAAGGCTAGCCTGTTGACGGCCTTGCGCGCGCTTGTGGCATGGATGGTGGTGACGCTGCCCTCGTGACCGGTGTTGATGGCCTCGAGGAAGGTGACCGCCTCGGTCCCACGGAGTTCGCCCAGGATGATCCGGTCGGGGCGCAGGCGCAGGGTCATTTCCAGGAGTCTGTCGGTCGAGCGCGCGGAGGCCTCATTCCGTTCGGCGATCAGGCTGACGGTGTTCTCCTGGCCGGGAAGCAGTTCGGATGCATCCTCGATCAGGGCCAGGCGATGCTCGTCTTTTACCATCCACAGGAGCCGCCGCGCCAGTTCGGTCTTGCCCGAGGAGGTGCCCCCCGAGATCACGAGGTTCATGCGCGCCTCGACGCAGGCCCGCAGGAAGGTGTCGGGATCCTCATCTTCGAGCGCCATCCGGCGGATCGCGCGCAAGAGTTCCAGCCGCTCTGCTTCCAGCGACACGGTCTGGTCGCGCAAAAAGTGGAAGGGCCGGGGGGCAGTGCCGGCTTCCCTGCGGCGGAACACCCGAACCGAGATCACCGTGCCCCCCGCCGAGGCGGGCGGGATGATGGCTTGGCAGCGCAGGGCTGCTCCGGTAACCTCGACAGTGGTCGAGATCGCGGGCTGGTTGTCGGTCAGGGTCAGGCGCTGCTTGTTGGCGATCAGACCCGCCAGATCCCTGACCTCGACGGGCGGGAGGATGATCCCGGCCAAGGACATATGACTGTCGCCTGCACGCTCGACCCAGACCCGGCCGTCGGCGTTGATGGCGATCTCGATGGTGGCCTCGTCGCCGATCAAGGGCTGCAGGATGCCAAGCCGGGTTTCCAGGTGGCCCACCTCCGTCATGGGAGCATTTCCAGGTCGGCGTTCACCATGACCATGATCACGGCGCCCTGATCGACGCTGATCGTGGCAGGGATGTCGATGTAGTCCTTGATCACCCCGCCGATCGCATCGCTGGCGTTGCTGCCAATGTTTTCCGCAGTGTCGCGGGCGATCCCGTCGTCGCTGCCCTCCTCGACGGCGGCCGCGAGCACCGCAGGGGCGGCGCCGATGATCGACACGGCTGCCGCCGCCGAAAAGCGTGCCAGGGTGCGGGTGTTGACCCGGCCCGTCACCCCTGCTCGGCCCACGCGGTCCGTCCCGTAGGCGGCAAGGTCGACCGACTGCCCGTCCGGCGTCACCACCCGGTCCCAGGCCACCATGATCCGCCGCTGGCCTTTCTCGATGGACGAGCTGTAGCGGCCAAACAGCCGCGAGCCGCGCGGGATCAGGACATTGGCCATGTCCATCGACCAGACGTCATAGCTGACCGTGGCCGCGACATTGCCTTCAAGCTGGCTGGAGATGGCGTTGGCAAGCGTGGCCTCGATGAGCGTGCCCTGGACCACGGTTCGCGAGGGTTCGGAAATGACCTCCGACTGGACGGCCTCGGAGCGGCCCGCGCGCCGGAAGCGCTCGGCGGCGTCAGACCGCTCGTCGGTGCCGCCCGCCCCGCTGTCTTCCCCTGTCCCGCTGCCGCCGCCGGCACGATAAGCGACCATCGCCGACTGCGTGCGGGCTTGCAGCAGGGCTTCTTCCTCGGCACGGCGCGCTTCCATCTCGGTTCGGCGCCGCTCAAGCTCTGCCAGCTGCTGCGCTTCCAGATCGGCCTGCACCTGCGTCTGGTTGGCCAGTTCGGCAGCAAGGTCCAGATCGGATTGCAGGCGCAGGTTCTCGCGGGTCAGCTCATCGAGCGCCTGGTCCTTGCCGGCCATGTCGACCTTCAGCTGGTCCAGCTCCGCGCGCAATGCCTCGAGATCGGCGGCGGAGGTTTCCGGGTTGGCTCTGGCTGCGGCCAACTCGGCCCGGACCGCCGCGAGTTCAGCCCTGGCCCGCTCCAGGGCCGCGCGCGCTGCCGCCGCATCAGCCGGGGCCTGCGGATCGGCAACCGTTCGTACCTCGGTGCGCGTGTCCGGCAGCGCTTGCGCAGGGTTTGGCTCGTTCTCGGTCAGCGTGAAGCCGTCAAGTCCGCTGTCGTCTTGGAACTCGCGAACCTCCGAGGTCGGCAGGGGAGACGGAGCCGGATCTCCCGATGGGACCACCGTCGCCACATAGGCGCCCCCGGCAAGTCCCGCCGCCAGCATCCCCGCAGGCAGCGCCAAGCGCCGCCACAGGGGCGGCCTGGCTGCCGGTGGCTGCATCCGGCGCAGCCGTTCCTGCAGGGGATCGGCTTCTGCCATCAGCGCGTCCTCTGCCCGGCACCAGGCTTCGTGCCCTCCACGCAGACATGGGCGTCGCCATGGCGCAGTACCCAGCGTTCCGAGCGCGCGCCGACGGTGATGACGGTGCCGTTCACACTGGTGTTGACGCTGTACTCCCGGCCCCTTGCATCGGCCCGGAAGACCGACGGGATCGGCGCGCCCGGCGGGATCTGGAACAGTGTGCGCTTGCCGTCATCCGAGATCCCGATCGGCGCGAACTCCGCGGCACCCCTGCGACTCAGGACGCGGTAGGTCATCGGCACCTCCGCCGGGATTGCCGCTGCCGCGGCCGCCCCGCGGGAACGAGACCCGCCGCTGCCCGGCACGGTGAACTTCACCGACCAGTGGGGCGTGGCCCGCGAGGACTCCACGGCATGGATGAAGTAGAAGCGCCGGTTGGTCTCAACCGTCAGATTGGTGCTGACGCCGTCGAGGACGGGCTTGACGGTAAAGACGTTGGAGCCTTCAAGCTTCTCGATTTGAAAGGCCTCGCTGTCGCCGATGGCAATCGAGCGGATCGTCTCGCCATCCCCAAGTTCGACCAGAGTGACGTTCCGGACCCGGGTGTTGATGGTATAAACCTGCCCCTCCTGAAAGGTGGCATAGGTCAGGCGGCTGTCATTTCCACCCGCGCGGGGGCGCGCTTCCGCATAGGCCAGGGCGGGCAGGGACAGCGCGAGCAGCGCGACGATGGTGACGGAGCGGATCATGGCCGGACCTCCATATCCTGAGCCTCAAAGCTTTCCGCCGTGATGCGGTAATCAGTGACGGTGAAGCCGAAGGGGTTCTCCCAGACGAGTTCCACCGCACTCGCGGTCGTGGGCTCGAAGGCATAGCGGACCGTGGCATAGAACTTGCCGATCCTGTCCGGCTCGCCGGGCTTCTCGAGGCGCTTGGTAAAGCGGACCTGGGCGGTGTTCTCGGCGACCGGCGTGATCGAGAGCACATCCACGACGACCTTGCCGCTCGCGCCATAGATCAGCGGCGGATAGTTTGGGTTCGTCTTGTTCCATTGTGCCTTCAGCGCCGCCTGCACGCGGGTCGCGGACATGCGGTAGACGCGCAGGATGCGGGCCTCGTTGTCGGCCTCGTCATAGGTCTCGCGGTTCTTGACGTAGTTGTAGAGGAGCGACTGCTCGACAGCGGCACCCTGCTCGACACCGGCCGCCTCGATCCGCACCGCGCGCTCAGCCAGACCGGTGTCCTTGTCCACGATGGTTACGAAAGCCTGTGTTTCCTTCAGGGGCAGCGTCAGCCCTGCGACGGCGACCCCGCCAAGGCCCACCAAAACCCCGCCGATGGCCACACCCCATGCAAACCGCTCGCGCCGGCGGACACCGAAGATCAGTTCGGTTTCCAGGATCGTCCTGCTGTCAGCCTCGCCGTCCTTCATGGTCTTCTCCAGAACTTGGATGCCTCATTGGCTGCTGTCACCCTTGCCCCGCATGATGTTGATGCCGCGCAGCTTGGCGCGCAGATCGGCGCCCTTCTCGGCCCATGCTCGGTCCCGAGCACGGGCGGCAAGCATCGGCGTCTTGCCCGTGACAACCCCGGATAGAAGGGCCTCCCCACGGGCCTTGAGCGCCTCTCCTCCCCTGCGTATCCCGGCTCCGGCCGCAGTTGCAGGAAGCAGCACCGGACGCCCGACCAGCCGCACCGCCTCGGGGGCGAAGTTGGCCAGATTGAAGTTGCCGGTGATGTTGGCCGCCGCAGTCGGGATCGCCAGCAGTGCGAAGATGCCCACAAAGGCGACGCACATAAAACCGAGGATCATGGAAAAATCCCGCACCTCGGCTTGCGGTCTGAACTGCGCTTCGGCCATTGCGACAACCGCGCCAATCACTGCAGCTGCCGCAATGGGGTAAAGCAGGTATCCTACGAACGAGGTGAGCCAAGCTTCGAAGAGGCTCTTGGTGCGCTCGAACAGCGTGGCAATCATCGCTAGCGGTGCCACACCCAATAAGAACGCGATCATGATCTTCGAGAAGCCGACGATCAGCACATAGGCCGCCATCAGGATCGACAAGATGATGAACAGGAACCCGGCGATCACGCCCCGGGCGATGGCACTTTGAGCCGCCGCGGCCCCGTCCGCCACATCCGACATCTGCACCGCGAACTTGTCCATGGCCGCCTCGGGCGTGGCTGCCCCGCCGTGAAAGAAGCTAAGGGCAAGATTGCCCGCGCCTGAAGAGAGCGCATCATAGATCGTGCCGAAGTTCGCCCAGGAGCGGGCAAACAGGAAGACCAGCACGATCCTTGACACGACCTGCCAAGCATCGCGCATGGACAGCCGATAAGCCCCAAGCGCCATGTTGACCCCGACCAAGGCGATCAGGAGCGTGGTCACGATCGTCAGCAGGGGGTCGAGAGCATCGGCAGTCGACGTGAAGTATGTCTCGCCAACGTCGAGGACTGCTGCGTCCAGGTCGCCGAGAATGGTTTCCACCAAGGCCATCAGTATTCTCCACACATGGCGTCGACGATCTTGATCTGTCGTTCGTAGGCTTCGTAGAGGCCGCGGGTGTGGTCAGGCGTAAGGACATCCACGTCCAATTCCTTGCGCAACCGATCCTCGAACCTGACCACCGTCTCGTGTGGGATGATTTTTCCGGCACAGGTGCAGTCCTGTGTTGCGATGACATTCGTCGTTGAAAGATAAACCGCAATGTCTCGGTAGGCGCGATCGCCAGGCTTATTGGATCGGCGCAGATTGGCATTCATCTCCGGTGTAGGCTCGCAGGTCCGGTTCGGTTGGTTCTGATCTGCGCTTGGCACCCGTTCGACACTCGACACGTCAACATCGGATGACAGGTCGAGGTTCAGGAAATCCTCCTCGGCTTTCCGTTCCGCCTCGCTCATTTCGGCCTGTTGGTCCAAGAGTTCCTGCAGTTCCGGCTCGGGGAGGTCAGGAGGCGCTCCGGAGGTTTGCGCCAGGCCCATCGTGCCAATGCCCAGGATCACCAGCCCGCTCAGCAATGCCGTCCGTCTCATGGTCAGTCCTCCAGCTTCATGCGCAGGTACCTTTCCTCGTCGGCCGCGGTTGCCGCGTCCATGACGCCCATGTTACCCTGACCGACCGTCTGGATCGCCTCCATCGACCAGACATTGGCAAGCGCAATGCCAAGCTCGGCGGTGACCCGCGTGTTGAGATCGATGGCTTCCTTCAGCCCGGCCGTGTCAGGGATGGTCTGCACGAGACCATCGAGCCGCGTCAGGCTGTCGGTGGCCGCCTGTGCCGAGCTTTCCGCGGCCACGCTCATGAAGGCATTGACGTTGGCGGACTGCCCGATCCTGGCCGCTGTGTGGTCCTCGCTGCTGGCCAGCGTGTCGACGCGCTCCCGCGTGAGGCCCGCGGTTGCAAAGGTGCCGTCCACATGACCCGTGACGGTGCGCCCGCTGCCCAGGACATCGCCCGAGGCCAGCACGCGGGTCCAGTCGCCCATGCGCGCGGCCTTGAACCGCCCCGGGTTTACCGGAGAGTAAAACACTCAAAGGATGAGCCCTATGTCAAAGCCGAGATTCACCCCCGCCTATCCGGCCGAGCTTCGCGAACGCGGTGTTCGACTTTTCCGAGAGAACCGCGGCGACTACGCGAGCGACACGGCCGCCTACAGGGCGATTGCGCCGAAGCTTGGCTGTTCGCCCGACAGCCTGCGCGTCTGGTGCCAGCAGGCCGAACGTGATGCCGGTCAGCGCGGCGGTCTGACGAGCGCGGAGAAGGACCGGATCAAGGAACTGGAGCGCGAGGTCCGTGAACTGCGCCAGGCCAATGAGATCCTGAAGAAGGCCAGTGCGTATTTCGCAGCGGCGGAGCTCGACCGCCCCTTCCGCAAATGATCGCGTTCATCGACGATCACCGTTGTGTCCATGGTGTCGGGCCGATCTGCCGGGTTCTGGGGATCGCACCATCGACCTATCATGCCTTCAAGGCCGTCGAGCGTAATCCCGATCTGGCGTCGGATCGGGCCAGGCAGGATCGCCTCGACATGGCTGCCATCAAGGAGGTTTTCGATGGCAGCCGGGGCCGTTATGGCGCGCGCAAGGTCTGGCACCAATTACGCCGCGAAGGGCACGATATCGCCCGCTGCACGGTGGAGCGGCTGATGAAGGCGATGGGATTGCAAGGCGTTGTGCGTGGCAAGAAGGTCATCACGACCCACCCCGATGCGGCTCAGCCTTGCCCAGACGACAAGGTGAACCGGGCCTTCGTTGCGGACATGCCGAACCAGCTATGGGTCAGCGACTTCACCTATGTCTCAAGCTGGCAGGGCATGGTCTATGTTGCCTTCGTCATCGACGTCTTCGCCCGGAAGATCGTCGGCTGGCGCGTCTCGAGCTCGATGACGACTGGTTTCGTGTTGGATGCTTTGAACCAGGCTATCTGCCAGAGGACCCCATCCGAGACTGACAAGCTGATCCATCATAGTGATCGAGGCAGCCAATACCTGTCGATCCGATATACCGAACGGCTGGCTGAGGCAGGCATCGACACCTCGGTCGGCAGCGTCGGGGACTCCTATGACAATGCCCTCGCGGAAAGCATCATTGGTCTGTTCAAGACCGAGGTCATCAAGTTCCTCGGACCCTGGAAGTCCGTCGGTCAGGTCGAATGGGAAACCTTGAAATGGGTCGACTGGTATAACAAGACGCGCCTGCACAGCGCCATCGGTTACGTCACGCCGAACGAAGCAGAGGAGGCCTTCTACGCAAGCTTGAACGCAGCCGAAAAAGCAGCCTAATCATTGAACCACAAACTCTCCGGTAAACCCGGGGCGGTTCACCTCGACCGAGGTAGTCAGGTCCGAGAACCCAGGCAGGATGTCTCGGAGGAAGCTCTCGGGATCGACGCCGAGGTCGGCCAGGGTGAGCCCATCGCGCAAGGCGCGGATCTGGTCCTGCAGCAGCACGATCTGCTGGAGAAGCTGTGTCGTCTGCTCGTCGAGCTTGAGGTTCTGGGCGATCTGCTCCTTCAGCTGCAGCTTTGCCTCGGTCAGCTGTTCGGCGAGCTTGGCCAGGCTTGTTGCGTCAATGGTGGGCACGCCTTGTCCGCCGGCGGGCAGGGCCAGGACGCCGAGTGCGAGTGCTTTCGAGATCCGTCTCATCCGTCGATCCTCATGTTCAGGTAATCCTCGTCCGGCGCATAGGCTTCGAGGAGCAGCGCGGTGCGGGCGGCCTCGACCTTGCGCTCCACCGCCTGCAGCCGGGTCAGGATCACCGCCATGCGCGCCACCTCGGCGCGGGCATAGGTGTTGAGATCCATGGCGGCCTTCGCGGACCGGGTCGCCTCGACCTGCCGCAGGATGTCCTGCAGCCGGGTCATGGAGCCCGCCATGGTGTTCAGGCTGACCGCGGCATAGCCCCCGGCCGCGTCCGAGACGTTGGAGGCCTCGGCAATCACCATGTCGCGCGGATCAAGCGTGCCGACGGCCTGCGGATCGCCGCCCATGCGCGCCGCATAGCGGTTGTAGTAGCCGGTGATCTTCGCGACGTAGGTCCGGGTCTCCGCGTAGGGCGGGATGCCGCCATATCTCGAGACGGCGCCGGGTCCGGCATTGTAGGCGGCAAGCGCCAGCGGCATGGTCCCGAACCTGCCGAGCCCCTTCAGGAGATAGCGCGCGCCGCCATCAAGCTGGGTGCGGGGATCCTGGCGGCTGCCATCGTCAGGAATGCCCAGCTCGGTGAAGGTGCCCGGCATGATCTGGGTCAGCCCGAATGCGCCCACAGGGCTGCGGGCGCCGATGGAGAAGTTCGACTCCTGCTTGACGAGCGCCTGCAGCCAGCAGCGGAACTCGACCGCATCGATGCCCGACCGCGCCAGCGCCGGGTGTCCGGCATGCGCCTGCGCGGTGTCCGCGATCATCTGCTCGATCGTGAGTGGCGCATCGCCCATGATGCGGGCGGCATAAGGGTTGTTGTCGGGGGCGGCGTAGAGTTCCGCGGCACCCGTGAAGGCACCATCGCCCGAGACCCCCGCGGCTTCGAGGCCCGGCACGAAGCGGGAAGTCTCGGACAGCAGATCGAGCGTCTCCTGCGCCGCCGCCAGCTGATCGCCCCGCGCGCCGACCTGTCGGAGCCGCTCTTCGTTCTTGGCCTGCAGCTCCTCTGTCCTGGCCGCCTCCTCGCGCAGGCCGAGCACCTCTAGGGCTACCTTTTTCGCATCGATCACCGGCACGCCTTGCCCCGCCACGCCTGCGGGGATCACCACAAGGGCGATCAGGATGCAGGCGGGAGCGGAAACGCGGGCCTGCATCGCACCTCCTCCTACCGGCAGTCGCTTGTGGCCAGGAAGGCCATGCCCGACCAGCAGTTGGTCTTGCGGATCGGCGGGTCGCCGCAGCCCGCGAGCAGGGCGGCCAAGCCCGCGAGCATCAGGAGCTTACGCATCGTGGGTCCTCCAGAAATGCGGCCGCGTGGCATAGTCGGCGCCAAAGGCTCGGTGGCCAGCCTCGCCCCCACCAAGCGCCGTGAGGAGGGAGCCGAGCGGCGAGAGATCGACGTTGAGGATCGTGGAGCCGTCACCGTGGCGCCACAGCGCCTGGCGCTCGGCCGTGCGTCCCGTCAGGATGAAGTGCAACTCGTTGTCGGTGAAGCCGAAGCCCTCGTAGTCCGCGACATCGGCAGCCCGGTTGGGGAAGATCATCTGGTTCGGCAGGGCCTGGATGATCGCGCCGGAGTGGCTGTCGCGGATCTGGGATGGGAACTGCGTGAGCAGGACGACCACGACATTGAGCTTGCGCACGGTGACCAGCCACTTCGGCAGCCAGCAGGCAAAGAACGTGTCGTCAAAGACCGTGGAGGCCTCGTCGATCACGAGAAGGGTCGGGCGCTTCTCCTCGAAGAGAAGCTCAAGGCGTCGGAAGATGTAGGACAGCACCGCCGTGCGTTCCGTGGCCATGGACAGGATTTCGGTCAGGTCGATCCCCGTCACGGGCGCGGTGAGATCGATCACCGGCTGATCGGCGTCCCCGAAGACCCACGCATAGCGCCCTTCGGGTGCCCATTCGGCAAGTTTCATGGCCAGGTCGCGGTTATCCCCCACATCGCCGATCAGGTCCCCGAAATGAGCGAAGGTCCTGAGCGCCTCCGGCGCCTGGCCGTTCTGGCGAACGGCCCCTTTGAGCGCCTCGGCCTGCTGCGGCGTAAGCCGGGGGCCGTCGCACTCGACTAGCCGGGCCAGCCAGCCCAGAAGCCAGGCCTCGCCGCGGGGGCCGAGCTCCGTCAGAAGCGGATTGAGCCCGGTGGGCTGACCCGCGCGAATGGCCGCATACCGGCCCCCAAGCGCCGTGATCGCCATGCGCAGTGCCTGGTCCTTGTCAAAGAGGATCATCCGGGCACCCGTTCGCTGTGCCTGCGCGACCAGAAACGCCATCAGCGAGGACTTGCCGCTGCCCGAGGGGCCAAGACACAGCGTGTGTCCGATGGTGGGCTCCGCCTTGGGATCGCCAGGCGCATGGAAGCTGAAGCGATGCGCGGCACCCGTTACCGTCTGAAACACCGTGAGCGGCGTGTGCCAGGGCACGGCCTCTGCCCGGGTGCCCGCGCTTGCCATGTGGAAGGACGCCATGTCGGCGAAGTTGATCGACTTGGTGAGCGGGTTCCAGATCTCGTAGTCCCGGTTGCCGGGATGGGCCGCAAAGTAGGTGGCGGCCATTGTGTCGTTGCAGCGCACCAGCTTGATCCTGGCCTGTTCGGCCACGCCGCGGACCTGGGACACTCTGGCCTCCAGCGCGGCAGGGCTATCGGCGAAGACCGTGATCGTCAGCTGGTGCTCGCCGAAGCCGCAGCGGCCCGACTCCACATCGTCATAGGTCTCGTGCAGGTCGGCGGCAATGGAGCCGACCAGATCGCCCGCGGCCTCCATCTGCTGGATGCGGCGCTTGGCCAGTTCGCTGACCTTGTTCATGGCAACGGGTGTATAGGAGTGCGAAATCACCGTGTCGGTGCCGGCGTCAAGGGCATCGAGCATGCCGGGCCAGGTCTGCTGGGCATTGCGCCAGACCGACAGGACGGCCGCATGGCGCGGTCCGTCGAAGCCGTCGCGGAACTCGGCCACCGGTCCCCTGAAGCGGAGGGATATGAGCGAGACATCCTCGGCGATCAGCGTGTGCAGCCCGCGATACTCGGGCCGGTAAAACCCGGTGCCGATGGCGGCGTAGAAGCCGAGAAGCGTGCCGTCGCTGATCCTGAGGCGATGGCCCTTCAGCGGCAGGCTGGTCTCCAGGATCGAGACGACCTCGCGGAGCTCTCCAAGGCGTTCCGCGGTGTTGCGGTCGAGAAGCCGCCCGGCGGCCTTCGCAAAAAGCGGCACCCTGAGCGGCACCCGTTTGTTGCGCACCACCGTCAGCACCAGCATGAACTCGCGCAGGGCACGGCCGGACAAATGGCCGCGCCATGCTGTCTCCACGTCCTGCGCGAAGCCCTCGCCATAAAGGGGCTTCAGGCTGAGCGCGGCGGGCCGCATCAGCCGGTGGATGTAGAAGCTGAACCGGTCATCAAGCCCGTCGAGGATGGCCGCGAAGCTGCGGGCCAGATCGAGGATGTCTCGGTCGGAGGCGGTGATCCCGTCGATGCCGCCGATCTCCAGGCTCATCATCAGCGCGTTCTCGCGGGTGCGCACCGTGTGATCGTCGATCTCCAGCGCATAGGGCATCTCCGCATAGACCTGCGGCGATCTCGGCACATGGCGCCGCGCGCGTTCGCTGAGGGGGAGGGTTCGGGCGCTAAACATAGTGGCGGCCCAGCCTTCGCTTTTTGCGCGATACTGGCGGCGGGGTCTTCCTCATCACCACCACCACGGCCTTGTGGCCGTTCGGGTTGATCGCGGTGATCAGGCGGGCAAGGCCGTACCAGAGAGGTGCGGTCAGCAGCCAGGAGGCGGCCTTGACCCAGATGAAGGGCAGCATCACAAGCGCGCCAACCGCCATCGTGTAGGGCATCGGTAGCCCCAGGAGCTTGGCCTGGCGCGACAACCCGAGAATGACGGCATGGCGCTCCATCAGCTGAAGACCGCCTTCAGGTCCGCGACAAAGCCCGGCGCGCCGAAGACCAGGAGGGCGCCGACGGCAATCATCAGCACCCACATCCAGCTGATCTTGTTGAAGGCGGCCGCGAAGCCGGCCAGAACAATGGCCACCGTAAAGAACACGGTGGCGATGTTGCCGCGGATCCAGGTGACGAAGTCGTTGCCGACCGTGTCGGCTTTCGAGAAGTCCACGCCGGATTGCGCCAGGGCTTCGCCAGCCAGAGCGGTCACCAGGAGCGCGGCGAGGAGGAAGAACATCAGGAAACGGATCGAAGCCATGAGGGTGGCCTTTCCTAGTTTCGGAGGAGGCGGTCTCGTTCCGCCAGCACGCGGATCACGTAGTCGCGGGTTTCCCGGTAGGGCGGAACACCCCTGTATCTTTGGACGGCGCCAGGCCCGGCATTGTAGGCGGCAAGCGCCAGGAGCGGAGAGCGGAACACCTGCAACTGCAGGAGCAGGTAGCGGGCGCCGCCGTCGAGGTTCTGCATCGGGTCGTGCGGGTTCACGCCGAGCTTGGCGGCCGTACCCGGCATCAGTTGGGCGTAGCCTATGGCACCCTTGGAACTCCGGGCGCGCGGGTTGAAGCGCGACTCCTGCCAGACCAGGGCCTGAAACAGAGCGGCCCACTCCCGGGGCGGAATATCATTCTGCGTCAGGGCAGGGTGGTGCTGGTAGCGGAGCGCCACGGCTCGTGTGGCAGCAATGCCGGATGAGCGACTGGCAGAGGCAGGCAGGGCAGATCGCGATGCATCCTGCGGAGCCAAGAGCATCATGGTACTGCCGGAGTTGGCCGCTCCCTTTTCGAGGGCCGCCCCTTCTCGCATTTGCAGGTTGATGCGACGGCCATCAGCATCGAAGCGCTGTACAGAACTGGAACCCGGGATATCGATCTGCCTTCCGCTTGCATCAAAGCGGATGACGTCGGCTGCGGCGGGCGAGACAAGTCCAATCAGACTGATGAAGATTGCTGTCCTGAGAGACCTGTGTTGCCCGCGTTTGACGGAGGTCGCAGGATCCGTGACGAGAACAGAAGCAAAATTCCCGCGGTCTGGACGATATCTATTCTGAAACGCGGACGCCCTTGAGGCGCCTTGATTGCCTGAGCTAGAGCCGCGCGACCATGGTGATGCCTTTGGCTCCAGGAATGACTGTGGCGGTGATGCCCAAATCCATCTGGGCGTTGAACAATCCGGTGGTGGTCTTGATTTCTTTGTACGCGTAATCTGACGGATCAAGCTTACGACCAGATTGCTCAGCCCGCCGCCGTTCGCGGTACAGGTCCCTCTGAGTGACGACCACACCGAAACGACCTGTTTCCGGCTCGAAGGCCACAAAGTACCAAGAACCTCGAACCGTGTTTTGTGCCGGTACAGGATCTTCGGCACAAACAACGTGAAGCTCCCAACCGTCCCGCAGTTTTTCTCTGCACATGTCAAGGGTGAGCACCTCGTTGCTAACCTGGACTTGGTTGGTCATGCGACGCGCTCCCCAAAGGCAGTCTGACGCGTCTACGCCAGACTATCAAAATACGTATTCACAAGGCAAGTAGGTAAAACATTGATTTCCACCCCGGCTGCCGAGTCTTTGTTATCCGTGTTGGCCAAGACTCTTCAAGCTATGGCAACTCGATCGATGTGATCGTCTTCCGCTCAACTTTAGCTGATATTTGAGCAGCTTGATGCCGGGGAGATTTCGCCAGAACGAAACTGTTCGAGGCAACCTGAGACTGCCCATTTCGCGTCCGCCGGTGACTCTACCCGCGCATGCTGCCAGCAGCGGCTTCCAGCCAGTTTAGCCACCACGAACCATGACGGTCCCGACGAAGGTGTCTGCTGCCAAGCCTGCCCCAGCAGACATATCGACGAACAACCAGGCGTCGTTGCGCATCTTAGCGCTGGTGATCATTGCCACCCTCTCACCGCGCTCGCGATGACGGAGAGGACCTATGCAAGAAAACGAAAGTCCAAATCCTTCAGGGGTAACGACGGAGTAATGCCCTTAATTTCAATCCGGATAAAATAACATAAGGGGGGATTGATAAAGAATAATGGCCGCAGTTTGCTTCCAGGATATCCAGCGTGGCTCCGGCGTCTTTCAGCCGGTCGACAAACCGCTTCGACAGTTCAGGTAACACAACCTTGTCTCTCAAGGCCAGAACAATCAAAATGTCCAAATCTGGCCGAGCTAGCTTGTCGGTGTAGTTCTCCAGGTTCAATGGACCCCAAGCCCTGTTTAGATAACGTAAATTGATCTTGGACTCCAAGCTCTCCCGGATCGATTGTGTTGCACGACCGGTCCAAACCATATCGGCAAGACTTCCTGCCGTCAAAAACAACGCAGCTTTCTTGACGGTGATATCGTGCGCTGCGATCAGTCCTGCTACCCAAGAGCCTAAACTTATTCCGAGTACGGATATCCCCTTGTAACCCTCGGCCCTGAGCCATCGTATGAGCTTCCTGCCATCCAGTACTGCTTGCTTTACGGACCGGATCGTTCTGCCGAGATTGGCACTAAGCATATAGTCGGCATGAAAGGAGGCCGGACGCTTGCGTTCGAGGTGATAGGGCAGGGCGATCTCAACAACCGTTACACCTTGCCGAGAAAAAAACTTTGCTAGCAGATCATTCCGGGATCGTGCATTCCAATGATGGAACACGACCAACGCCTGATCCAAAGACCTGCCGGTTGTAATCTTAGCGAACGCCGTATTGTTCTCGTTAGTCTCCGTGGCGATATCTGAGGGGAAACTGATCCATCCATTTCGAGCTTCGATGGATATATCAGGTCCAATCGGTTCATCGAAGTACGAAGGGTCTGCAACGGCTTGATCGGCAAGGTCACAAAAGTCTGCAACACTGGCGACGCTGCCGGCCCTTGGGAAGGCCAATTCGGAAGCAAGGACAAAGTCCGTTGCCTTCTTTCCTTCCTCTCCGCGCTGCGCTCGGCGTTCATCCCAACGATCAAGCCAGCTGTGGTACATGGGGATCGTCCTCTCGCTCATCTTCCCAGCCGAAAAGCTGGATTGATCAAACTGTATATCGCGAGAAGCCCGCCGAGGCTTAGCAAGATGGAAAAGCCGGTGAAGACATCGATGAGCAGGTAGGTAGCTACAAGCAGCCCCACAACCCCAAACATCATTCCCAAACGCACACCAGGCTGGCCGAAGGTATCACCTTGCCGCTTTTCATGTGAAGCGTCAGCATTATTGAGCGCTTTTGCCTTGGCAAAAATCGAGCGAACTCGAGCGGCTCCATGCAGGAAGACTGCACACGTCGTCAATGCGACGAGAAGGCTGCTATAAAGTGTGGGTCTACTGTAGGAGAGGCGATCAGTGCTTGCTTGTTGTCCGATCACGGCCGACATCAGGTCGTCAACAAACCACGTGACGATGGTCGCTGCCCGCGACAACATGAACATGTTTTGAAGCTTCATGCAGATTGCAATGAGAAGCCCTAAAATGGTGCATCGGTATATGCCAAGCATCACTCTGGTGCAGGCCTCAAGAAGTTCTTTCTGATTGTCGGCAGTTGACCAGAGTTCTGACGTCTGTCCGATCTTTGATAAATCATGAGCCAGCGTGAAGAGTAAAATCAGGCCTGCGAAGAAAATAAAGAAGCATATACCCATATAGAGGTATGCAGCGCCAGTGAAGACGATTGCCTCTGGAACCGATATAATGTCTGGACGAAGAATTGCTATACGGCCCCAGTCCACACCAAAGTTGCCCGGATCGCTCGTCAGCAGCGGGACCAAGCACTCGTTGATCCATTGCGCTACAGAGGCAATGAGCAAACAAACAAGAAGACTTGCCCAGTATGGATATGAATAATCTTCAACGCGGCGCATCCAGTCACGGGTACACTGGTCTTTTCGTCCCCGTGTAAACTTCACGCGCCCTTCTTCTTTCCAGTAGGCGATTAATTCACCCGCGAACATGAGATACAGGGGAAGGATCACCAGGAAGAGAATTGTCCAATTCGGCGCCCACAGAAACCCCACCTGCTTGGTCCCTTCGTTCGGTTGGTCATAGATAACGCTATGAATATCGACAACGTACGACAGGAAGCCCAGTGCCACGGCGCCCGCAAACACCGTTGCCGGCAAATCCAGCAAGGATCGGCGACTGAAGAGTGCCTCGGATCGACTTGCCAGGCTGAAGCGTCGAAACGATCCAGCAGGGATGTTCTCGCTTGATGTCTCTGGCGGCGGGGCTGCCTCGTTACGGGAGGACGCAGATGGAGCCGTATCTGTGTTCTCCAAGGCACTGAGCCCATCTCCGCCGGTCTGCTTCCGTCTCCTGGCTGTCAGCCGTGATTGCGCCGTGCTGAGTTCTACCTGCCAATCGCCGGTCGCGACCGGATCATCACATCCTAGAATTCTCGCCAGCCATCGGATGTTGCTAGGGCTGATGCCCTTGTCGTTCTCCTGAAACCAAAGCTGCACCGTTCTCAGATCCACCCCATCCCGATTGCCCTCGATCTGTGAGATTGCTTCTGCAAGAAGCTCGGGCGTCCATGGGCCAGCGGGAAACCCATCGTTGTCCGCTGGCCGACCCGCACCGACGGCAGCTATTCGGGCGAAGAGTTCCTTGAAGTCACTCCCGTCTTTTGGGGGTGGCAGAAAAAACTTATTGTTCTTTTTGAAAGGAGTGGCGGGTTCCATTTCGTTTCGTTTCGCCTGATTTCATATCCTCTCGTGACTTCTTTCCTTATGGAAGCACAGCTACCGGGGGTGCAGAAAGGGTTTTGTCAGTTCGAGCGTGAACGAGACCTGACACAAGCCCCTCTTTTGCGGGCCGAGAGATTGCCCACTGGGTGGAGGGATAGATGATGCATCAGGATCAGACGACAAAACGGGAAGCGGTCCTCACGAAAACGGTTGTCGAGGGTCAGACAACCCGTGCGCTTTATCGCTGGAACACGGGTGAGTTTTCCCAGATTTCTGTTCCCGAAAACTTCTTCTTCGATCCATCGAGGGCCATCCGCCCGCGGACGTACTCGCAATCGCCGGTTGCCACGCAGGCACAGGTGGAGTAATCATAATACCGATCTGCATGGCAGATAGGTGTAATGACATGGCTGGCTGGCGCAGGATACGCGACATCGTCACGGGCGGGCTGATCATCGCAGTCCCGGCGCTCATGCCCTCTTCTGCCCTCGCCTATCCCATCGATTGCGCCATCTTGCTCTGCATGGCTGGCGGCTTTCCGGCATCGGCCGAATGCTCGGCGGCCAAAGCCGAGGTCATACGTCGCATCACCCCCTGGCCTGTCGAGCCGCCGTTGCAACTCTGGCGATGTCCCCTGGGGATCAGTCCCGGCCTGCCGGTTGGAGGCGAGGGAACCTTGCCGCCGGAGATCGCAGCATATCGTGACGCGATCGAGGTCTGGCACCTTGCCAAGCACGTGACGAGTGGCAGTGGAGGCCGGGACATGGTTCTGACGACCGTACGAGGCACCTACGATGCGTCTGGTCGCCTTGTGCGGCAAAGCGTTGACGAGGAGGACTGGCCTGCATGGCTGGACCCCGCAGTTCGGGCCAGAACCGGGAGCACGCTGCTAAATGAGTACGGTCCAAGCTTTCGGGCCGTCGTGCTGCGCATGCGGGATCACACCGGTGCATACTCCACGGAGTGGGTCAGCTACTGATGCCTGTATCGCCGTGGAGCATGCCACGACAATGAGAAGGGACAACGAGGTCATACAAACGATCACTGAGACATAGAAAACCCCCGCGCGGGGTCCGCACGAGGGAAGGTTCGATAACACAGGTTTGCAGACCTGTATCAGCTCTACTTGTTAGGAGCGATCGTGATTGAATCCGTCCCAAAAATCAAGCGTGAAAACGCATCCGTGCGAACGAATGCGTTTTGGCTGCGGCTCCCGTGCTCCCAGTTCTTGAGGAGCAAATGGCACGAACGTTCACAGCAAAGGCCCATCCTTATCGCGATCTCCCAGCCTACCCAATCCTGCCATTTGGATGGCAGCGCGACGCTTTCATTCACCTTGTGGAGCGGGTCGCCCCGCATCTCGGCGTTGGCCGGGCAGCGGCCCATACGTGGACCCGGCTGGCTGCCATGACCCGGCCGACAGATTGGGTAGAGCCCGACCGAGAGCCCAGCGTTTATTCCGCTGCGTCCGAACTGGCAAAATTGCTTGCTCTTTCCGAGGCACGGTTGCGCGCACATACGGCACGGCTCGAACAGGCAGGGCTTCTCGAGCGAAGGACAGCCGCAAATGGCAGCCGATCCCGCTACGCCGGAACCGGACTGTTCTTCAGTGGTATCATTGCCCGGTTTTCCGATTTGCTTGCTCTCGATGCGCAGCTGACCACAGCACGGCACAAGGCCATCTATCTTCGGGGTCAACGCAGTACTCATTGGCGCTGTCTCCGCCGGGCTCTGGAGCAGCTCCGCGACCTTGCCTCCCAGGATGCCCGTGTCCAAGCCATGGAGGATGCCTGGGCTGCATGGCCTCGTGCCGACCGGCTGCATGCCATGACGCTGGACGCGCTTGCCGCCCACGAGAGGGAAGCGGATACCCTGACGCGGGCCGCCCTCGATCTGCTCGAAACGCTCCAAAAATCAGTCGACCAACCGCTCGAAAACGAGCGGTCCCATCTACAAGATACAAGCGAAGATTTTTCCTTGTCTTGTGATGCCCGCGCCGAGGACAGACTGCCTATGGCTGAGCCGGCGTTCGCCCAACCTTCTCGCCTGTCACGGGTGAGCGGCAGACCAGACGCCGCGGACGCACGTAAGAGTGGAACGAACGCTGCCGGACGCGAATGGCTTATCAAGCTCGGCCCGGAGCGCTTGTTCCGGCTCGCCTCACCCGAGATGCAGTTCTACCTTTCCGGGCGGGCCGATCCCGAGCGCCTGAGGTTTCACGACTTCATCTGGACGGCTGAGCGGCGTGTGCTGGAACTGAGCATTCACCCCTCCGCCTGGTCCGATGCCTGCACGGCCATGGGCGAGGACGGCGCAACGGTGGCCATGTTGATCCTTGACGCGCGCCGGGACGATCCCGTGGCGCCGATCATCAGCCCCGGCGGCTATCTGCGGGGCATGACACGGGCCTGGCTGCAGGGTCACCTGAACATGATGGGCAGTCTGATCGGCCTCAGTGAACGTCGGCGCCGGGAGGAGGCGTTGTGACGCATCATCGCTTCATCACCGCCGCCCTGCTGTCGGGGCTTTCGATCCTCCCTACCGCAACGGCGCAGGCTCCGGTCTGCGTGCCACCCGAGGAGCCCTGGGTTCCGGAGCGAGACGCGGATATCCAGGCCTATGTCGATCTGGTGGCGGCTGATTTCGAGCGGTACTTCTCGGCATTGACCCAGCATTTCCAGTGCCTGGATCAGGCATGGCAGGATAGCCTCGCGCGGGGCCGCGCCGTTTCCGCCGCGCGCGAGACCTTCGTGCAGCGTGCGACAGCGCTTGGCCTCCGGGCGCGTCTCGGGGTCGAGCCGCAGCCGCCGTCAGACGGGAGGCCGAAATGAGCAAAGCGGCTTGGCTCGCCCTGCTTGTCCTCATGGCGGCAATGCTCGTGCTGGGCGCGCAGGAACACATGACCCCTGCGACTCGTGTGACAGGCCCTGCGCGGGTGATCGATGGCGACACGCTTGTCATCGGCGGGCGGCGGATCCGCATCCTCGGCATAGATGCCCCGGAACGGGACCAGACCTGCCACGACGCTGCCGGGGAGACATGGACCTGCGGCGGGGCTGCCAGACAAGCCCTAGCGGCGCGCATCGCTCGGCAGCCGGTATCCTGCCATGTCGCGGGTCCGGACCGCTACGGCCGCGATCTGGCACGCTGCTCAACAGGCGGCACCAATCTGGCCGCGTGGCTGGTCCGCGAGGGATGGGCCGTTCCCGCGGGCGAGGAGCAGGGCCGGTACAGGGCGGCCGCGCGTGAGGCGGAGGCCAGGGGGGCAGGCATGTGGCGCGGCAGCTTCATGCGGCCGGCGGACTGGCGCAGGGCAGGGGACCGGCCGCACAGGGAGGGAGCGGACGATGAGCGCTGAGGGCAGGTGCTACCGGCTGGGGCATGTCCGCTTTTGCGACGATGCGCCCGAGCTGCAAGGGATCCTCGCCCGGGCGCATGACGGTCATGCCCGCCCACTCTGCCAGTGCTGCGAGGCCGAACCGCCCATGTATGTGGCCTTGATCAATGGTGTGTTTCACCTCAAGCGTATGCCCGGCACCGGACATACGCATGACCTTGCCTGCCCGTCCTTCGATCCACCCCCGGAACTCTCCGGGCTGGGGCCACTCTCCGGACAGGCCATCGTCACGGACGAGGCAGGCGACACGATGCTCAGGCTCGGCTTTTCGCTGTCCCTGCGCGGCAGCAGGCCGTCCGCGCCCACGGGTGAGGATGAAGCGGACACCGTATCGGTGACCGCCAGCCCGCGCAGGCTGCGGCTCCTTGCCCTTTTGCACTATCTTTGGGACGCTGCGGGACTGACGACATGGCGCAAGGCTTACGGGCGGCGCAGCTGGTGGATCGTGCACCGCGAGCTCTGCCTTGCGGCGGCCCGAGCCCGGACCCGGTCTGGGCCGCTGTCGGACATTCTCTTTGTTCCGCCTCCCTACGTCCTCGAGGACAAGGAGCGCCTGGCAGGCGAACGGCGGCGCTTTCTCCACAGGCTGCGGCCTGTGGCGGGCAAGCCCACGGGGCTCGGCCTGCTGGTGGCCGAGCTCAAGGCTCAGGAGCCCGCGCAATACGGCCGCAAGCTCCGCTTCAAGCATCTGCCAGACTTTTCCGTTTTCGTCGACAGCGACACGGCCAAGCGGTTCGACAGGGCTGCTGCCCGAAAGGTGCGGCTCGTCGAGGCCACGCCGAACAGTCACCTGATGGCCATCGCGACCTTTGCCGTGAAAGGCAGTTATGCCGAGATCCGGGAGATTGCCATGATGGCGGTCGATGCACGGTGGATCCCCTTTGCGGGCGAGCGCGATCATGCGTTGCTCCAAGCCTTGGCCGAGCGGGATTTCGTCCGCTGCCTGCCCTACAACCTGCCGGCGGATGCGCCCATTGCCACCGCCGTTCTGCTCGATGGCGACGGACCGATCGCGCTCTATGTGCCGGCACCGGACATGTCGGCGGATCGCGAGGAGGATCTGCGTCGGATCGCGGCAGAGGGTCTTTATCCGGCCTGGCACTGGCCAGCGGGGGTTTTCGACATGCCGGAGCTCCCGCGGCGCGTGGACCATGGCGCACGGACCTGATCCACGCCCTCGGGCAAACATCGATCACACTCCGCCTGCTTGGTGGTACGGTGGTTCTGTCGCGTGTCGCATGGCCCGCAGGCCAAGTGGTGTGCGTGATCCATCAGCGAGACGAATCCCTGCTGGCGGATTGATTCCGATTTGTCATTGGACCTGCCGGGATGTTGGGCAGAGACTCTTTGCCATGATGCTAGAAACAGGCCGCAGCGCTTCCTCGGACGGTAATCCGGGCGACGACTGGGACCCGGACCGGGCTCCAGGCGTGGCCTTGTGCCGAAGCCCTGCGGCCTTGCCAGAGGTTTCTCTGCAGCAGGCCTCATACCCTTGCTGCACGCCACCCCCATGACACAGGGAGGACACGTCCATGCCCAACTTCACCGCGCATCAACATCCGGCCCTGGCGGTCGGCTGTCCCACCTGCGGCAAGGCACCCGATGAATGGTGCTGCGGCGCCAACGGCCAGCTGTCGCGCGATCTGCACAGGGCGCGCCAGGCGGAGGCCGACCGTGAGTTCGTCGAGCAGTATGGCGATCTTGCCGCCATCGTTCCTGCCGCGACCGGTTGGCTGATCGACCCGCATGGACGCGAGCGGGACTGAGGGTGGGCAAAGAGCCTGGCGGCCTTGTGATGAGGATGCGCTGCCCGCCTGGCTCGCGGCGAGCCTCGTACGCTCCTCGTGCAGGGGATCGGTTCGTTGTGAAGCCGAAGGCCCAGGATACCGTCAGCGCGCCTGGCCCGCAGCCAGCCACTCGTCGAGCTTTGACCAGCGGCGGCGTCCCGAAGCATTCTTGACCGCGATTGCCACGGCGCGCTTTTGACCGACCAGCACCACCAGCTTCCGGCCACGGGTCACGCCGGTATAGAGAAGGTTGCGCTGCAGCATGGTGTAATGCTGGGTCATCACCGGGATGACCACGGCGGGGTACTCTGATCCCTGGCTCTTGTGGATGGTGGCGGCATAGGCCGGCACCAGGGTGTCGAGTTCGCCAAAGGCGAACACAACCGTGCGGCCGTCGAAGTCGACCGCGACCTCGCCTTCATCCGCATCGACATCGGCGATGGTGCCGATATCGCCGTTATAGACGTCCTTGTCATAGTCGTTCTCGACCTGCATGACCTTGTCGCCCGGCGCAAAGGTCCAGCCGAAGCGCTCGATCTTCTTGTCGCCGGCGGGGTTCAAAGCCTTCTGCAGCTCGATGTTGAGCGAGCGGGCGCCGACACCGCCCCGGTTCATGGGACACAGGACCTGGATGTCCTTGATCGGGTCAAGACCGAAACGGCGGGGGATGCGTCGGCTGACCAGTTCCACGATGCGCGCCACGGCCTCTTCGGGATCGCCAGCCGGCACGAAGTAGAAGTCCGAAGCCGTGTCAGGGCGCGCGAGCTCCGGCATTCGGCCGGCATTGATGGCATGCGCGGTGGTGATGATCCTGCTTTGTGCGGCTTGGCGGAAGACCTCGGTCAGGCGCACCACCGGCACGGCTCCCGAGCCGATGATGTCGGCCAGCACCTGGCCGGGGCCGACCGAGGGCAACTGGTCGATGTCGCCTACCATCAGGAGTGCTGCGGTTGTGGGCACGGCCTTCATGAGCGACTGCATGAGCGGCACGTCGACCATGGAGCTTTCGTCCACCACCAGCAGATCGCAGTCGAGTGGGCTGTCCTCGTTGCGCTTGAAGGCGAAGGCCTTGGGATCGAACTCCAGCAGGCGGTGGATGGTCCGGGCCTCCAGCCCGGTGGTCTCGGTCATCCGCTTGGCGGCGCGGCCGGTGGGCGCTGCGAGCAGGAGCTTCACACCCTTGGCCGCGAGGATGCGCAGGATGGCGTTGACGATGGTGGTCTTGCCCACACCGGGTCCGCCGGTGATCACGGTGACCTTGGAGCGGAGCGCCAGGCGGATCGCCTCGGCCTGGCTCGGGGCCAGGCTGAGGCCGGTCTTCTCCTCGACCCAGGGCAGGGCACGATCGGCATCAATGGCGGACCAGGGCAGGGGGCCGGTGCCCAAGCGCCCGAGGTGGCCGGCAATGGCGCGCTCGGCCCCATAAAGCCCGGTCAGGAAGATGCAGTCTGCCTCGCCCACCCGGTCCGCGGTCACAGACCCTTCCGCAAGCTCATCGCCGATGGCGCTCTCGATGAGGGCCGGGGGCACCTCGAGAAGCTTTTCGGCAAGGGCTGTCAGTTCGGCCCGCGGCAGTCCGCAATGGCCGTCGCCCATGGCCTCGCTCAGGGCAAAGGACACGCCTGCCCGGATGCGGATGGCGGCGGTCTTCTCGATCCCGAGCTTTTCGGCGATGATGTCTGCAGTGCGAAAGCCGATGCCGCGGATGTCGCGGGCCAGACGATAGGGGTTCTCGCTCATCACCTGCACGGCGTCCGTGCCGTAGGTCTTGAAGATCCGTACCGCTCGCGCGGTGCCTACCCCGTGGCCATGGAGAAAGACCATGATCTCGCGGATGACCTTCTGGTCCGCCCAGCCGGCGGTGATCCTGGCGGCCCGGACCGGGCCGATGCCGCCCACGTCGCGCAGGCGCTCGGGCTCGGCCTCGATGATATCGAAGACGTCGGTGCCGAAGGCCTTCACCAGCCGCCGGGCATAAACCGGCCCGATGCCCCGGATCATGCCGGAGCCGAGGTATTTCTCGATGCCCTCGACGGACGAGGGCGCCGAGGCCTTGAGAAACTGCGCCTTGAACTGCAGGCCATGGGTGCGGTCGTTGAGCCAGACACCCGAGGCGGTGATCCATTCGCCCGCCGAGATCATCGCGGCATGGCCCACCACGGTGATCAGGTCCCGGTGCCCGCGCGCCTTGACCCGCAGCACGCAAAAGCCGCTCTCGGGACTGTGGAAGGTCACCCGCTCGACCGGCCCGGCCAGAACCTCCGTAGGATTGTGGGTATCCGGGGTCATCACCTGCGCCATCCACAATCCTCACCAAACAAGAGCGCGGCGCCGTGGCCTGACCCGACGTTGCACTGCGTCTGGTCTTCATCGCGGGCCTTGCCGGAGCAGCGCATTCGACATCTTTCCGCATCTTCGACCATGTTGTGCCAGCAGATATATGCCAGCCAGGTCCTGAACCAAGTTCCGAACTGTTGCGGGCGAACGGATCAGACATCCTCGATCCGCACCCCACCCTTCACATCCTCCCGTCGTCAAAGGGGAGGGCACAACCAGGGTCAGTCTTCCGGAAATCCTTTCCCGATGAAGACCTCAGGTGTTTCCCTTAAGGCAGTTGCCCACCTGACAGTTTCGTCAGCCGTGTTCCTCTTGAAAGACGTCAAGTCCTCCCTTCAAAGCTGATCGCCGCGGGGCGTGTTGTGATCATCGGCATCCAGCAAAGAGAATGGGCAAGCAGCGCCTGCTCTTGAAGCACAAAATGACTCTCAACGGATGTATCCGACAAGCCTCACGCCTTCCGCCGCGGGAGGGATGTCCGCAGCTTCAGTCCTTCCCTTGCAGATGCTGCATAGCAGCATCCCCGAAGGATCGGTTGTGCATCTGCAGTGTTAGCGCCATCTTTGGTGCATCGAAGGAGCGCAAGGCCAATCCGGGCAGGGCGCAGATGCAAGAACAAAGACGCTGAAAAGGAAACCCGCCATGGCTACGATTGCCCACACCCACAACGCCGCTGCCACCTCTGGCATCGCTGGCCGTCTGATGGCTGCGATCCAGCACATGCAGGAAAACCGCGCCCGTCGCGTGATCTATCGCCAGACCGTACGTGAACTGAACGCCCTGACCAACCGCGACCTGGCGGACCTGGGCATCAGCCGCGCGATGATCAGCCGCCTGGCTCACGAAGCCGCCTGGGGTGCGAAGTAAGATATAGACCTTTCCGGCCTCTTCTCCTCCCTAGGGCCGGGACTGGCGGCCTTCTTCTGCCAGAGGATGCCGCCCCTACATAGCCGCTCCATTTGCGGCACCCGACGCGACGGACCTCTCCTCCTCCCAATGGTCCGATCGTTGGCGGCAACGGCCTCTCCTCCTCCCTGGCCTTGCCGCACCCATACGCGGCCCCTCCCTCCTCCCTGGGCCAGCGTTCCGCGGCAGCACCCCTCCTCCTCCCTGGGTGCTGCCGCTTTTTCATGACGGACATTGAAGCTGGAGCAACGCCTCCGAACCGACCGGGATACCCGTCGTTTGCTGGGAGGGTGGGTCTTATCCTGATCACCTGATCGGTTCTTCTCTGTCTGACCTTGAGGACGGCTTTGCCGGAGACACCTTCATCAGCCTTGCCTTGCTGCTCCTGTCCTCCGCGCTCCTGGATGGACGCGAACGGAACCAGAACATGAGGCGCGTGTTTCCTTGCAGCATCCTGAGAAAGGCAGTGCCCCATGGCCGATGAAAACCCGAAATCCCACCCGACCGACAATGCCGAGAAAGATCCCGACACCTGGGTCAGCGGCGAAGACCCCATGACCGGCGCACAGGCGTCCTATCTCAAGACGTTGAGCGAACAGGCCGACGATCCCGACACTTTTGACGACACCATCAGCAAGGCGGAGGCCTCAAAGCGCATCGATGCGCTGAAAGCCAAGCTGGGCCTGGACCAGTAGGGCTTCGCTGTCGGAAGCCGGAGCGACATCCCGAGGTCATGGGTTCGGGCTTACTATGGTTTTGTAGGGCGATGCGGTGCCGATGCTCCTGGGGCTCGGCACCCTTTTTCCGAATGTATCACGCAACACGGTTCTGATGTGGCTCCGGATGATCTGGTGCAGTGCGCTTTTGCCAATCTGACGCTGGGCGAACGCCCAGTCATTACGAGAGCGCGGCAGGCCACGACGCCAAGGGCGCAGATTTCGGAGATGCCCAGTGGTCTCTGCCCTCAAAAGCTGTAGCCGACCCGTATCCCAATACCCCATGCGTGGCTGCCGTCGATCTCGGCGCGGGCTGTATCAGGCCTGCCGGTCTCGGGTCGGGCATCTCCCAGCCTGGTATAACTGATCCCGGTCGTGATCCTGATCCTGTCCTGCGTGTAGATGGCCGCAAGACTGACGCCCTTCTGGCCGTTTACCGGCGCCAGTGGCGAGACAAGGTCATTGCCGGACTTCTCGTAGGTGACGCTTGCCACGCCAGACCAGGTCTCGGTGAACGTGCGGCCCACGCCGATGGTGAAGGTGGTGGTGTCGTCAAGATCGACAAGTCCGCTGCCGGTCACCTGAAGGAGCTTCTCAGGGTCCACGCGAAAGCTTGACCAATCCACCCAGCGGATGGAGCCGAAGACAAGGGTGGTGGGATCGATGCCGGTCTGGAACTCGAGGTTCCAGGATTTCGGCGTCTTGACCGTCAGTCTGGAACGCCCGTCCAGAAGCGGCAAGGCCGGCGCGGGGCCGGGTCCGTCGGGGTCCACAAGAGGCCCGGTCTCAGAGATGTCGAAGTCATGCTCGATCACCGCATTATAGGTCAGGGACACACGGGCGGCAGTGTCCGGTCTTTCCCACGACACTCCGGCCAGCCACCCATAGGCGATATCCCTGTCCACATCGACACGGTATCCGCTGATGGGGCCAAACGCTGCGCCGGCCAAGGTCACGCGTCCGTCCGTGCGCGCTCCGCGGAGACCCGCGTGAACCCCGAAGCCGCTTTCCGGAACAGCAAAGCGGATGATGCCGGTCAGGTCGGTGTTGTTGATGACCACGCCGGTTCCGCCAAGATTGAACGAACCACCGGCAGGATAGGCGATATCGGCCCCGAATGGCTGGTCCAGGATGATGGCGGCTGTCCAGAGATCATTGAACTGGTGCTTATAGGCAAAGCCGAAGTTGCTGTAGGAGGGCGCAATATCTCCGGTGCGCTCACCACCGGAATAGAGGCCAAGCGGCAGGTCTGTTCCCGTGATGCGGGGCGAGACATGGCCATAGCTCAGCTCGAGATAGTTGCCTGGCTCGAACAGAGGACCGAGGAACTGGCTGCTCCGCTCGACACCACCAGCGTGAAGGATTGTTCCGCACAGGAGCCAGACGGCTGTGCCGATACATGCGGTCTTCATGAAGGCCTCGCGTCAAAGCTCGGGTATCATCACGACAGCGTCTGCAAGATGCTGCTGGGAAACGATAGCACAGAGAAAGCCGAGCATGGATATGAAACGTCCGACCGTTCGGCAGGCTTTCGACGCTAAACTAGCTTTCTACAGGCCTAATGTTCCATAAATCGGATTATCGACTTACCAGGTATAGCCGGGTGGATTCACAAACGAAGTGCAAATGCCAAGATAATACAGGTATTTGCATGAGGTTTACGAATGGCTTCCCACTACCAGCACCTGAGCTTTGAAGAACGCCGGAAGATTGCCCAATGGCGTGAAGGCAAGATGCCGGTGCCGGAAATCGCAGATCGGCTCTCGCGCCCAGCCTCGACAATCTATCGGGAGCTGAAGCGCAATACGTTTCTGGACACCGAGCTTCCGCAGTATAGCGGCTACTATGCGGTGACGGCCCAGGACAAGTACGAGCGCCGCCGCGCGGTTCATCGAAAGCTGGTCGCCTACCCGGAGGTGAAGGCAGCGGTCGAGGATGCGCTCAAGGCGGGCTGGTCTCCGGAACAGATCGCCGGCCGGATGCGGCTTGAGCAGCACCGCATCTGCGTCAGCCATGAAACGATCTACCGCTTCGCCTATTCAAAGCTTGGCCTCGCGGAAGCCTTCTATCGTCATCTGCCCGAGCATCGCAGACGTCGCAGGCCGCGAAACCACCGACGACATCAGCGTAGTCACATCCAGGACAGCCAGAGCTTGTGTCACCGGCCCTCGGCCGTTGCCGAGCGTCAGGAGTTCGGCCACTGGGAGTGCGATCTGATGATGTTCCGCAAGGAAAACGGCAAGGTGAATGTCACCTCCCTGGTCGAGCGGGTCAGCCGGTTTACGGTTGTCATGCGCAATGAGGATCGCCACTCCGAGCCGATCATGGAAGCACTGATCGCGGGGCTTGCCCCCTTGCCCGCCGAAGCACGCCAGTCAATCACCTTTGATCGTGGCACCGAGTTCTCGGCATGGCGACGGCTGAAGGACGGGATCGGCGCTGCGAGCTGGTTCTGCGATCCACAGGCGCCGTGGCAAAAAGGAACGGTCGAGAACACGAATGGCAGACTGAGAAAGCACCTGCCCCGCTCGACCGAACCGACGGCTCTGACAAATCGATACTTGAGGTCGATTTGTCAGAGCCTCAATTCCACACCGCGCAAGTGTCTGGGCTACCGAACACCCGCAGAGGTCTTTGAAAGCAACCTGATGGCTCTCAGAAACAGACTGGAGTAGAAGAAAAACAACGATTTGCGCTTCGGCGTGAGTTCACACCGCAAAGTTAAAATGTCTCACCTCTGCAATTCAGGAATGTCACACTCCCCTGGATGAGCATCGTGTCGATCCTTGGGAGCCGAGACATGGGATGGGTGATGATGAGTGAACGGGAACTGAACCGGGTCAAGGTTCTGAGCCAGGTGCTGCAAGGTGGGATGTCAGCCGTGACCGCGGCCGATGTTCTGGACCTGAGCCGCAGACAGGTTCACCGGCTGCTGAAGCGGTTCGGGGCTGACGGCGCGGCGGCGATCCGGCACCAGGCACGTGGACGGGCATCGAACAACCGGATCGACCCGACGATCCGGGAGGCTGCCATGTCGCTCGTTCGGGACCGCTATGCCGACTTTGGCCCGACCTTGGCGGCCGAGAAGCTGGCGGAGTGTCACGGGCTGACAGTGTCGCGCGAGACCTTGCGCAAGTGGATGCAGGATGCGGGTTTGTGGCTGTCGCGCAAGCAGCGCCGAACATTCCACCAGCCGCGCCTGCGCCGGGAGTGCCTTGGCGAGCTGATCCAGATCGACGGCTCGGATCATCGCTGGTTCGAGGATCGCGGGCCGGCCTGCACCTTGCTGGTGTTCATCGATGACGCCACCAGCACCCTGATGCACCTGGAATTCGTCAGCTCCGAGAGCACCTTCAGCTATTTTGGAGCCCTGGAGCGGTATCTGACGCTGCATGGCCGGCCCGTTGCCTTTTACTCCGACAAGCACACAGTGTTCCGGGTGCCAAAGCAAGGTGCCAGGACAGGCTATGGGATGACCCAGTTCGGCCGGGCCTTGAACGAACTGAACATCGAGATCCTGTGCGCCAACTCCTCGCAAGCAAAAGGTCGCGTCGAGCGCGCCAACCGCACCCTGCAGGACCGTCTGGTCAAGGAACTGCGGCTGGCCGGCATCTCCGACATGGAGACTGCCAATGCCTTTCTTCCCGGCTTCATGGCGCGCTACAACGCGCAGTTTGCCAAGGTGCCACGCCGTGCGGACAACCTGCATCGGCCACTGAATGTCGAACCGGATCGGCTGCGTGACATTCTGTGCTATCGCGACGAACGCTATGTCAGCAGCCAGCTGGCCTTTTCCTACGACCGGCTGCGGATCATCCTGGCCGAGAACGAGATCACCCGCGATCTGCCGGGCAAATACGTGGACAGCTATGAGTTCGCGGACGGCCGGCTGGAGTTCCGCTGGAAGGGTGTCTCGCTGCCCTACTCCGTGTTCGACAAGGATCAGCGGGTGACCCATGCGGCCATTACCGAGAACAAGCATCTGAGCGCGGTCCTGGAATACATCAAGGCCGAGCAGGACAAGGCTCCGCCGAAGGTGCACCGGGTCGGCAAGCAACGGACCCGCTACACGCCCACGGGACGCCGCAACAACGGCTGGAACTCCTCGGCAGCCCGCAAGGCAAAGGCGCATGCCGCTCCACCCCTGGAATGACGCTTCCCTGGCCCAGTTGCGGTGATACCCTGTGCTTTGATCGAGCACGCAGGGCAAGAACATGGCAGACAGCGCAGAGCCGGAGATCATCTTCTCGGATCTGACACAGGACGTGCTGATCGATGGCCACCGGTTCTCTGTCGAGATCTACCGGACATCGATCTCCCCTGGCTGGGTGCTGTCGGTCATGAACAGGTTCGGCACCCTGACGATTTCGGATAACCCGCCCTATCTTGTCGATGGTCTTGCCTGGCGGGATTTCGAGAAGCGGGTCGAAACGAAGGGCGTGCGCGCCTTCTACTCGCCAAAGGAACGTCGAAAGCTGCGGCTCTGACCGCATGGCCGGTCAGGGCTGCGATGGCGGATGTCTCCGCCCTGCCCGGCCATGCTTGCCCACCCTCGGTGAGACATTCCTACTTTGCGCAGCCAAGGACATTTCAACTTGGTTGCAACACCAGGCTGCCTGCAGCGCCGCGGCATGACACACGCCTTTCAGCAAGGCTAACTCAACTTGATGGGAATCCTGATCAGTCTGAGCGAACGGCGACACATGGAGCAAGCGCTGTGATTAACCCCTCTTGCATTGCTACTGCTGATGATCTTCGCGGCCTGGACCAAAGCTCAGACGCTTGTCTACGTTCCCCTGAGGAGCATGAGTCTATTCCGCAGCACTGGTAGACTGCATATGATGGAACATCTTGCTAGCCGACGTCCCGCATAAGCGCACGAATGGGAGTTGGGGCGGGCCGCACGGCGAGAGCATTAAGGCCACGATTACGTGGTTTTAGATGAGTTCCTCACGGCAACGTTGCTTTGCTTCCGGCTGAATTGGCAGAAGACCAGCAAGATAGCCCCGGCCGTGATCCATACATCTGCAAGGTTGAACACAAAAGGGTGCCATGCCCCGAAGTGCAGATCGAGATAGTCGGTCACTGTTCCATACACTGCACGGTCAATGACATTGGCAAGCGCCCCTGCCACGATGAAAGAGGCAGCGATACGTTCCAAGCCTTGCGATCTAAAAGCCCAGAGCCCGAAACTTGCTGTTAATGCGGCCGTAGCAAGCAGCAGCGTGAGCCGTGCAATCTCACCCTCGAATGAAAGCAGGCTGAACGAAACCCCATGATTGAAGGTCAGACGCAGCGCGACAAAGGGCAGAAATTCGGTTGCTGCGCCATAGGGTTCGAGGGAGGCGCGCGCCCATAGCTTTGCTGCAAGATCGAGCGCAGCTCCAAAGGCGATGATGAGTATAGGCCAAGCCATTTTCATGCACGGCCCGCCTGTTTGAGGTCGGAACGCGCATCTCGGATGATCGACCACGCCGATTGCAAGAACAGGCCCGCCACGGCGAACGCCACCAGAAGATCAGGCCAGGGCGAGCCGAGCGCCCAGACGAGGACGGCCGCGAGGACCACAGCAAGATTGCCAATCGCATCGTTGCGCGAGAACAGCCAGACAGCGCGCATATTGGCATCCCCTTTACGGTGCGGCAGCAGCACCAGGGCTGCAGCCACATTGACGATGAAGGCTACGACCGCGAAGCTGCCCATCAGGAAGGTTTCCGGCTGATGCTCGACAAAGACGCGGTAGAGCGTCGAGCCAATCACGCCAAGCCCGAGCAGGCCCAGAAACACACCTTGCAGCAGCGCCGCCTTGGCGCGAGCTGCGAGACCCCATCCCACTGCGATAAGGCCGAGGAAGGAAATCAGGCCGTCGCCTACAAAATCGAGCGCATCCGCCTGTAGGGCCTGCGAACCCGACAGAAAGCTGCCGATAATCTCGATCACGCCATAGCCGACATTAAGCAGGACGACGATCCAGAGTGCGCGCTTGTAGGCGGGGGTAACGTGCGACAGGTCAGGGATCTTGTCGTCATCCTCATCAGCCTCCACCCCGTCCACCTTGGGCTGGCCAATGCGGTCAAGCTGATAACCCAGGCTTGTTACCACTTGCTCAACAACAGGAAGCCGTGCCTGTGGATCATCGACATTGAGCGTCATGATCTGCGAGGCAATCGACACCTTCACATCGCCCACCCCTTCAACCTTGCGGGCCGCGCCCTCGATCTTGGCGGCGCAGGACGCGCAGTCCATGCCCGTGACGTGATAGCGGATTGTGTCGGTTGCAGCGGCCATTCGTTGGTCCTCGAAACTCTAGCCTTGCCCTGCTACAACCTGTAGCGACTACAGGAGCAAGGCAAAAAGATGCAGATCGGAGATTTATCCCGGCAGGCGGGCGTGAACATCGAGACGATCCGCTATTATGAGCGCATTGGGGTTTTGCCCAAGCCTGCCCGCCAGCTGAACGGACGACGCACCTACAGCCCCGTCGATGCCGAACGCTTGGGCTTCATCCGCCATGCTCGCGAGCTTGGCTTTGATCTGCCAAGCATCCGCATCCTGCTAGCCTTGCAAGAGAGGCCGGAAGCATCATGTGAGGATGCGAGCCGTATTGCCCAAGAGCAGCTTGAGGCAGTCGAAAGCCGTATTGCCCGTCTACTTCTTTTACAGGATGAACTGGCCCGCATGGTTAGAGAATGCAAACGAGGCAAGGTATCTGAATGCCGGGTAATCGAGGCTCTAGCTACCTGAGAATGATAGTCAATCAAGCATACGCCTCTCAGACTTCTCCGTGATGTGCATGCAGGCAGTTCTCGTGGTTGCTCAGGACCTCGATGACCTTGCAACCCGAGATTGTGCCCTGGGCGCATTGCGTCAGCATGCGTTCCAGTTCCTGCTGTAGGGCCTGAAGGCGCGTAATGCGGTCCTTGACCGAGACAAGCTGGCGCGTGGCGATGACATCAGCAGCAGCGCAAGACATGTCGGGCTGGTCCGAAAGACTGAGCAGTTCCCGGATGTCGTCCAGCGGAAAGCCGAGTTCACGGGAGTGGCGGATAAAGGCGAGCCGCTCCTGCTCCTTCACGCCATAGAGCCGCTGGTTGCCCGCGCTACGCTCCGCCTCGGGCAACAGACCAATCTCCTCGTAGTAGCGGATGGTGGGAACTTTGACGCCGGTAGCCGCGCTCAACTTTCCGATGCTCAACATGAGAAACCTCTTGAACCTCTAGTTGCTGGAGCTCCTATCTTGCCGACTCGATGAAGGAAAGACCTCAAGCGAGAAGCAATATGGCGGTTGAAACAGCAGAGCGGCGGGAGTGGACCGTGACGGGCATGGACTGCGCGTCCTGCACGACAAAGGTGACGCGGGCGGTAGAGCGGCTGCCGGGTGTGAGCGATGTCAAGGTGGCGCTGATGGCAGAACGGTTGTCGCTGAACCTGGCCCCGGGCACGACGGAGCCGGAGATCATCGAGGGCACTATCCGCAAGCTGGGCTTCGAGATCACGCCCAAAGGCCAGGAGGGACTGCGCAAGAAGGCATTCGTGTTGCCGGATGCTATGCCAGTCTCTCAGGCAAAGACCTCGCAGGACTTCGGTGACATCAGAGCCGTTGCTCCGGCGCAGCACGATCATGGTCACGCGCAAGCCGCCCCTGTCGAGCGAGAGAAATCCTGGCATCAGACAGGAAAGGGACGGCTCGTCATCCTGACGGGCAGCTTGCTTGCTGGCGCCTGGCTGATCGAGCTGCTGACGTCGGCCGAGGTGGGCTACTGGGCCTTTGTCGCTGCCTGCCTGATCGGCGTTCTTCCGGTGGCAAAGCGTGCCTTCGAGGCGCTGCGCATGGGCCAGCCCTTCACCATCGAGAGCCTGATGACCATCGCTGCCGGGGGCGCCCTGCTCATCGGTGCTGCGGAAGAAGCGGCTCTGGTTGTCTTCCTGTTTGCCGTGGGTGAGGTCCTTGAAGGCGTCGCGGCCGGCAAGGCACGCCAAGGCATCCGGGCCTTGGCAAACCTCGTGCCAAAGACTGCCTTGCTAGAAGCTGCCAGCAAGACAAGGACCGTTCCGGCAGACAGCCTGGTGATCGGACAGATCGTCCTTGTCCGTCCCGGTGATCGCATTCCAGCAGATGGTGAGATCATAGAGGGCACAAGCGGTGTCGACGAAAGCCCGGTGACCGGCGAAAGCGTGCCGGCGACCCGCAGCGTGGGGGACGGCGTCTTTGCCGGGTCTATCAACACTGAGGCCGTACTTCGCGTCCGCGTCACACGGGAGCCGAGCGACAACACCATCGCCCGCATCATTCGCCTGGTGGAAGAGGCCGAGGAGGCCCGCGCGCCCACGGAACGCTTTATCGACCGCTTCTCACGCATCTACATGCCAGCGGTCATCGCGCTCTCGGCACTGGTGGTCGTGGTCCCGCCGCTGGCCTTCGGTCAGGACTGGAGCACCTGGATCTATCGCGGCTTGGCGCTGCTACTGATCGGCTGCCCTTGCGCGCTAGTGATCTCGGTCCCGGCTTCCATCGCCTCGGCGCTATCCTCGGGAGCGAAGCGCGGGCTGCTGATGAAGGGCGGCGCCGTCATCGAGGCGGCAGCAAAGACCACCCATGTCGCCTTCGACAAGACTGGCACCCTGACGCGCGGCAAACCGGCTGTGACTGACCTGATCCCTGCCCCCGGCGTTGCCGAAGCCGAACTCCTGGCCGTTGCGGCCAGCGTCGAGGCCGGCTCAAACCATCCTCTCGCTCAGGCGATCCTGCGCCGGGCCAAGGCGGTCGAGGTGCCGGTCCCGGCTGCCCGTGACGCACGCGTTCTCGCGGGACGAGGCGTCGAAGCCATCGTTGGCGAGGCAAAAGCCTGGGTGTCCTCACCGTCCCATGCTGCAGATATCGGCGGGATCGGCGAAGTTGCCCTGCATCGCGCGACGATGTTGGAAAAGGAAGGCAAGACCGTTGTTGCCGTGTTCCGGGCCGGGCAGCCGCTTGGGCTGATCGCCATGCAGGACGAGCCGCGCGAGGATGCGGCCGAGGCTGTTCGTCAACTGCGCGCCTTGGGCGTCAGTGCCACCATGCTGACCGGCGACAATCCTCGCACGGCAGCGGCCATTGCCCAAAACCTTGAGCTAGACTTCCGCGCCGGGATGATGCCCGAGGACAAGCTGACTGCGATCCGCGACCTGAACCGCCAGGGCAGCGTCATGATGATCGGCGACGGCATCAACGACGCCCCTGCCTTGAAGGAAGCGCGGGTTGGCGTGGCAATGGGTTCAGGCACCGATGTGGCGCTGGAAACGGCTGACGGCGCGATCCTGCGGGATCGGGTGACCGATGCCCCTGCCCTGATCCGGCTGGCACGTGCGACGATGGGCAACATCAGGCAGAACGTGACGCTGTCGCTCGGGCTGAAGGGTGTGTTCCTCGTGACCTCGATCTTGGGCATCACCGGCCTCTGGATCGCGATCCTGGCTGACACCGGGGCCACGGTGCTGGTCACGCTCAACGCTCTGCGTCTGCTGGCCTTTGACCCGACAAAGGAGGCCTAAGATGCTGGGAGAGACGGGGTGGATCGCGCTCGGCATCGTGGCGCTGTATCTGACGTTCTTTGCCTGGGGCACGTTCGAGGCTGCACGCGTTGCGGAAAGACCGGTTTGGCTGTTCGGACGCTCGCGCGGGATTGAGCGGCTCGCTGCCTTCGGCTTCCGTCTGGCCTTTGCGCTGGCGCTTCTCGGACCGCTGCTGTGGCTGGTCTTTCCAATGCTTCACAAGCTAGACCCGTTCTGGATCGAAGGCCGGCATCACGTTATGGGAGTTGCCGGTGTGCTTCTCGCCGTGGCGGGTGCGATGCTGGCCTTTGCAGCGCAGATGTCTATGGGAGCATCCTGGCGGATCGGCGTCAGACAGGGTGAAAGCGGTGCCTTGGTCACAGGCGGGCTTTTCCGCTTCAGCCGCAACCCGACCTTTGTGGGGCAAGTCATGCTGCTAATGGGCATAGCCTTGGCAATCCCATCCTTGCCGACGTTTCTGGCGGTTGTCCTCTTTGTCACATCAGCCTCGGTGCAAATCCGGACAGAGGAGCGCGTCCTGCTTGCGGCTCATGGTGCGGCATACCGCAGATGGAGCGCACAGGTGCCGCGTTGGATCGGGTTGGGATCCTGATCCATTGAAAGGCGCACCACACAGCAAGGATCTGACAAAACTGTGAGGCCGCATTAAGCCGCTTGAACCTCATGTGGCTAGAGGTGCTACGCGTCGGTCGCGAAGATGGAATATCACTATGCTGAAGACAATCAGGATTGCCCTTTGGATCGCCGTGGCGGTCTCCCTTGTCATAGTTGGCGTGCTGCTCTGGCGTGCTGATCGGCAAGAGCAAGCGGCTGCTTTTCGGCCGGCGTTTTCCCTGCCGGATGAGACGGGTGCCATTCACACGACCGAGGAGTTCAAGGGCAAGTATGTTCTTGTCTTCTTCGGCTTTACCAACTGCCCTGACATCTGCCCGACCACCATGTCAGAAGTGGCCCAGGTCATGGATGATCTGGGACCACAAGCCGAGGATGTGCAGCCCGTGTTCATCTCGGTCGATCCGGCCCGTGACCGCGCGAGCGGCCTCGAAAAATATTTGGCTGCTTTCCATCCTGCCATACTCGGGCTCGCCGGAGACGAGGCCTCGACCCGCGCCGCCGTGGAGAGCTTCAAGGTCTTCGCCGATCCAGAAAAGGCGGCGTCAGCGCCCGGGGGCTACACAATGTCGCATAGCTCCAGCCTTTACCTGCTCGGGCCTCGCGGCGATTGGTTGCGCCAGTTCGAATATGGAACCCCCGCCGACGACATTACCGCTGATCTCAAAGGACGCCTGTAACATGATAAAGCCGATCATCGCCGGTTTGGGGCTCGTCGCAGTGCTGCCCGCTCTTGCGCTTGCCGAGTGCGCCGAGGTGTCCAAAGGCGACCTTTCGGTCCGTGCGGCTTGGTCCCGCGCCACCATCGGAACCGCGCGTCCGGCCGTGTTCTACGTCACCATCCAGAACAACGGCAGCACGGATGACCGCCTGACAGGGATCGAAACGCCCGTGGCAGGCATGCCCATGCTCCATGAAACAGTAACGAAGGACGGTGTCGCCAGCATGCCGCATGCGGCCGCCATCGACATTCCCGCAGGAGAAACCGTCAGTCTGGCACCGGGCAGCTATCACGGCATGCTCATGGACCTCGAAGAAGAGCTGAAGGAAGGCGAAAGCTTCCCCGTGACGCTGCAGTTTGAGAAGGCCGGAGGAGTCTCGATCGACACTGACGTCTTGCCGATCCGGGCACGAGAGGCGGTATGCGGCGTCGCACCCTGATCCTTGGCGCCGTCGGCCTCTTTGCCGCCTTCGGCTTCATGCTGACCATCGGCGCCTGGCAGAGCGGCGATCTGCCTTGGCAGGAAAAGAAGGCTGCGTCCGCCGCCCGGATACGCGCCGCCGATCTGAGCGCGATGACGTGGCAACTCACCAGCCACGAGGGCGAGCAGGTTGAGCCGCAGGACTGGCTCGGACAGGCGAACCTGGTCTTTTTCGGCTTCACCTGGTGCCCGGACGTCTGCCCGATGACGCTTCTGAACATCAGCGACTGGCTGGAAGAGTTGGGGCCTGACGCCGATCGGTTGGCCGTTCATCTGGTCACGGTCGATCCTGAGCGCGACAATCCCGAGGTCCTGGCAGACTATCTGTCAAACTTTGATCCGCGCATCACTGGCCTGACCGGCACGCCTGCCGAGATTGCCCGCGCTGCCGAGGCATTTGGCGCGACATACCGGCGCGTCCTCCGGCAAGACGGCGATTACACGATGGACCACACTTCCGGTGTGCTCGTGTTCCGCGCGGATGGGCGCTTGGCGAGGATCATCGACCTGCATGAAAATCCGCAAGCTGCCGTGCCAAAGATCAGGCAGGCGCTGAAGCAAGAGGGATAGACGATGACAAGATTGACACGACGCACCCTGCTGTGTGCGGCGGCCGCGAGTGCTGTGCCGCAATTTGCCCTTTCTGGCAGTGCGACCACCATCCATGTGGTCGAAGGGACGGGCTGCGAGTGCTGCAAGCAGTGGACCCGCTACCTGCAGGAAAGCGGTTTCGAGGTGACGCATGAGGAGCGCTTCGGCACGCTTCTCATGCAGCACAAGTTGGACTTGGGTGTGCCCATCGAGCTCTCGTCCTGCCACACCGGCTCGGTCGGCGGCTACTTCATCGAGGGTCATGTTCCCGCAGCCGATATTCGCAAGCTTCTGCAGGTACGACCCGATGCCCGCGGCATCACAGTGCCCGGTATGCCTTATGGCAGCCCTGGCATGGGACCCGAGACCAAGCGGGATGCCTATGATGTCCTGTTGGTTCGCAAGGACGGCACCAGCGAAGTCTTCACCCATTATCCCGCTGCATAGCTCTTCCCACTCATTCTCAAGAAAAATCTGTTTCCATGTCCATCTTGAACCGCCGCCATGTTTCCCTTGGATTGATTGCCGCTCTTGCTGCCTGCGGGAGGTCGGGATCGAGCAACTGGTCAGGCGATGTTCCTGAGTTCAAGCATTACTTCGGTCCTCCCGTCACACAGATTGTGGTTCAGAAGGCGCAGCGGAGAATGCACCTGCTCAGCGGTCAGACCGTGCTGAAGTCCTATGATTTTGGCCTGGGCAATCAGCCTGTCGGCCATAAGCAGTTCGAGGGTGATGGAAAGACACCTGAAGGGCTTTATTTCGTGGACCGCTTCAACCCGCGCAGCCGATACCATCTGTCAGTGGGCATTTCCTACCCAAATGAGCAGGACAAGGCTTATGCCGCACAGTTTGGCCGCGATGCGGGGGGCGACATCATGTTCCATGGCCGCGGTCCGGAGGGCAGAAAGCTGGCTCCCAAAAATCGGGATTGGACGGCCGGCTGTATCGCACTCACCGATGACGAGATCGAAGATGTTTATGCCATGCTGCAGCTTCGCACTCCGGTCATGATTTACGCCTGATCACAGATACAGATGGCAGGCTCCAAGCTTCAGAGCCTGCCGATTGATGAGCGAGGAATGAGGGCGGCTGCTTTGTGAATGCCGGTATTCTTGAAGCATCTGTTTCATGCAGGTGGTGAAGACAGGGCCGCCTTCACTACAGGGCTGGCTTTTCGCATCCTCACATCGATCTTCGTAAGTGCAAAGAATGATTGGAAAGTCGGCTTAGCGACACGTATCCCAGCTTCGCATCTCACCGCTTCGAGTCCTTCCCGGCAATGTCCGAATGGGGATGGCTGAGCGGACGCCAATGGTATTTGGGACATGCTGTGGTGACCAGACCAGCAGCAGTGAAGCCGATGATAGCGTCCGTCTGGAAAAGCGCGAAGGGAGTAAAAGGAGAATTTGGTGTGAAGAGCAGGGGCCCCTGAACAACGCGTCCGCTTGCGCCTCTAGAACACAGGCAAGCAGTAGCCAGAAGCACCTACTTCTTGCCTCGTATTCAATAATGGTCATATTGAAGACGTGATCAGAAAGGACCTTCCATGGCTCAAACCACAACCATGACCGTGCGGCTCGGCCCGGTACTGAGTGACTTCGTTGCGACCAATGTCGGCAAGGATGGATCCTATGAGAATGTCAGTGAATATGTCCGAGACCTGATCCGCCGCGACAAGGAGCGGGTCGAGACGGAAGCTTTTGTGCGCTTGCAAACCGAGCTCACCCGGGCGTTCGCCGCGCCTGAGAACAGCTATGGACCCCTGACGGCCGCTGAGGTGATCGCGCGCAACAAGGGCTGATCATGGCCGCTGTTCGCATTCAAGAGGCCGCATCACTGCGGTTGGACGACATCTATCGCTATACCCGTGAACGCTGGGGCGAACCGCCAGCCGATGATTATCTCGTTGGGCTTTTCGAAGCGTTCGAGCGGATCGAGGCTCATGGGGTTGCCTCACGCCCGATCCCGGCCGAGTTCGGCGTGAACGGCTTCTTCTTCCGCTACGAGCACCACTTCGTCTACTGGTGCCGATTGTCCAATGGCGACATCGGCATTGTGACAGTCCTGCATGAGCGCATGCACCAGATCGGCCGGTTCGCTGAGGATTTCAGACGCGAGTGACCTAGAGAAGGTTAGCGGGCAACTCAAAGCCGTGACAACTCCTGGTGGCTTAGCGCGACTTAACGAGTTGATCCCGCCGTACCCGGACAGATCATACTGAGCCGCGTGCAAGAGGCTGGCTTGGTATCGGAACATGAAAATCATTCAAGATACTGATAAAACTTCATAATCCCGATTATTAGCCCCGGAGGCTACCTACGGGGCATGACCCGCGCTTTCCAGCAAGGCCAGCTCAACTTGATGGGAAGCTTGATCGGCCTGAGCGAGCGGCGACGCACGGAGCAAGTGCTGTGATTACCCCTCTTGCGTTGCTACTGATCATGATCCTTGCCGCCCACGCTAAAGCGCGGACGTTAGTCTGCGTTCCCCCTGAGGACCATGAACCTACACCACAGCGTTGGTGGCCTTGGGGCATGGTTGATGAAGACAGCCTCTTACTGCCGCAGACGCGAAGAGCCCTGCCTGCTTTTGGTCCCAATTGCCTTGCGCGGCAACTGTAGTCCTAGATCACGAACACCGGCGCGAACCCGCCCCCTGGCGTCCTGAAGTTCGTGGTCTGACCCTGATAAAGGCGCGCGGCCACCAGAAGCACTTGGCCATCATAGGTATACAGTCGCACGTCCATCTTGCGCGTCTGTTGAATCTCGTCGATCTTGATCATGCGCTCGCTGGGGCGGACCAGCGTCTGGGCAACGTATTCGCCCCCTGCGATCTCCGCCCAGACTCCTTTCGTCAGCTTGTCGCCCCGATATACCGCCTTGCCGCCATGTCCGCCGGTTGGCTTGAAGAACAGGTCCTTGCGAGATTTCCAAAGTGCATCAGCATTGTCGGGATCCACCAGGACGGTGCGTGGAACGGCTGCAAGCCCGGCCCGAATTCCCGGGTCGACTCCCCATGCATCAATTGTCGAGGAGTTCGAAAGAAGCGAAAGGTTGCGCTTGTCGGCAAGGAGCGCGTGGTTGTGCGGGTTCGGCGTTACGACAACCGCGCCATCACGGTAGGCTTCCTGCAATGCCTTGTGCTCAGGCTGATCCAGGGCGAAATCGGTGACCCGGTTGTAAACGAGATCGATTGTCTTACCATCGACGCTGAGCCGACCATCCTCATAGCGAAGATGGCCGGCGTCGGCGATGACCGCGTCGATGCCTCGTCCCACTAAAACTTGCCGCGCGAGGAGGAACTCAGGGTAGAGATACTGTTCCGGTGGATTGTCATCGACGATGGCGATGCGTTGTGGCGCGCCCGTTCCCCGCTGCCGAATCCATTCGTTCTGGAACATGCCAAAGGCCGCATCCTCGAAGCTTTGTGACGTGGCGGGGAAATCCATTTCGGCGCAGCATGCGCGCTGCGCCCTTGCAAGGAAGGCATTGAGAAAAGCTCCGCCGGCGTTGGTATTGATCTCGATCAACCGGGGACCGTCTTCGCCAAGATGAAAGTCGTAGCCCATCAGCACCCCAAGCGGGCCGTGATCTACCCGAGCGATTTCCGGCGCCCAGGAGAGGACTGCGGCTTTATATGCCGCGAGTTGTGCGGTGGTCTCGACAGCCACTGCGATCTCGCGCATCTCGTCCACGGTGGCGGCTGAAAGAAACACCGGCACGTGCGAGAACAGGTGCGCCTTGGGGCGGATAAACGTCTCGAAAAACGCCGGGTCTCCAGCCTCTTGGTCCAGGGCTTCGCGCAGCGTTGGAGTGTCCAATGTAATGCAGAAGCAGTTCCTGTTGAGTCGGTCCGTGATGTCATGAACTCGATCGGGGGAGCTGGAGCCAGGACCGTTCATCAATGGACTGCCCGAAGCAGCGCCAAGATCGGGCGTGCTTCACACGCCAGGTAAGCAATTGACGATCCCACCAACATTGGTCCCAAAGGCTTCTTCAATCATGCCGATCCCAGTATCCCACTTCTATTTGGTAGCTTCAACGGAGAACACCAAGGTTTCCGCGCAGTATGGGTGTCTGGCCCCTTTCGAGTGGTGAGTTAAGCCATTGACCCGGTCGCCGGCCATCCCCCCTGACGTTACTGGCGCTGAGCCTCTATTCAGGTGGTGAGCTGTTCGGTCTCACGCTCCTGCGCCGCGAAGATCTCTTCGACGAGGGCGCGTTTCTCTTCGTCGTCCCCATGCTCGAGTTCGGCCTTGGCCATGCTGACTGCACCCTGGTGATGGAGGATCATGCCACAAGCTAAGGCAAGGTCAGGATCCTCGTTCATCATGAACCCGTGCGGCGCCCTCATGCCTCCATCATCATTGCCCGATGGTCGCCCATGTTGCCTATGCTGCTCATGTCGGCAGCTTCGGCGGACATTCAGGAGCCGTGCCACTTGCCCGCGGCACCTCCCTGCGTCTGGGCATGGACGGTGCGAGCGGATGCCAGCGGCGCGATCACAGCTAGAACGGCGGTGATCTTCGTTTGCATTTTTCCCTTGTGGGCTTCAGCGGAAGCGGCCTGGACGGTCGTGGAGCGAGCCTTATGGAGTGGAAACTGCAACGCTCATGCCAGTTCGGTCTGCGGATCATATGATCAGAACGTGCCCCAAACCGACACGGCCGCCTCAGCGTGCTTGCGATACGTTCTCCTGGTAGGTGCGTTCGTGCTCCGGCCACGTATTTTGGATATAGGCGAGCATGGCGCGGATCTCGGCATCGCCGAAGACATCGGCAAACCCTGGCAGGTCGCTCTTGTAGCCGTTCCCCACGATCGCGGCGGTGCCTTCCTCCACGATCCGCAACAGGGTGTTGTCGGGATGGTGCCACGTGTGGCCGCTTGCATCGTGCGGTGGTGCAGGGAGACGCCCGGACCGAAGGGGTGTCTTCCAGACCGGTTGCCCCTCGAACTGTACACCGTGGCAGGCCGCACACTGTTCAGCGTAGAGTTGCCGGCCCTCTTCGATGACATCTAGAGACGCCGCGACGGTGTACGCAGGTCTGAAACTGTGTCACCCAGCGAAAACCTCCAATATTGCAGCCCCAGTGAGCGATGCGATCAGGACGCGATTACGAAAGTTTGGTCCCAAGAATTGTATCTCCGCAGACAACGAAACGTCGGTCGGCTTCACGCTGGATTCGGGGTCTACCTGAAGCGAGTTGCCGGTGGCACTGGACATTTTCGAAAGCAGCATCTATACTTACGGTATGTTTGCCCGGCTCGTCACCATGCTTGCCATGTTCGCGATCGTCGTCATGACGACGGTGACTTCCGCGCATGCTGCTGGTTTGGACGCCGAGCCCCATCATGCTGTTAGTGTCAGTGAGTTGATGCAGACGGCGGACACCCAGCTTTCCTGTGAGCAAGAACAACCCTGCGCACCAGACCATGCTGGAGCATGTGAAATCCTTTGCGCGGGTCTGTCGGTCTTCGTGCCGTCGCCCAGCGGGAACGCCATACGCGGCTACGGGTTTGCCAGCCAGGACCTGCCTTCCACGACGATCCCTGCCAGCCTGGCGCCTGGTACGAACGAACGCCCTCCAGAACTCCGTCTCGTCTGATTGCATCGCGGCCAAGGCCGGCCGCGTTCCATTGCCTTTGACGAGCGGGACAGGAATGTCCCGAGGAGACACCAATGAACCCCCTTTCACGACGCGGCTTTCTTGCCGCAAGTGCGGCGGCATTCGCCACCGCTCATCTTCCTCGCGCCGTCATGGCGCAGGTGGCAGCGCCTCTTGCCTTGTCTGCCGCAACCCGCACGCTCGACATCGACGGACGCGCGGCCACTGTCCTCGGCCTTTCCGGGCCGCGCGGCCAGGGTCTGGTTCTCGACCCCGGACAGAGGTTCCGGGTCGACCTGACCAACGATCTCGACGTGGGTACCATCATCCATTGGCACGGCCAGATCCCGCCCAACGCACAGGACGGCGTGCCGGATATGCCGTTGCCCCTTCTTGCGCCGGGCGAGACCCGTTCCTACGATTTCGAGGCGCTGCCAGGCACATTCTGGATGCACAGCCATGTGCCGATCCAGGAGATGCAGCTTCTTGCCGCGCCGCTGATCGTTCGGTCGCCGGACGACCTGATCGGCGACCGGCAGGAGGTCGTGCTGTTCCTGCACGATTTTTCGTTCAAGCACCCCGAGGAGGTTCTGGCCGAGATCAGTGACGGCCATGGCGGCGGGCACGGCGCAGCACCTAGCATGCCCATGGCAGACAGGAGCGCGATGCCGGGCATGGACCACGGAGCCTCGGGAGGCATGCCGATGGGGAACATGGCGATGGGCGGCATGGCCATGGACCTCAACGACTATGATTGGGACGCCTATCTCGCCAATGACCGCACCCTGTCCGACCCCGAGGTGGTGCAGGTCGAGCGCGGCGGCCGTATCCGACTGCGGGTCATCAATGCCGCCGCAGCCACCGTATTCTGGATCGAGACCGGAACACCAAAGAGCCGGCTCGTCGCGGTAGACGGACATGCCGTTCAGCCCATCTCGGGCAGCCGGTTCGGGCTGGCCATGGGCCAACGCCTGGATCTGGAAATCGATCTGCCGAACAAGGGCGGCGCCTGGCCGATTCTCGCCTTGCGCGAAGGCGCACGAGAGCGCACCGGCCTTGTCCTCGCCACGCAAGGGGCAGAAGTGCGGCGCATGCCCGGATTGGCAGACACCGACGCACCTGCCTTCGACGCCGACCTTGCCCAGGAATCACGCCTGGTCGCCCTCGACGCCTTGCCGGAACGGCCCGTCGATCGCAGCCAGGTGGTCATGCTCGGGGGCTCAATGCAGCCCTACGTGTGGACGATCGACGGCGCCGTCTGGGGCCAGCACCGGCCGGTCGCCGGGCGAAGCGGCGAACGGGTCGTTCTGTCGTTCCACAACATGTCGATGATGGGCCACCCGATGCATCTGCACGGGCATGTGTTCCAGATCGTTGGGCTGAATGGACGTGCGGTCTCAGGTCCGCGGCGGGATACGGTTTACGTGCCTCCGATGTCGATGGTCGATATCGCGCTCGACGCCGGCGAGGCTGCGCGCTGGATGCTTCATTGCCACCACATGCCGCATCTTGCGACGGGAATGATGACCGAATTCGTGGTCGGCGCATAGGTCAGGCGACGGCAGAGGACGCCGGATCCTCGGCGTCCTGACATGGGCAAGAAGGAGGCACAAGCATGCTGATGTCGCAAGGCGCCTATGCATCAACGCGAAGCCGCTCGAACGCGATGCAAGGATATGGCAGCCACTCCGGCTGCCGAAATACGGACCCAAAAGGGGAAAGCCGCGATGGATAATCATGGCAAACATGAGCCGCAGCCGAGCGGCAGCTTCTGGAGAAGCCGAACCGGCTTCACCCTCGTCGCATTCCTCGCAGTGGCGGCGTTTTTGCTCGCGTACGAGCATCGGATCCACCTGTTCGCCGGCAATGCGAGCCTCGTTCTGCTGCTCGTCGGTTGTTTTGTGATGCATCTGTTCATGCATCGCGGCGGTCACGGTCATGGCGGCGGGTCAGGCCGCGGAGACGAGAAATGACCGAAACAGGTTCTGCCTACGGCCTGTGGGTACTCGTCATCGTCAACTCGGCGATCTTCGTCCTGTTCGCGTTCAGCTTCTTCAAGCCGCAGACCGCGCGCGACTGGCGCTCGTTCGGCGCGTTCAGCGCGTTCATTGTCGCGCTCTTCACGGAGATGTACGGCTTTCCGCTGACGCTCTATCTGCTCTCCGGTTGGCTTCAGACCCGCTATCCCGGCGTCGACTGGCTGTCGCATGACGCCGGACACCTGCTCGAGATGCTGTTCGGCTGGAAGGCCAACCCGCACTTCGGACCCTTCCACCTTATGAGTTTCGTGTTGATCGGGGCGGGCTTCATGCTGATCGGGGCAGCGTGGCGCGTCCTCTACACGGCGCAGCGGTCCGGCACGCTCGCCACCGGCGGCCCCTATGGGCACATCCGGCATCCGCAATACGCGGGCTTCGTCCTCGTCCTGCTCGGCTTCCTGCTGCAATGGCCGACGCTGCTGACCCTCGCCATGTTCCCGGTCCTGGTCGCGATGTACGTGCGCCTGGCCCGCAGTGAGGAACAGCAGGCAGAGGTGGAGTTCGGCGCCGCCTGGCGGCGTTACGCCGCGACGGTGCCGGCGTTTGTGCCGCGTCGGCGCCGGATGGAGCGGACATGAGGGGCCACGCCGATCTCCTGCCGCCGGCCCCTCACGCGAGCGAGCGTGTCGATTTTGCATTCGGCGCCGGCCTTCCCGGCTTCGGGCTCGGAGAGATCGCGACTGCTATCGTTCCGTCCAACGGCATCCTCTTACAGCAAACCACCGTCCGGCCGCGGAACATTCGGGCCTTTCGCCCCACGCCGTCCCCAGAGCCTGTCCGCGAAGCCGGGCGCGGCGAACCAACAGAGCAAAGGAGTAAAGATCATGACCCAGCAAGCGAGAACGCGCGTCGCTGTCAACGGCTACGGAGTGATTGGCAAACGGGTCGCTGACGCAATTGCCCTCCAAGACGATATGGAGCTGGCCGGCATCGCCGATATCGCATCCGACTGGCGCATTCGAGTGGCAGGGGCCAAGGGCTACGCCATCTTCGCCGCCACGGAAGAACGGCTTGATCCGATGCGAAAGGCGGGGCTCGACCTCGCGGGCGCTCTTGGCGATCTGCTGGAAACCGCAGACGTGGTCGTCGACTGCACGCCGAAAAACGTGGCCGCAAGGAATGTTGCAGTCTACCGGCAGAAGAACGCCAAGTTCATCCTCCAGGGCGGCGAGAAGCACGAGGTCACCGGCCATTCCTTCGTCGCTGACGCGAACTATGAGAGCGCGATCGGCCGCGACTGCACCCGCGTCGTCTCGTGCAACACGACATCGACGGTCCGAACGCTGACGGCGCTCAAGCGCGCCGGGCTGCTCCGGAAGGCCCGCGGGACTTTGCTGCGGCGGGCCACCGACCCGTGGGAGAGCCATCTCGGCGGCATCATGAACACGCTGGTGCCCGAACCCGAAATCCCGAGCCATCAAGGACCTGACGCGCAAAGCGTCGACCCCGAGCTGGACGTCCTGACGATGGCGGTGAAGGTGCCGCAAACGCTGGCGCATCTGCACTACTGGACCGTGCAGCTGACCCGCGCCGCGAGCAAGGACGAGGTGCTCAACTCGTTCCGCGCCTCCTCGCGGATCGCGCTCGTCGAGATCGGCGACGGCCTTTCGGCGATCAACGCCGTCAAGGAGATGATGGCCGACCTCGGGCGCCCCCACGACAACCTCTACGAGGTGGCGCTCTGGGCTGACATGCTGAGGGTCGAAGGCGACGAGCTCTTCTACGCCTACATGGTCGACAACCAGGCGATCGTAATCCCCGAAACGATCGACGCCATCCGCGCCCTGACCGGGCAGGAGCGCCACGCCGAGCGCTCGGTCGCTGCCACGGACCGCTCGCTCGGCATCGGCGCGATAGCCGATGCACTGGGGCGAGGCTGATCGATGTCGGCCCTCGCCCCGTTCCTGTCGCGGACGCGCATCGCGTACTTCACGATGAGATGGCCTCAACCGGATAGCACCTGTTTCAGGGCCTGGGATCGCTCGCGGCAACACGGCCCGGCCAGTCGCCGCACCGCCAGCATCACACTGATACGCAAGAGCAACGTCATCTCGCGGCTCTGCCGCACAAGTAAGGACAGGAGCAACTGATGAGCTCTCCACACTCCCACCACCATGGCCATCAGAACCATCAGGCGCATGCGAGCGCGCCTCGCGATGGTGAAGGCCAACGCGGCGACTCGCAGATTATTGCCGCCACCGGCTCCAGCCATTCCGAGCATGCCGGGCACGGCGGTCACGACCACGGCGCGATGGTGGCGAACTACCGGCGCCGCTTCTGGCTGGTTCTGGCGCTGACGCCGCCGATCCTGTTGCTTTCGCCGATGATCCAGCATTGGCTTGGCATCGCAGAGACTCTGGCGTTCCCTGGCGACCGCTACGTCATCTTCGTGCTCTCAACCATTGCGTATCTTTATGGCGGATGGCCGTTTCTGACGGGCTTTACCTCCGAGCTGCGCAAACGCCAGCCCGGCATGATGACCCTGATCTCGATTGCGATCTCGGCTGCCTATTTCTTTTCGGTCACCGTCACGTTCGGCTTTCCGGGCCAAGAACTTTACTGGGAACTGGTGACTCTCATCGCGATTATGCTGCTCGGTCACTGGATCGAGATGCGTTCGGTCATGGGAGCATCCCGCGCGCTCGAGGAACTGGTGCGGCTCCTTCCGGATTCAGCCACGCGGATCAAGGCTGACGGATCGTCGGAGGAGGTGCCAATCTCAACCCTTCAGCCCGGTGACAAGGTCATCGTACGGCCCGGTGCAAAGGTTCCAGTGGACGGCCAGATCATCGAGGGTTCGTCCGGTTTCAACGAGGCCATGCTCACGGGCGAATCGCGGCCCGTGACCAAGGGGGTCGGTGCCGCCGCCATCGGCGGTGCGATAAACGGGGCCAGCGCCGTTACCATCAATGTAACGGCGACAGGCGGCGCCACCTATCTGTCGCAGGTCATCGAACTGGTAAAAAAGGCGCAGGCGACGCGATCGCGGACACAGGATGTCGCCAACCGTGCGGCCGCCTGGCTGACCTACATAGCACTCATTGTGGGATTCGGCACGCTGTTCGTCTGGTGGCTTTTCCTCGACGCGCCCCTCGAATTTGCCATCGAACGCATGGTGACGGTCATGGTCGTTGCCTGCCCTCACGCCCTCGGCCTTGCTGTCCCGTTGGTGGTCGCGGTCAGCACGTCGCTGTCGGCCGGCAACGGGCTGCTGATCCGCGACCGCGCAGCCTTTGAGCGGGCGCGCAATCTCAGCGCGGTCGTGTTCGACAAGACCGGCACATTAACTGAGGGTCGTTTCGGTGTCAGCGACATCGTATTGCTCGCCGATGGCGATGAAAACGAGGAACTCAGCTTTGCCGCAGCCGCCGAGAGCCAGTCCGAGCACCCCATCGCTCACGGCATCGTGGCCGAGGCGAAGGAACGAAGCCTGGTCATTCCCAAGGCAACTGACGTTAGCAACATCACCGGCGAAGGCATCGTGGCCAAGGTGGACGGCCAAGATGTGCGTATCGTCAGCCCTGGGCACCTGGCACGGCAGGGCAACGCCATTGCCCATAACAGCCTCAAGCATCTGGAAGGACAGGGCAAGACTGTTGTCGTGCTCGTCCGCGACGGTACGCCGCGGGCACTCTTTGCGCTGGCTGATATCGTTCGCCCGGAATCGAAGGATGCCATTGCCGAACTCAAATCCCTCGGGATCAGCTCGATCATGCTCACCGGCGACGCCGAGGGCGTCGCAAAAACGGTCTCCGAGGAACTCGGAATCACCGAATACTTCGCCGAAGTGCTGCCGGATCAGAAATCCCAAAAGATCGAGGAGCTCCAAGCGCGAGGGCTCTCCGTTGCCATGGTCGGCGACGGGGTGAATGATGCGCCTGCGCTCGTGGTGGCCGATCTCGGGATCGCCATCGGCGCGGGCACCGATGTTGCCGTCGAATCTGCCGATGTGGTTCTGGTGCGCAGCGACCCACGCGACGTGGGCGCTATCCTCGGTCTGTCCCGGGCCACCTATCGCAAAATGATTCAGAACCTCGCTTGGGCGACCGGCTACAATGCGATCGCCATCCCGATGGCGGCCGGCATTACCTTCGGGACCGGCTTCATGATGACCCCTGCTGTTGCGGCCGTATTCATGTCGGCCAGCACCATCATCGTCGCCATCAACGCTCAGTTCCTGCGCTCTTACAGGAGGCACACATGACGACAAGAAGCGCATACCTGGAAGCTCCCGCCATGCGAGTGATCCTTCCGTTGCCGGGTAACGAAACCTTCGCGCGCCGTCTCGCTGACGAAGGAGGATGGGAACTGGGCGCGCTGGAAACGCGGCGTTTTCCTGACGGCGAGACTTACGTCCGCATCCTTTCTGAGGTGAAGGACAAGGTAGTCGACCTGGTTTGCACACTGGCGCGTCCCGACGACGGATTTCTGCGGTTGATCTTCGCGGCCGATGCAGCGCGAGATCTGGGCGCCCGTCAGGTCAACCTGATCGCCCCCTACCTTTCCTACATGCGGCAGGATCGTCGCTTTCAGCCGGGAGAGGCGGTGACATCCAGGAGCTTCGCGCGGCTTGTCTCGGCGAGCTTCGACCGGTTGGTGACTGTAGATCCGCATCTCCATCGCTATGCGGCGTTGTCGCCTCTCTACACGATCCCCACAGATACACTGCATGCTGCGCCGCTGCTGGCGGACTGGATCGCCGCCGAAGTCGACAAACCCCTGATCATCGGCCCTGACAAGGAAAGCGAACAATGGGTCTCGGCGATCGCGGCACGCATCGGTGCGCCGCACGCTGTGCTGCGCAAGGTGCGCCACGGCGACCGCAATGTTGAGGTTGAGCTATCGGACCTTTCCGAATGGCGCGGCCTGCAGCCGGTGCTTGCCGACGATATAGCGTCGTCAGGCCGTACACTGATTGAGGCCGCCCGCATGCTTCCGCTGCAAGGCTTTGTCCGGCCCATGGTTGCTGTGGTGCATGGAATATTCGCGGACGATTCCTTTCAACGCCTCACAACCCTTTGTGACCGCATCGTCTCGACAGACTCCGTACCCCACGAAAGCAATGCCGTCGGGCTCGCCTCCCTGGTCGCCAGGGCGATTGCGTCTGCGTCCGGTGATGAGGCCGATCTCATTCGGCATCGACGACCGCCGGAACCGCCAGACGATGTGGAATAGGCGGACTTCTTTCCCGGCAGCGATCCACGCCCGTGGACGGCCGGACGGTGAAGCGCCCCCCTCGCAGGAGCAGTACAATGGAACAGCACAACGTTACGGCCAAAGCGGGATCCCGGCTCAAGCGGGCGGAACTGGCATCGTCCTTCGGGGCCGGCCTGCTTGGGGGTGGTCTGGGAGTTCTGGCGGCGCCGTACGCGGCCGACCTTGCCGTGCCCGTGCTTTTCGCAGGAGTCCTGATGCATGGCTGGGGCATGTACGACAAGCATGCCATCCAGCGGGATCTCGGCCGACTGGAGGCACCATGGATGAAGGTGCTTTACTGGCTGTGCTGGGCCATGCTGGTGGGATTGAGCATCCTGCTCGCCGACAGGGTGTTTTTCTAGGCAGCGGGGTTCCCAATCCCCGTCCCCGCCGGGTTTCCGCCGTACGGGAACCCGGCACATTCGATCTCCAGGGAAGGTCCTTTCAATGAACCGTGAGCTATCAACTGATTATGTTGCCTGGGCAGAGGGTTACGGTGTGATCAGGCACGCGCCGGAGACTAGGGAACGTGCTCAGCAACTCGGGTACCTGCTCGTTGAATGCGGGCAGATACCCGACGTCGATGCGTTCTACAGGCTGCTCGCGGCTGCCGACCGCCTGTCCTCCGCCGCAATGTGGACTGTTGCCCACATGACCTATGCCCAACGTGTCGACCTTTCCGGCGCACCGCTGCCTGCCGACGCGTTCAAGAAGACGCCCGAGGGCCACACCGGCGGATCCCTGAACATGGTGCCGGCCTTCGTGGGCTATCTCGCCGCCAACGCGATCAGCGCGAAAACCCGTTCATGGATGATGGGACAAGGCCATTCTGTCGCCGCGATCGAGGCGGTCAACGCGTTGACGGGGGATGTTTCTCCTGCGCAGAGGGGCCGCTATGATCGGAGCGAGAGGGGTCTCTCGCAGCTTGCCGCCGATTTCTACTCCTATGCCATCGACGCCCACGGCGCTGCGGCAGTCCCGCTCGGCAGTCATGCCGGTCCGAACACCGCCGGTGCCATCTCGGAGGGTGGCTATCTCGGCTTCGCCGAAGTTCAGTACGTCCATGCGCCGCTGCCCGGCGAAAGCCTCGTCGCCTTCCTGAGCGACGGGGCCTTCGAAGAGCAGCGCGGCTCGGACTGGACGCCCCGGTGGTGGCGCGCTGAAGATTCTGGCCTCCCAATTCCAGTCATGATCCTCAACGGCCGGCGCATAGAGGAACGTGCCCAGATTGCGCAGCAGGGCGGTGCGGACTGGCTCACCGACCACCTGAAGCTCAACGGCTTCGATCCCTTCATCATCGATGGCCGTGATCCTACGGCCTTCGCCTGTGCGATCATTGAGGCTGAAAGGCGACTTGAACGTTTCGCGTCCGATCCTGCCCGCACCTACCCGGCGCCTATTCCCTATGTCATTGCCGAGACGGTCAAGGGCTTCGGCTTTCCAGGCGCCGACACCAACGCGGCGCACAACCTACCTCTCGGCGGCAATCCCGCACAGGACCAGCTGGCGAGAGACGCCTTCAACGAGGCGGCGCGAGCGCTGTTCGTTCCCGCCGAGGAAATCGAAAGCGCTGCCGCGGAAATCACCGTCTATCGCAAGCAGGGACGAGAGCCGGAAAGCCGGCATGCGCTCGCATTGCGCAGCCCGGCCGCACCGAACCTGCCCGAGCCGGACTGGATGGTCTCAGGCGATCCGCCCGATTGCGCCATGCATGCGCTCGACCGCTGGTTTGTCCGCGTCGTGAACGCCAACCCTGGACTCCGCCCGCGTGTGGGCAATCCCGACGAGCTGCGCTCCAACCACATGGGAGCAACACTCGACCGGTTGCGCCACCGGGTGAATACCACTGAGCCCGGCGTTGCCGATGCCATCGACGGTGCGGTCATCACTGCACTCAATGAGGAAGCGGTTGCGGGCGCGGCGCTGGCCAACAAGGGTGGGATCAATCTGATCGTCAGCTACGAAGCCTTCGCCATGAAGATGCTTGGTGGTATGCGGCAGGAGATCGTCTTTTCCCGGCGGCAGCGCGAAGCCGGCCAGAAGCCGGGCTGGATTTCGGTGCCGCTGGTCGTCACCTCCCATACCTGGGAGAACGCGAAGAACGAACAGTCACACCAGGACCCGACCATTGGCGAGGCGCTGCTGGGCGAGATGTCCGACACCTCGCGGGTGCTTTTCCCGGTGGATGCGAACAGCGCCATGGCTGCGCTCCGATCCATCTACGCGGGCCGCGGTCAGGTGGGGTGCCTGATCGTCTCCAAGCGCGACATGCCGCACCGCTTCGATGCTGAGGCCGCCACCCGTTTCGTCACTGATGGTGCTGCCCATGTGCAGGACGAGACGGAAGGAGCCGAGCTGCAAATCGTGGCGATCGGCGCCTATCAGCTCGAGGAGGCCCTGAAGGCGGCCCATCGGCTCAGGGGCCATGGTCGCCACGTGCTCGTGACGGCGATCTCTGAACCAGGCCGCTTCCGCACGCCCCGTGATCCCATTGAGGCCGCTTTCACAGCGAGCGACGAGAACCTGGCTGCCCTGTTTCCACCGGGCATTCCGCGCCTGATCGTTTCCCATACGCGGCCAGAACCCATGCTCGGCTTGCTCCGGCGACTGGATTCCGGCCCGCGGACGACGGCTGCGCGCGGCTACATCAGCCGGGGCGGCACACTGGACGTGCCAGGGATGCTATTCGCCAATCGCTGCACCTGGGCGCATCTGATCGACGCCGCTGTTCCACTCACCGGCTGGAGCAGGGATGACCTCCTTGCTCCGGATGAACAGGACGCCGTGGAAGGCCGCGGGGATCCCGCTAACATCACCGCATTCAACATCTGAGGTCATCATGCTGACGCTAACCTCTCTCGGCGGCGCAAGTACCGTCACTGGCTCCAAACACCTCCTCACCAACGGCGACAAGCGCATCCTGATTGATTGCGGCCTCTTCCAGGGGCTCAAGAACCTGCGCGAGTTGAACTGGACGCCGCTGTCAGTGCCGCCGTCCAGCATCGATGCCGTGGTGCTCACCCATGCCCACCTCGACCATTCGGGCTATCTCCCGCGACTGGTGCGCGATGGATTCAAGGGTCGGATCTATGCCACCGCGGCGACGCGTGACGTGGCCGAGTTGATCCTCAAGGATAGCGGATTTCTCAACGAGAAGGATGCCGAATACGCCAATCGCAAGGGCTTCTCCAAGCACAAGCCGGCGCTACCGCTTTACGGTGTGGGAGATGTGGAACGGGCGATGGAACTTTTTACAGTTGTTCCATTCGACCAGCCATTTCAGCTTCCCGTTGGCGCGATCCTGACGTTCCGCCGTGCCGGCCACATTCTCGGTGCGGCCAGCGCCGATATCGAATGGGGCGGCCGACGCATCGCGTTCTCGGGCGATCTCGGGCGGTATGGCGATCCAGTACTGCCCGATCCGGCTCCCGTAGCCGACGCTGACTACATTGTCGTCGAATCAACCTACGGCAACCGCATTCACGATCCCGCCGACACAACCGAAGTGCTGGGCGAGGTTATCGAGCGAACTGCCGGCCGCGGGGGCACTGTAGTCATCCCCGCCTTCGCAGTGGGTCGTGCGCAATCTATCCTTTATCATCTCTGGAAGCTTCGCGCGGCAGGCAGGCTCCAGGCGGTGCCGATCTATCTCGATAGTCCGATGGCAATCAACGCCACGGACCTGCTTCACGCACACAGCGAGGATCATCGCTTGACTCATGATGAATGCACGGCGATCTGTGCAGTCGCCACTTATACCCGCGACGTCGAAGCCTCAAAGGCGATCACTGCCAGCGTCTGGCCCAAAGTCGTGATCTCTGCCAGCGGCATGGCGACTGGTGGCCGCGTGCTTCATCACCTTAAATCCTTCGCGGGCGATCCGAAAAACACGATCCTGTTTTCCGGATTCCAGTCTGCCGGAACCCGGGGCCGCGCAATGGTTCAGGGCGCGCAGGAGATCAAGATCCACGGTCATTGGATACCGGTCAGGGCGGAGGTCAAAAATCTGTCGGTGCTCTCGGCCCATGCCGACAGCAACGAGTTGATGCGCTGGCTTCTGGAGTTTCGGCGCGAGCCGTCACGCGTCTTCATCGTTCACGGTGAGGACACGGCATCCGAGGCACTGAGGATCCGGATCGACCGCGAACTCGGCTGGAATGCCACTGTGTCCCGCCAGGATCAGGTGTTCGATCTATGACCACGCTCCACTCTTCTCCCGGACCAGAGCAGGCAACGCTTCGTGTTCGGCGTCTGCGATTGCACACCCAACACCAGCCGGTTGTCGTCATGCGGACCGACTGTCATGTTTGCCGCGCAGAAGGGCTTTCTGCGCGCTCGCAGGTCCTCGTTTCCGGCGGTGGCCGGGAACTGCAGGCAACGCTCTTCCAGGTGGAGGGCGATGGGCAACTGGCCCTCGATGAAGTCGGGCTTTCCGAAACGGCCTGGGAGATGCTGGGGATCGCCGAGGGCGCAGAGGCCCGAGTCACGCATGCACCCGCGCTCGAGTCGCTGGCAAGCGTTCGTCGACGCATCTATGGCAACCGGCTCGACGCGGCTGCCTTCACGGGGATCGTGCAGGACGTGGTCGCCGGCCGTTACACGGATGTTCAACTGGCTGCGTTCCTGACGGCGAGTGCGGCTTTGCCGCTCGACGAGAACGAGACCGCCTACCTAACCGGGGCAATGATTGGGGTCGGCGATCGCTTGCAATGGGATGCCCCTGTTGTCGTCGACAAACATTGTGTAGGCGGCCTGCCGGGGAACCGGACTACTCCCATCGTCGTGGCGATCGTCGCAGCCAATGGGCTTGTGATGCCAAAAACATCATCACGAGCCATCACCTCGCCCGCAGGCACCGCCGATACGATGGAGGCCCTCGCTCCCGTCGACCTCGACATCGCTGCCATGAAGCGCGTGGTCGACGCCGAAGGAGGGTGCATCGTCTGGGGCGGAGCGGTCCATCTTAGCCCGGCTGACGACATCTTCGTACGCGTTGAACGCGAACTCGACGTCGATATGGAGGGCCAGCTCATTGCCTCCGTCCTCTCCAAGAAAATCGCCGCGGGAGCCACCCATGTCGTCATAGATATCCCCGTTGGACCCACCGCCAAGGTGCGCAGCGAAGCTGCGGCATCTCACCTTTCCACGCGGATTATGGCAATCGCCTCCCGGTTCGGCGTGAGTGCGAAATGCCTGCAAACCGATGGGTCGCAGCCGGTCGGTAGAGGCATCGGTCCCGCGCTCGAAGCGTTCGACGTGCTGGCCGTTCTGCAGGATGCGCCTGGCGCGCCGGATGATCTACGCATGCGCGCCGCCATATTGGCAGGCGCAGCACTCGAGATCGGCGGGAAAGCCGAGACCGGGAAAGGTTTGGCGCTCGCGCTCGAAACACTGGCCGACGGACGTGCCTGGAAGAAGTTCGAGGCGATCTGCGAGGCTCAGGGCGGGATGCGCATTCCACCCAAGGCGGTCCATGTCCATCCGCTGGAAGCACCACATGCTGGACGGGTTGTTCAAATCAACAACCGCAAGCTTTCCCGACTTGCCAAGCTTGCAGGCGCACCGGAAGCCAAGGCAGCCGGCATCCACATGAAGGTTGGCTTGGGTGATCGGGTGGACAGTGGACAGCCGCTTCTCCACCTCCACGCGGAGACGCCCGGCGAACTGGCATACGCGATCGATTACGCTGCGCAGGCCGCCGACATAATTGAGATCGAGGCATAAGTTGGTCCCTGGTCAACATCGAGGCGTAGCGCGTCTCTCTCATGCCCCGCCACATCTAGCCTGAGCCTGAAAATCGCATGTCCGGGCGCGTCCGAGAACCCCTGCAAACTCGGAAATCCCTGAGAACGCTCTACGTGTGCCGCATGTTCGCTGCGGCTGATGGTGACGACCGGCAGCATATACTGCGGACACTGGAGCGCCGAAGGGAGGCCCTTATGGTCCTCACCATGCTTTCTCTCTTAGGCTACCCGCTCGACTTCAATCGTCAGGTGCGACAGATCGTGGATATGTGACAGGCGAGCGCGGTAAGCTGCGGGTTCCTGCGGGTCTGAGGAACGGAGCGCAATAATCGCACCGTGATGACCGGGACCAAGTTGCCAGACATGCAGATCTGTCACCTGATCGGTCCCCGTCTCGATTGCAGCCCGGATCTCGTCTGGCAAATCCTCGTCGTCGGGCATGTAGTCGAGCAGCACCCGGCCGGTATCGCGGATCAGCCCCCAGGACCAGCGAGCGATCACCAAGGCGCCGACAATACCCATGGTCGGATCGAGCCAATTCCAGCCATAGAGGCTGCCCAGCGTTAACGCCGCAATGGCCAGCACGGAGGTCAGCGCGTCGGCCAGAACGTGGAGATAGGCGGCCCGCAGATTGTTGTCGGTCACATGCCCCTGCTGATGGCCGTGCTCATGGACATGATGATCATGCCCGTGCCCATGAGCATGGCCGTGACTGTGCCTGTGTCCATGATGGTGATGGCCATGATCATCGCGAAGCAACCAAGCACAAAGAAGGTTAACGAGCAGTCCGATCACGGCCACGGCAATGGCTTGGCCGAAGCTGATGGCAATCGGGCTGTAGAACCGCATCAGGCTTTCCCAGCCGATCAGCAGTGCGATCAGTGCCAGCACGACCGCACTCGCAAAGCCTGCCAGATCCCCCATCTTGCCCGTGCCAAAGGTGAAGCGGGGATTGCGGGCGTTGCGACGGGCATAGCGGTAAGCGAGTGCGGCAATCAGCATCGCCCCGGCATGGGTTGACATGTGCCAGCCGTCGGCGATCAGCGCCATCGAGCCGAAGATACTGCCGGCAGTGATCTCGACCACCATCATTGCGGCCGTGATGATGATGACCAGCCAGGTCCGGCGTTCGTTACGCTCGTGATTGTCACCGAGGTAAACATGCTCGTGCGGACTCGCTAGGCGCGAGGCTTGAATGTTCATTTGAGATAGGTCCTGATGATGTCGATCAGTTCGCCGGCGGCCTGCCCGCGTGCGACGTCCTCATCCCGATCCGGGTTCGAGACATGCACGCGAATATGATCCTCGATCAGCTCTGCGGTCAGGCCGCCGACCGCGCCACGGATGGAGGCGACCAGGTTCAGGACCTCGCCGCAGGGAGCGTCAGCTTCCAAGGAACGCTCAACGGCCTCAATTTGTCCTTTAAGGCGGCGGACGCGGGCCAGGAGCTTGGCCTTGTGCTTTGTTGTATGACTTATAGTATAGGGGGATACCCTATTTAAGCTACAACGCAAGTCCGAATGCTGCAGACTTGACCTGATCAGCCCGTCGTTAATGGAACCTCGAACGGAAAGCCTTTCATCTTTGGCAATCAGGCGCAGCTGCGTGTCATGGAACATCTTGCCAAGCTCGGTTACGATGCTGCTCGTCAACGCCTCGCATCTCTTTGGCCGTCAATGGAGGCGGGTGCGGAGGTTGACCTTTGATCACACGCGAGCAATTCTCCAGAGATGCCGATAAACGCCTCGCCTGCTTTTGCTGTTTGGGTGAAATGGCTGCTTGCCTTGGCATTCGTCTGTGCGGCTGTCTGGACAGCATGGACTTACAGCAGACATCAAGGGCTGCAGCGGGGGTCCGAGCTTTATGCCGCACATTGCGCGGCATGCCACGGAACTCAGCTGGAAGGTCGACCTGACTGGCAGATCATGGGGGAAGACGGGGTTCTGCCCGCCCCACCTCATGACGAGACGGGCCACACCTGGCACCACGACGACGCGATGCTGACTGACTATATCCGCCGGGGCGGTCAAGCCGTCCTGGATGACATGGGCGTTCGCATGACATCCGGCATGCCGGCGTTTGGCGCCGTTCTGGAGGATGACGACATCGCCGCCATCCTCGCCTTTATCAAGTCCAACTGGCCTGCGCGGATACAGGCTGTCCAGACAGAGCGGAGTGGTGGCTGAGTGCCCTCCTGGAGGCAGTCCCAGAGATGGGCCTGCCGCAAGTATGCCTTTTTTCACATGATGCCGTTCGCCACCTGAACCTCCCGGACGAACCTGATGATCTGGGCCAGCTCCGCATCGGTAACATCCGGCACCGGCGCCATGTTTCCAAAGGTCCAATGATGCGCGCGCACGCCGCTGCGCGCAGCCATTACAAACGCCATGTCGCTGTGGTGGCCAGGCTCGTAGATCTTGTGGATGAGCGGCGGCGCGAGCCCTGCCTTTCCTTCGGCGTTGGTGCCGTGGCAGGAAGCGCAGTTTTCCACAAACGCCTGCTGGCCGGCCCGGGCCTCGGTCGACAAGGTGGCCGGTATCGTCACGACGGCAAGCGCTTGGCCGTTTTCCGCCAAAGGCTGGCTGTCGGGGCGATCCGACAGCCACCAGGCGCCACCCGCGACCAGAACGGCAACCGCCCCAATCCAGAACGTCCTCATGTCATTTCCTGTGGTGATCTCGTGATGAAGAACTCAGTGGCGCCGGAAATTCCGGCGCCACCTGCCGCAAGGCGTTAGCGTGAATGTCCATGCACGATGCCGTTCGGGCCATCGCCGACCGGCACGGTCGCCACCACCTCTTGCCGCTGGGCATCGATGATCGAGACGCTGTCATCGCTGATGTTTGTCACGAACACGAAAGCTCCGTCAGACGATACCCATACGCCATGCGCGCCAAGGCCGGTCTTCACCGTCTTCGTGACTTGGCCGCTCTCGGTGTTGATCACCGACACGGTATCATTCGGGGCTGCCTCAGAGCCCTGGTTCGCAACATAGACATACTTTCCGTCCGGCGTGGCCATGAGCTGGATCGGACCCGGTCCGACGTCGATCTTGCCTTCGACCTCGCGCGACGCGGTATCAATCACCGCCACGCGATCTTCATCTCGCAGCGAGACATAGGCGCGCGTGCCGTCAGGGGTGAAGCCGACCTGCACCGGGGCCGCACCGACCGAAATACGCGCCGCCTCGTTGAGGCGTTGCGTGTCGATGACCGAAACCGACCCATCCTCGACATTGGCCACGTAAAGCTCGGCACCGTCAGGGCTGAGCCGAAGGCCATGCGGATAGGCGCCGGTGCCGATGCGGGCAACGACCTTGCCTTGTGCCAGGTCAACGACCGCAATTTCGTTGCTGCCCGACACCGAGGCAAAGGCGCGGCCATTCCGGTCGGCCACGACATGGGCAGGATGTGAGCCGATCTCGACTGTCGTAGCCGGTTTCGCCAGATCGCGCAAATCGAGTATCACCAGAAGACCTGCCGCATCTCCGTCGTGCCCATGCCCCTCCGAGTCATCATTGCCGGAGGCCGGCGTACCCACCGCCAGAAGAAGGCGCCCGTCAGGCGTAAGGTCGACATTGTGGGGTGCCACAGGTATAGCTACGTCGTTGACGGTTCCGGTTGCCAGATCGAGGGCGCTGATCGTGCTGCCGCCTTCGTTGGCAGAGTAGACGGTGCCGCCTGTCCGACCGAGGTCGAACGATGCCGAGTTGCCATTCTCGGACAGCCAGTTCTCCATTTCAGCGATCTCGCGCTCCTGGGCCTCGATAACCTGGGCTGCCCAAACCTTTGTCTGCGGATCGTCGCCGTGCTGCTGCACAACGCGGGCCATCTCGATCGCACCCTGATGATGCGGGATCATGCCGCGAACAAAGGCGATGTCCGGATCATCGGCCATGACGCCCTGCGCCATGGGCGCATGCATCGCGTCCATGGCCTCGATATAGGCCTGCGTGAAAGCGGGGGCGTCCTTGCTGACCGGGGTTGCCGCAACAGGCGAAGACGTAGCCATAATGGCCTGCATCATCTTCTGCATGGCAGTCACGCATTCGGCAGACATTCCCTGCATCATGGTCGAGGATGGACCGTTCATGCTCTCCATCGGCATTGCGGGTGAGGCTGGCGTCGCAACCTGACCTTGCTGCTCGGCAGAATGGTGAGTTTCATGCTCGCCCTCGGCCAAGGCAGCAGCGGGTAGCACCGCTGACAGACCCAAGGAAAGGGCAATTGCAGTTCGTTTCATTGATTTATTCCTGTGCTCTGGAGGAGCGGCGTCACGCATGGACACACGGCTCCTGCCGAAATCCGGTTTTCAGGGACAGCGCTTTCAGCCGATGGGCTGAGACGGCCGCGAGACATGCGTCCCGTCGGCCCTGGGCCTTTAGGCAGCCACGAACGAACGCGGCGGCCGAAGGGGCCCCAGAGCCGTCCGACCGAGAGGGTCCGACCAGATTTTGAACAGGAAGTCTCCGCCGACAAACGGATCGGTCAGCGTTTGACGAGGCAGAACGATAGAGAGGGTGCAGAGCTGGTCGCAGTTGTCGCCATAGGCATCCAGCCTGTCCGCATCGGCACCGCAGTGATCCGAGGAGGAAAGTCCAAACTCGCCCGCAGCCGCGTCAGAAGGTTGGCAATGGTGATCTGCCGCCGCCATTGCCAAGTGGTCATGGCGTATGTGCGCGCCCATCCCGGCATGCGCCGTTGTCTGCAGGATCAGGACGGCAAAGGCTACCATCAGGATGGCAGTGGCGGCCTTCCGCAGCCAGTCCTGCAGGCTTAGCCTGAGAGATCCAGCCTCAGCACTCATAAGGATAATCCGATTTCAGGGCCCGGCATTCGTGTCAAACCCCCTGCACGACCGCGAACAAGAGCGCATGGATACCCTTCAGACGCCCCCGGCAGTTGATCGTGGTTGGTCAGCACCCTGTGCCTCATGTTGCTGCGCCCTTTCTACTCCTCATATCAGGCCAAAGACAGTCAAGTGGAAGATGGGAGCGACAAAGTGCCGCGACCACGTTGCATCCGGCGGACCCATTCCCGGCTATCAGCGATAACGTTCCTGTCAGCCAAACCAAAATTCTGTTGTTGCGACGGCTCCGCGGATTTATTCGGGTAAGAATGTCGAGCTTGCTGCGCCAGCTTGTTACCGTGTTTGTCGTGACGATTGTCTCGGCCAGCTTCGCTATATCGTCAGCCAAGGCGGCGATGGCACTGGAATGTGAGATTACATCGGCACGGGCAGTTTCCGATACCTTCACCAACCAGCTGGCCGCATTGAACCAGGATAATCCTGGTCATGATGACATCGCGACCGACACTGAAAGCGCCGCTCATCAGCACCAAGGACATGCTGAAGATAATGATGCGTCCAAGGACGCTCATGCTTCTCATTGCAAAGCGCACGCCTGTCCCTCAACCGCGCTCCCCCCTTTCAACAATGTCATGCCGGCCACTGACGTCGGGCAGACCTTGGCCGTGATTCAGTCGGGATCATTGGTCGAGCTCACGATTCCGGAAGGTCTCCGCCGCCCTCCGCGAGGCTGATCCGAACGATGCTTGTTGTGGCCTGACCAGGTCGCAGCCCCCATCATTCTGATCTCAAGCGGAACCCAAACCTCATGAAACCGATCTTCACGGCGGCTTTGCCGCTGTTGGCAGCCGCGTGTGCGCCGCTTCCACCCCTGGATATGTCTTCTCCTCCCGCGGCAGATGCCGCAGGCCCCGTTTCAATCGCTCCGGTAGGACCAACGGTCAATTATACAGCGCGGCAGGTCAGGGAACCTGCGGACTGGACCACCCTGAACTCCGATCTGACCGGGGGTGGCGAATGAGAAAGTTCGTGTTTTTCTCCCTGGCCGCCGTTCTGATGCTGTCGGCTTGTGCCGATGTCGCGACAATGAAGAAGGCCAGCGACCAGCGAGCCGGATTTGCTCCGGTCTCCGATCTCTCTCGCCGCGCCGCAGGTGCCGATGCGGTGTGGTTGCAAAGCCCTGCTGAACGGGAAGCGAATGCTCAGCGGGTTCGTGCCATGGCTCACCGCAAGACGCTGAGTGCCGATCAGGCGGTCCAGATCGCGCTGTTGAACAACCCTGGACTTCAGGCGCGATATGCCGAACTGGGGCTGTCAGCGGCCGACCTTTGGGAAACCGCTCGTGGTCCGGTTCCTTCGGTAGGACTTTCGGTGTCCGGGTTGGCGGGCGGCGATGTTACCCGCTCGATCGAGGCAACGCTCATTTCGTCGATCCTTGACATTGCCACCCAGAAGCCCCGGACAAGGGCGGCCGAACTTCGCTTCCGGCAGGCTCAATTGGCGGCAGCGGGCGAAACCCTGGCCTTGGCACATGAAACGCGGCGCAGCTGGATCGAAGCCGTCGGGGCCTTTGAAGCGGCAGCTTTGATTGGCCAGTCTCAAAGTACCGCCAATGCGGCGTCAGAACTGGCCTCCGAACTGGGAGCCACAGGCGCGATGAGCCGCGCCGATCAGGCACGTGAGCATGCCTTCACCGCCGAACTGGCCGCAGAGCAAGCGGCAGCCAAGCTGGAAGCACAGCTTGCCAAGGAAAAGCTGGTCCGGCTGATGGGCCTGTGGGGCAGCGGGACCGACTTCTTTGTTCCCGATCGCCTGCCAGCACTGCCCGGAGGGGCGCCGGGCCGAGCGGACATCGAACGATCGGCTCTGGCCAATCGCGTCGATCTGGCTGCCGGACGCCTGGAGCTGCAGGCCATTGCCAGCCGCTATCGTCTGGACGGGCAGACCCGGATGATTACGGATGCAGGGTTTGCCACCGGCGTGGAAATCGAACGCGAAGGCGGAGAATCTGAGCGCTCCCCCGTGGTGGATATTGAGTTCCAGATCCCGGTCTATGACACCGGCGGGCTGCTCTCGCGCCGTGGCAGCCTGGAATACATGCGATCCGCCAATAGTCTGGCCCAGGCGGCCGTCGATGCTCGCTCTGAGGCTCGTGCAGCTCATACCGCGGTCACCGGCAGCTATCAGATTGCCCGCCATTGGCGCGATCAGGTTCTCCCTCTGCGGCGCGAGATCAATGAACAGGCGCTCCTCAGCTACAACGGCATGCTGACCTCGACCTTTGAATTGCTGAACGACGCTCGTGAGCAGCTGGAGTCGGAGCTGAGCGCTGCCGAGGCAAAGCGCAATTACTGGTTGGCCGAAGCCGATGCGACCGCAGCGATTTGGGGCGGGGCGACAGGTGGAAGCGCAAGCGAGGAAGGGGAAGAGGAATGATGAACCGCAGAGCAATGCTGGGCGCGGGAATCGGTGCCGGTGCGGCCGCACTGACCGTAAGTGCGGGGATGGCACAAACGCGGTTTCGCGATCTGCCGGAAGCGGCGAGTACCGATAGTCCCTATACCCAGATACCGCCGCGCCCGACGACAGGCATCGAATACAACCCCATCGTCACGCTGAACGGCTGGTCGCTGCCCTACCGGATGAACGGGAACGTCAAGGAATTCCACCTTGTCGCCGAACCCGTCGAACGGATCATGGCCGACGGGATGGTGGCTCGCCTTTGGGGCTATAACGGCCAGTCCACAGGCCCCACGATCGAAGCCATCGAGGGCGAACGGGTCCGCATCTATGTTACCAACCGCCTGCCCGAACACACCTCGGTTCACTGGCATGGGCTGATCCTGCCATCCGGCATGGACGGGGTGGGGAACTTGAGCCATCCCTCCATCCCGGTCGGCAAGACCTATGTCTATGAATTCGACTTGGTGAAGTCGGGCACGTTCATGTACCACCCCCATGCCGACGAGATGGTCCAGATGGCCATGGGCATGATGGGGCTCTTCATCGTGCACCCGCGTGATCCGGCCTTCATGCCGGTGGACCGCGATTTCGGGATCCTGCTGGCGGCCTATGACATCGATCCGGGTACCTACATCCCGCGTGTCGCCGAGATGACGGATTTCAATCTCTGGACGTTCAACAGCCGAATTTTCCCGGACATTGATCCGTTGGTCGTCAGCAAGGGAGACCGGGTGCGGGTACGTGTGGGCAACCTGACCATGACCAATCACCCCATCCATATGCACGGCTATGATTTCGAGGTGACATGCACGGACGGTGGATGGGTTCGGCCCGAGGCCCGTTGGCCGGAAGTCACCATCGACATTCCGGTAGGATCCATGCGGGCCTATGAGTTCAACGCCGATCATGTGGGTGATTGGGCATTCCATTGCCACAAGTCGCACCACACCATGAACGCCATGGGCCATGAACTGCCCACCTTCATTGGTGCCAACAAGGCCCGTGTGACGGAGATGATCCGCAAGCACCAGCCAGGTTATATGCCAATGGGGACCGCAGGCATGGCGGACATGGGCGAGATGTCCATGGAGATCCCTGAAAACACGATCCCGATGATGACCGGTTGGGGTCCGTTCGGGCCCCTGGAAATGGGGGGCATGTTTTCTGTCGTTAAGGTGCGCGAGGGGATCGCGCCCGACGATTACTCGGATCCGGGTTGGTATGAGAACCCTCCCGGTACGCAGGCCTGGGAATGGACGGGTGAGTTGCCCGAACATGCCAGCAACGACAGCCCCCGAACCATCCTGACGCCCCGTGGCGGCAATCGGTTGGGCTGACCCTCACTATCGAGCAACAATCAAGGAAAATCTGATGAAATCGTTGATGCTGGTAACTGCTGTTGCCCTCTTCCCGTCCTTTGCACTGGCGGCAGGAACCCATGAAGGCGGTCATGACTACGCTGCGGGCGCCCCGGCAACCGACGGTGAGATGAAGACCGTCGAGGTGTCCATGCGGGAAACCGATGATGGCGCCATGGTCTTCGAACCCAAGGAGCTGTCATTCGCAGCTGGCGAGACTGTCCGTCTGGTCATCACCAACAAGGGTGAACTGGAGCATGAGTTCGTCATGGATACGGTCGAAGCCAATGCCGAGCACAAGGAACTGATGGCCAAGTTTCCTGAAATGGAACACGACGACCCGAATGCAGTCCGCCTGCAGCCGGGCGAGACCGGAGAGATCCTCTGGACCTTTACGAATGCAGGCGAATTCGAATTCGCCTGCCTGATGCTGGGCCATTACGAGTCCGGCATGCACGGCCCCCTGAACGTAACCAAATCCTGAACCGCAAGGACGAGACCATGAAACTCATTCAAATCACCGCAGCCGCCCTGATCGTTTCCGCTGGAGCCGCTTTCGCGGACACCCACATCACGGACGGAACCGTCACCAAGATCGACACCAAATGGAACAAGGTGACGGTGGATCATGAGGAGCTGAAAAACCTCGACATGCCCGCCATGAAGATGGTGTTCCAGGTGGCTGAGCCAGAGATGCTTGAGAAGCTCAAAGAGGGCGACAGCATCCAGTTCGCTGCCGATCGCGTAAATGGCAAGCTGACCATTACCGAAATTCTGGAATGATTTTCTAAAGAAATTGGAGCGTAAGATTGAAGAACATCTTTGTAGCTGCTCTGGCTGTGGCCAGCTTCACAGCAAGTTTTGCAAATGCTGAGGAAGCAAGTCACGGCACAAGAGGATCTCAGTCGGGTCATGGCGGGGATCATTCTTCTGTAAACAGCACGGCCGAAAAACCTGACCCAATCTCAGGTGTTGCTAGCCCTACAAGCACGATCCCCGTTCCAGCCGGGCGTATAATGTCCACCAAAGAGTTAAACAGAGCAGGATTGAAACCTGATGACGTGATCATGCACGTATCCGTTTTCTGATCGTCAGCTTACCCTGGAACGTCCACCTAACCTAATTGGGGGAAGACACATGACTTCTGTTAAAATACTTGCCGCATTGGCAATCGCTGCGACCACATTTTCGGGGCCGGTTTTTGCACAGGATGCTGAATTCCAGCTTCCCGAACAGTGTGCCGCATCCTCCGGCGAGATGGAAGGGGCCTCGACGGGATCCGATCAGCAAGCTGGCGGCATGGGATCCGGTATGGCAGGCATGATGGGCATGGGCGGCATGAAGATGGAGGATATGCCCCAGCATGTTCAGGAAAACATGCGCAAGATGATGGTCACGATGCCGGCCATGCATGAAGGCATGATGAATGAAGATGCGGATGTGGCTTTTGCCTGTGGGATGATTGCCCACCATCAAGGCGCCATCGACATGGCTGAAGTCCTCCTTGAGCACGGCAAAGACGAGCAAATGCGTGCACTTGCAGAAGAAATCATCAAAGCGCAGGTCGGTGAGATCGAGCAGATGACAACCTGGCTCAACGAAAACGCAAAGTGACATAGTTTTGGCCGCGCGGTTTCGGCCGCGCGGTCACATTGGCGGTTCAGACTATTTCGCCCCTGCCACGCGCAGACGACCCAAGATTTCTGCCGTGGCAATTTGACCGGAACGCGCGCCCCGGACCAAGGAAAGACCGAAATGGAACACCATCATCATAGTGCGGCCGCAATTCCAGAGGGTGCGCAGACCGCTATCGACCCTGTCTGCGGCATGACCGTTGCCGTCGGCGCGAATACACGCAAGGCCCAGTTCAGTGGCAAGACGTTTCACTTCTGTTCGGCAAAGTGTGATGCTGCCTTCAAGGAAGATCCCTGGTTCTATGCCAGTGGCCGCGCCCAGGGCCGCAAGGCCGCGCAGCCTACCGGCACGACATGGACCTGTCCGATGCATCCGCAGATCATCCGCGATGCTCCCGGGAACTGCCCGATCTGCGGCATGGCATTGGAGCCGATGCTGCCGACCGGCGGTCCTAGCCCCGAACTGGTGGAATTCACCCGCCGGATGTGGATCAGTGCCGCAGCAGCCATTCCTCTTATCGTCCTCACCATGGGTGAACTGGTGAACCTGCCGGTCAGGGATTGGATCGGACATCGCCTGGCGTCTTATATCGAGTTCGCCATAGCTACGCCGATCGTCCTGTGGGCCGCTGCGCCGTTCTTCCGCCGAGGCTGGGAGTCGATCAAAAACCGATCGCCCAACATGTGGACGCTGATCTCACTCGGGGTCGGCGCGGCCTATCTTTATTCCATTGTCGCGACCTTCCTTCCCGGACTGTTCCCTGAGGAGTACCGGATGGGTCATGGCGTTGGCACCTATTTTGAGGCTGCAGTCGTGATCGTGGCGCTGATCTTCGTCGGCCAGGTGTTGGAACTGCGAGCACGCGAACGCACAGGCGATGCGATCCGGGCGCTTCTGGACTTGGCGCCAAAGACCGCACGGCGTGTTCTGGAAGACGGCACCGAGTACGATGCACCCTTGGAGAATGTCGTCGAAGGTGACCGGCTGCGGGTGCGGCCCGGTGACAGTGTTCCAGTAGATGCGACGGTGATCGATGGCCGGTCATCGATAGATGAAAGCATGATCACCGGCGAAGCGGTGCCCGTCGAGAAAGGCCCTGGCGATCCTGTCACCGGCGGAACGATCAACAAGAACGGCAGCTTGGTGATCGAGGCGCGGCGCGTGGGTGCCGATACCGTCCTGTCGCAGATTGTCGAGATGGTCGCGAACGCCCGACGATCACGCGCTCCGATCCAGGGGCTTGCGGACCGGGTGTCGTCGGTGTTTGTTCCGACAGTGGTCGTGATCGCCATTCTTTCCTTTGTAGCTTGGCTCACCTGGGGACCGGACCCAACCTTGATCTTTGCAGTGGCCGCCGCTGTTTCCGTGCTGATTATCGCTTGCCCTTGCGCACTTGGCCTGGCCACACCGATCTCGATCACCACAGCGGCTGGCCGTGGCGCACAAGCCGGGGTCCTGATCAAGGATGCCGAAGCCCTGGAGCGCATGGCGGCGGTCGATACGCTGATCGTGGACAAGACCGGCACGCTGACCGAAGGACGGCCAAGGCTGACCGATGTCATCAGCTTCGGTGATCTGGACGAAGAGGATCTCCTCGCTGTTGCTGCGGCACTGGAGCGCGGGTCAGAGCATCCCTTGGCCGAAGCCATTGTCGAGGGCGCCGTATCTCGCGAAATAGGGACGCAGACTGCATCGGACTTTGAAGCTATTACCGGAAAAGGGGTGCAGGGCAGAGTTCAGGGGCGGACGGCGGCCTTGGGTAACACGGCCATGATGACGGTTCTCGGACTTGACGCCAGTCTGGCCGAGGCACGGGCCGATGCACTGCGCAGCGATGGCAAGACTGCCATGTTCGTTGCCGTTGACGGCCAGCTTGCCGGCATCGTTGCCGTGGCCGATCCGATCAAGGCCTCCACAGCTGAGGCGATCCGCACCCTTCACCAGCTCGGAATGCGCGTCATCATGGCCACGGGCGATAATCAGCGAACCGCCGAGGCTGTCGCTGCCAGGTTGGGGATCGATGAGGTTCGAGCCGGTGTCCTGCCGGAGGACAAGAAAAACCTCATCGATGCCCTGCGCGAGGATGGTGCCGTGGTGGCCATGGCAGGCGACGGGGTGAACGACGCCCCGGCTCTTGCTGCCGCTGATGTCGGCATCGCCATGGGCACCGGGGCGGATGTTGCGGTCGAAAGCGCCGGCCTGACGCTGCTGGGGGGCGACCTGATGGGCGTGGTCCGCGCCCGGCGCCTGGCCAAGGCCACGCTACGCAACATCAAGCAGAACCTGTTCTTCGCGTTCGTCTACAACGCCGCCGGTGTGCCAATCGCGGCGGGACTGCTTTATCCCCTGACCGGCATGCTGCTGTCGCCGATGATCGCAGCAGCGGCGATGAGCCTGTCGTCAGTCTCCGTCATCGCGAACGCTCTTCGGCTCAGGCGAGTCACGCTCTGAGCCAGTCATCCATCTTGGAAAGGACATGAAATGACCCTTGAGAACCTTTCACGCCGAACAATCCTGACTGCGGGCGCGGGGTTGCTCGCCCTGTCCGCCCTTCCGGCAAGAGCGCGCGGCATCGACAATCAGATGCTCGTGGTGAAAGACCCCAACTGCGGGTGCTGCGCGGCCTGGATCGAGATTGTCGAAGCCGCAGGTTTCGCGGTCACGATTGAGCTCAGCGCCGGAACTGCGCTGATGCGCTACAAATCCGACAACGGCATTCCAGAGGCGATGGCATCCTGCCATACGGCACGGATCGGGGGCTACATGCTCGAAGGCCATGTGCCGGTGGCCGACATCCGCCGCTTGCTGGAAGACCGGCCTGACGCCATCGGCCTAGCCGTTCCTGGGATGCCATACGGCTCACCCGGTATGGGACCCGAAAGCGAACGCGAGGCCTATGATGTTGTGCTCATTCGCAAGAACGGGACAAGCGAAGTCTTCGCGCACCACCCCGCTGCATAATTTTCTGAATCTTTTGAAGAATATACCTCAATGTCCAATTTTAGCCGCCGCCACCTTTCCCTGGGGATGATTGCCGCTCTTGCCGCATGCGGAAGGTCTGGATCGTCCAACCGCCCGGGTGACGTTCCTGAGTTCAAACATTACTTCGGCCCTCCTGTTACACAGGTGGTGGTCCAGAAGGCACAACGCAGAATGCACCTGCTCAGCGGAAAGACCGTCCTGAAGTCGTATGATGTTGGCCTGGGCATCCAGCCTGTCGGTCACAAACAGTTCGAGGGGGACGGGAAGACTCCCGAAGGGCTTTACTTTGTGGACCGCTTCAACCCGCGCAGCCGTTATCATCTGTCTGTGGGCATTTCCTACCCAAATGAGCGGGACAAGGCTTATGCCGCACAGTTCGGCCGCGATGCGGGCGGCGACATCATGTTCCACGGCCGTGGCCCAGAGGGCCGAAAGCTGGCGCCGAAAAATCGGGATTGGACAGTTGGCTGTATCGCATTCACCGATAAGGAGATCGAAGATGTCTACGCTATGCTGCAGCTCCGCACTCCTGTGATGATCTATGCATGACCAAAACAGCGAGATTAGCCCTCCCGGCCCCTGTTCCGTTATACAGGGCTGCGGCCGTACTATGCTCATGGCTTTATGCGAATGCGCGTGACAGTTTTGCACCTGCAGCTCACGTCTCCTTGGTTCGCATCGTTGCCCCTGAGCGAAACGGCATTGGTACGAAGAAGCTTGGTGCTGTCAGTCAATAGCCTGCGGCAGGCCGCCGACCTTGAATCGCATTGGCGATAGCACAAGCGGATTTGATCTCAAAACTTCAGAATGGCGGGCTGAGCAGGTGCGTTGAAAGCATGGGTCGGAAGGACACTAGACAATAATAGGAGCGTAACAAATGTTGACAAGACGACACTTCATTTCCACAAGCATGGCGCTGTTCTCGGCAACTATCTCCGGTCCTTCGTTTGCGGCATCATGGCCGACTGAAGAACAAAAGGCTGCTTGGGACGCACAGATTACGCCTGCCGGTTACAATCCGGGCACGTCCAATCCGTGGGGTTTGCACCCACGTTTCTTACCCCAAAGGGTAAGGGCCAATGACGGCTTGGTACCGGGTGACATCCATGTGGATGCTGTGGCGAAGTATCTTTACCACATTGAGGCTGGGGGAACTGCGATGCGCTATGGCGTAGCCATCGGACGAGGGGATCTCTACGAACCAGGGGTTTATACGATTGAGCGAAAGGTCGAATGGCCTCATTGGACGCCAACGCAGAACATGATCAATCGGGAGCCGGAGATCTATGCGCAGTTCGAAGGGGGAATGGAGCCCGGTCCCGAAAATGCCCTCGGCTCACGAGCTCTCTACCTCTATGTCGGCCGCAAGGATACTTACTTACGCATCCACGGAACCCCCTTTCCCAGAAGCATCGGCACCAGCGCCAGTTCTGGCTGCGTGCGGATGGTGATGGCGCATATCAACGATCTCTATTCAAAGGTGGAAATCGGCTCCACTGCGTTTCTCTATTCGGTCGCGGAAAGTGTAACTGCGCGGAGCTAGGCCACACCTTTGCTGATTGCGGCTTGGCCATACACCCGACTAGCTTCAGGTTTGCGACTGCATGCAAATTGGACGGCCCTCGGTCGTGGTCAGCGGAAGAAGTGTTGTTTCCACCTGCCCATGATGCTCGTACCAATAGCAATTATCTTCTGGGAGAAGACGGGCCGATGCAACGTCCTGCCCCGGGGCAACCAGTGCGACGAGGTCTGCGGGAAGATTATCGGATCCGACCTCTGTCCTGGCTGTCATATCTGTACAACCGGCATTGATCAGGACCACTGCCAAGATGATGAGGAATTTGTTTTTCATTTACGTCTCCTTGTCTGGTTTGCCTTATTGGAGCCTTCCTTGCACTCGACAGCGCAGCGCACAAGCTCGACAGCTGTCAGCAGCAGGGGTCGCAGCTGGAACGCACATGATCTTGATCTACGCGGCATTTCGTCTCCTTGGCCAAATGCCCGGGAGCGGGTACCATTTTGTAATTACTGAATAAGATTATCAGAAAGAACGAGGCAGTAAATGATTCCGAAAGATACAGGTAGCGACCGACGCCGTTTTCTAGGTGGCCTTCTGGCCACAGCGGCGGTTCTGCCAGGCGGCGCCCTTCTGGCGCAGGGTTCTGACCCTAATACTGGGCAGCCTCTCTATGGCGCGCGCCCATCCGGTGGTGCGCCCGATCTCAGTGCCTATCAGGTCGATCCAACTGCGGATCCCCGGCGCAATCAGTCGTCGTTTCGCGCGAGACACTGGAGCGAGTTTTACCCGAGTTTGGGTAAAGGAGTGATCCTTGCAGATGTGACTTCGCGTGCAGTGCATTACTGGTCGGGTGATGAATCAATCAACCTGGCTTTCCCGTGCTCTATCCCTGTCACTGAAGATCTAACCCGCCGGGGCAAAACTGAAATTGTCAGAAAAGCAAAAAATCCGCCTTGGACACCAACGCCTAGCATGCGGGAAAAGGATCCCAATCTGCCGCAGCGAGTAGAAGGCGGAGATCCAAGCAATCCTTTAGGACCGTATGGTCTTTACCTATCATGGCCAGCCTACTTGATTCATGGCACTCATGACACGCGGAAAATCGGTCGGAAATCCTCCAATGGCTGCTACGGCCTGTATAATGAACATATTACTCGGCTCTACGAGGTGGCAGAAGTCGGAACGCAGGTGACGGTGTTCTAGAAGCCTCCTTGCACAGCCGCCACAGCTCGTGTTGGGAATGTGAAAACGCATGATCTCTCTTGAGCTTGCCGGTGTCTGACAAGATGGGAACTGCCCGCACGGAGGTTCAGGGCGGCGTTCCAACAACAGCTTTCAAGGTTGATCTTTGCGCAAATGGGCACAATTTGACACGCATGAGACGAAGCTATCTGCCTGCCATCCCAAAATGGGCGATATGCCTGCTTGTCGTCGGCTTTGCTACCGGAGGCGGTTGGGTGGTGTGGGGTTATGGCAAGACAGTCGATCTGCAACGGGGGGCTCAACTTTATTCCGAACACTGTGCAGTATGCCACGGTGCCCAGCTCGAAGGGCAGCCCGACTGGCAGATTGCGGATGAAAACGGCATTCTTCCTGCCCCGCCGCACGACAGGTATGGCCATACCTGGCATCACGACGACGCTATGCTGGAAGATTATATCCGCCGGGGAGGTCAGGCAGTCATAGATGACATGGGGGTGAGCATGACATCCGGCATGCCTGCTTTTGGCTCGATCCTGAGCGATGACGACATTGGCACCATACTTGCGTTCATCAAGTCAACTTGGCCCAGGCGAATTCAGGCTATTCAAGCCAGTAAAAATGATGGCTAGGCGACGCGGGACTCAGAATAATTATTTTCTGCGGATCATAGAATGCTTTCGCATCACAACCTGTTCCGGTGTCGACTTCAACGCCATGGGCAGCTCAGCGATGACGTGCCCGTTGGTCCCGGAAAACCGCTCGGGGCGCAGGCGCTTTGCCTCTGCCGTGACGGGAAGGGTTTCCTATTGCCCCGTCCATGGCGGGCTTGAGCCTTGGACGATTAGGCGACCGGTGCATAACGGCGGCATGGAGGTGCTGAACGACTGTGCTATCCGGATCGACGAGCGGGTCCTGCTTGGAGTTTAGGGTGGCTGTGGCATGACAATCCGGCGACGTGATGTGTTTGTTTTTGGGGGCATTGTCGCTGCAATCTATGGATTGCGTGCGCTTCCCTGGGAGCAGTTGACAGGCCGCGGCCTTACTTATGTCGAAATTGAAGACGTGCCGCCCTTTCGGCGCCTGAAGTCCGAGGGGCAAACTTCCTCTGCATCCGTTGCGCTGATTGGCCTTGATGGACCCTCGGATGATGCTGAGGCGCGCCATGCGCGGATGGAGGCCATGCGCGCAGACCCCTGCCCCGCCCTCTTTGGCACCGACCTTCCGAGCGGTGTCGTTCCGATTGCTTATTTCAGCGAGTTTCGCTGCCCCTTCTGCCGTGCGCTTGAACAGGATCTGGATGACTTACTGGCTGATGACCGCGCCGCCTATCGACTGGTGCAGCATGAGCTTCCAATTTTTGGGCCGGCATCTGAACTTGCCGCCCGCGCTTCGGTCGCGGCCGCACGGCAAGGCAAGCAGCAGGACCTACGGCGCCGCTTCATGCGAACGCCGCTCGTCGCCAACCAGTCTTCGATATTGCGTGTGGCGTCTGACCTTGGCCTGGATGTCGAACAGCTTGCGACGGATATGGCCTCACCCGAGGTTCAGGCCGAACTTGATCAAACGCGTGCTTTGGCCGATCTCTTCGGCTTTCTCGGCACACCTGGCCTTGTGATTGGTCGGACCGTCTTGAATGGTGCAATCCCTCTTTCGGTGCTACGTCAGATTGCGAAGGACGAGAAAATCCTACCGCTCCCATGTTGATAGGACAAAAACACCCGCTCTTTTGTTGATTAGGTGTTCCCTTCTCGCCCGGTCTATCGTGTCCAATACCAAGGTGAGCGTCGTTCCTGTACTATTCGGGTTTTCCAGTCGTCAGCTTGCTCCGCACCTGTAAAAGCCGCGGTAGCCGACCTCGAACCCCTGATCGAGCCGGAAGACGAGTTCGGCATTCTGGCGCCAGTCCGCCTCGTTGCCGAGCGACAGCACCGAGATGGTTGTGCCCGGTGCCGAGAATTCTACAGCGCCGGACTGCGGGTCGCCGTTTGCTTCCAGACTGACAAGCACGCCGTTCAGCTTCATGGCCGCCCCGCTGCCGTCCTCGGCAGCCCATAGGACGGGATCGGCTTCCGGACTGCGGTTGAAGGTGCAGCGGTCAGCGGCTGTAAGCACCCGGTCGGCTTCGGCTTCCGGCATGGGCGCAAGATCAAGGGTGGAGATCAGCGTGTTGGCCAGCGCATCCTCCACGGTGCCCGGCTCGGCCGGCGGGTCGCGGTAGATGTTCTCCACGGTGTTGCCCTCTGACACTTCCCCGATGAGGTACCGCATCTCCGCGATTTCGCGCCGCTGCGCCTCGATGATCTCATCGGCAAGCTTGCGGACGCGCGGATCGCGGATCTGCGCGCGCTCCGACGTCATGATGGCGATCGAATGGTGCGGGATCATTGCACGCATGTAGCTTGTGCCCAACACGGTGACCTGGCTGCGAACGAGCCAGAGGGAAAGCGCAAAGACAATCACCGATCCGGCGAAGATCGCGATGTTGAGCGCCCTGTTGGAATACATCCCCAGCATGTAGGCCAGCATGATGATCGCCATCGCGGCACCCATCATAATCGCCATGTAGGTGCGCGTTTCCGAAAAGAAGACGTGCTCCCAAGCGTATGTGTTCAGATACATCAGGATGAACATCACCACCGTCGAGGTGAGGATCATCAGGCCGAAGCGAATATAGGACAAGTTCGTCTCCTGCTTGTTGAAGTCAATGGTGTCCGGAGCCGGCAGCTTCGTCGGCGGACGTCTGGTTGCCGGTTAGCGACTGGTAGTCCTGCGCCGACAGGCCGGGGAGCATGCTGACGATGGCTGCGATGCCGGCCAAATGCGGCGGCTCGGGCCGCATTCCCTGAGACCAGACCGCAGGCTCCTGGCCGAGATCCCCATGGCAGTGCGCACAGCTTTCTGCATAGTGGCTTGCACCTTGAGAAAGGAGATCCTCCGAAACTTCCTCGGGCAGCACCACGGCCTCAGCCCGCTGGGCCACCGAGCGGTGAAGCGTCGTCTCAAAGCTCCATCGGACTGCATCCTGATGAGGATCTGTGGCCGCCACGTTGTAGGTGCCCGTGTAAACGACGATCAGCCAGACAATAATGGCCAGCAGTATCGTCCCGATGATCCCGCTGATCAGGCCGATAACGAGCGGCTTCTTCATGTGCGTCCTCCTCGTGCATGCTCTGCTGGTCATGAGGGCGACGAGTGGCTTCGAGAGGTACCCTCGGGGGTATGGCTATGCCCCCCAACCAAAAGCTGTGGCCATTGTTCCGTCGGAACTTCTCCCAAATTCCTGAGGTTCAGGGTGAGAGCAGCAAGGATGGCGAGAGAATGAAGGATCGGAAGCAGGCAGCCCTCAACCGGCTCGCTCGTCTTGAAGGCCAGGTTCGCGGCATAGCCCGCATGATTGAAGAAGACCGCTACTGCATCGACATCTTGAACCAGGCAATGGCGGTCCGATCAGCGCTCTCGCAAGTGGAACTGCTGATCCTTCAGGACCATGCAGACGGCTGTGTAGACGAAGCCATCATGTCTCAAGACACGGAAGTGCAGCGGCAGAAGTTCCGAGAGCTTGTCGAGGTTTTCGGAAAGGTTTGTCGGTAAGAGTAGCTACGCGGCCGCGCTAATAGCTGGGAACAATACCCCCCACCTGTATGTTGGGAGGGTCCTGCCACCCGCAAGGAGAAAGACCATGCATGTTCGAGACATGATCAGTACCCATCCTGACGTTCAGGGGAACACGGCGGAAAACCTGCTGAAATGCATCGAGGAATGCTACCGCTGCGCCCAGACCTGCATCGCCTGCGCCGACGCCTGCCTGGCCGAGCCGATGGTCAATCAGCTTCGCCAGTGCATTCGACTGAACCTTGACTGTGCCGACATCTGCGCCGCAACCGGCGCCATGGCCTCGCGCCGCACGGGCTCGAATGTGGAGGTTCTTCGGGCAGCCATCCAAGCCTGCGCGCTGGCTTGTCAGAAATGTGCTCAGGAGTGCGAACAGCACGCGGAAATGCACGAGCACTGCCGCATCTGTGCCCAGTCCTGCAATCGCTGCGCCGAATCCTGCCAGGCCGCACTAAACGAAGTGCAGTAAGTCTTACGAAAGCGGGCTGACCTTTTTCAGCCTGCTCTCCCAAGCCTAAGAAGATTGCCCTTCTGGTAAAGCGTGATCCTCATGATCGGCGAGCGAGAAGCGGCGGTTCAACGCGTGCCGCCGACACCGGAAGAATGGGCGCGTCAACTGGTAGAGGTGCTGGCCTGTCCGAAAGAGGATCTCTCAGGGGAAATTCCATCCGCTCTCCAGGTTTCGCCGTTACGGCACCGCCAAGCCGTTCTGCAACCCAGAAAGCAGTCTTGTTCTCCTCCTGAAATAGGGTATCCCCCTATTGTATGGGTCATACAACATAGCATAAAGCCAAACTCCTGGCTCGCGTCCGCCGCCTCAAAGGACAAATTGAGGCTGTCGAGAGATCCCTGGAGGCTGACGCGCCCTGTGGCGAGGTCCTGAACCTGGTTGCTTCTATCCGCGGTGCGGTCGGCGGCCTGACGGCGGAGTTGATCGAGGACCATATTCGCGAACATGTCTCGAACCCGGACCGGGACGAGGATGCCGTGCGCGGAGAGGCCGCAGGCGAATTGATCGACATCATCAGGACCTATCTCAAATGAACATCCATCCATCGCGCCTGGACAGTCCGCACGAGCATGTCTACCTTGGCGACAATCACGAGCGGAACGAACGCCGGACCTGGCTGGTCATTGCCATCACCGCCGCGATGATGGTGGTCGAGATCATCGCCGGCAGCCTCTTCGGCTCGATGGCCCTGATAGCCGACGGCTGGCACATGTCGACCCACGCTGGGGCTATGCTGATTGCCGCGCTGGCTTACCGCTATGCCCGGAGCAACGCCCGCAATGCCCGCTTCACCTTCGGCACGGGCAAGATGGGGGATCTGGCGGGGTTCGCGAGTGCGGTCGTGCTGGCGCTGATCGCCCTGCTGATCGGCTGGGAAAGCCTGATGCGGTTCTACAGCCCGATTGCCATCAGCTTCCAGCAGGCCATTGCCGTGGCGGTGATTGGGTTGTTCGTTAATCTTCTTTGCGCTTGGCTGCTGCGTGATGATCACGGCCATCACCATCATGGCCACGGGCACGGTCACGGGCACCATCATGGACATGGGCATGGCCATCACCATGGTCACGCGACCGACAACAATCTGCGTGCCGCCTATCTGCATGTCCTGGCCGATGCTCTGACCTCCGTGCTGGCGATCGCGGCACTGACACTTGGCAGCCTGTATGGATGGAACTGGCTGGACCCCATGATGGGCATTGTCGGCGCGGCAGTGATCGCCCGTTGGTCCTGGGGGCTGATCCGCGACACAGGCCGGGTCTTGCTCGACTACGTGCCGGAGGATGAGGATTTACCTGAGGAAATCCGCTCGGCATTGGAAACAGGCTCGGATCAGGTGACCGATCTGCATGTCTGGCAGCTTGGCCCGGGTCACCACGGCGCGATCGTCGCAATCCGGTCCAGTGAGCCGTTGGAGCCCGCTGCTTACCGCGCCAGGCTCTCGCATATCCACGACCTCTCGCATCTGACGATCGAAGTCGAGCGAGCCTCCTGAGTGAGGAAGAACGATGGAAGAGGCTCCCTGTGACCCTGCCAACCAGGGATGCGCAGGGAGGCGTAGTCTGGGTCACGCGCCGGCTAAGATCGGAGGCAATGCCTGTTCCTGGCTCATCCGCCACCTTGTGGATCTGCGGGCGGTTATCCTGTTCGTTGCCGCTTCTGAGGAAGAAGGGCACGGCAGAGCGTGACAACGGGTCCCCTTTCGACATTGAGGGGGGTCTTCAGCCATCGTGGCGAGCTGCGCAGCTTCGAGATGCTGGTGGAGTTCGGCCTCTCCATCGACGACCCTGCATCGGTAGTAGTCGGCCCGGCGCGCCTGAGGGGGGATCATGATTGATCTTGCCGTTTACGGCGGCCTGTTTCTGGCGGCCTTCACTGCGGCGACTCTCCTGCCCGCCCAATCCGAGATCCTGGTTGTCGGCCTTCTGCTGACCGATCACCCACCATGGCTGGTGCTGACTATTGCCAGCGTTGGCAATGTGCTGGGGTCCGTGGTCAACTGGTTTCTCGGGCGAGGGATCGAACGGCTGCGCACCCGACTCTGGTTCCCGGTGAGCCCGGCCGCCCTGGCACGAGCGGAGAACTGGTATCGCCACTACGGCAGATGGTCGCTACTGCTGGCTTGGGTGCCGATCATCGGTGACCCGCTGACTGTTGTCGCAGGAGTGCTGCGCGAGTCCTTCTGGGTGTTCCTGCTCCTCGTCAGCGTCGCGAAGATTGGGCGCTACTTTGTTCTGGCAGCAGCAACATTGGGGTTCGCTTGACCGGGTTCGACTGTGCCGCCGGTGCCCCGCATCAGGAGGCGTGAGCGGATACGCTCTATGCCGGCTAAACAGAACGGCGTCTAGGCCCAGCTCGGGACAGTGCAATCTCCTGCCAGAGCATCGATTAGCCATTACGTTGCAAACGCATCCCCCACGATGGGTGACTGGCAGCTATTGGCTCTTAGCGCCGTGTGGCGGAAGAACTTCATCGCCTGCGGTAGAACATGGGCCCGATACTCCCCTGTCGGTTGCCAAGAGCGAGGTAAAGAAAAGGGAGATTTGCGTGCCCAATGTCCAAGGCCTATTGTGCTTGTTACAAAACCTGCCGGTTTTCAGTAAATCTATTCGGTAAAGAAAACTAAGGCAGCTTAATCAAACGCGTGACGACTTTTCTTACTGAAATTTCTCAGTCATGAAGATCGGCTATGCGCGGGTTTCCACCATTGAGAAGAACCTGGCTTGGCCTTTGCGCTCAACGGCACAAGCCGACGTTCAGAAAAGCCAAGAGACCGACAGGAAGAGCCCTAAACGGCCATTCAGGCCTATAGCAGCGGCTTTGCAATGCCGTGGCGACATACGCCTCGTATAGGCATATCAGGTAACTTCTGATTTGAAACTTCCGAGCAAGGCAAAAGATTTTCATTAATATCACGGTGACTTTTGGCGCGCCGGGGTGGACTTCCTTATTTCCTCCGCGGCGCTCGTTAGGACGAATGCACGATGGAGGAAGTTTTCTATGATGTCGACAATGTGGCCAAGGCGCTCCGCTGTTGGGAGATAGCCGCGGTGTGCCGAGGCGTTCCCCGCATCGGCCACAGCCTCAAGCGTCGTTTTCTCCTGAGCGCTGATATAGCCCCGCTTCTGCAGTTCAGACAACTTACCTGCAAATCCGCCCGGAGGATCGGAGGTCAGGAGAAGATACCCGGCGCGGTCAAGCAACGTACGGGCACCTATTGAAGCAAGGACACTCAATCCAGCATTGAGCGCAACATAAAGCTCTTCAAGAACAGCCCTTAGAATTCCGTCGCTAATAATGTCTGACCATACTGGCTTCGTTCGTACAGTAGGAGCTGGGTAATAGGTTTCCTTGATGCCGGGGCGCATTATGATCTGGCCATACTCATCATGATCGATGTCGTCCCATTCCGAGAACCAGTACTTGTGGCGAACGGAGAGGGTATCGCACCCACAGCATTCCAATATCTCGAATGTGTCGCTCCACGAGATCGGGCCGTCGCTTCCGGCAACAGTATGCTCAGCGCGCACCCAAGAGTTGGTGATCCCACCGCATCTATTAAAGTGCGCTTTAATTCTCCGCGTCGCATTTCCCAATTCTCCCGTCTTGGGCATGACGCTCATCCGTCCCTCTTTCTGTGCAGGCGGCAGTTCGAGCCTTGCCCAACCCTCTGATTTGATTTTGATGCAGTTGTCTGGCACAAGCTCGACTAGGCCAATGCTCTCTGCTCGTGAAATCAAGTCGTCAACCCGCGCACCGTCAATGGTCCCCACGACGCCAGTTAGATCATCCTCGTCCGGCAGCTCAACAATCCCGAGATGATCGTCTCCAAGCTGCATCGCCGCCCAAGTCAGGAAATTTGTTATCTGTCGGTCAACCGTCGGCAGCGGGCTCTTGAGCATGTCGTCCAGATTGACTGAGTTAATTTCCGGCCACTCGGCGTCCGTGGTCGACCCCATCAACCTCGTAGCATGGCTCAGGCGGGCGACTGCCTTCTTGTCCTTCTCAGCCAGGCGAGATTTCAGCATGGACAATGCCGTTCCAGTAATCTGGTATTTGCCGCACTTGCGGCACTCCACTCGGCGGTAGTCGCCCCCGTTAGGATGCTCCTCATTCGCTGATGTTTTGCAGATAGGGCAAGAACCCATCCCAGGCACTCCATGCGTATCTCGTACGATCCGAATATCTATGGCTTGGTTATCGATTGAAAGTCCGAGTCCGGTCATCTCAGGTGATAGCGTCTCGCATGGGATCCTGCTGAAGCAACCAAACGCCCGCGAGCAATCGTCCGTTTGCGATGGAAGCGACCGGCAGCTTCGTCCCGCACTGCGACATGCAGCGTCAGCTCTGCGGCTCGTCTCTCCAAATGCTCGTCCCGGTAGTGCTCGAAAGGGGATCATTGAGAGGACGGTCAGGTTAGCTCTGAACAGACCAGTTGTAGGCCAGCAAATGCTGGCAGGACAAAATCTCAGATAAATGGTCCGATATTTTTTGCAATGAAGGGGCGGCTACTGTTACAAATTAAGCCATGACACAGATTTTGATCGGCTACGCCCGCTGCTCCACCGACAAACAGGATCTTGCTGCGCAGAAGGGCATCCTCGCCAGCTTCGGAGTTGCCTCCGATCGCATCTACACCGACCACGGCTTTACCGGCACGAACCGCGCCCGCCCTGGTCTCGATCAGGCGCTTGCAGCCTTGCGGGAGGGTGACACACTGGTCGTGCCGAAGCTGGACCGCCTGGCGCGATCCGTGGTCTTCTAGCTCCGTCCATCACTCGGCAGCCCATTAGCCTATACAAAAAGGCAAATTGGCCAATAGACAACCTCCGGTTATGGAGAGGATGTTCGTTACAGTTTTAGGTATTTCCATGTTTGCTTCTGAAGCCACCTTCGCGTTTCGTCCCGCTGTGTCTGTCGATGACTGGAAGGTCATCATGTCGGCGATCAGCGCTTACTCCCACAATGCAGAGTACCGTGAGCTTCTGGGTCGCTTGGAGCGCCAGGCGAAGGTCAACGGGATCACATTGCCCGCGCCTCGACTTTCCTGACATCGACGGTTGCGCGTGCGCTGAAGTCAGACTGACTTCGGAGAGTGATGGGGGTTTCCATCACTATTTTAAGCCTTTGTTCGTAAAGAGTAGTTTGTCATGTTTGTTCAGCAGCAGCTCCTGGCTGATGGCCCGGCCTATGTCTCCACCGTTGCTCCGCGTCACGGACTTTACCGCAGCTCGCTCAAGCGGCCGCTTGATATCCTCCTGGTGCTGATGGCCTTGCCAGTCGTCTTGCCGCTGGTGCTGGTGCTGGCCCTGGTCGTGCTCATCGATGGCAGTAATCCCTTCTACGCGCAGGACCGGGTCGGTCGTGGCGGGCGCCGCTACCAGATGTGGAAGCTGCGCAGCATGGTGGTCGATGCCGACAAGCGGCTGCAGGGTCATCTGGACACCCATCCCGAGGCGCGCGCCGAGTGGGAAGAGACCCAGAAGCTGCGCCACGATCCGCGTGTCACGCGGTTTGGTCGTCTGCTGCGCAAGAGCTCTCTGGATGAGCTTCCCCAGTTGTGGAACGTCCTCGCCGGTCACATGAGCCTGGTCGGTCCCCGGCCGATGCTGCCTGAACAGCAGGCCCTCTATCCGGGGTCCAGCTACTATGGGCTGCGGCCGGGCCTGACTGGCCTGTGGCAGGTCTCGGAACGCAACCAGTCCACATTCGCTTCTCGCGCCATGTATGACGACAGCTACGATCGTTCGATCAGCTTGCGCACGGATGCCTTGGTTGTCTGGCGCACCATCGGCGTCGTGCTGAGGGCGACGGGCCTCTGATCCCTGCCATGAAGGGCTGAAGACAGGCCCAGATTTCCAAGAACGCTCACCTGCCCTTGCGGGTCGCCCATCAGGCTGGCCGAAGTACCAAGCCAAGTTGCTCCAAGGTATAGCCGTGCTGTCCGGCAATGCGTTCAAGATCAGCCGCCGCCGCTGCGCGTTTCTCAGCGGCTTCAGTCGGCCTTCGTTTCTCGGCGGCGACCGCGGTGCGTGCCTTGTCCAGGCGGATCACCTCGGGGTTGGGAGCTTGTCCTGTGCCCACCGCAGGCACGGGTTTGTCCCTCTGCTCCGCATCGGTGGACGACGGTGCTTCTTGGGTGATCGAGGCTCTTCTGGACGACCTGTCCCTTACGGGCTCGTCCTCCACATGACGCGCAGGTTTGCCCACGCGAACATAATGCTCGGCCGATTGCAAAAAGGCCTCCGAGGCTACGCGGTCATTTGCAAGCCGCGCTTCTTCCGCGAACTGAAGATAGCGCTCGACGAGCTGTTGAGCCGTCCCCCGGATCTTGCCCTTTGCGCTCGTGCTCTCAAAGAAACGGTTGCCGGGACCCTGCTGTTTTTGCAGCGACCGGGGTTTGCCGTTCCGTCTATTGTGATACGATTTCATGAGCCAATTTGGATGAGGCAGCGGGAGTGCAGAGCTGCACCCTGCTGAAATAGGCGGAACCGGCCTCCTCAACAAGAAACCATAAAGGCTTGGCAGCTTTTTCTAGAGAAGCTTTAATCGGACTGACATGCTTGGACTGAAAGACTTGCTGACCGACTATGACGCCCATGCGGCCCGGATCAGGGTCACACAGGTCTGAGGTGAGGTTGTGACCCGGTCCCTGCCGTTCTTGAATTGGGGCATGAAGGCGCAGGCTTGAACATTTTCCTGTTGAACACGCGCACAGCCGCCCTTGCGGCGTCCTGGTCGGTCGAGCCGGGCGTCCAGCGGCCCAAGTCCCCGAGCAGCATCTTGGTGATGACGCCATACAGGTAAGTGTGGGCCATGGCCCGCAGCATCACCAGGTCTTCATCCGGATCAAGATAACCTTCCTCTCGGGCACGATGCAGGATCTTCATGACAAGCTCATGGACCGATTGCTCATATCGCAGAAGACGAGGATGGGCCTCGAAAACAGGAGCAGGCATTTCACCAACAAGCCGGAACTCCTGCGGGTAGAGACGCGCCCAGTCAATATAGGCCACAGCGATTGCTTCAAGCTGATCGACGGGAGACGGACAGCGGGCTAGCTCCTGCGTGATGGTGTGCAGCAACCGTTGCAGGGCCACATCGGCCATCGCCACAAGCAGATGCTCGCGGTCGAAGATGACCTGCTTGAGCAGATGCTCTTCGACCCCAAGTTCTGTCGCCAGTGTTTTCAAATCCGGCAGCTCACCCGTCTTGGCAGCGAGACGGCTGGCCGTGTTGATGGCCTCGGAGAGCAGATGTTGGCCGAAGTGGGAGGGAGCGTTCATGACACTTCAACCTGTAGTGGAATGGTTTCCCAATCGCGCCTAAGGCAATGCGGGATAAAGCGAAAGAGAAGAAAATTCTTTTCGGGTTCTATGGTTTATATGCCGCATCCCGTCCATTGACGGAGACCGCGCTCCCGGCTCCAGCCGGCTGCGCCGGCCTGCGCCCCGAGCCTGGACCCCTGCCCCTTCTTTGCAGCTTTCTCGCGCCCTCCGTCTCGTCCCGAGCCAGCCTTTACGGGGCCGCAATAGTCGGTTCAGCGGCCCCGTCTCGGCCCGTGCTGGGTGAAGATCGCTTGCGGGGTAGCCGGGTTGTCCAGCCTTGCGCCGGAACGACCTTGAGAGTGGAGGCGGGAGGCCGCAGCAGGCTGTAAGCGAGACCACAGGGATCGAGCAAACAGCCTGTGGTCACCCGGGCGGGAAGTTGGGTGATCCGGTCCAAACCCCCGCCGGTCGGCGAGGGGGGACATTCATGTCGAACTGACCTACCGCTTACCTGACGCTGATCTTTCTTCTTTGTTGAGCTTTGCGACCAAGGCGTCGAACACTTGCCTGACCTCATCGTCTGACATTTCCGTCTCGGCCTTGGGTCTCGACCAACGGATGTCGTGCTGCTCGGGCGAATGCAACATGTCACACCCTCCTTTGCACGTAGAGAGCCTAGCACGACAAAAGTCGTATGCCAAACTTCCTGTCGTTTGCTCTGCTGGGTGGCACAATCCTGCCGAACCACAGGGCGGCTCACCTTCCTTCGCTCCATGATGGGCGCGTCCAGCTCGCCGCCTTGCAGGGCCCGCCGCCCGCAGGGAGGCAGCAGGCTGGATAGCTTCGACCGGGAAAGATGATCGAGGGATCCCCGCAAAGGGCGGGGATAGAGGCAAAGGCGCGTGTCCGCGCCTGGCCGGGGGATTCGGACAAGCCGAACGCCCCTGCCTTTGTGGGCACGCGCGAAGGGCGCGCGTCCGTGTCATGGGAGCCGCCGGTTCCCCCCACGCAAGACCGTCCGCTTGACGGGACGAAGGGGTTTCTCTGGCCTTTCTCTGCGCTGCGCTGCGCTGCGCACTGCGTGCAGGCCGGGTGGGCGCGTCTGGTGTCGCAGCCCATGGAGGAATGGGACTTACAACCTGAGGCGACAAGCAATAACCGACAGTAATCATCCTGGCGACATACACTTCATTGACAGGGCCATTTTCGGCCGCTCAGCGATTTGCCTCGATAGCACCGCGTTTCGCGATTGCACCTTCAATCACTGCACACTGATCTATTCGGGCGGGCGCCTGCCCCCACTTCAGTCACGACCGGTCCATGACCTGAACGCTCCCGCTGCTTCCTGCCAAAACCACTGGCCCCACCATTATTGATCCGGTCCCGATCCGAATATCTGCCGCGCGGCATTGCGCAGGATGCCCGCGCCTTCGGGATCGCGTATCGTTGCCATGGCGAAATTCCTGATCTGCTTGAAGGTCAGATGCGGGGGAATGGGCGGCACCTCGGGATCGGCCTTGATCTCGATCACCGTGGGGCGGTCGGCGGCAAAGGCTTGGTCCCAGGCCTCCGCGACCTGGGCCGGATCATCGACCAGGATGCCGTGCAAACCGATCATCTTGGAAAACTGGTGATAGGGCACGTCGGGGATGTTCTGGGTCGCCTCGAACTTCGGGTCTCCCTCCATCACCCGCTGTTCCCACGTGACCTGGTTCAAGTCGCCGTTGTTCAGCACCAGGCAGATCCAGGTCGGACTGTCCCAGTCGCGCCAGTATTTCGCCACTGTGATCAGCTCGGCCATGTTGTTCATCTGCATGGCCCCGTCGCCCACCATGGCCACCACGGGGCGCGCGGAATGGGCCATCTTGGCCGCGATGGCATAGGGGACCGCCGCCCCCATCGAGGCGAGGCCTCCCGACAGCGAACACATCATCCCGCGCCGGATCCTGACGTCGCGGGCAAACCAGTTGGCACAAGACCCGCTGTCCGAAGTCAGGATCGCATGATCGGGCAGGCGCTTCGACAACGTCCAGAAGGGCAGTTGCGGGTTGACCGGATTGGCCGGGGCATGGGCGCGCTGTTCCAGTGTTTCCCACGATGCCTGGATGCTGCGCCGGATGCGGTCCTGCCAGCGGCCCTCGGGCTTCTGGTCCAGCATCGGCAGCAGGGCACGCAGAGTGGCCGCGCTGTCGCCGGTCAGGCTCGCCTCCATCGGATAGCGCAGCGACAGCATCGTGGGATCGATGTCGATCTGCACGCCCCGCGCCTTGCCTTCCTCGGGCAGGAACTCGGAATAGGGAAAGCCCGATCCGACCATCAGCAGCGTGTCGCAGTGCTGCATCATCTCCCAACTGGCGGACGTACCCAGAAGTCCGATGGAACCCGTGACATAGGGCAAATCGTCGGGCAGGACCGCCTTGCCCAGCAGCGCCTTGGCCACGCCCGCGCCCAGCCGTTCGGCCACGGCCTGGACCTCGGTTTGCGCGGCTAAGGCGCCGGCCCCAACCAGCATCGCGACCTTCTCGCCCGCGTTCAGGATTTCGGCCGCGCGGCGCAGGTCGGCCTCCTGCGGGACCACCACGGGCGGGGCATAGCCGACCCCGGAAAAGACCGAGCCATGCGCGCGAGGCGGATCGGCATAGTCCAGTTCCTGCAGGTCATTGGGAAAGATCAGGGCCGACACGCGCCGCTGGCCGATGGCGGCGCGCATGGCGCGGTCGGTCAGATGGCGAACCTGGGCGGGCACTGTGACGGTGTGGACGTGATCGCCCGCCACGTCCTTGAACATCGACACAAGGTCGATTTCCTGCTGGTAATGCGACCCCAATGCGGTGCGCGCCTGCTGGCCGACAATGGCCAGGACCGGCATGTGATCGGCCCTTGCGTCATAAAGCCCGGTCAGAAGATGTGCCGCCCCCGGTCCCGATGTTGCCAGGCAGACGCCGATCTCTCCGGTGAACTTGGCATGGGCCACGGCCATGAAGGCGGCCATCTCCTCGTGCCGGACCTGCACGAAGTCGATATCGCCCCCTCGTCGCCGCAGCGCTCCCAGAAGCCCGTTGATGCCGTCGCCAGGATAGCCGAAGACGCGCCGGACACCCCAGTCCCACAGCCGCTGCCAGAAGAAATCCCCCACTGTCATCGACATCGCCTACCCCCATTCGCGTCATCCGCAGGGGCAACCAAGGCGGGGCGGCGAGGTTCCCTGCCGCCCAGCGGACGGCAACGAAGCTCCTGCCGCAATCCTGTCGCGCTATTGGGATCCTGTCATGCGCTTCTGGAACTGGTCCTCGCTCAGGCGCTTGACGCCGAAACTTTCAAGCGCCTCCACGACGATGTCGGAGGGCGTCTTGCCCGCCTCACCAGCCGCGATGTCCAGACCGCGGCGAAGATCGTCGGGCAGATCGATGGGTGGGGATGCGCTTTGCATGGAAATGGTTTCCTTGGTCTCAAGTTGTCAAACACGTTTGCGCCGCCGGGGCACAGCCCTTGCAGCAGTCAGGCAGCCATGGTCCGGCAGCTTTCGGCCCAGCGGCGGCAGGCATTCAGCCAGACCTGCCTGTCCTGAGAGATATGGTGCATCGGGGTTTCTCACCTTTGGAAAGCACGCGTGCGGGGACAGCTGTGTCATGGCCTGGAAACCGGAACGCCAAGGTTTTGTTCCGGTCTGCTGACAAGCGCATCCCTCGCCCAAGGCCCCTCGCCTACAGACACAACGAGGCGGTCACGACCGGCAGAAGGCTCCATACTGTTGCGACCAGGGCCACGTAGGCCAGGATCATGCTGACCCGCTGCACCCAAGGCTGGGCCGAGGCAAAGCGCGGCCTCCGCAGCCCGAGGATCAGGCCAACCTGCACCGCAATCGCCACTGCCCAGGCAACGACCAGCACGGCGCGGCCCTGGCCCAGGCCAAGCCCTGCACCGGCCCACCGATCCGAACAGACGGCCCCCTCAAGCCCATAAACCCCGCTGAAGGCGGCGATCCAGACGGACAGCGGCAGCGAAAGGCGCAGGATGTCGTTCATGGCAGCCACCCTGGCAACCAGGCGGCGCCAAGCCCAAGAGCCGCCACCAACACGGCATAGTCGATCCACAGCTGCACCACGCGCGCATCGCCGCAGCGCCGGGCCGAGATGAAGCCCGCCCGGATGCGCGCCGTCAGGAACAGCACCATCAGCCCCGCAAGACCCGCGTGGAAGGTCACATAGCCCGCGATCACCCACAGCGTCGCGTCGTAGGCATGGGCGTTGTAGGTCGTGCCCGCGAAGATCGTCCAAGCACCGGCGCATAGGCCTGCAAGCCCGGCCAGGCTGGCCAGCAGGCCCAGCCAGGCCGCACCTACAGTTCGGATCGCGCGGTCGGCCAGGCGAATGCCGCCACTGGCAAAAGCGCCGCCGCCAATCGCCAGGACCGGTCCCCAGAAGCCGGGCTGCAGGACCGCAGGCGGCGGCCAGTTCGGGGCAACGGTCCATAGAAAAGCATAGCCGAACAGCAGCGACCCAAACAGCACCGAATTGGCGAGCAAAAGGAACAGCGTTCCCCACCAGCCGGGGGGATAGGGAACCTCGGCATGGGTGGGCAAGGACAGGCCCCGGCCTGCGTCCAGCAAGCCTTCGTCCTGGCGCGATCCACCCTGCCACACCCAGCACAGAGCCAGGACCGCTACCCCCACGGCGGCGGCGAACATCAGCCACCACCATTTGAACACCGGCGCCAGGAACACGATGCTGGTCACGACCGCCATGGCAAAGGGGATGATCGAGTTGTGGGGAAAGACGGCGATGAATTCAGGCTCGGCACGGGACACGCTGACGGCCAATGTCTCGCGCCGGTTGCGGACCGGTGTGCCCAGGAAACCTTCGCCGCGCGCGATCTGCACGGGCAGATCGGGGTTGTCGTACAGGGGATAGCGGCTGCCGATCACCGGGATCGAGGCGACGTTATAGGCAGGGCCGGGGATCGGCGTGGCCCATTCCAGCGTGCCTGCGTTCCACGGATTGCGCCGACCGCGTACCGCAACAACGGCATTCACCGCCACGTCCAGGACCACCAACGCGAAACCTATGGCCAGGATAAAGCCGCTGATGGAGGCCAGCAGGTTTATCAGTTCCCACCCCGATCCGGACTCGATTGTATCGACCCGGCGCCGCATCCCCAGAAGGCCCGCCCAGTGCAGCAGCAGAAAGGTTCCGTGAAAGCCAACCATCACCAGCCAGAAGGCGGTCTCGCCCATTCGGAAGAACCGCTTGCGCCCGGACAGGACCGGCAACCAGTAATAAACGCCCGCGATCATCGGAAAGACATAGCCGCCGATCAGGACGTAATGCAGATGTGCCACCACGAAATATGTATCGTGCGCCTGCCAGTCGAACGGGACCATCGCAACCATGACCCCGGTCAGCCCCCCCATGACAAAGGTCACGAAGAAGCCCAGGATCCACAGCATCGGCAGGTGCAGTTCGGGGCGGCCCTTCCACAGGGTGCCGATCCAGGCGAAGATCTGCACCCCCGTGGGCACCGCCACCAGGGTCGAGACGGCCGAGAAAAAGGCCAGACCCATATGCGGGATGCCTGTGGTAAACATGTGGTGGACCCACAGTCCGAAGCTGAGAACCGCCAGCGAGATGGCCGCCGCCACCACCCAGCCATAGCCCAGCAGGGTCGTGCGCGCCATCACGGGCAGGATCATCGAAACGACGCCGGCCGCGGGCAGGAAGATGATGTAAACCTCGGGGTGGCCGAACAGCCAGAACAGGTGCTGCCACAGCAGGCTGTCACCGCCATGTTCGGCCTGGAAGAAGGGCATGTCGAAGGCCCGTTCCAGTTCAAGGATCAAGGATCCCAGGATCATCGGCGGGAAGGCGGTCAGGATCATCACCGCCACGACCAGCATGTACCAGGCAAAGATCGGCAGCTTGTCCAGCGACATGCCCGCCGCGCGATAGCGCAGCACGCTGACGACGATCTCGACCGCGGCGCTGATGGCGGAGATTTCGATAAAGCTGATGCCCAGCAGCCAGATGTCGGTGTTGATGCCGGGCGAATAAGCACTGGAAGACAGCGGCGGATACATGAACCAGCCGCCGTCGGGGGCCACCCCCGCTACAAGGGCGACGATCATGCTTGTGCTGCCGATCATGTAGCACCAGAAGGCAAAAGCGCCCAGGCGGGGAAAGGCCAGGTCGCGGGTTCCCAGCATCCCCGGCAACAGGATGATTGTCAGCGCCTCGAAGAAGGGGATGGCAAACAGGAACATCATGATGGTCCCGTGCATCGTGAAGATCTGGTTATAAACCTCGGGACCCATGAAGGCCGAGTTGGGCGAGGCCAGTTGCGCGCGGATCAGCATGGCCAGGATCCCGCCCACCAGGAACATGCCGGTGGCGCCCATAATGAACATGCCGCCGATGGTGTTGTTGTTGACTGTGGTCAGGATGCCCTTCCAGCCGGGATCGTTCCTCCAGATCGGATACAGGGCCTTGTGCAGGCGCAGCGCGGTCAAACGTGGCTTGTCGGTCACGGCATCCCCCCAGCCAAGAAGGCATCCCAGTCCGCCGCCTCATGGGCGATGACGGTGAACGTGTGACGGCGGTATCCGGGGCCGCTGAATTCCGCGCTGAAACCAGCGTATTCGCCGGGCTCCCAGGCCTCGATGCGCAAGACGTTCACATGGCCCGGGATTGCGTCCAGCTTGCCTGCCAGGCGCGGCACCCAGAAGCTGTGGATCACGTCGGTGCTGGTGATGTGGACATCGACCGGGCGGCTCGCGGGAATGTGCAACTCATCCTCGGTCATGCGGCCGGGCGCGTCAGGATAGGTGAAGCGCCAGACCCACTGCTGCCCCTCGGCCTCGACCGCGACCACGTCCGGGCCGGGGCGCGGCAGCAGTCGTTCGCCGATCCACAGCCCCCAGACGGTCAGGGCCGCCAGCACGGCCATCGTGAAACCCAGGCCCAGGCCCTTGATCCAGACCGTCTCGCGCCGGATGTCCGCCGCCTCGCCGGATGGTCCTCCGCCCCGGCGGAAGGCCAGCACCAGCAGGATCGTCACCAGCAGAAAGATCGCTGTCGCGCCCGCCAGCATGACCCACCACAAGGTGGCGATGATATCGGCCGCGGGACCGGCCGGATGGACGGCGGAAACGCGCTCTTCGCAACCTGCCAACATCAGCGGCGTTATTCCCCCGATCACCATCCTGGGAAAGGGACGCCTATGGCCAAGGACGGGAACGACACGCAGGATGGCAAGCAGGCCAAGCACGAAACCGACGACATGCTGGGCGAAGGCAAGGCAGACCTTTTCGAGGATCCGGTTGCCGACCTGCCGGGCTTCAACCAGACTTCGTCCAGGATAGCGATCGCAGGCCACCCCCTGCACGCAATGAGCGTGGCTTTTCCGATCGCCCTGACCTTCTGTAATTTCGGCGCCGATCTGTTCTACTGGTGGACGGGCGATGTCTTCTGGGCACGCGCGGCGCTGTGGGCCGCGGGCATGGCCTTCCTTATCGGCGTGGCGGCGGCGTTCACAGGGACGCTGGAGCTGCTGTTCGTGCCGGGCATCCGGGCGCGGGCTGCCGCCTGGACCCATGCCGGGATCGCGGTCGTGCTGCTGTCGATCCTGGGGGCCAACTGGGGCTATCGGCTTTACGGCTACGAGGACGCGGTGCTGCCCTACGGCATCCTTTTGTCCGCCTTCAGTGTGGTCATGGTAGGCGCGACGGGATGGCATGGCGGCAGGCTGGTCTTCGATTACCATCTGGGCACCTCGGACACCGGCAACTGACGCTCTCGCGGCTGCGTCAGCCAATCGGGCATGGGGATTTCCTCAAGCTCGGGTTTCAGCAGGACCAGGGTCAGGATAACCAGGACGGGTATCAGCAGGATCAGAAGCGGTCCGATCGGGCGTGGGGTCTGGTGACGGCCGTCGCTTTCGCCCACCTTGACGATGTGATGGCCGATCCAGGCGTGAAAGCCGATCAGCAGCGCGACGAAGACCAGCTTGGCGAACATCCAGACGGTAAAAACCTCGCGCAGGAAGATCAGCCAGGTTCCGGCGACGATGGCGGTCACGGCGGCTGGCGTGATGATCCAGACAAAGCTGACATGCGAGGCCAACCGGATCCGGGTATAGTCGGCCTGCCCGATGGCCGGATCGTGGCGCGCCAGCATCACCGGCAGACCAAAGAGGCCCCCCACCCACAGCGCAAGCGCAATCACATGCAGAGCCTTCAAGTGGGGAATGACCGGTTCCAGCCAGGAGATCATGTCGGGCGGGCCTGCAACTGCCGCCAGCCGCGCCGCGCCACCAGCAGGCCCAGGGCGGCATAGGGAAGACCCGCAGGCACCCACATGATGATTCCGCCAAGCTGCTGGTCCGTCAGCGGCGTGAACCCCCAGGACAGCGGTGCTGTCTGATGGATCGCGTAAAGCGCGTCCGGTGCAAAGGTCAGGAGCGCGCCCAGCAGCCCCATCTGCATATAGGCCCCCAGGATCGCCAGGCCCGCCTGCCCCGCAGGCTGACCGGGCGCCAGGATCGCGCGCCAGAAGGCTGTGGCGGAGCCCAGCAGCGTCGCCTGCATTACCCAGTAAAGGCCCATATTCGCCATCGCCGCGTCGTAAGCCTGCGGCAGGTGCCAGATCCACAGCGCCCCGGTCGCTGTCAGAAACACCGGCGTGATGGCGCGGGGCACCCGTGCAGGCCAGGCCAGCGCGATCAGCGGCGCCGCAACCGCCACCAGCAGCAGGTGATGGACCACCCGCGCGGAAAACAGCGCCGCCGACAGCGCGCAAAGCGGCGAGACGAAGGCCAGAACCAGCACCACCACTGCCGCCCCGCCCGCCCGCGACCGTGCAAGCATCAGCGCCAACACGGCAAGTGCCGCAAGAAGCAGCGGGTCGAGGTTCCAGCGCGCCCAGATCACGCCCGGATCGGGGGCCGGGCCGCAGTAAAGGCCGGTCAGGTCACCCACGATCAATGCATCGTGGATCATTCCGCAGCCCTCATCTCTACGGCACCACCCCCGGCCCGGATACGGACGGGGACGCCCTTATAGGCCGGGGTATGGGACAGCTCGTCGCGGTAATGCACCGGAACCAGCGGGTTCACTTCCGGGTAATAGGCCGCGACGCATCCATCCGGCAGGTCATAGCCCAGGATACGCAGGCCCCGCACCACACGTTCATGGCCATCCTCGATCGCGCATTCCAGCGTGACGACCTGGCCATCGGTCAGGTCCAGGCGTGCCATTTCCTCAGGGTTGATCAACAGGATGTCGCGCCCGTTCAGCCCCCGCAGCCGGTCCGCAAAGCCATAGACGGTGGTGTTGAACTGGTCGTTCGACCGCAGCGTGACCAACGTCATCTGATTGCCTGGGGCTTCATTGCCAAGCGCGCTTAGGGTGTCGGGCGCGGTGAATTCGGCCTTGCCGCTGTCGGTCTGCCAGATCCGTTCGCGCGCCTTGTTGCCGCGATGAAAGCCGCCGGGGGTATAAAGCCGGTCGTTGAAGTCCTTGAACTTGTCAGGGTAAGTCGCCTCGATCAGGTCGCGGATCAGGGCATAATCCCCGGTCCATTCGTCCCATTTCACCTGGGGCTTTGGCGGCAAGGTCGCCTTGGCGATCCCCGCAATGATGGCGATTTCCGATTTCAGCTGCGGCGAGGCCGGCTTGCGCTTGCCGAGGGACCCATGGACCATGCTCAGGCTGTCTTCCATCGACACCGCCTGCGGACCGGTGGTCTGCCGATCCTCCTCGGCCCGCACCAGGCAGGGCAGCAGCCAGCTGTGCCTGCCTGGGAACAGGTGCGAGCGGTTGAGCTTGGTGGCGACCTGCACGTTCAGGTCCAGCGTGTCCCAGCAGGGTTCGGCCCGTTCACGGTCCGGAATTGACCGGACTAGGTTGCCGCCCAGCGAGATCAGCCCCTTGACCGATCCGTCAAGCAGACCCTCGACCAGGGCGGTGGTGTTGCGCCCTTCCTCCATCGGCGGCTCGAACCCGAACAGCTCGCGCAGCTTGTTGTTCGGGACCAGCTTCGGCTTTTCGGTGATGCCGACCGTGCGCTGTCCCTGTACGTTGGAGTGCCCGCGTACGGGCGATATGCCCGCGCCTTGCCGCCCGATATTGCCGCGCAGCAGCAGCAGGCTAATATACATTCCCAGGTTCAGCCAACCCTTGACGTGCTGGGTCAGCCCCATGCCATAGATGCCGATGGTCTTTCCGGCCTTGCAATACATGTCGCCCACCGTTTCCAGATCCTCGCGCCGAAGGCCCGAGGTCTGCTCGATCCGGTCCCAGGGGGTCTGCTTCATCCGGGCCATGAAATCCTGAAAGCCGGTGGTGTGGCTGCCAATGAAGTCATGGTCGATGACGGTTCCGCCCGAGCGCTCATCCTGCTCGATCACGTGCTTGCAGACGCCCACGAGGGCCGCGACATCGCCGCCGGGCTTCACCTGCAGATAAAGGTCGGAAATCGTGGTCGCCGGCGTCACCGTCATCTGGACAGGGTTCTGGGGGCTGACGAATTTCACCAGCCCGCGTTCGCGGATCGGGTTGAAGGTAACGATCTTGCAACCCCGGTCCCTTGCGGATTTCAGCGTATGCAGGAAGCGCGGCGAATTCGACCCGGTGTTCTGCCCCATGAAGATGATCATGTCGCAATGGTCGAAGTCGTCCAGAACGCAGGTGCCGACCGATACGCCGATGAACTTCTTCAGCGCGACGCTGGTCGTCTCGTGGCACATGTTGGAACTGTCGGGCAGGTTGTTGTGCCCGTAAAGCCGCGCGAACAGCGCAAACAGGTATGATGCTTCCAGGCTTGCCCGACCCGAGGTGTAGAAGACCGTCGTTTTCGGATCCAGCGTCCGAAGCCGTGCGCCGATGTCCTGGAAGGCCTCGTCCCAGGTCGTTTCCACATAGCGGTCAGTCGCCGCGTCATAGCGCATCGGATGGGTCAGCCGCCCGGCTTTTTCCAGTTCATGATCGGAGAGTTCGCGCAACTCGGTTACGCTGTGTTCGGCGAAGAAATCCGGCCCGCAGCGGCTGCGGGTCAAATCCCAGACGGTCGCCTTGGCGCCATTCTCGCAGAACTCGAAGGGATGGGGATGCTTGGGCTTGGTCCAGGCGCAGGATGTACACATATGCCCGCCCGGCTTGTTCTGCCGCATCAGCGTGCGGAACGCGCCCATTGTCGGCCTCTGATCGGCCAGGATGCGCCCGACTCCTTTCAGCGAACCCCAGCCACCGGTGGCGTTGGTGTAATAGGGCGCATCTTCTCGCTGCCGGGTGGAGTCGTCGCCCGGATGCTTTTCTTGGCTCATCAGACCCTCCTCAGACAGGTGACCACGCTGATGCTCTGCCATACTGGCAACACAGGATGCAGCGACATGTTCCATGGTCGGGCAAGACGACACGCGGCTGCCGAGTTTTGATAAGGAAGAGGCACCGGGCAAATACGACAACGCTGAGAATGTTCTTGCAGCAAGAGAGTCCCGAAACCGACCGCGCTATCTGCAGTTCAGCAACGCGCTTGATCGTTTCCTGTTCATCTTGGCCATCCCGCATCGATGCGCTGGAAGCATTATCCTAGTGTGAGCATCCGTCGGAACAATCTGTCCTGCCCCGGGTTCCGCGCAAGCCTGTCGCGGATGCCTTGCGGTCAGGTTAGTCAGACTCCTTACAGGTGGCGCATGGCCGAAGACCAATCCCACAAGCTCAGCGATGTTCTTGATAAGCTGGAGACTGCTGCTCATGGCGACAGCATCACAGTGCAGGAGGTGGTCAAGGAGCTGGGACAGAAATCATTTGCCTCGCTGATCCTGATCTTCGCGCTTGTTTCGACCTCGCCTGCCAGCGCTATCCCAGGACTTACGGCCATCGTAGCGGTGATCGTCTTCATTCTGATGCTGCAGATGATCCTCGGACGGGACAGTGTCTGGCTGCCAGACGTCATCATGCGCCGCGAACTTCCCACGGATAAGCTTTGCAAGGGGATCGGCTGGTTGCGAAAGCCTGTAGGCTTTGTCGAACGCTTCCTGAAGGAACGTCTGACATGGCTACTGCACCACCCGTGGCTTTACCTGCCGCAGCTGCTTATCCTGGTCCTGACCTTGTTCATGCCCTTTATGGAAGTTATCCCGACATCGGGCTCCATTGCCTCAGCGGTGATCGCCCTTTTTGCGGCGGGCCTTCTGACGCGCGATGGCGGCTTGGTCGCGCTGTCGCTGATCCTGCTGCTGGCGATACCCGTGGTCGTCTGGCAGTTCGGCTTTGGCGGGTAGTGTCTTGCTTGATACTCTGCCAAAACATCGGCGCGCCTATATCTGAACCGCTCCAGGTAGGTCGTGCATCTCGCGGTGGAAGTCGTGGCTGCGATGGGCATGGCGGAAGGTCAGGGCGGTGACGAAGACCGACAGGAAGCCGTAGGACTGGATCATCTCGGTCAGGCCATAGGACACGAAGGTCGCCGCCAGGGCGGTCAGCCCGTCGCCTGTCTGCGCGAGCTTAGTCTCAGCCGGGATGCGGAAGGTGACCCAGCCGAAGGCGCGGCCGATGAGGTATCCGCCCGCAACGCCCGCGCCGATTTCCCACAGGACGTTGTAGGTCAGCCACCTCATGGCCCAGGGCTCGCCCGTGGCAGCGGCAAGGGACAACGCAATCGCCAGATGAACAAAGGGAAAGGCCGCGCCATCGTTCATGCCTGCCTCGGAAGTTAGGCCGAAGCGGACCTCATCCTCCTCTCCGGTCTTCGGGGGGCCGACCTGCACGTCGGCGGCCAGGACCGGATCGGTCGGAGCCAGGGACGCGCCCAGGAGGAGCGCCACGGGCCAGGCCAAGCCCATCCATGTCCCGGCCAAGGCGGTTATTGCCGCGATGCTGAGAGGAAGGGTCACAAGGATCAGCCGCCAGGTCACCTGCCATTGGTGCAGTCCGAAGATCTGGTCCAGCTTCAGCCCCGCCCCCATCGGCGCAATGATGACCACGAATTCCGTGAACCGCTCGGTGAATTCGGGATGGGCCAAGGCCGATGGATCAAGCCCCACCCCCGGCAGCGAGAAGATCGCCGCCCGAGGCCGATGCAGACAATGGGCAGCGACAACGGCAGCCGCTTCAGCGCCAAGGGCAACCAGGCGACCGCAAGGCTCCGGCAGCAGTGCAAGAGCGACAAATCAACTTTGCCAGTTCGCAACAATTCTACTCTGCGCCTACACCTCTTCCGGCACCTACGGATTTTATGGAACAGGCAGGGAGGAAAAGCTGCAGCTCAGAGCAAGAACGCTCTTTGGTGGCGTATTTTACTCGGAAAATGCGCTTTGTCTCCCTACAGGAGGCATCGCAATGCACATTGGCAGCATTCGACTTATCAGCAGCCGGGCGGTGGGGTGATCAGGCCAGCTCCGAATATCGCGTCCTGGCCCTCAGGTCCCAGATCGCGAGCATTGCCGCGTAGCAAGTTGCGCAACTGGGCTGAAGACAACGAGGGATCGCGGCTCCACAACAGTGCCGCCGCCGCGGTCACGAACGGTGCGGCATAGGAGGTCCCGGTCTTGGTTCGTGCCCCCCTGATCGAGGCAGCGGTCCAGACATTCACCCCCGGCGCGGCCAGGTCGATATACTGACCCCGATTGGCGCGGCGATAGACTTGGCCCCGCCGGTCAACAGCCGTAACGGCCAGCACTGCGTCATAGGCCGCCGGAAAGGCTGGTGCGGCTTGGGGGCCATAATTCCCTGCCGCCGCGATCAGCAAGATACCATCATGCGCCATCCGCGCAATTTGCCGGGCAAGCGCCTCGTTGGGCGGCCCGGCCAGCGACAGGTTGACGATGCGCACCTCTTGGGTCGCAAGGTAGTCCAGCGCCTCAATCAGGGCAAAAGCATCGGCGCGTTGATCGGCGCCGACCTTCTGGAAGGCATCCACTGCGATCAGTTCCGCCTCCGGCACCAAGCCAGGGCTGCGGCTGTCCCGATTTCCCACCAGCAGCGACGCCACTGCCGTACCATGCAGCAGATCTGATGGTGGGGCCTCGGTTTCGATGCGGTGGACACGGACGCGGGCATCGGAAAGCGCAACGTGGTCGGCATTCAGCCCCGTATCAACCATGCCGATGCGCGGCATGGCCTTGCAGCCGGACAGGCTTACGGGCCAGCCGATCATGTCGCGGGCGAGGCAGTCGGACCCCTCGCAACGCGGGCCGCGTCCGGCCTGTTCGCTGCGATAGAAATGGTTGAAATCAGCCTCGGCCCCGTTTGCCAAGGCACGGACCCGGTCGCGGGCCTGGTCCATGGTCAGCGATGCGGGCTTCAGCAGCCGCACCAGGCTGTTGCCATCCGCAAGGGCCCGCTGCTGCAGGATGCGGAAGCCCTCCGCCTCCAGCGTGCTCAGGACGTTCTGGGCCACGCCCCGGGCCAGCACCTCGTTCTCGGCGCGGGCAGGCAGGGGCGTGGGCGCGGCAGGGGCGCGGCGGATGATCCGATCGTCGTCGTCATCATCGTCACCGTCGTCGCTGTCATCATCGTCGTCGCTCTCGTCATCGTCAGCATGGGCTGCTGCAACAAGGGACCAGCCGCTGCCGTTCAGGTGAGGATTGGTCGCAAGCGCCACTGCAATCATGGCAAGAAACAGGACCAGCCTGGGCATCGTCAAACCTTTCGATGACTTCGTTTCTGGACAACTACGCCGCAGGCCCGCAAATATTCCCCGGACAGACAGAAGATCCAAGAGGATGGCATGGACGCAGCTTTCGGCGAGGCCCTGATTCGGCTTCTGCCCAATCTTCGCCGCTATGCCATGTCGCTGGCCAGGCGCGCCGATCTGGCAGACGATCTGGTCCAGACGACGGTGGAACGGGCGATCCGGGCGTCTGAGAGCTATGATCCCTCCTCTCGGCTGGAGCCGTGGCTGTTCCGCATTACCCGTAATGCCTTCATCGATGTCACCCGCCGCCAGCGCACTCAGGGGATCGAGGTGGATGTGTTCGATATTCCAGAAGCTCTTGCCGACGATGGCAGGCGGGCCGTCGAAGCACGGCTGATGCTGCGCGCCACGCAGGAGGCGATGAAGGAGCTGCCCGCTGAACAGGCCGAGATCCTGCATCTGATCTGCGTCGAGGAGCTGAGCTATGCCGAGGCGGCTCAGGTTCTGGGCATTCCCAAGGGCACGGTGATGAGCCGCCTGTCACGCGCCCGGCTGGCTCTTGCCGACAAGTTGGGAATAAGATGATGCCCCATGCGTATGACATGGGAAACCCCGCGCGATAGGAGCCGGCCGTGCAGATCGACGACGAAACCCTGATGGCGCTTGCCGACGGCGAGCTGGACCAGGCCGCGGCCGCGCGTGTCTCGGCCGCCATCGCCGACGATCCCGAGGCCCAGGCCCGGCTGCGCCGGTTCACCGAAACCCGCGCGAGGCTGCGGGCCCTGACAGCCGAAACACAGGCGGCGCTGTCCGATGACGCACTGATTGGCCGCATCCGCGCGGCCAGCCTGGCACCTCAGGCGGCTTCTGTCGTGGCCACATCCGCTCGTTCCCCAGCCAACACGAACTGGGCCCCGCTTGTCGCACTGGCCGCCGCGCTGGCTGCAGCCGTGATCGGCATCGGCTGGTGGCAGATGGGCAGCGGCCCCGTAGGTTTGCCGCAGGCCGAGTTTGCGGCGCTCGACCGTCTGCCCTCGGGCGAGGCGGTGACGCTTGATGACGGCCGCGAACTGACGGTTATCGCGTCCTATCGCACGGCGGCGGGCGATTTCTGCCGCGAGTACGAGACTGTGCAAGGAACTGCCCTGACGGTCGGCGTGGCGTGCCGCCAAGACGGTGCCTGGCAGCAGCAGTTCGCCAGCGACCTGACAGCCACCGAAGGCTATGTCCCCGCATCTGGCGATATCGCGGCCCTGGATGACTGGTTGGCGCAAACCGGCGCGGGCGAGCCGCTGACCCTTGAAGACGAGGCCACCGCGCTGTCGACGGAATAAAGCTGCTCCTCGGCCCGTAATCCTGCAAAACAAGCAGGAGACGATGCCGTGACTATTGCAACAAGATCCACCCTGCCGGCGGGGATTTTTTCTTATCGCCATGTCGTCACCGCGACACTTGCGGGGGCGGCGATCTGGGCGGGGCTTCTGCTGCCGGGCGACCTGGACCGTGATGCGCGGCTGGCGCTGATCGCGGTCGCAGTGGCGATCCTGGGTTGGGTCGGCACCCGCCTGCCCGAGTCCGTGGTGGCGCTGGCTGTTGTGCTGGGGCTTGTCCTGCCTGGCACCCTGTCCGAAGAAACCCTGTTCTCTGCCCTGGGCAGTGAGCTGATCTGGTTGCTGCTGGCAGCTTTTGTGATCGCCGCCGTGCTGAAGGAAGCGGACTTGACGGAACGGTTGATCGCGCCCTTGTTGCAGCGCCCGCTGCGCTTTGACGTGCTGGCCGTTGGCCTGACGCTTGCGGTGGCGGCAACGGCTTTCATCTTGCCCTCAACCTCGGGACGGGCAGCGTTGTTGATGCCGGTTTTTCTGACGCTGGCGACGGCAATGCCCGACACGCGCCTGATCAAGCCTTTGGCGCTGATCTTTCCGACCGTGATCCTGCTGTCGGCGGGCGGATCCCTGATTGGCGCGGGCGCGCATCTGTTGGCTGCCGAAAGCATCCGCAAGACCACGGGGCTTGAGATCGGCTATCTGGACTGGGCGCTTTTGGGACTGCCATTCGCCCTGATCGCCAGCCTTGCCGGAACAGGTCTGATCCTTGCTTTCTTCGCGCCGCACGAATTGCGGACCTGCCGGATCACGGCCACCCCCAGGGTACCTGTGGTGCCGGAATTGGCGGCACGGCAGCGGCGCATCTGCATGGCGCTGGCTGTCTTGGTAGGGCTTTGGCTGTCGGCAAGCTGGCATGGCATCGGCATGGCAACGGTTGCGCTGATCGGCGCCCTGGTGCTGCTGACCCCGCCCTTCACTTCGCACAAGCCCAACGATCTGTTCCGCGCCGTGGATGTCGAACTGCTGCTCTATATGACAGCGACCGTGCTGCTGGCGCAGGCGATGACCCAAAGTGGGGCGGACCGGTGGCTGGCGGATCACGCATTGTCGATGCTGCCCGAATACATGGCTGGCAATCTGCAGGCGGTGGTCGTGCTGTTGTCTTTGGTCGCTGTTCTGGCGCATCTGGTGATCGCCTCCCGTTCGGCTCGGGCGGCGGTTCTGATCCCGGCGGTGGCCCTGCCAATGGCTGGACTGGGCCATGATGCGGCCCTTCTGATCCTTGTTGCGGTGATGGGCACGGGCTTTTGCCAGACCCTGACCGCCTCCGCCAAGCCGGTCGCGATCTTTGCCAACGCGAGCATCGAGACTTTCGGACAGCGTGATCTGCTTCGGCTGGCAGTGCCGCTGATGCCGGTGGTGATGGCCTTGCTGGTCGGCTTTGCGCTATCGCTTTGGCCGGCACAACTGACAGCGATACGCGGGGAAGCCCCTGCGGAGGTCCCGACCCCGCTTGTCCTGCCCGCCCTGCCCCCAACCCTGCCGCAACCCCCAGCCGCCCTGAAGCACGCCACCTTGACCTTGGCGAAGAGCGCCCGACCCGAGCAAAAGCCCCGGATCACGGTGCAAGCGCCTGCCCGGCAGACGCCCTCCCACCGCACTGGTTCAAATCTGCGCCGCGCGGAAACCGAACTGAACCGGTTGGCACGGCATCTGGGCCTGCGTGTCATGTTCCGCTGACCGACACGATGCTGCGGCAAAAAACATACATCCGTCGGGAATAGTCAGGACGCTGTCCCGTAAACACTTCACAGAACGGGAAAAGGACAAGACCAATGACCCTCACCATCCTGATCGCCCCTTCGGGTTTCAAGGAGTCGCTTTCGGTCAACGACGTGACCTGCGCCATTGCCGAAGGTGTGAGACGCGCGATGCCGGACGCCTGTATCCTGTCGGCACCCATGGTCGATGGCGGCGAAGGCACCACCAAGGCCCTGGTTGAGGCAACGGGCGGGCGGCTGCATCATGCCACCGTGACCGGTCCGGTGGGTGATCCGGTTCCTGGCTTTTGGGGTGAGTTGGGTGGTGCTGGCCCTCGCACTGCAGTGATCGAGATGGCCGCAGCCGCCGGTCTTTCACTGGTTCCGCGCGACCGCCGGGATCCGACCCTGACAACCAGTCGGGGCGTCGGCGAACTGATCCTCCGGGCCCTTGATGAGGGCGCTGAGCGCATCCTGATCGGCTGCGGCGACAGCGGCATCAATGACGGCGGCGCGGGCATGGCTTGCGCCTTGGGCGCGCGACTTTTTGACAAGGCGGGCCGCGAACTGCCTGAAGGCGGCGGCGCGCTGGGGAGGCTGTCTCAGATCGACCTTGCGGGCCTGGATCCCCGGCTGGCGCATGTCAGGATTGACGCGGCCGTGAACTGGCACAACACGCTGTTGGGTCCGAAGGGTGTCGCCCGCGTGTTTGGCCCGCAGAAGGGTGCCACCCCCGATCAAGTCCATCTGCTGGACCGCGCAATGGAAACCTGGGCCAAGCAGATCTGGGTCGCCACCGGCAAAAACGTGGGATCGCTGCCCGGCGCGGGCGCATCGGGCGGATTGGGGGCGGGACTTGTAGCCTTTGCAGGTGCCAGTCTGCATCCGCGCTTTGACATCATGCGCGAATACCTGGACTTCGAGCGGCTGCTGGACCGCGCCGACCTGGTCATCACGGCCGAAGGATCGCTGGACGGGCAAAGCCCCTATGGCAAGGTTCCCTGCGAGGTCGGGCGCATTGCCGCCGCGCGGGGCATTCCGACAATTGCGCTTGCAGGCACCATTGGCCAAGGCGCAAGCGAGACATTCCAGCACGGCATCGCGGCCTTCGCCTCCATCGTCAAGCGACCCTGTACCTTGGAGGAGGCGATCAGGATGGGCGACAAGCTGCTGCGCCGCGCGGCCGAAGACACGATGAGGATGCTGCAGGTCGGCCAGCGGCTGGCCCTGCGCTGATCCCTGTTACCTGACTTCAGGACTTCCAGCCATGCACAGCATGGCGGTTGGCCGCTGCTGCATTTGGGCGGCGCAGCGCGGCAATCAATTATCCACGCCCTTACAGGAGAAACCGACATGGCAATCTATCGTGGAAACGACGGGGACAACCGCTACAACGGGACGAAGCTGGCCGATCTCGTTTATGGCGGCTCGGGTGATGACCGGCTGTATGGCAATGGCGGCAATGACACCATCCATGGCGGCGAAGGCAACGACTCGCTGTGGGGCGGGTTCGGCAACAACGTTCTTTGGGGTGGATCGGGCAACGATGCCATCTGGGCCGGGGCTGGCCACGACCGCATTGACGCAGGCGAAGGCAACGACATCGTCCACGCGGGCGCAGGCAACAACATTGTCAGTCTGGGCGAGGGCAATGATGTCGTCGTGACCTTGGGCGGTCACGACACGCTGAACGGCGGCGAAGGCAATGATCGCATGACGGCCGGGGCAGGCAATGACATCCTGCGTGGCGGGGAAGGCAACGACGTCATGCTGGGCCAAGCAGGCGCAGACACCCTGATCGGCGGCGAGGGTGACGACATCCTGAACGGCGGGTCCGGTAATGATCGGCTGACGGGCGGCGAGGGTGCGGACCGCTTTGTCTTCAACGGCGGCCTGGACCGGATCACCGATTTCGAGAATGGCGATGACACCATAGACCTGTCGGCCTTCGCCCGGTTCACCAACTTCGCCAGCATCCGCGCCGCGGCCAGCCAGAGTGGCTCCGATGTCATCATCAAGGCAGGCGACCATCGGTTGGTGATCGAGGATATCCGCCTGAACCAGTTGGACAGTGATGATTTCCTCTGGTGAGAAATACAACCGGGCCAGGTTCAAGGCCCGGTTTTTCTCCTACCGCAGCCCTGTCATGGATCTGCAGAACCGCGCTTTCCGCCGATGGGCCGGGGTCGTCTTTCAGCCAAGCACAGATCTTCTAACCAACGCGCTCTTGAGTGATGGCGGAGGATGGTCTGAAAGCCCCACCTGACCAGCACGGATCCTACTTTGCGCCTACACCAGCTTAGGGTCAGTCGGGTATTATGGAATACGATCCTGTAGCCTTCTTGCAGGCTCCGTGGGGTGTGACTTGCTCACGGGATGGGCGCTCGTGGCCAGCAGGGCCATGTTCACGGTGGCATGCAGCTGCCGTGTCTCTGCCCCAAGCTGTGATCGGGCTACTCCTTCAAGCGGCAACAGGCGCTCTTTCTCAGCTTTCACGCCCTTCTGCTTGAGCGACGCTGTCTAGTCGGCAGCGAAACAGCAGAAGAGGCCGTCCCCACCCGTGCCCTGCAACGCAAGGATATTGCAGCCATGAGAGGTATGGGGGAATTTCGCGACTTCGCCGCTATAAATTCGTCCCGCCTCAATTGGTCATGGTGGCCTACCAAGGCCGAACCTTCGCTTCCGCCCGGAGGAACGATGCTCTGCTGCGACAGTTGCTTCTCGAAATGGGAAAGGAGCTGAAGATGTCCGATAAAGACAAAAGCATGAAAGAGGATCTGGAGAAGGATCAGACCACGCGTCCTTCGCTGAAAAAGGGCGACCAACCCATCAAGCCATCTGGCACCGCACGCCAGCCTACGTTCGACCGCAACACCGGCCGTGGTTCCGCCAGCGACGATCCAACCGAGTAGCGCCGCAGCGTCACCTTCTGCTGCCGCGAGATGTTCATCAAAGCTGGGTACAGGTGACCCGGAGCGGGAAGATGCGCCTTTGAGGCACTCGATATGGGTAGTGCGCTGCCAACAAAGGTTATCGATGAGGTGTTCAGCTATGCGCTTGGGCTTGACGGTCAGAGCGGTACTGGAAAGAACGGGGCAGCAGAGATGATGCCAAAAAGGAAGCCCTATGAAATTCCGTTTCCCCGTTGTCATCATCGATGAAGACTTTCGGTCCGAAAACACGTCGGGGCTGGGCATTCGCGGCTTGGCCGAGGCCATCGAGGCTGAGGGTTTCGAGGTGTTGGGTGCGACCAGCTATGGCGACCTGTCAAAATTTGCCCAGCAGCAAAGCCGTGCAAGCGCCTTCGTATTGTCAATCGACGACGAGGAATTCAGCCCCGGCCCCGACCTTGACCCAGCCGTGGTGAACCTGCGGTCGTTTATTGAGGAAGTACGGTGGAAGAACGCCGACGTGCCGATCTTCCTGCATGGCGAAACAAAAACCAGCCGGCATCTGCCCAATGACATCCTGCGCGAGTTGCACGGCTTCATCCACATGTTCGAAGATACGCCGGAATTCGTGGCCAAGCACATCATTCGCGAAGCCAAGAGCTATTTGGAAGGCATTCAGCCGCCCTTCTTCAAGGCGCTCTTGGATTATGCCGAGGACGGTTCCTATTCGTGGCACTGTCCGGGCCATTCAGGCGGTGTGGCCTTCCTGAAATCTCCCATCGGACAAATGTATCACCAGTTCTACGGTGAGAACATGCTGCGGGCCGACGTCTGCAACGCGGTTGAGGAACTGGGCCAGCTTCTGGACCACAACGGCGCCATTGGCGCATCCGAACGCAATGCCGCGCGGATCTTCAATGCGGACCACTGCTTCTTCGTGACCAACGGCACCTCGACTTCGAACAAGATGGTCTGGCATCATACGGTCGCACCCGGCGATGTTGTCGTGGTGGACCGCAACTGCCACAAGTCCATCTTGCACGCGATCATCATGACCGGGGCGATCCCTGTCTTTCTGCGGCCTACCCGCAACCATTGGGGCATCATCGGCCCCATCGCCCATGCCGAATTCGAACCCGATTCCATCCGCGCCAAGATCCGTGCGAACCCCTTGCTTGAGGGTGTCGATGCCGATGCCGTCAGGCCTCGCATGATGACGCTCACGCAATCGACCTACGATGGCGTCCTCTACAATACCGAGGAGATCAAGCGGATGCTTGACGGTTATGTCGAGAACCTGCATTTCGATGAAGCTTGGATCCCGCATGCGGCATTCCATCCTTTCTACGGCACCTATCATGCCATGGGTCGCAAGCGCGACCGCACTAGGCACGCCGTGACCTATGCGACGCAGTCGATCCACAAGCTCCTGGCAGGGATAAGCCAGGCCAGCCACGTCCTGGTTCAGGATTCTGAAGAAACGAAACTGGATCGGCACCTCTTCAATGAATCCTACCTGATGCACACGTCGACCAGTCCGCAGTATTCGATCATCGCGAGCTGCGACGTGGCCGCCGCAATGATGGAACCGCCGGGCGGCACCGCGCTTGTCGAGGAGTCGATCCTGGAAGCCTTGGATTTCCGCCGGGCCATGCGCAAGGTCGATACCGAATTTGGCGAAGACGACTGGTGGTTCGAGGTCTGGGGACCGGAAGCGCTCGAGGAAGAAGGCATTGGCCGTACCAAAGATTGGGTGCTGCGTCGCACCGACAGCGAAGGCGTGCAGCGCGACGGTGAAGACAGCTGGCACGGATTTGGCGACATGGCGCCGGGCTTCAACATGCTGGACCCGATCAAGGCGACCATCATTACCCCCGGCCTGGACATCGAAGGGCGCTTCGATACCATCGGCATTCCGGCCTCAATCGTATCGAAATACCTAGCCGAGCATGGCGTCGTGGTCGAGAAGACAGGTCTCTACAGCTTCTTTATCCTGTTCACCATCGGCATCACGAAGGGGCGTTGGAACACGCTGGTCGCGGCCCTTCAGCAGTTCAAGGATGATTACGACCGCAACCAGCCCTTGTGGCGCGTGATGCCGGAATTCTGCGCCAAGCATCCGCGCTACGACGGCATGGGTCTGCGCGATCTCAGTCAGCACGTTCACGCGCTCTATGCGAAATACGATGTGGCGCGTTTGTCGACGGAAATCTATCTGTCGGACCATCATCCGGCAATGACGCCGTCCGAGGCGTTCTCGCACATCGCGCGGCGCAAGACGCAGAGAGTGGCAATCGACGACCTGCAAGGACGGATCACGACCAGCCTCGTGACCCCCTATCCGCCCGGGATCCCGCTCTTGATCCCCGGCGAGACGTTCAATGCCAAGATCGTGGACTACTTGCGCTTCAACCGTGAATTCGCGCGCGAATGCCCCGGCTTCGAAACCGACATCCATGGCCTGGTTATGGAAACCAATTCGGAAGGCACGGTCTGTTATTATGCAGATTGTGTTGCCTCATGAACCTGGCAAGCAGCTATGGCCCGGCATCACTGAACAATGACTTGATGATAGTCGCTCTCTGTCGTCCCAGCGGCCATCCGTAGGTCGATGCCGCTGCAGATGGCCAAGCTGTCGTTGATCAGGGTGATCTTCTGGTGATGACAGGCGCCGATCGGGTGGCGACCGTCGGAAGGAAAGATAGATCTGGTCGAGCGACATCAGCTTGACATGAAGCGGCCGCAAGGGGCCACTCAGCACGATCAGGGCGCCCCCGCTCCATTTCAGCAGGAAGATGTTCAATCCTTCGCCGGTGGACCAAGGCATCCACAAACAGACCAGGCTTGATGGAAAAGCCGTCTGGCGCTAGCCCCTCATTATCGCTTTCGCCGGGCAGCATCTCGACTTGGAAGCCGAGATCCCAAGCCAATTATCATGTCTGAGCTGCGGTCGCAGTGAGGCTGAAAATCCCCCTCTCCCGACTGTTCAGATTTTCCAATTTACTCTGACTTCACGCGTCTTGCAGGCGATTTCCACACCAATGCCGCTTTCAATCCGTGTGTCCACCAAGTGACTTATCAACGATGGGATGTCTGTACTTACTTATCGAGGTAACCTTCAATGCTGCCTTTCCATAGAACATGTGAGCGTGGCGCCAAGCATCAAACTCTTCACCAGACAGACCATATCGGCTGAGTGCCTCATCGCGGGTGATCAACCCCTGGTTCACGGCTAAAACAACAGTCTGCTTCCGACTGGCCACCCACCGTGTGTCCGCATCCGGAAGGTCGGTGAGGCTAAGGAGTTGCCCAGCAGGTTTGGCAGTTCGGGAGGCCGGTGGCTTCTTGACAAGCATGGCAATCCTTTACTGTGGATTTTGAAATAGTCAGTGCAAACAACCTAAGGATCAAAGGGTTGGTCGTGCATCCCCTATGTTAGTATATTCTCGCTGGTTCAGAAACCTGACCTTCCGTATAGGTTAAGCGCCCGGTTGGCTTTCCAGGCGCACTTGATCCAGATTGTCTTGCTTCCGAGCGGAGCGCCCGCTCGGCAACACCAGAGCCATCAGGGCAGGGCCGCGGCAACCAGTCCGAACATGATGATAGCGGCGAGGAACATGACGGCAGCGGTAGCCAGGAAGTTGACCATCGGGCGATCTTTGCTCAGCAGGGTTATCGGCCTCGGAACCGCCACGGAGGAGCCTTTCAGAGATTCACTCATCTGCAGCGGAAGATGCAGTTGCCTCAGCAAGTCTCACTCCATTGCCGCCGTTCAAAGCATCTCATGACAACCGGCGCAGGAAGTGAGGCCAAAGCTGAATACCCTAACTGCAGGCTAGCTTGCCATTGCTGTCAAGCTCTCCCCGGAACCGAACATCAACTGCGAGATTTATCTCCATAAGCTGGCAGTTGGCATTGCGGTGTGCCTCCGTCATGCTTCAGCGGGAGGGCGAGATTGTGCGAGGCTTCTGTTTTCCTTTGGTGACCGCGAGCATGGTTTCGATAGCGGCTCCTTCGGTTCACGCCGATCAGAACCTAGGAGAGGTTATCGGCACCATTGCAAGAACCGTCCTGGAACAACAGCAAGCCGCACATGAGCAGGCCCTCTGGGCCGGGGTGGTTGAGAACGGGTCGGCGGCTGCCTATCGGCAATACCTGGACGCCTATCCCCAAGGACCGAACGCAAAAAGCGCACGGGAACAACTGGCCAAGCTGGAGGCCGCCGCCGCCGCGACGAACCGCGCTGCTCAGGCTGAGGCCGCACTTGCTCTGACGCAGGCCGATCGTGTGGCCATTCAGCGGCGGCTTGATGCACTTGGCTTCTACAAAACCAGCATCGATGGTGTTTTCGGCGCCGGGACAAGGCGATCTATAGCGGCATGGCAGGAGTCCAGAAAACTCCCAAGCACTGGCTACCTGAACGCCGAACAGCTGCGACTGCTGCTTGGCCGTGCTGGGTCGACGCCGGCTCCCGCGCCCCCTGTTGTGGACAATCCCGTCACTTCGGCCGCACAAGCAGAACTCAACCTTGGCCTGACCCGGCCTCAGCGGGTGCAGATACAGCGCGATCTGATTGCCTTGGGCTACGATACCAATGGGGCGGACGGCTTGTTTGGTGCAGGTACCCGTGAGGCAATCAGAGCCTGGCAGCGCAATACGGGTCAGCGCGCAACGGGATATGTGACGGCGGCGCAAGTAGGCGCCCTTCGCTCTGACGCTGAAGCTCGCGGTTCAGAGGCGCTAGGAGGCCGAGCAGCAGCCATAGATGAGGATTTGTTGGGATTGACGCGGAGCGAGCGGGCCGAGATCCAGCAACGGCTTATCGGACTGGGCTACCTGAAGGGTCAGGCCGATGGTGTTTTCGGGGCATCGACGCGGAACGCCATCAGCCGCTGGCAGGGTGACAATGGCCTGGACGAGAGCGGGTATCTCACGGCGGAACAGGTTAGAACGCTGCGGGAGCAGGTTCGCCGCTAGCTGAGGTTTGCACGCTGAGCCGTCACAGCTGTGCCGGATGGTTCAGTCGAGACGCCACAGGCAATGTTCTCGATGCCAAGCGAACCGCCAAAATAGCGTCTAGGCTGAGAGTAACGGCAAGAAAGTAAGCAGAGTGAAACATGCGTTGAGGCTGGCTGTCGTTGAGGGCAGATCCATGGGTCTCCGGTGGATTGATATCGGCCGCGCCACCTGAAGCTGCCATTGCCCGCAAGGATGTATCACCCAGCAAGGCAACCTCGGCCATCAAGGCCTAGGTCAAATTCAAGCCGCCGTCCGACAACAAGATTTCCCCTGTGATGTAATCCGTCCTGATCAGCATCATGACTGCCTGAGCAATGTCCTCTGGCCGCGCTGCCCGCTTCATGGGGGCCTGAGCTTTCCACAACGCTTGCGCCTCGATCCAGTCGGCTGTCAGGGGCGTGTCAACCAGACCGGGCGCGACCGCGTTCACTCTGATCTCGGGCCCCAGCGATCGAGCAAGAAGACGCGTTACATGATTGAGGGCTGCCTTGGCGGCCGCATAAGGGATCGATCCTCCCTTTGGTCGCACACCGGCATGCGAGCTGATATTGATGACACAAGCCCTGCCTTTCCTATGAGCCGACTTTCGCAGATGCTTCTCGCTCAGCGCGATAAGCTGGAAAGGAGCGATGACGTTGACCTCATACTGCGCTCGCCAGATGTCGGGACTGGCCGCTGCAAGATCGTCATGCGGGATCAGCCCGCTGATCCCGGCATTGTTAACCAGAACATCCAGCTTTCCGGCTATGTCGGCGGCCTCGGAGATGAGGCGGACCCTCTCCACCTCCTGGGAAAGGTCGGCCTGGATGTAGGCCGCGAAACCAAGTTCCGCAGCAAGCGCCATGCCCTTTTCTTGTGACCTGCCTGAATGCAGGATCACGAACAGGCCTTCGTCGACAAGCCGACGCGCAATAGCCGCCCCTATGCCAGATGTGGACCCGGTTACCAAAGCAACCTGCCGATTGGTCGCAGTCCGGTTCATCATCTCTCCCATGCTCTTCTACTGTGATTGACGGCCACAGAACCGCTGTTGTAGCACCTCCCTCCCGCAGCGGAAGCTCTGCCCCTTCAGCCGGATTGTGTCGAGGTGCAGGTCCCTTGTGAAAACGTCGCGCGGCTGCAGGCCTGGGGGGCGGATGACATGGCTGTGAGGCAGGCGGCCACGATTGCCTCTTGTCCAACTACCCACCAAGCAGCCGCTATCCGCAACATGGCGCAGGTATGCAAGACAATCGAGCAACCCTTTACAACGTCCGACGTTTGCATCTGGCACTCAAGAGGAGATCAGCCATGTCCATTGACAAGCAGACCAGCCGCGAACCGGCCCAGGACCGTAGGAATGTTGCCGGCGGTCAGGCCCACGACGTGCGCTACGAAGCCGAGAAGATGGGTGTCTCGAAGGACGAGGTCCGTGACGCCGTCAAATCGGAAGGCAACCGCCGCAAGAAGGTCGAGGACAAGCTTGGTGGATGAGGACCCCGAGTTCCTGTCCCGCAAAGCCATCAGAGCCATCGCCGTCGAGGCGACGATCAACCACTACCAGATCGTGATCACCGCCGAGGACATGGCGGAAATCCTGATGGAGCAGTGCGATCCTGCCGACCCTTGCTACCAGCGTGCGGCCGAGCGTCTGATCGCGTTCCAGGAAGGCAAAGCCGAGGGAGAGACGGCACGGGAAGCCTTCATCGACGCACTGGAAAGTGCCGGCATCTTTTATCGGGATGAGTGAAGCAGGGAGAAGCGCGGCCGCCCGGTCAGTCCCGACCATTTCCAGCCACCCAGGTATCAGGCCTTCAGGAAGGCTCTGCCAGAGGCATTAACGATCACCGGTCTGAAAACAGCTTGCTGGTGAACACCGCGGTCTCCGGTATGCCCTTCGGCCCCAAGGACGACACCCGGCGGAGCGATCAGGATGCAGATGTCTGCCAAAGAAACGTTCGCTTGAACCAGCCCCATGAATGCGTTGTGAATTGACCAGCTTGCTGGCTCTTGCGATCTTTTCCGTTCCCGGATTGCCATACTGGCTGGTGCCGAGCTGCAATAGCTTCACGCTAGACCAAGCAGCACCAGAGCAATACCGCCCGCAGCCCAGTAGGGAAACCAACGGCAACAGCCTCTTACTCGGAGACCTTCTTCACGAACTGCGACTTGAGTCCCATCTGGCCAATACCCGGGATCTTGCAATCAATATCGTGATCTCCCGCCACAAGGCGAATACCGCGTACCTTTGTACCCACCTTGACTGTGGATGAAGAACCCTTCACCCGCAGATCCTTGATCACGGTGACAGTGTCGCCGTCGCGTAGAATGTTCCCAACGCTGTCGCGGACCTCAGGCTCATTGTCCTCCGTCGCATCCGCCTGCCATTCATGGCCGCATTCCGGACACACCAGAAGGGCGTCCATCGGGTAAGCGTAGGTGGAGGAGCATGCGGGGCACGGCGGCAGCGTTTCGGTCATGCCGAACTATAGAACTGGTCTGCTCAGGAAGCCAGAGACTGCACAGGTCGTGGGAATGTGCCGGTGTCAGAACTCCTCATTCCCGCCATAGCTTACTCTGCCTGAGCATTAGCCCGAACCCGGTGGGGTAACCTGGAAGATGGCATCGGCCATGCCTACCTCTATAGAGGAACTGACACATGGAGGTTACGACATGGGCGACATCACCGGCCGGATCGAAGCGCTGAACGCGCGTGTCACGCGGCATTCGAGGATCAGCTCGCGGAGCTTCTGAAGCGCCCCTCGGCAAGCGCCGAGGAGATCGCCGCTATCAAGAAGGAAAAGCTCGAGATCAAGGACGAGCTTGCCGTTCTGGAGCGCGAGGCCGCCGAGGCCTGAGGCCATGCCCGCGCCGGCACCTGCCGGCGCAGCTTCCAGAAAACAAGGCCCCCGGTGATTGCCGGGGGCCTTTCTCTTTCATTGGCATTGGTGTGGACCCCTCGGGCGGGACCACTTCCCGACACTGGAATCAGCCGCCTTCTGGCAAATAGAGGTTCGAACTCCCCAGGAGAACCAAGCGTGTGTGCGCCTTCTTCGAGCCGCAGGTCTCCGTCCACGGCCTCCAGATGCCGCGAAGAAGGACAGCGACTGGTTCTAACCAAAGGCAAACGAGTGCAGTGACTTGCGCTTCCTCCCCAGGTCGGACTTCTGGCCGTCTTCCGGGAAGGTGATGGCAAACCTTCGGTGTCTGACAGCCCAGAACAGCCTGCCTGTGAGGACTTGCAGAGCGGTTGTTGTCACCCAGTTAAAATGTCGCCTCGTAGACCATTTAGAAATGTCGCATGGGCTTGGAGCGATAAGCCGATCGCGCCTACTCTCCAGCAAAAGAGGTGTAGGGACGGGACCGGCGAGCGCGCTGATGGTGGCAGGTCCCTTATCAAGGGCTGAGCTTGCGAGGGCGCGACCTCGACGCGCTGTTTCTTCTGCGCGATGATGACGGGGGCTTGCGGACACCCGCCGGCGGGTGCCTTCTTGGGACTGGTGCCACGGCAGCGGTTGAGGGACAGACGTGACCGACAAGCAGACGGACCGGTTCAAGACGCTTCTTCTGTCCGTTGCCCTTGCGGGCCTGGTGGCGGGGCTTGCCTTGCACCTTGTCGGCCGTGCCGATCTGGCGGGGCTGGCCTGGACTGCGGGCGTGCTGCCGGTCCTGGCTGCCCTGCTGGTCGAAATCCTGCGCAGCCTTGCGCGGGGCGAGGTCGGCCTCGACATCGTGGCGGCGCTGTCAATGTCGGCAGCCCTGGTCTTCGGTGAGACGCTGGCCGCCGCCGTGGTTGCGGTGATGTATTCGGGCGGCACCTTCCTGGAAAGCTTTGCCGAAGGCCGCGCCCGGCGCGAGATGCGCGACCTGCTGTCTCGCGTGCCCCGCGCAGCCACCCGCCACCGCAATGGCGGGCTGGAGGACGTGGCCTTGGACGACATCCGCCCCGGCGACCGCCTGCTGATCCGCCAGGGTGACGTGGTGCCGGTGGACGGTCAGGTCGCCTCGGCCACGGCCTTCCTCGATACGTCGGCGCTGACGGGCGAGTCCCTGCCCGTCCGCCTTGAGGCAGGTGCCGAAGCGATGAGCGGATCCACCAACGCGGGCGATGCCTTTGACCTGATCGCCACGCACGAGGCCCGAGACAGCACCTATGCCGGCATCGTCCGCCTGGTCGAGCAGGCGCAGCGGTCCCGCGCGCCCATGGCCCGGCTGGCCGATCGCTGGTCGCTGGGCTTTCTGGCCGTGACGCTTCTGATCGCCGGGGCGGCTTGGTGGTTCACCGGCGATCCGATCCGCGCAGTAGCCGTGCTGGTGGTGGCGACCCCCTGCCCGCTGATCCTGGCCGTGCCCGTAGCCTTGGTCGCGGGCCTGTCGCGGGCTGCCCATTTCGCCGTGCTCGTGAAGGGTGCCAAACCGCTGGAGGCGATGGCCCGCGTTCGCACGCTGATCTTCGACAAGACCGGCACGCTGACCGACGGTCGCCCCCGGATCGTGACCGTCGACACCGCAGAGGGGATGGCCGAGGACGAGATCCTGCGCCTCGCGGCAGCAGCAGATCAGGCAACCAAGCACCCGGTGGCGCAGGCCATCGTCGCGGCCGCCAAGGCCCGCGGCATGACGCTGCCCGTTCCCCACGACACGGTCGAAATCCCAGGCGAAGGCGTCATCGCCATCGTCGAGGGGCGGCAGGTCGTCGTGGGAGGCTACGGCTTCGTGGCTGGACAGGTAGGTCACGAGGGCGATCCTCCGGATTTGGCAGCGGGCTCGGTCATGGTGGCGGTTGCGGTGGATGACCGGATGGCGGGGCACCTCGTGATGTCAGACCCCTTGCGGGACGGCGCGGGCGACATGCTGTCGGGCCTGCGCCGCCAGGGGATCGAACGCATTCTGCTCGCCACCGGCGACCGAGCCGAGGTCGCCCGCCGCATGACCGAGGGCCTGGGCCTCGACGGCATCCGCGCCGGCCTCACGCCGGACGAGAAGGTCCTTCTGGTCCTGACCGAGCACAAGCACGGCCCGGTCATGATGGTGGGCGACGGCGTCAACGACGCCCCGGCCCTGGCTGCGGCCGACGTGGGCGTGGCCATGGGCGCGCGCGGCGCCGCCGCCAGTGCCGAGGCCGCCGACGTGGTGCTGCTGGTGGACCGCCTTGATCGCATCAGAACGGGGATCGAGATCGCCCGCCGCTCGCGCCGCATTGCTCTTGAAAGCGTTGTGGCGGGCATCGGCCTGTCGGTCTTGGGCATGATCGCCGCTGCCTTGGGCTACCTGACCCCCGTGCAAGGCGCCCTGATCCAGGAAGCGATCGACGTGGCGGTCATCCTCAACGCCCTGCGCGCCTTGCGCATCCAACCCACCCAGGCCCGCACGGCCCCGTCGGGCGATGAACCGCACCAGGAAGGAGCCCTTGCATGAGCCGCCTGTCCCATTTGGAAATCCACATGGTTCATCGCATCGGCTGGCTGCGTGCGGCGGTGCTGGGGGCCAATGACGGGATCCTCTCCACCTCCAGCCTGGTGGTGGGCGTGGCGACCGCCGGGACTGGCCGGACCGAAGTGCTGGTTGCAGCACTGGCAGGACTCGTCGCGGGCGCCATGTCGATGGCGGCAGGCGAATATGTCTCGGTCAGTTCGCAGACCGATGCCGAGAACGCCGATCTCGACAAGGAGCGCAAGGAACTGGCCGAGATGCCCGAGGCAGAGCTTGAGGAACTGACGCGGATCTATCAGGAGCGCGGTCTGACGCGCGACCTGGCGCAGCAGGTGGCGGCGCAACTGACAGCACAGGATGCGCTCGGCGCTCATGCCCGCGATGAGTTGGGGATTTCCGAGACGGTGACCTCTCATCCGGTGCAGGCGGCGGTCGTCTCGGCCCTGACCTTCGCGGCAGGCGCAGTCGTGCCGCTGATCGTGGCGCTGCTGGCGCCGCCTGCGCAGATCGTCGTGTTCGTGGTCGTCGCTACGCTGCTGGCCTTAGCCGTGCTGGGTGGCCTCGGCGCCTCCGCAGGCGGCGCCGGTATCCTTCGCGGCGCGATGCGGGTGACGCTGTGGGGCGTTCTTGCCATGGGCGCGACAGCTGTCGTGGGGACGCTCTTCGGCGTTACGGTCGGGTGAGGGAGCAGCTTGCGTCGGGGGAGGTTCCCGGCCCCGTCTCACAATCTGGCCTCGGCTGCCGCGCTCGCGGTTTTTGCCGCGTCACGATGACTTGGCCCCGGGCAACCGACCGGCAATCAGGCTGGTCTTCTATCCTTTCTACTCCTCCCGAAACCTGTCTCGCAGCAGGTGCTTCTCGATCTCCAGGACCACCAGCGACAGCACGCCGATGACGATGATGACGATCCCGTCCAGCAGAGTCAGGGGACGGGATTCGAAGATCCGGTTCATGACCGGCAGATAGGTGAAGGCCAGTTGCCCGACCACGACCACGGCGATGGCACCCAGCACCGGGCCGGTGCCCTTGACGCCCGTCAGCGTGAACGAGGTCATGTGCAGATAGCGGATGTTGAACAGATAGAAGATCTCCAGCACCACCAGCGTGTTGACAACCATCGTGCGCGCCACCTCGATGTCGCGGCCCTGACCCAGGGTCCAGAAGAACACGGCCAGCGAAATCGCCATAAAGATCACCGATACCAGGATGATGCGCCATACCGTGAAGGGGGTCAGAAGCCCGGCCCCCGACTTGCGTGGCCTGCGCGCCATCACCCCCGGTTCGGACGGCTCGAAGGCCAGAACCAGGCCCAGCGTCGCGGCCAGAAGCAGGTTCACCCACAGGATCTGCACGGGCGTCATTGGCAGGGCGAAGTTCAGAAGGATCGCCATGATCACCGTCAGCGCCTCGCCGCCATTGGTGGGCAGGGTCCAGGCGATGACCTTGCGGATGTTGTCGTGAACGGTGCGACCTTCATGGACCGCCGCCACGATGGACGCGAAGTTGTCGTCCATCAGCACGATCTCGGCCGCTTCCTTGGCGGCCTCGGTGCCCTTGATGCCCATGGCGATGCCGACATCGGCCTGCTTCAGGGAGGGCGCGTCGTTCACCCCGTCACCGGTCATCGCGACGACATTACCGCGCGATTGCAGGGCGCGGACGATGCGCAGCTTGTGTTCGGGGCTGGTGCGGGCAAAGACCTGGGTTCGGGCGACGGCATCGGCAAAACCGCTGTCGGGGATTGCGTCCAGGTCCTTGCCGGTCAACACCTGCGGGTCGGGCGCAAGGCCAAGCTGGCGTGCGATGGCGGTGGCAGTTTCGGCATGGTCGCCGGTGATCATCCGCACGTCGATGCCTGCGCGGTGACACTCGGCAATGGCCGCGACCGCCTCTGGCCGTGGCGGGTCGATGAAGCCGGTGAGGCCCAGGAAGGTCAGCCCGCTCTCGACATCGGGAAAGTCGATCCTGGTGGTGCCGTCGGGCATGGGCTTCGTCGCGTAACCCAGCACGCGTTCGCCCTCGCGCCCGGTTTCGGCGATGCGGTCGGACCAATAGGTGTGATCCAGCACCTGCGTTCCCGCCTCCGAGGCCTGCCGGGCGCACATCGCCAGGATCCGTTCCGGCGCGCCCTTGACCAGCATCACCCGCCCCTGCTCTGGCATATCGTGCAGGGTCGCCATGAAGCGATGCTGGGCATCAAAGGGAATGGCGTCCAGCCGCCTTGCGGCGCGCTCGGTCGCTGGGTCGAGGCCCGCCTTCATCGCGGCGGCAATCAACGCGCCCTCCATCGGGTCGCCCTCGACCTTCCAGGTGCCAGGGTTCAGTTCGGCGTCGTTGCACAAAAGCCCGGCCCGCAGCAGCCCGCGCGCAGTGGGTTCAGGGGTGAAGTCATGGCCGGTCGGGTCATAGCCGGCGCCCTGGACCACGCTCACGCCATCGGCTGTCACCACACGCCCCACGGTCATCTCGTTCCGGGTCAGGGTGCCGGTCTTGTCGGAGCAGATGATCGAGGTCGCACCCAGTGTTTCCACCGCGGGCAGCCGACGGATCACCGCGCGACGGGCGGCCATGCGCTGCACGCCGATGGCCAGCGTGATGGTGATGACGGCGGGCAGGCCTTCGGGGACCAGGCCCACAGCAAGCGCCACGACCGCCATCAGCGCGTCGTCCCAGGCATAGCCGCGCAGCGAGACCGCAAAGGCAAAGATCAGCGCCGCGCCCACGAAGGCCAACAGTGTGAAGCGATGAGCGAATGCGTTGATCTGGCGCAGCAGCGGTGTGGTCAGGGGCTCGACCTCGTGCAGCAGGGTGCTGATGCGGCCGATCTGGGTCCGGGTGCCGGTGGCAGTGACGGCGCCGCTGCCCTGGCCCGCCGAGACAAGCGTGCCGGAAAACGCCATGGGGCGCCGGTCGCCCAGGGCTGCCCCGGCCGCGACCGGATCGACGCCCTTGGTCGACGCCACGGATTCCCCTGTCAGGATCGCCTCATCCACCAGGAGGTTGCGGGCAGAGATCAGGCGCAGGTCGGCGGGCACGCGGTCGCCCGCCTCGATCAGCACCACGTCGCCGGGCACGAGGTCTGCCATGCCGACGCTGATCCGCCGCCCGTCGCGCAAGACGCTGGCTTGGGGCGCGATCATGTCGCGTATGGCATTCAGCGCGCTTTCGGCCTTGCCTTCCTGCAGGAAGCCCACGATCGCGTTAACGATCACCACGGCTAGGATCACGCCGGCATCGACATAATGACCCAGGGCTGCTGCAGCCCCTGCCCCCGCCAGCATGAAATAGATCAGCGCATTGTTGAACTGCGCCAGCAACCGCAGGATCGCTGGTCGCGGCTTTGCTCCGGGCAGGCTGTTGGGGCCGTGGCGAGACAGTCGGGCGGCAGCCTCGGATGAGGACAGTCCGGTGGCGGTGGCGTCCAGGGCGGTCAGGACTTCGGAAGCAGGACGGGCGTAGGCGTCGGCAAGGTCGCTGGGGTTCGTCATCGGGTAATCGTTGTTCCTTGCAGGGGCTATGCGGATCCGGGGCCGGGCGTCGGGATGCAGCTCCACATAGCCTGCCGTGACAGTCCGATGGACGGCAGCGGTCCGTTACGGCTTGTGGATCAGGCAGCCTTGCGGATTGCCGGCGCTGCGTCGCGTATGGCGCGGGCAAATCGGTTGCCTTCTTCCTGGACCACGTCCAGCAGCTTGCTGGCATAGTCAGTCTGGAGGGCGGCTGCGTCCATGGGCAGGGTAACTTGGGCCATGTTGCGCAAGCATTCGGCCCGAAGCTCTGCCATTCGTGCCATCGTCAGAAGCGCTTCCCGCCATAGCAGTTCTTGCATCCGTATCGGCCAGAGAAGAACGTCGGGCAGGGTTAATCCCGGAACATCCGGCAGGGCGGCCGTTTCCGGCTTCGCATTCTTGTCGTCCTTCATGTCCGTGATCCTGTCTGATGAAATCTGGATGGTAAGGCCATGGTCCGGCATCAAACCTTGATTCAGGTCAAGATTACCCGATGCTGGACCCGGTAAGGATAACCCGCAAATCCCTGAACCGCCAAGGACCGAGATGCCCGACCAGACCGCCTTCCTTGCGCCGCCTGCGATGATGCCCCCGGCCGACCAGGACGCGACGTTGGGCCTTGCCGCGTTCCAGGCGATGGACCGGATGCGAGAGGCGCTTGGCGGTCACCTGACGGGCGGCATCTCGCCGGGGTCGCTGGCGCTTGCTGGCTTTGACTGGGCGTTCCACCTGGCCCAGGCCCCAGGCAAGCGGGCCGAGCTTTTGTGGAAGGCGGGCCGCAAGACTAGCCGGCTGATGACTTGGCTTCTGTCCTCGGCCATGGACCCGAAGACGCCGCCTGCGATCCGTCCCCTGCCGGGTGACGCCCGCTTTCGCCACGAGGGCTGGCAGCAGCTGCCCTTTGCCGCCTTGGCCCAGGCCTTTCTGCTGGGACAGCAATGGCTGCACAACGTCACCCGCGAGGTGCCGGGTGTGATGAAGCACCACGAGGATGTGGTGTCCTTTGTCGCAAAGCAGTGGCTGGATGTGTTCTCGCCCTCGAACAATCCCCTGACCAACCCCGAGGTGCTGGCCCGCACCTGGCAGACCGGCGGCATGAACCTGTGGCAGGGGTGGCAGAACTGGGCCGAGGATGCCCTGCGGCTGATGAACCACCAGCCGCCCCCGGGGGCCGAGGCGTTCCGCCCCGGCGAGACGGTGGCGGTGACGCCCGGCACCGTCGTCTTCCGCAACCATCTGATCGAGTTGATCCAGTATGCGCCCTCGACCGGGCAGGTTCGGCCCGAGCCGGTGCTGATCGTGCCCGCCTGGATCATGAAATACTACATCCTGGATTTGTCGCCGGAGAACTCGCTGATCCGCTGGCTGGTCAGCCAAGGCTTCACAGTTTTCGCGATTTCGTGGCGCAATCCGGGGCCTGAGGATCGCGACCTAACGCTGGAGGATTACCGCCGCGAGGGCGTGTTGGCCGCTCTTGATGCCGTGGAAGCCATCGTACCGGGGGCACGGGTTCATGCCACCGGCTATTGCCTGGGTGGCACGCTGCTGTCGATCGCGGCGGCCGCGATGGGGGCTGCGGCAGGGGACCGGCTGGCGTCCCTGACGCTGTTTGCCGCACAGGTCGATTTCACCGAACCCGGAGAACTGGCGCTGTTCATCGACCCCAGCCAGATGCACCTCCTCGACAGCATGATGTGGAACCGGGGCTATCTGTCGGACGACCAGATGGCGGGGGCGTTCCAGCTTCTGCGGTCGAACGACCTAGTCTGGTCGCGGGTGATCCATGACTATCTGATGGGGCAACGCCGCCCGATGACCGACCTGATGGCGTGGAATGCCGACAGCACCCGGATGCCCTGGCGGATGCATTCGGAATACCTGCAGCGCCTGTATCTGGACAACGAACTGGCCGCCGGACGCTTCATGGTGGACGGCCGTCCCGCCGCGCTGCAGAACATCCGCATCCCCGTCTTCGCCGTGGGCACCGAACGCGATCACGTCGCGCCCTGGACCTCGGTCTACAAGTTCCACCAGTTCACAGACACGGACGTGACCTTCGTGCTGACCTCGGGCGGGCACAACGCCGGGATCGTCAGCCCCCCGGGCCACCCTCGGCGTCATTACCGCATCGGCACGCGGCCTGATGACGGCGCGCTGATCTCGGCCCCTGACTGGCAGGCTGCGCATGATCCGGTCGAAGGATCCTGGTGGCCGGCCTGGGGCGACTGGCTTGCCGCGCAATCAGGGCCGCTGGACGCACCGCCCGCCTTGGGTGCGCCCGACAAGGGCCTTCCGCCGCTGGCGGACGCGCCGGGCAGCTATGTTTTCCAACGATAAGAGGACCGCGTGACCGAAGCCCTCAAGAACCATACCTTCGCCAGCTTGCGGATCGGTGACGAAGCCTCGCTGACGCGCACGGTCGGGGTCAACGACATCTCGATGGTGGCGGCGCTGTCGGGTGATGTGAGCCCTTCCAGCCTTGAGCCGGTCTTCGCGGGCGCTTCGCGCGGCCACAGCGCGGCCCATGGCAGCTGGACGGCAGCGATGGTGGCGGCGGTTCTGGGCACGCGCCTGCCAGGGCCGGGGACGATCCAACTGGAGCAGAGCTTCCGTTTCCTGGTCCCCGCCATGCCCGGCGACACGGTGATCGCGACTGTCCGCGTGACGGAAAAGCACGACGCCGACCGGGTGGTGCGGCTGGAGGCCTTCTGCACCAACCAGCGGGAAGAGCGGGTGCTGGAAGGCTCCGCCACGGTCATTGCCCCCGAAACCGACATGACCCTGCCCGCCGTTCCTGCGCCGCAGGCCGTGCTGCTGCCCGCCAGCCGCTACACCCCCTTCATCGACGAAGCGCGATCCTTGCCCCCGATCCGCGCGGCCATCGTCCACCCCTGTTCGCGCGCTGCGATCCTGGGCGCGATCGAGGTTCGCGACGAGGGCCTGCTGGAGCCACTGCTGATCGGTCCCGAGGCCAGGATCCGCGCCGCAGCCGCCGAGGCAGGCGTGTCGCTTGATGGCATGGACATCGAAAGCACGGAACACAGCCATGCCGCAGCCGCGCGGGCCGTGGAACTGGCGGCCTCCCGTCGGGTCGAGGTTCTGGTCAAGGGCAGCCTGCATTCCGATGAACTGCTGGGCGCGGTGGTGGCGAGGGATTCCGGGCTGCGCACAGCGCGACGGATCAGCCACGCCTATGTCATGGACGTGCCCGCCTATGGCAAGCCGGTGATCGTGACGGACGCCGCGATCAACATCGCGCCCACCCTGGACCACAAACGCGATATCGCCCAGAACGCTATTGATCTGATGCACCTGCTGGGCGTGGACCAGCCGCGTCTGGCTGTTCTGGCCGCTGCGGAAACGGTCAATGCCGCCATGCCCGCCACCCTGGATGCCGCAGCCCTGACCGTGATGGCGGCACGCGGCCAGATCACCGGCGGGTTGGTCGATGGCCCGCTGGCCTTCGACAATGCCATCAGCCCCGAGGCGGCGCAGACCAAGGGCATCACGTCGGCTGTGGCGGGACAGGCCGACATCCTGCTGGTGCCCGATCTGGAGGCCGGGAACATGCTGGCCAAGCAGCTGATCTATTTCGCGGGCGCCACAGCCGCAGGCCTGGTCCTGGGCGCGCGGGTGCCGATCGTGCTGACCAGCAGGGCAGATCCCCTGTCCGCGCGCATCGCCTCGGCCGCGCTTGCCAAGCTGATCGTGACCCGCAACGCCGCCCAGGGGGTGCGGACATGACCGACACGATCCTGACCTTCAATGCCGGTTCCTCGACCGTGAAGCTGGGCACGCATGCGATTGCCGGCAACCGCAGCCGCCCCCTGGCCCGCGCCGTCATCGACTTTCGCGACGACCCGCTGGAGGTGCGGCTGACACGGGACGGGCAGCTGCTGACCCACCCGCTTGCAGGCGTGGACATCGGCGACATGACCGCGATCCTGGGCACGGCGCTTGACTGGATCGGAACGCAGGTGGACCTGTCGGCCCTTGCGGTGATCGGGCATCGGGTGGTCCATGGCGGCGACCTGTTCGCCGGTCCTGCCATCATCGACGACACGACCCTGGCGCAGATGGAGAGCCTGTCGCGGCTGGCTCCCCTGCACCAGCCCCAAAGCCTGCGCCTGATCCGCGCCGCGCGGGCGCTTTATCCCGATCTGACGCAGACCACATCCTTCGATACTGCTTTCCACGCCACGCATGATCCTCTCGCCCGGCGCCTTGCCATCCCCCGGGCGCTGCACGACCAAGGGATCCGCCGCTATGGTTTCCACGGGCTGTCCTATCGCCATATCGCGGATGCCCTGAGCAGGACCGACCTGCCTGCCGATGCCCGGGTGGTTGCAGCGCATCTGGGCAGCGGGGCCAGCCTTTGCGCCATGCAGGGCGGCATCAGCCGCGACAGTTCGATGGGTTTTTCAACGCTGGACGGCATCCCCATGGCGACCCGTTGCGGCGCCCTGGATCCGGGCGTGCTGCTGCATCTTCTGGGACCGATGGGCTGGACGCTGGATCGGGTGGAAAGGATGCTCTATCATGAAAGCGGGCTGTTGGGCGTGTCTGGCATCGACGCCGACAGCCGCGAGCTTCTGGACAGCGACCGCCCCGAGGCTGCCGAGGCGATCGGCCTGTTCTGCCTGCGCATCGCGGGCGAGGCCGCGCGCCTTGCCACGACCATGGGCGGAATAGACGCCTTGGTCTTCACCGCCGGCATCGGCGAACACCAGCCTCGCATCCGCGCAATGGTCGCCGAGCGTCTGGCTTGGCTCGGGCTGGTGCTGGACCATGCAGCGAACGCCGTCAATGCCGCCCGTATCAGCAGCACCGCCAGCCGCATCGCTGCATTCGTCATTCCCGCCGACGAGGAGCGCATAATCGCCGAGGAAGCCTTGGGCCTTCTCGGGAGCCACACTATCCTTTGACCTGGGACAAGGTGTGAACTGGCCCGTTGGGGTCACCTGAACATCCTGATGAACCTGAAAGGAACAAGCCATGACCGACATCCGCTTTGACTTCTCGGGCCGCACCGCGATCGTGACCGGCGCTGCCTCTGGGCTAGGGCGCGAGATTGCTCTGGAGCTTGGGGCCTCTGGCGCATTTGTCATCGTCAGCGACCTGAAGGACGAAGCCTGCCGTGCCGTGGTGGACGAAATCACGGCAGCCGGGGGCAAGTCCAAGGCCTTCGCCGCCGATGTCACCGATGAGGACGCCATGTGCGAGATGGCGTCGTTCGCGGAAAAGGACTGTGGCGGGCTGCACATGGCAGTGAACAACGCAGGCATCGGCGGTCCCTCGATGTCGACCGGCGACTATCCGTCCCAGGACTGGCGCCGTGTGATCGACATCAACCTGAACGGCGTTTTCTATGGGATGCGGTGGCAGATCCCCGCCATGCTGCGTGCGGGGGGCGGGTCCATCGTCAACATGTCCTCGATCCTGGGATCGGTGGGCTTTGCCAATTCAGCGCCCTATGTCGCGGCCAAGCACGGGATTCTGGGGCTGACCAAGACCGCCGCGATGGAATATGCGCAACAGGGCATCCGCGTGAATGCCGTGGGACCGGCCTTCATCAACACGCCCTTGTTGTCGGCCAATCTGTCGCCCGAGGTCATGGAAGGCTTGGCGGCCCTGCATCCGATGGGTCGCATCGGCAAACCGGCCGAGGTGTCGGCCCTGACCTGCTTCCTGCTGTCGAACCGCGCCAGCTTCATCACCGGCAGCTATCACCTGGTGGACGGCGGGTATACCGCGCCGTAGCCGATCACCTCACAGGCAAGCACAATCTGTCCGACAGGCGGCGGCCTGACACCGAGGACGTCAGCGCCGCCATGCGTCATATCGCACTGTTTGCCAATGAACCCTCGGCCATTTCCGTGCCCTTCAGTATCAACGGGTATTATGGAGCAGGCAGAAAGGGATGAACTATCGCCGCGGCACAGATGCCATCCAGCGAGTACGGCTATTATCCCGCCCCCGTTCCTTTCATCACATATTCGGGTAGTTCGGTCCGTCGCCGCCTTGCGGGGTGGTCCAGACGATGTTCTGGGAGGGGTCCTTGATGTCGCAGGTCTTGCAGTGGACGCAGTTCTGGAAGTTGATCACGAAGCGCGGGCCCGATGCGTCCTCGACCACCTCATAGACGCCGGCGGGGCAATAGCGCTGCGCGGGCTCGGCGTATTCGGGCAGGTTCACCCGGATCGGGATCGTGGGATCCTTCAGCCGCAGGTGGCAGGGCTGGCTTTCCTCGTGGTTGGTGAAGGAGAACGCCACATTGGTCAGCCGGTCGAAGCTGAGCTTGCCGTCGGGCCGGGGATAGTCGATGGGCTTGAACTTGGCGGCCTTGCCGGTGGCCTCGGCATCCGTCTTGCCATGCTTCCAGGTCCGCAGGATGTTGCGGCCCGTCAGCCCGGCCCCCCACATGTCCATGCCGCCCAGCACCAGCGACGGCCAAAGCCCATAGCGCGACCAGGCCGGCTTGACGTTGCGGACCTTCTTGAGGTCCTGGCCGATGGCGCCCGTGCGCACGGCCGTGTCGTAGTCGCTCAGCCGGTCGCCCTCGCGCCCCGCGGCAATCGCCGCCGCCGCGGCCTCGGCCGCCTCGATCCCCGAGATCATTGCATTGTGGTTGCCCTTGATGCGCGGCACGTTGACCATGCCCGCCGAACAGCCCAGCAGCACGCCGCCGTCAAACGACAGGTCCGGCAGCGACTGGTAGCCGCCTTCGGAGATCGCGCGGGCGCCATAGGAGATGCGCTTGCCGCCCTCCAGCAGCTCGGCCACCATCGGGTGGTGCTTGAAGCGCTGGAACTCCATGTAGGGATAGAGATACGGGTTCTCGTAGTTCAGGTGGACCACGAAGCCCACCATCACCAGGTTGTCCTCGTAGTGATAGATGAACGAGCCGCCGCCGGCGTTCTTGCCCAGGGGCCAGCCCATCGTGTGGACCACCCGGCCCTTCTGGAACCTCTCGGGGCTGACCTCCCAGATCTCCTTCATGCCCAGGCCGTATTTCTGCGGCTCGTGGCCGTCCGACAGGTTCAGGCGGTTGATGATCTCTTTCGCCAGAGACCCGCGCACGCCCTCGCCGATGAAGACATACTTGCCGTGCAGCTCCATGCCGGGCTCGTAATGGGGGCCAGGGGTGCCGTCGGATTGCAGCCCCATCTCGCCTGCGACCACGCCCTTCACGCGATCGCTGCCATCTTCGTTCTTGGCCCAAACAACCTGGCTTGCCGCCATGCCGGGGAAGATCTCCACGCCCAGTTCCTCAGCCTGTTCCGCGAGCCAGCGGCAGACGCTGCCCATGGAGACGATGAAGTTGCCGTGGTTGTTCATCAGCCGCGGCATCGGCCAGTTGGGCACCCGCACCTGGCCCCCCTCGCCCAGCACATAGAAGTTGTCGTCGGTGACGGCAGTCCTGACCGGGGCGCCCTTCTCGCGCCAGTCGGGGATCAGCCGGTCCAGCCCCACCGGGTCCAGCACCGCCCCCGACAGGATATGCGCGCCGACCTCGGACCCCTTCTCCAGGACCACCACCGACAGATCCGGGTCGATCTGCTTGAGCCGGATCGCCGCCGACAAACCCGATGGCCCCGCCCCCACGATCACGACGTCATACTCCATCGACTCGCGGGCGGGATGATTGGTGTCGGTCATGGCTGCTCTTCTTTCCCGTTCAGGACGTCCTGAAACGTCTCGATCAGTTTCTGCTTGAAAATTTTCCCATTGGGCGAAGTCGGCAACGCAGTCGCCACGATGATGCGCGACGGGCGTTTGTAGGCTGACAGCCGTTCGGCGGCATGGGCGCGCAGCTCGGCCTCGCAAAGGCGGCTGGGATCGTCGGTCTGGCAAAAGGCCAGAACCTCTTCGTTACCGCCCTCGATCCGGCGGCCGATCACCGCAGTCTGGATGACGCGGGGATGATCGTTCAGGGCCGCCTCGACCTCGGGCGGATAGACGTTGAAGCCGCCCCGGATGATCAATTCTCGCGCGCGCCCCGCCACGTGCAGGTTGCCCGCCGAGTCCAGCCGGCCCAGATCGCCGGTGCACAGGAACCCCTCGGGGTCGAAGGCGGCGGCGGTGGCTTCCGGGTTGCGGAAATAGCCGGGCATGACATGCGGGCCGCGGGTCTGGATCTCGCCCACGCCGTCGGCGCCCACGTCGCGCAGGCGCAGATCCACCCCCGGCAGAGCGGGGCCGACGCTGACATCAGGCACGCCGATCGGGTTGGTGGTCAGCGTCACGCCCGCCGTCGTTTCAGTCAGGCCATAGCCGTTCTGCAGCGGCACACCATAGAAATCTTCCGCACGCCGCTTCCAGTCGGGATCGAGCGGCGCCGCCCCAGACGATACATAGCGAAGCCGACCCGGCGGCAGGCGGTCGATGCCGCGCGCGGCGGCCTCCTCCATGATCAGCGCGTGCATCTGCGGAACCGCCGGCAGCACGCTGACGCCCGCCTGCAGCGCGTCCACCACCGCTCCGGCCGAAAAACGCGGGAACAGCCACAGTTGCGCGCCCGCAGCCATCGACGCGATCATCATCGAGGTCAGTCCAAAGACATGCGTGATCGGCAGCGCGCCCAGGATCAGGTCGTCCGACGCCATTTCCCGCATGCGGGCCGAGGTCTGGCCCCCGAACAGCAGGTTCCCATGCGACAGCATCACCCCCTTGGGCGTGCCTGTGGAACCCGTCGTGTACAGGATCACCGCAACCTGCGCTGCATCCGGCGATACAGGTTCCGGCGTCGCCTCGGACCGGGTCGCACTGATCGCAACCATGCCAAGCGGGGTTTCCCACGGGGTGGCATCCGCCGCGTCTCCATGGGCCCGCGCCTGGGGCGATACATTCGACAGATAGACTGTCAGACGCGGATCCGTGTGCTGGGCGATGCGCAGCAATTCCAGCCCGGTCATGCGCGCATTCACCGGGACCGCGACCGCATCCAGATGCGAGGCCGCCTGGATCATGCCGATCAGCGCTGCGCAGTTTTCGGCCACGATCAGCAGCCGGTCGCCCGCCCCTAGACCGCGGACCGCCAGGTCTCCGGCCAGTTGCAGGGTGATCCCTGCCAGTTGGGCATAGGTGAAGTTGCGACCGTCGTGGTCGCACAGCGCCGGAGCATCGGGCCGGGCGTCGGCCTGTGCCGCAAGCAGATGATGGATGCGCGTGGTGCTCATTGGTTGGTCTCCTCCTCCTGGACCCCGACCGGCCGACGGGGCGCGCCGCGTCCGAAGTCGGGCACGGTGCGGTCAAGCCGGGCCCTGATCCCGGCGGCGGCCTCGGGTGAGGCTAGGGCATCGGCCATCGCGTCCCGCTCGCGCTGCATCTGCGCGTCGAAATCGCCCGCATAGGCGTCGGCCAGCAGGCGCTTGATGGCGGCCTGTGCCCCGGCAGGGCCCCGTGCAAGGCGCGCGGCCAGCCGGGCGGCGTCGGCATGGGCCTGGCCCGGTGCGCACAGGTCGGTCACCACGCCCATCCCCGCCAGCACCGAGGCACCGACCGGATCCCCGGTCAGGCACAGGCGCGCGGCAAGCGACGCGGGAACCCGGCGTGCCAGCGATGCGGTCAGCCCCCCGTCCGGAACCAGCCCGACGCGGACATAGGCGGCGGCAAAGCTTGCGTCTTCGGCGGCCACCAGGAGGTCGCAGGCCAGCGCGATGGAAAAGCCAGCGCCTGCGGCTCCTCCTTCGACCGCGGCGATCACCGGACGGGAACAGGCACGGATGGCCCGAATGGTGGCGTGCAGATCCTCGATCCGCGTGCGGCGTTCTTCCCGGCTGAGTGCGGCGCGTTCGGCCAGGGCGTTGAGATCGCCCCCGGCGCAGAAATAGCCGCTCGCGCCGGTCAGCACGACCGCGCCAATACGGTCGTCCGCCGCTGCCTGATCCAGCGCCGCGCGCAGATCCGCATACATGGCGGGCGACAGAGCATTGCGGCGCTGCGGGTTGGACAGCGTGACCAGCATGTGATTGCCGCGGTCCTCGACCACGGCCCGGGCTTCGGCGGCCATCACGCGTCACCCGCCGTGGCGGGGACCCGCTTGAAGACGCCGCTGGCCGTCGCGATCAATGTGCCGTCCTCGTGGACCAGTTCGCCCGCCACGAACACCAGGCTGCGCCCGCCGCCGACGATGCGGCCGGTCGCAGTCACCTCGCCCGGCCGGCCTGCGCTGACGAAGTCGATGTTCAGCGAAATCGTCAGGAACGGCCGTCGCCCGCTGTCGTCCAGCGTCAGGCTGGCGGTGGCGCCGCAGGCATTATCCAGCAGCATCGCCGCGATGCCCCCGTGCAGCACGCCGTGCCGGTTGGTGTGCCGATCGTCCACCACCAATCGGCAGCGGGCGCGCCTGTCGGGCTGGCCCACGTCCAACACATAGCCGACCAGACGCTGCGCGCCGGTTTCGGCGACGATGATGCCCGGCGCGTGGGTCATGCCGCGCAGATCGCGATGAAGCGTTCCAGGTGATGGTCGCTGTCGCCGAAGCGGGCGTCAGCGGCCAGCAGGCGGCGGGCCATCGGGGCCAGTTCGTATTCCTCGGTCATGCCAATGCCGCCATGAAGCTGGATCGTTTCCTCGGCCACCAGGCGCGCGGTGCGGCCCACCAGCGACTTGGTCGCGGCGACATGGCGGTCCCGGTCGGGGCCGTCCAGGTTTCCGGCCAGGTTCCAGACGGCGGAACGGGCCTGCTCGACTTCGGTCAGCAGGTCGGCCATGCGGTGCTGGATCGCTTGGAACGACCCGATAGCGCGGCCGAACTGCTTGCGGGTCTTGAGGTAGTCGGTCGTCAGATCGACCGCCTTCTCCATCACCCCCAGGGCATCTGCGCACACCGCCAGGATCGCGGCGGCCATCGGACGGTGCAGCAGATCCGCATCGCCAATGCGGCGGGCGGACACGTCCTTCAGCGACACCTCGGCCGCGCGGCCGCCGTCCATAAGGGCATAGCCGCGCAGGCTCAGGCCCTCAGCACCCGCCTCGACCACGTAAAGGCCATCGCTCGCCCGCACGATCAGATGCGTCGCGTCCTCGGCGCCCTGGACCACCGATTTCTCGCCGGTCAACCGGCCATTGGCGGCGGTCGTGGCAATCGTGCCCTCATATCGCTGGCCGGGTTCGTCAAGCGCGACGGCGATGCGGGCCTCGCCCCCAACGGCGGCCTCGGCCAGATCGTTCTCTCCGGCGGCTGACAAGATGCCCGCGCCCAGGACTACGCTGTCTATCAGCGGTGTGACAGCACCGGCGCGGCCCAGGGTGCGGAACACCATCAGGATGTCCGGCCCGGTGCCGCCGAAGCCGCCTGCGTCTTCCGTCATCAGCGCGGCGCCCGCGCCCAGTTCGAACAGGGCGCTCGCATCAGTGCTACGTTCCAGCGTCCGGGCCAGGCTGTCGCCCAGCATGGTCTGTTCATCGGTAAAGCCAAAGTCCATCAGCCGATCCCCTTCAGAGGCCCAGCAGGGATTTCGCGATGATCCCCCGCTGGATTTCGTTCGAGCCGCCATAGATCGACAGCTTGCGGTTGTTCAGATAGGCACGCGTGGCGCCCGCAGCCTCGGGCGGGCCGGGCGGCAGGTCGTCGTTCGCGCCCTCCAGACCCTCGGACGGGAAGGCCAAGGCCCAGGGACCAACGGCGCGGCGCGTCAGATCGTTGATCGCCTGCCGGATCTGGGTGCCCTTCAGCTTCAGCATCGAGCTTTCGGCGCCAGGCACCTGTCCCGCCGCCGCTTGGGCCAGCAGACGCAGGTTGGTCGTGGCCATCGCCATCAGGTCGATCTCGACCCGTGCGACCTGCGCGGCGAACAGGGGGTTCTGCGAAAGCGGCTTGCCACCCGACATCTGGCCGCGCGCGATGCGCTTCAGCGCCGCAAGTCCGGCCGTCGCAAAGCCCACGCCCGCAATGTTGGTGCGTTCATGCGTCAGTAGATACTTGGCGTAGGTCCAGCCCTTGTTTTCCTCGCCCACCAGGTTCTCGGCAGGGACGCGGACGTCGTCGAAGAAGACTTCGTTCACCTCTGGGTTGCCGTCCAGAAGCACGATGGGCCGCACGGTGATGCCCGGCGACGTCAGGTCCACCAGCAGGAAGCTGATCCCTTCCTGCGCCTTGGCCGTGGGATCGGTCCTGACCAGGCAGAAAATCCAGTTGGCGTGCTGGCCCAGGGTGGTCCAGGTCTTCTGGCCATTGACGACGTAATGATCGCCGTCACGCACCGCCGTGGTCTTGACCGAGGCCAGATCCGACCCCGCGCCGGGTTCCGAATAGCCTTGGCACCACCAGTCCTGGCCGTTCAGGATGCGCGGCAGGAAGCGGTCCTGCTGTTCCTTGCTGCCGAACTTCTGCAACACGGGCCCCAGCATCGCGATCCCGAAGGGCAGGATGCGCGGTGCGTGGGCAAGTGCGCTTTCCTCCTCGAAGATGTGGCGCTGGATCGCGGTCCAGCCCGCCCCGCCGAAGTCGCGCGGCCAGTTGCCGGCCAGCCAGCCCTTCTCGTTCAGGATGGCATGCCATTCCTCGATTTCGGCCTTGGTCAGTTCCTGAAACAGGCGGACCTTTTCGGACAGCCGCTGCGGTAGCCGGTCTTGCAGGAACTGGCGGACCTCGGCGCGGAAGGCCTGGTCCTGGGGGGAAAAGCTCATGTCCATGTCGCGTATCCTTAGAAAATTTCAATCAGGCCGGCGGCACCCTGGCCACCGCCGATACACATGGTGACGACGCCCCACTTGGCGCCCCGCCGACGACCTTCCAGCAGGAGATGGCCCGCCGTTCGCGCGCCCGTCATTCCGAAGGGGTGGCCGATCGCAATGGAGCCGCCATTGACGTTATATTGTTCGGGGTCGATGCCCAGCCGGTCGCGGCAATACAGCGCCTGGCTGGCAAAGGCCTCGTTCAGCTCCCACAGGTCGATGTCCCCAACTGTCAGGCCCGCGCGTTCCAGAAGGCGCGGCACGGCAAAGACCGGGCCGATGCCCATTTCATCCGGTTCGCACCCGGCGATAGCAAAGCCGCGGAAGGCGCCCAGGGGAGTCAGACCCTCGCGCGCGGCCAGACCGCCGTCCATGACAATCAACGCCGCCGCCCCGTCCGACAGTTGCGAGGCATTGCCCGCGGTGACGAACTTGTCCTCTCCCTTGACCGGCTTCAGCGCCGACAGCCCTTCCAGCGTAGTCGAAGGGCGGTTGCATTCGTCCGCATCCAGCGTGAACTCCTCGTGCCGCGTCTCTCCGCTGGCCTTGTCGGTCACGGCGCGGGTTACCTGCATCGGCACGATCTCGTCCGCGAACAGCCCGGCAGCTTGTGCGGCCGCGATGCGCTGCTGGGACCGCAGCGCATATTCGTCCTGCGCAGCGCGGCTGACGCCATAGCGGGCGGCGACGTTGTCGGCCGTGTCGATCATCGGCAGATAGAGGTCGGGTTTGTGCGCCTCGATCCAGGCTTCGCGTGCGTGACGAGGGGGCGGCTGGACCAGGCTGATCGATTCAAGACCACCCGCCAGCACGGCCCGCGCGCCTTCCTGCCGGACCATATGGGCGGCCATGGCAAGCGCCTGCAGGCCGGACGCGCAGAAGCGGTTCACCGTGGTACCCGCCACGCTGACCGGCAGGCCCGCGCGGATCACGATCTGGCGGGCGATGTTGCCGCCGGTGACGTATTCGGGATAGCCGCAACCCCAGATGCTGTCCTCGATCAGCGCAGGATCGATGCCCGCACGCTCGATCGCGGCGGCCGCGACATGGCCCCCCATCGTGGCCCCATGCGTCAGGTTGAGGCTGCCGCGCGCGGCCTTGCCAATGCCCGTGCGGGCGGTTGAGACGATGACGGCATCTGTCATGCTGCATCCTTTCCGGTCTTTGATTTGGCCAGCGTCCCGCCTTCGGCGGCAAGCCGCGCCAACAAAGGTGAGAGCTGCCAGAAATAGGGGTCTTCTGCGGCGAACCGCGCGATATCGGCGGCAATCCGGTCCAGCCCGGTCGCGTCGGCCCAATGCATCGGCCCGCCTTTCCACCGGGGGAAGCCATAGCCGTGCAGCAACACCACGTCGATATCGGACGCCCGCGCGGCGATGCCTTCTTCCAGGAGCTTCGCGCCTTCATTCACCATGGCCGCCATGTAGCGGTCCTGGATCTCCTCGGTCGAGAAGTCTCGTGGGGTGATTCCCAGGCCGGTGCGGATGTCGGCCAGCATCCCGTCCATTTCCGGGTCGGGGCGGCCCTGTGGGCTGGCCTCGTCATAGATGTAATAACCGCGCCCGGTCTTGCGCCCCAGCCGGCCCAATTCCACCAGCCGGTCCGCAAAGATCGGCACGCGTTCACGCGGATCGCGCGTCGGCGCCTTGCGCTGCCGGGTGGCATAGCCGATGTCCAGCCCTGCCAGATCACCGACCTGATAGGGGCCCATCGGAAAGCCCAGGGCCACCACCGCCTGATCGACCTGATAGGGCGATGCGCCGTCCAGCACCAGGTGATCGGCGGCCGTGCGATAGGCTAGCATCATGCGGTTGCCGATAAAGCCGTCGCAGACCCCGGACCGCACGCCGAGCTTGCCCATCTTCTTGGCCAGGGCGAAGGCCGTCGCGGTCACATCGGGGGCGGTCTGGTCGGCCACCACGATCTCCAGCAGCCGCATGACATTGGCAGGCGAGAAGAAATGCAGGCCGATCACGTCCTGCGGCCGGGTCGTGGCGCCCGCGATCAGATCCACATCCAGATAAGACGTGTTGGTGGCCAGCACCGCGCCAGGCCGGCAGATGCGGTCCAGCGTGCGGAACACCTCCTGCTTGACCTCAAGGCTTTCGAAGACGGCCTCGATCACCAGATCGACCTGGGCCAGAGGGTCATAGGACGACACGGCGCGGAAAGCCTGCGACTGCATCCGGCTGGCGGCGTCCGCATCCAGCTTGCCGCGCTTGACCGCGCCCTCCAGCATCTTGCCGATACCCGCGGCGGCCTTGGCGGCAGAAGCCTCGTCGCGTTCCACCAGCGTGACGTCGAGTCCCGCCGTCAGGGCCGATGCAGCGATCCCCTGTCCCATCGTTCCGCCGCCGACAATGCCCACGCGTTGAACCGGACGGGGGGCTGCGCCCGCCAAGTCGTCCTGCTGCGCCGCGCGGCGTTCCGCAAAAAAGGCATGGATCAGCGCCGCGCGTTCGGGGGTCTGCATCAGGTCCAGAAAGGCTCGGCGTTCCTGCGCCATGCCCTTGTCGAAGGGAAGGGTCAGGCCGTTCACGATCGTGTCGAGGGCACGAAGGGGCGCGACCTGGCCGCGCGCGGATTTCGCAACCTTGGCGCGCCATGCGTCAATCATGTCTGCATCGACTTGGGGTGCAGGGATCTCGGACAGGCGGCGGTGGCCGACGCCATCGCTGAGCAGGCGGAGGGCGCCTGCCTCTCCGGCCGCGCGGGGGTCGGTGTCTTCGGCAAGAGCGTCGATCAGCCCCAGTTCAAGCGCCTTGCGCGCATCAACCTGGCGACCCGAGGTGATGAGGTCGATGGCGGCATCGGCCCCCACCAGGCGCGGCAGCCGCTGCGTGCCGCCGGCACCGGGCAGAAGGCCCAGCGTGACCTCGGGCAGGCCCATCCGCGTGCCGTGAAGCGCGACGCGGTAATGGGCGCCCAGGGCGACCTCCAACCCGCCGCCAAGGACGGTTCCATGAAGCGCCGCGACGATGGGCTTTTCCGAAGCCTCGATCAGGGCGACGACATCCGGCAGGAAGGGGGCCACCGGAGGCTTTCCGAATTCCGAGATGTCGGCCCCTGCAATGAAGGTCCGCCCCGCGCAGGACAGCACGGCAATCTGCGCGTCGTTGTCCTGGCCGAGCTGCGCCATGGCCGCGGCCAGCCCCTGCCGCACCGCCGCCGAAAGGGCGTTGACGGGTGGATTATCGATGTCGATGAAGGCGATCTGGCCTTCCCGGCGATAGCGGACGGGGGAGTGATCGGTCATGGTCATGTCTCGCTTCGGGTAAGGTGGGGGGCCTGTCCGGTCATCCGCTCCAGGCTGCGCACAGCCTCGGCCAGCCTGGGACCGATTTCGGACTGCATGCGCTCGGCGGTGGCGTCAGGCGGCAGGGCGCCGCAGGTGAAGACCACCGGTTCGGCTAGGTTGCTGGTGCGGAAGGGCACCGACACGGCGTTGTAGGCGGCCGGGATGCCGCTGCCCGCGGGCGTGAAGACAAAGCCGTTCCGGGCCATCTCGGCACAGGACTGGGACCGCGTCGCCAGAAGATCGTCTAGCACCTGCCGGTCGGCCATCTGCTCGACCGCGATCCGGTCGATCTCCTCGGTGGTGGCCGCGGCGATGAAGGCCCGCGCTGACGAGAATGGCTGCAGGGAAATCCGCTGGCCGACCTCAAGCCAGATCGACGCAATGTAACGCGGCCGCCAGGTGCGGATCAGGACCAGCTTGTCGCCGTCGCGCACCGCCAGCACCACAAGGGTGCCGGTTTCCTCGGCCAGGCGCTGCATCAGGTCATGCGCCGGGATCAGGAACGAAAGCGACGTCGCCGCGACATGACCGACCGCCACCAGCGTCGGACCCGGCCGGAACCGGTCGTCGCGGGGCGACTGGACCAGATAGCCCAGATGCCCCAGCGTGAAGGTCAGCCGCGACACCGTGGATTTGGGCAGGCCGGTCCTCTGCGCGATCTCGGCATTGCTCAGGCCGTCGTCGCCCACGCGAAAGGCGCGCAGCACAGACAGGCCCCGGGCCAGGGTCGTCGCAAAGCGGGGATCATGCAGGTCGGTCATCGGGCCTCACAAGCCGTTGGGGATCATCGTCGATATTGCCGGGACCAGCACCAGGATGGCCAGCACAACGATGTCCATCGCCAGGAAACGCGACACGCCCGCGAAAATCGTGTCGACCTTGATGCTGCGGTCGGTCACGTTGCCGATGACGAAGACATTCAGGCCCACAGGCGGGGTGATCAGCCCGATCTCCAGCAGCTTGACGACGATGACGCCGAACCAGATCAGGTCCATGCCCAGGTTGTCCACCATCGGGATGACGAAGGGCAGCGTCAGCACAATGATGCCGACCGGGTCCAGGAACATCCCCAGGAACAGATACAGCACGCAGATCGCGGCCATCAGTATCAGCGGCGACAGCCCGGCATCGGCCACCCATTGCGACACCATCCCGGCGGCCCCGGTCAGAGCGACGAAGGACACGAAGATCTTGGCGCAGGCCGCGATCAGGAAGATAGCCGAGGTCTGCACAAGGCTTTCGCGGATCGCGGTCCACATCGACCGCAGCGTCAGGGTGCGCTCGAAAAAGCCGATCAGGATGGTCAGGACGACGCTGATCGCCGCAGCCTCGGTCGCGGTGAACAGGCCGCCATAGATGCCGCCAATGATCACAGCGAACAGCATCGCGGCGGGCCAGGCCGAAATCGCGGCCTTCAGGCGCGCGCCCTTGGGCAGCGGGTTCGGATCGACGGGGGCGGCGCTTGGGTCGCGCGTGGTCCACCAGATCACCACCAGGACATAGCCCGCCAGTGTCAGCAGCCCAGGCAGGATGCCCGCAAGAAACAGCTTGCTGATCGAAGTTTCCGTGAAGATGCCGTACAGGATGAACAGCACCGACGGCGGGATCAGCGATCCCAGCGTGCCCCCCGCCGCGACCGAGGCCGTGGCGAGCTTGGGGTCGTAGCCCAGGCGCAGCATCTCGGGGACGCAAATGCGGCCCATGGTCGAGGCGCAGGCGATCGAGGAGCCAGAGATCGCCGAAAAGCCGGCGCAGCCCATCAGCGACGCGACGCTGACGCCGCCCGGCACGCTGCGCAGCCAGACATTTGCAGCGTCATAGATGCGCGTCGTGATGCCGGTGTAATAGGCGATGTTGCCCAGGGCCACGAACAGCGGGATCATCGACAGGTCATAAGAATGGATCAGCTCGAAGAAGCTGTTCACGACCATCGACGAGGTCGGATTGATCGCGCGTTCCGGCACAAAGGAACCGCTACGGAAGGCATAGATCAGGAAGGTGCCAACGGTGGCCACGCCCGCCAGCACGAAGGCGATCGGCACGCGCAGGGCCAGCATGACGATGACCAGGCCGAAGGCGACAAGTCCGATGGTGGAAGCATCCATCTCAGACAGACTCCTCTGTGGTGTGGCTGGCTTCGGTGACGGTCCCCGTCCTGCGCAATTCGGCGATGTCGGTCAGCGCGACCAGCACAAGACGGATCACCATCACGACGAGGCCCAACAGGAACACCAGCTTCATGGGCCAACGGGGGATGCCCAGAAGCCCGTCGTAGAACTCCCCGGAAGTCCAAGATCCGGACAGGTTGCGCCAGCTGGCATAGATCAGCGGCAGCATTGCCAGCAGCGCCACAAACCATCCCAGGATGATCAGTCGGCCGCGGGCGCCGGGCGACATGCGGTCACTTACGAAGGTAACGGCGATATGGGCGCGGTTGGCCGTCGCGGCAGCAAGCGGAAAGACAATGGTCGGTATCATCAGCTCGCGCACGATGATCACGATGTCGGGCACCCCCCAGCCGAAGAACTGTCGGCCGATCACGTTCGCCGTGATGACCAGCGCCAAGGCCAAGGCCGAGACGACGGCGAATTCAAGCATGATGCGTTCAATGGCCTTCATGGCCGCACCTCCCTGGTTGGGGTACGTGACAAGGCTGTCCGGATTTGGGGAAAGTTCAAATCAGGCAGGATGCCGGGGACACAGGCGCGACAGGCATGCCGGCCAGGCCGCGTCCCCGATTGGTCAGGACAACCGGTCAGTTGGCCGGTGCCGCCCAGGGATAGCCCTGTTCGTCGCGCTGCTTGGTATATTCGGCAATTAGCGCGGTGTATTCGTCGACCAGCGCGCGGCCATCCAGGCCGGCTGCGTCAGCACGCACGATCCATTCGTCGATATATTTCGTGCCCATGTCGACAAGCCGCGCGCGATCCTCGTCCGAGAGCTTCAGAACCGGGATCTGCTTGTCCTTCAGAATCTGGACCGACCGCTGGTTGGCGTCGGACAGGATACGGCCGAATTCGTCCGCCAGCCCTTCGCCCGCCGTCAGCAGAGCCTGCTGCTGTTCAGGGGGCAGCATGTCGAAGCTGTCCTTGTTCATCATGATGCCAAGGGCGCCGATCTGGCCGAAATCGATTTCGGTATAGCTGGTGAAGACCTCGTCGAACTTCAGCGCCTCAACCAGATAGGGATAGGTCTGCGTGCAATCGATCAGGCCGGTATCAAGCCCCTGGTAGGCCTCGTAGACGGACATGTCGACAGGGGTCGCGCCCAGGTCATGGAACACCTTGCCATAGGCGCCGACGCCACGGATCTTGACGCCCTTGACGTCGTCCAGCGTCTCGATGGTCTTGCCCTTGCAACCGACCTGCACGGCCGAGGTGGTATAGGTGCCGATATAGACAAGGTTCTGCTGCGCCAGGTTTTCGCGGATCTGCTCGTTCTCGCGCATCAGCTTGTCGGTGGCCTTCATCCCCACCCACGGATCGGGGTTCGGGATCGGAAGATCGGCCAAACCATAGGCGATCATATCCTGCGGAAAATAGACGCCAATGACCGAGCCCATGTCGGCCACGCCGTCACGCAGGGACTGGACCGCCGCCTTTTCCGAGAACAGCGCTCCGCCCCAATTCACGTCGATGGTCAGCTCGCCGTTGGTCTGCTCCGCGACCTGATCCACGAACCACTGGGTCGCTTCGGCACGGACGCCGCGGTTGGGTCCGGCCTCGCCATAGATCAGGGTGATCGCCCCAGCGGGCATGGCAGCCCCCAAAGCAAATCCAATCGTCAAACCTGCTGTCAGACAACGCATGTTGATTCTCCTCTCCTGTTCCATTCATTGACACACTGTTCCGAATAATGGAACCCTATTGTGTCGGATACGGGATTTCTCCACCATGCAGGCGCTTGTGAAACAGGAAGAACGCCATGATGCCCTGCCTGCCTTTTATGAACTTGCGGCGTGCTGATCCCCACGCAAGGACTGCGGGTACGGCAGCGCTGCCCCACGGGTGGGGGTGCATCGCTTGACCGGCGGCCGACTGAGAACCGTGATCTCGCAAACCTGCATCGTCATCGTAATCGCAGCGTCACTGGCGGGCATTTTTGTCAGCTCCCACATCATCGGGATTGCGGCCGGCATTGCCCTGGCGGTCTTTCTGGCCTTGTCATGGCGGCGGTTCACTGTTGCCACCTGGATCACCGTCAGTCTTTGCGCCGTGCTTCTTGCTTTAGCGCTGCTGCGCGGGATCGACCTGCACACGCTGTCCCGGGGCTTGGAACGTATGGGGTTCCTAGCGACGCTGCTGGCCCTGTTGGGGGCGTTGCGCGTGGTTGCCAGCGATGCGCCCGAGATTCTTCGCGCCGGTCGTTATCTGACTACGCGTCCGCCGGGGCGGCGCTATCTGGCAATGAACTTCGGCGGCCATGTCTTTGGGGTCCTGATCAACCTGGGCGGCATCGCCATCCTGCTGGAGATGACGCGCCGGTCGCTGGAGGAAACAAGTGGCCACCTGCCCGCCCACCTGCGCGAATGGCGTCTGCGCCGCATGACAACGGCGGTGCTGCGCGGATTTTCCCTAGCGCCTTTGTGGTCGCCCATCGGATTGGGTCTTAATGCGCTGCTTCTGGCAATGCCCGACCTGCGATATGGCGACGTGGCACCGGCGGGACTGGCCGCGGCCGTACTGTTCCTGGGCTGGGGCTGGTTCCTGGACTGGATAGGCGCGCCTCGCATTCCAGCCGGTCTGAAACCGGGTCCGAGCCCGCGAACTGCCGACTGGAGCGGCGTGGCGATCCTGGTCACCCATGTAGGATTGTTGGCAGGGCTTGTTTTCGTGATGCACGCCGGTACCGGATTGCAGTTCCAGCAGGCACTTCTAATCGCAGTGCCAGCCTATAGCCTGGCTTGGGCGGCATGGCTGGGCCACCGTGGCGGAACCGGGGCAATGACTCAGGCGCGACACGCCGCCACCGGGACGATCCGCCGCTTTCCGCTGGCTGCGGCCGAGATCGGCGTCTTCGCCTCGGCCGGCCTGCTGTCCGTCCTAGTGCTGGAACTACTGCCGATTGACCAAGTCCAGGCCGCAGTCGCCTCGATGATCGGAGCGCCCTGGCAGATGATCACTCTGCTGAACCTGTCCATGTTCGGGCTGGCGGCAGTGGGGATCAACCCTATCATTACAGCATCGGTGATGGGCAGCTTGGTAACGCAGCTTGACATCCCCGGCCTTAGCGATGCCGCCGCCGCGCTAAGCTTGGCTGGCACCTGGGGCTGCGTCATGGGCTTTACCCCCCTGATTACCACGGTGGTTTATGCCGGCGCCCTAATTGGACGCACGCCTTCTGTCGTCGGGCTCCGTTGGAATGGGCTATACTGCCTGTCCTCACTGGCCCTGTGGACCGTTGGGGTGGGGATCGTGGTAGAACTAGCGATGTTATAATACATCGGCTCTGATGATGCGACCGCTCCCCTTTTTGTGGATCCTCGCAGACCCATCCTGGCACATCAGATGCCGTCGGGGGGCGGTCACATCATCAGAGCCTGGGTGTTGCTCTGCGGACCTAGCGGCCCTTGGCCACCGCAGCGAAAACCCCCTCGGCCGCCTAGAAATCCAGCGGGCGTTGGCACCCGAGGCGGGCGGCGCGGCGACATTTTGCGCAATACGATCCTTCTAACCGCGACTGTCACCTTTTGCGTTTGTTCTATGAGAAGTAGCCGTGGTTAACATATGTTTATGTCATCAAGCTGTGTTTCACACCCGGCAAGATCGTCACTGGACAATTGCGCCAGAAATCGGCGCCTGAAGAGGGATAAGAAGAACCCATGTCTCAGAGTACAGGGTCCATGTTCCTCATCGTTGCAAGACCGGCGAGGCTTCACCCCTTTTCCGCGTCACCCGCATACTGGTCGACGGCTCCCGCCATCTGCAGCATCAGGGTTTCCATCGAGATCGAGTTCTCGCTATACGGATAGAAAACGGACCTGTCACCGGCCTGCCATCTCTGCCGCAGATCGGGTTGGGTAATGTCCCAGTCCTTGTATGTTCGCTGCCCTAGGTCGCGCAGGTCGGCATGAAGCTCGGCCATCGCGGGGCGTCCCCAGTAATAGTAGCCGTTGTAGACCTTGAACACCTCGAGCCCGCGGCCCAGCACAATGGTGTGCGGGATCATCACGTCGTGGGACGTGTCAGTGTACTCCTTGATATCGAGATCCTTCTGCACCACCCGCTCCTCGTCATAAAGGAACGGCCAGGGCGCCGAGGTCTGCTGGCGATAGTTGTTGGTCGTGTGCCAATCGTCGGTGGTGATGGTAACCAGTTGCGTATAGCCGACCACAAACTGCGGATGAAACCGCACCAGCTCCAGCATGTGCTGGCGATCCTTGGGGCAGAAGAAGCCACGGGTCAGGACCACGATCATCAGCTGGTCGCCTTGCAGGTCGGAGAGGCGGCGCCGGGTTTTGGTATGGTCCGCCAGGACATAGTCGGGAAACCTTGCCCCGGGAATGATATCTGGGCTCATGGCAGCATCCTCTGATCGGTGGAAGCATTCTCAACCAGCCTGCTGTCTAAACGTTCCTGCTGACCTGCGGCGGACCGACCTCACTCCGGCAATCGATAGGCGATGATGTAATCGCCGATGGGTGTTTCCATGAAATGATGGCCGGTCGCTGCGATCAGGACATATTGCTGGCCGTCCACCTCGTAGGAGATCGGGTTGGCCTGTCCGCCTGCGGGCAACACATCCTGCCAGACAGTCTCGCCCGTCTCGATGTCGATGGCGCGGAACAGGTTATCGGTCGCGGCCGCGATGAAGACCAGCCCTCCTGCCGTGACGACCGAGCCGCCGTTGTTGGGCGTGCCGATCTTCATGGGCAGCATGGACGGGATGCCGAAGGGACCGTTGCGCCGCGCGGTCCCGATAGGCGTGTCCCAGATCGTCTCGCCGGTGTTCAGGTCTATGGCGCGGATCCCGCCATATGGTGGACGGGTGCAGGGCACGCCGGTGACGTCGTTGCGCCAGCCCGCGTTCACGTCGATCGCATAGGGTGCGCCCGCCTGGGGATCGCCCGCGCCCTCGGCCCCTCCCACATCCGCGTTCTCGCCGGCTTCGCTGCCCTGCGGCTGCTCGTTGATCGGGCGCAGGCCCAATTCATTGGCCTCCTCGCGCGGGATCAGCCGGTTGTAGTTTGGCACGTCGTTGTAGTTGGCCACAATGATGTTACGATCGGTATCGACCGCGACCGATCCCCAGTCCGACCCGCCATTGTAGCCCGGATACTGGATCCAGCGCTGATCGGCGGTCGGCGGCGTGTAGAAGCCCTTGTAGCTGGCGCGGCGGAACTGGATGCGACACCACAGCTGGTCGATGGGCGTGAAGCCCCACATGTCCTTTTCCAACAGCTCGTCCTTGCGCAGGGTATGCCATTCGGACGTTGGTTGCACATCCGAGATGTAGTCAGGCTCGACGCTGGGTTCCTGCGGCGTTTCGATTTCGCCGACCGGGGTCAGCGGCTCGCCCGTGGCGCGGTCAAGGATGTAGATGTCGCCCTGCTTGGACGGCAGCAGGATCGCGGGCGTGGTTTCGCCCCCGCCCGTGGGGAAGTCCAGCAAAGTTGCCTGACTCCCAAGGTCATAGTCCCAGACATCATGATAGACGGTCTGAAAATCCCAGATCGGCTCGCCCGTCAGCGCATTCAGCGCGACAAGGCCGGTCGCCCATTGGTTTTCCAACTCTGAGCGGTTGGATCCATAGTAATCCACCGAGGAATTGCCCATCGGCAGATAGACAAGGCCAAGCTCCTCGTCCCCGGTGGCGGTGGTCCACATGTTGGGCGTGCCGCGGGTATAGGTCTCGCCTTCGGGCGGCTGGCCGTTTTCGCCGGGCCTGCCCAGATCCCAGGCCCAGATGAACTCGCCCGTGACCGCGTCAAAGCCGCGGATGACACCGGAGGGCGCATCTTCGGCTTGCCCGTCCTTGACCTGCGCGCCCGTGACGACGACGCCACGCACGACGGCGGGCGGCGCGGTGACGGCGTACCAGCCGGGCACCCTTTCGCCGATATTCTGCCACAGGTCCACCTGCCCGCCTTCGCCGAAATCGGCGCAAGGCTGGCCCGTGCGCAGGTCGACCGCGATCAGCCGGGCGTCGAGAGTGCCTTCAATCACGCGGGTCTTGCATTGCGCGTCGTCGGGCAGGTCAGGTGCTGTATAGGCCGAGACGCCTCTGCAGGAGGCTGAATAGGGAATGGCCTCGTTGCTGACCAGAGGGTCGTAGCGCCAGTTCTCCTCACCTGTGGCGGCATCAATTGAGATCAGAATGTTCTTGGCTGAACACATCACCAGCTGGTCGCCGATCTTCAGGGGCGTGGTCTCGGCCGCATACTTGCCTTCGGCGCTGCCGGTCGGCATGTCGCCGGTGCGATAGACAAAGGCGCGTTCCAGCTGATCCACATTCTCGCGCGTGATCTGGTCCAGGGGTGTGTATCGCGTCGCTTGCGCATCACCGCCCCAGAAGGGCCAATCGGCGCCGATCTTAGGTTGCGGCCGGGGGGCTCGATCAGCCTGATCCGTAGGCTCGGTCGCCCCTGCTTCGGCAGTCTCTTCGCCGTTGGGCGTGGCAGCAGCGGGGCTTTCCAAGGCAGGGCTGTCGGGCGCAGATGTTTCGCCGGGAGCCTGAGCGGGAGTAGCAGGCTGGCCCGTGGGCTGAGTGGAAGGTTCAGGCGCAGGAGGCGTTTGCGACAAGGCAGGGGCCGTTGATGCCATCAGGATCGCGATGGCCGAGGCGGAAAGGAGAAGATTGTTCATGGCGATGTCTCAACGTTTGCGGCGGTTGCCCAGGGCGATGGCAGTGGGCAAGATCAGGACCAGAACGACGGTCGGGGCGACAAGGCGCGGGACCTGCGCCCACCAGTCGGTGCCGACCTCCCAGAAAGCCCAGATCACCGTGGCGAGCCAGATTAGCCCGTAAACAGGCAGCGCGTCGTGAGTATTGGTGACCAGCAGCCAGGCTGTCACCAGCAGACCGGCACCCGCGAGGGCGTAATACCAACTGCCGCCCAGGAAGATTAGCCAGACGCCGCCAGCAAACAGCGCCAGTCCGAACAGCGCCAGCACGATGGCAAGGATGATTGCAAAGATCCACCAGCCGCCGCCGCGCAGGTGGTCCGACCTGCGCGAACGCAAACTATCGGCATGAAAATTGGACATGATTGCTCCTTCCGAGTTGTCGGGCCCTGCTGTGGCAAGGGGCTGGTGACACGGATCCCAACCCGGAGAGCAGGACAGTGTTCCGACTGACTTAGGTGCGCATCTGATCTTTCGAGTGGCCGAACTCTGCCTCTTTTGTGATGCGGCGGCTGGATAGCGGACGAGATAACGGTGTGTCGTAGGGCACACACCCGGGCGCAAAGTCGAAATCAGTCATTCATTGATGACACCAGACAACGCATCGTTTGGTGAATGTGGCGCGAACTGGGAACATTCCGTTCTCTTTGCAAGTTGGCTGCTGATCTACGGCTTGAAAGCAATCAGCGAACGCACGGGGATCAGCACAAGTGCCTCGTGAGAGCCTTCATGATGCCAGGTAACGTTCCACATGATTGAACGCTTGGCGATTCAAGAAAAGAGAAATCGTCTTGACCCAAGATCCCGATGTTCCCCTTGATCCTGAAACGCCCGATGCGATCCCCGCGCCCGAAGGTGCGACCCAGGTTATCGAAACTGATTACGAGATCGGGCAAGACAACATCAACTACCGCCGACGGTTCGTGTTCGAACTGGACATCCACAACGTCGTCTTCAGCGTTTCGGCCATCGGGGTGGTCGCCTTTACGCTGCTGACGCTGATGTTCCAGAACACGCTTGACCCGCTGTTCGTCGGGACTAGGGATTTCCTGACATCCCGCCTCGACTGGTTCTTCATCAGCGCCGCGAATGTCTTCGTGCTGCTTTACATCGCGCTGATCGTGCTGCCGCTGGGCCGCATCAGGCTTGGCGGACCCGACGCGACGCCCGATTACAGCTACAGATCCTGGTTCTCGATGCTGTTTGCGGCAGGCATGGGCATCGGACTGATGTTCTATGGCGTGGCCGAACCCTTGGGCAATTTCACCGCCGCGTTCGACGGCCCCGTCGTCGGGCAGGACGGGCTGCGCACCGACTGGGCGCCCCTGGACGGGGCGCCGGGCGATGCGGAAGGCGCGCGTCGGCTTGCCATGGCCGCAACCATCTTCCACTGGGCGCTTCATCCATGGGCCATCTATGCCATTGTCGCGCTGTCGCTGGCGCTCTTCTCCTTCAACAAGGGCCTGCCCATGACCCTGCGGTCGATCTTCTATCCGATCTTCGGTGAGCGCGTCTGGGGTTGGCCGGGCCATCTGATCGACATCCTGGCCGTGTTCGCCACGCTTTTCGGGCTTTCGACCTCTCTCGGCTTCGGCGCGCAACAGGCAAGCGCGGGGCTGAACTTCCTGTTCGGGCTGCCCGCGACCACGGGCGCGATGATCTTCCTGATCATCATCATCACCGGGATCGCAATAGCTTCGGTCGTGGCCGGGATGGAGAAGGGCGTCAAGCTTTTGTCCGAGATCAACATGGTCTTGGCCTTCCTGCTGCTGGTCTTCATTATCGCGGTGGGTCCGACGCTGCAGATTACCACGGGCTTCTTCAAGAACTTGCTGGCCTACGGCGAATATCTGCCGGCACTCTCCAATCCCATCGGCCGCGATGATGACAACTTCCGGCAGGGCTGGACCGCCTTCTACTGGGCCTGGTGGATTCAGCTGGTCGCCCTTCGTGGGCATGTTCATCGCCCGTGTCAGCCGTGGCCGTACGGTGCGCGAGTTCCTGGTCGCGGTGCTGCTGATCCCGTCGCTTGTCTCGACCTTGTGGATGACGGCGCTTGGCGGAACGGCGATCAGTCAGGTAGTGAACCAGGGGCTGACCTCGGTCCAGGACGCGGCGCTGGAGCTTCGTCTGTTCGAGATGCTGGCGCATTTGCCGCTGATGGCGATCACCTCGCTGATCGGCATCGTGCTGGTGATCGTGTTCTTCGTCACCTCGTCGGACTCCGGCTCTCTGGTGATCGACACGATCAGCGCCGGCGGCAAGATCAACGCCCCCGTCCCGCAGCGCGTCTTCTGGGCGACCTTCGAGGGCCTTGTCGCCATCGCGCTGATGCTGGGCGGCGGGCTTGCGGCGCTGCAGGCCATGGCCGTCTCAACCGGGTTTCCCTTTACAATCGTGTTGCTGGGTGCGTGCTTCGCACTTGTGAGAGGACTGAGGGCTGAGGGCTGAGCCGCAGTAGCGCTTTCAATCTTGCAGCCTCGTAACGACCATAGCCGCTGTTCTTTTTATATTTGCGGATTACCCAAACAACAAGAAGGGGGTCATCTCAGCGACGACGAAGAGGACTTTTCAGCTGTAACGGCGAAGGGCAGCTAAGCGGCCCGGCGATGCCTCAAATGAAGCCGTGGTGCCTTTCGGAACGAGGATTCACTGCTCTAATAGGCAGCGCAGCAATTGTGTTCAGTCCCCCTATCCTTTTCATCGGGAGCAGCGATTGCGGGCATCTTGTGTCATAAGCGTTCACAAACGACCGTTTCCTCCTAGCATACGTATGTGTATAGACGCCCCACAAGCAGCGCATCCCGGAGCCCTTCCATGCCCCTGATCGGCGATGCCCGCGTTTCAACCGGCGAGCAGACCCTTGATCCGCAACTGATGGAGCTGCGCAAGGCAGGCTGCGAGTTGATCCACGAGGAGCATGCCTCGGGCGCCGACCGCACCCGCCCTGCCCTGGCGCGGCTCCTGGCCCGGATCGGGCCCGGCACACGCTGGTGGTGGTGCGCCTTGACCGGCTGGCCCGCTCGCTGGTCCACCTGCTGCAGGTGATCGAGGCGCTGGAGGACAAGGGGGCGCATTTCCGCTCGCTGGGCGATCCCATCGACACGGCCACGCCGCAGGGCCGCTTTTCCTTGCAGGTGATGGGGGCGGTGGCGGAACTGGAGCGGGCGCTGATCCGCGAGCGGACCCGGGCGGGGCTGCGGGCCGCGCGCGAGCAGGGGCCCATCGGCGGCAATCCGGCGCTGCGCGCGGGCGACCGCGAGGCGCTCCGCAAGCTGCGGGCAGCGCGCGACGAAAGCTACTTCCGCAAGCTCGGGGCCGGGGCCGAGGCCTTGGCTACCCCTCTTGGCTACCCCTGGTGCGGCGCCACCGCCCGGAGATGGCCTAGGAGGACCTGGTGCGGCTGGTTGGGGCCCACACCGGTCAGGGCTGGACATGCAAGCGCCTCAAGCGCACTGCCCGCTGCTGCGCTGGAGCGCGCGCCGCGGCGCGATGCCGATGACCGGCTGCTGGCGATCGTCGCCGGCATGCGCCATGCTGATCCCGAGCTGACGCTGGCGGGCATCGCCAGCAGGCTGGAGCAGATGCGCGAAAGCACGCCCAAGGGGAATGCAAAGTGGTTTCCGTCCACCGTCCGGCTGCTGCAGCGAGCCGAAAAGAAGGGGATGATCATGGGCGCAGGAGAGGGATAGAAGGACAGCCCCTGCCCTTCCACCTTGACGCAGGTAGCACCTGGTCATACTCTTCTTTCACAAGGAGATTGCCATGACTGTTAAATCTTCGATTTCCCTCAGCGCTGAGCAGCATGCCTTTGCACGTGCGCAGGTCAGGCAAGGCAGGTTTCCCTCTGTCAGCGCCGTTGTGCAGCACGGCCTGGAATTGCTGCGCGAGAAGTCTGAAGGCGAAATGGCGGACCGGGCGGCGTTGAAGGCCTTGCTGGAGGAACGGGCCGGGGGCGCTTTCGTCGATGTGGCAACGATGCGCAGTCGCCTTGAGGACATGACAAGAGCACGCCGCCGCACGGATCGTAATGCGGATTGAGTTCGCAGCCGAAGCCGAGCGCGATTTTCTTCTGATCTTCGACCATCTCGTCGACAGCTATATGGCGTTCGGCGAAAGCCGAACCGAGGCGCTGGAACGCGCGGAAGCCAGACTGGCCGGTATTCTTGAAGATGCGACCCGCATTGCGACAGCTCCGCGGCGCGGAAGCCGGCATGATGATCTGATCCCAGGCTTGCGGCAGCTGACGCTGGGCAGTGCGACCTTCTGGTTCACGGTGGACGATCCGAGCGACTCGGTGCGTGTTCTGGCTGTCTTCTTCGGGGCGCAGGATCAGCATCGGCGGATGTTGATCCGCTTGCTGGGACAGGAATAGCAGGCACCCTGCCAGTCATGCAGAGGCCTTGGGATTCTGCTTGCCAAGGATAACGATTCTCCGACATAGTCACGAAA
>NZ_CP041043.1:0-129509 GCF_011801365.1 Paracoccus sp. AK26
ATGTATACCCACCAAGACCTCGCCCGCCTGCAGTCCCAGTCCCTGAAGATGCAGGGCTGGATCCGGCGGCAGACCTTCAGCCCGGACAACGAAAAGACCCTGCGCCGCTTTTCAAGCTGGGAGGTTTCGGAACTGATCTTCCGGATGAACCAGTCCACCTTCCGGGGCAAGCTGGCCGCCGACCCGAACCTTCCCCTCGGGGAAGTCGAGGAGGACGGCCGCCAGCGGTGGTTCTCGCTCGAGGAGATCAACGAACTGCGCCGCCGGGTGCGGGTGAACAAGAAGTCGCTTATGCCGCCCCGTCCCGCCGACCGCCGCGCCTTCCGCGCGGCCATCGCCAATTTCAAGGGCGGCGCGGGCAAGTCCACCGTCGCGCTGCATTTCGCCCATGCCGCCGCCCTTGACGGCTATCGCGTGTTGCTGGTCGATTTCGACCCGCAGGCGACGCTGTCCCATTCCATGGGCCTGACCGACGTGGGCGAGGATCACACCGTCTGGGGCATCATGGCCCGCGACCTGGAACGGGAAACCGACCGGATGAACGCCGCCGCGGCCGGGGCGGAATCGGGAACTGCCCTGCCCCAGCGAAAGCTGCCCGCCTCGATCCGCGACATGGGCCTGGGCTCGCTGCGGCCGGGCGACTTCATCAAGCCGACGGCCTGGCCCACGATCGACATCGTGCCAAGCTGCGCCAATGCGGCCTTTGTTGAATTCGCCAGTGCCCAGTACCGGCACCTGAACCCGGAATGGACCTTCTTCGGCGCCGTGTCGCGCTTTCTCGATTCCCTTCCGGACGAGGCGTGTGACCTGATCCTGTTCGACTGCCCCCCGGCCATCGGCTATCAGTCGATGAATGCGGTCTTCGCGGCCGACATGCTTTATATCCCCTCGGGGCCCGGCTACTGGGAATACGACTCGACCACCAGCTTCATCGGCCAGCTAGCCGAGGCGCTCGAGGATCTGTCCCACGGGTTCGAGAACTTCCCCACGGGGAAGATCGCCCTGCCCAAGGCCTTTGCCGATATCCGCTTCCTGATGACGCGGTTCGAACCCGCGAACGAACTGCACCAGGCCATGCTGGGCGCCTTCCGCCAGGTCTTCGGCGACCGCATGGCCCAGCACCCGATCGAACTGACCCGCGCGGTCGAGCAGTCCGGCCGCTTTCTCAGCTCGGTCTATGAAATCGACTATCGCGAGATGACCCGCGGCACCTGGCGCCGGGCCCGCGCGACATTCGATCAGGCCTACGAGGAGTTTCGGTCCCATGTGCTGGCTGCCTGGGACAAGCTGGAGGACAAGGCATGAGCCGCAAGCGCCGGATGTTCGATATCGAGGTTCCCGCCGAGGAACCCGAAACCTTCCCGGCGGGGAAGGATGGCGACAAGGCGCAGCGACGGGGGCCAATGGCCACGGCCATCGCCGAGACGGCCGAATCCACCCGCGACCGCGCCCAACTGGAAGCCCGCATCCGTGCCGAAAACGACGCGCTTGCGCAGGAACATGTCCGGCTGAAGCGGGCAGGGCTGATCGTGGACCTGATCCCGCTGGACGCCATCGACACCCACAAGCTGATCCGCGACCGGGCGCCGGCGGCGGATTTCGAACTGGCCGAACTGGTGGCCTCGATCCGCGACATCGGCCTGTCGAACCCGATCCGGGTCGAGCCGGGCAGGGACGGGCGATACGAGCTGATCCAGGGCTGGCGTCGCCTCTCCGCCTATCGCCAGCTGCTGAAGGAAACCGGCGATGCAGACAGTTGGGGCCGGATCCCCGCAGGGATCGCCGCGCGGGGCGACGCCTTGGAGCAGCTTTACCGTCGCATGGTCGATGAGAACATGGTCCGCAAGGACATCTCATTCGCCGAAATGGCGCAGCTTGCCCTGCATTACGCGATGGATCCGCACACCGCCGAACAGGATCCCGACCGGGCGGTGGCGATCCTGTTCAAGTCGGCCGGCTATCAGAAGCGCAGCTATATCCGCAACTTCATCCCCCTGGTCCAGGCCCTGGGCGAGGTGCTGATGTATCCCCAGGAAATCCCGCGGGCCCTGGGCCTCTCGCTCGCGCAGCGCCTGACCGAGGTCGAAGGACTGGCCGCCGCCATCGCAGCCGAGTTGAAGGACTGGGACACCCGTTCGGTCAAGGACGAGCTTGACCTGCTGCGGCGCTTCGCAGGGCAGGGGGGTGACGAACCCGAGGAACGCCCCGCCGGCAAGCCCCTCCGCCCCGCCCCCCGACGGGTCGCGCCAAGACCACCTTCCAGATCCCCCGGCCGCAAGGCAACGCGAAATGCACCGCCGCCAATGGCCGGCTCGAGGTTCGTCTGTCGCGCGATTTCTCGGCCGTGGACCGGCGCAAGCTGGAGGCGGCGGTTGCCGCCATGCTGGACCAGATCGGGTGACGGAACGGGCAGGGGCCGGTAATGCGCCCCAGCGTCCATCAGGGCCGCATCATCGCCAACTTGAGAAAGCAATGCGTTTTTGCTATCTGTAAGGAACAACACAGGAAGGTAGTCCAGCCATGTCAGAATCCAGCCTTACCACCAAGGGCCAGACCACGTTGCCGAAGGCGGTGCGACATGCGCTTGAGCTGCGGCCCGGCGACCGGTTGCGCTATGTCATTTTGGACGACGGGCAGGTGCGGCTGATGCGGATGGTCCCTGTGGCTAGCCTTGCGGGCATCCTGCGGCGCGAGGGTCAGCAACCCGTCACGCTGCACGACATGGAACAAGCCGTGGCCCAGGGTGCTGCGGGGGAATGATCGCGCTTGATACGAACGTGGTCGTCCGCTTCCTGGTGCAGGACGACCCCGTCCAGGCCGCACAGGCCACTGCCGTCTTCGCCGAACTGACCGAAGACAACCCCGCCTGGCTGTGCCGCGAGGTTCTTGTTGAACTGGTCTGGGTGCTGGAACGCGCCTACCGCCTGCCTCGCGCCGAAATCGCCAGCGCCATCGACGGCCTTCTTGCCGCCCGAGAGGTCGTTGTCGAAGCCCCTGACCGGGTCGGCGCCGCCATCAACCGATACCGCGAAGGCGGAGCGGGTTTTTCAGACCACCTGATCGCCCTTTCCGCCCGAAACGCCGGCTGCACCCAGACCTATACCTTCGACCGTCAGGCAGTGGCCAACGCCGGCATGAGCAGGGTTCCGGTGGCCGGTTGAGTAAGTGGATATAGGCGGCTGCTTCCCGCAGCGGATCAGGTGACCGCGATCTCTCTTATCCACGCATACATTTTCACAAATCTGGACGAAACGGTCGTTTGTAGACCAATTCAGCTCAACTCTTTTCCAGGTCGGGGCAGGCAAAGGGTATAGCGTTTCCTCGCGCTGATGCTGTTTGCAGGCCTCCCAGCCTCTGAATCCTCCCGCACGTTACCTGCTTCAGGTCAAGAGTTCTTTTCCTAGCTGGTAGCGCTGCTTTCGAAGCCGCTAAAGTAAACCGCATCGAAAGCCAAAATGGCGGGTATAACGAAAAGCACATTTGCATCCTTGCCTGTGAGAAGGGCAGGGGAATGGGGTAACCGGGGCAGATTTCCGGGCAGTTTGGTTCAAGCTGGTCGAACGGCGACAAGCTCGTGGAGGAGCGGGATACGTCCTGCTGATCCGTTCAGGCAAGGCGAGCACCCAGATAGGCCAAGAAGGAGATGCCGAGCTTGGGCAGGTCTTCATCAACCTGAATATGACCGCGCGCCTGATGGCTATCTGCACTAAGCGTTCGGGTTCATTATCCGAGAGCGGCCTCATGCCATCTTGGATCAGACATCCGCCGCAATCGCAACGATCATGCTCGGACTTCTGCTCCAGTTACGAGCAAAGGTAATTGAGGCAGACTCCCTGGTTCGATCGTAGAACCAAAATGAACTGGACGAACTCGAGTTCTTCATCTGTAGTTCGTTGAGCGATGTCATTCTAATGGTCACGTCCTGGCGCGGTAGGCGAGGGCGGCGGGCCGCTGTTGCGAAGGGCGACAAAGCGCGCCAGCACATCAAACCAAAAAGGTGCGCCAAGTGTAACAGCGAAGCTGGTTAGAAGGAGTCCCAGGAAACTTGTCCCAAACCGGCGAAATGCAGAGCAATCATCTTCCTCGCATTTTGCTTCGGGCCATCCCAACGGCGGCGGAAGTACGCTCGTTATGACGTTAGAAACTAAGCTGGAATTTAGGATTTCCTGTGCTTGTTCGTCTGTTGCGTCTGCAACCCGCTGACTTGTTTCGACGAAGTGCGCGCGCAAGGCGTCATCATACCAAAGCGTCTTTGCAATCAGCAATGTGTCGGCATTGATCGGCACTACTATCAGAACCGCTACAACCAAAGAGATGAAAGAAACATAGCGCTTGTAGACGCCTGAGGCTCGATCCATGACCTGATCGAACCACGACCCTAGCGCCTCATGTACCAAAGCAACAGGGGCACCGTCTTCAAGCCCAATCTCTTTGATCACGGAAAATAGGATCGAGTTCCTGTCGATCTTCGTCGCAAGCGACGCCAGCACTACCCCTTGAGGAACGGCCGCATCGTTGCCTGCACCCGCCTTTCGTAGCGCCTGAATTAAAGCGGTCGCGAAATCATCGCGTTCAAGATAGCTAGGCGCTTGGCGAGGGGCGTCGCCTCTGCTGTCGCCGGATCGACCCATCGACCGGATCAGCCCGGTGTTCCAGAATGCTTCCCGAACCACCTTGTCGTCGATGATCCGGTTGATTTCCATGAACAGTACCCGCGCGCGCAAGCGCAATAAACCGGCAATTGCTTCGTTGATACTGGTGCAGACCAGACCAAGCACCAAGTAGATCAGCACGAGGCCAAGTACGGTTTCGATCGTCGCTGTAAACAGCATGACAACATCTCCTGTCGGTTGAGGATCAGGCTTTGGCGCGCCCAATCCCGGCGTTGAGAACCGGATCATCGACCATGCCGTGGATCTGTGCGTTGCCGATCATCAGGCTTGGCAAGGCGCCAGAATCGCTGGTCTGAAATGCCGGGCGCGGATGGAAGGCACGCCTGGCTACATTGAATGTCCGCCTGTCCTCGAATTGGGTTATGGACAAGAAACACAGCTCAGACAGCAAGTTGCACTGCCTGTTGCTCAAAGCTTTGAGGTCGAAATCTACCAGTGGCGAGGCATGGAGGATCCGAGTCACGACGGCAACGATGCGGGTGGCGATCTCGGTTAGGCGGGCATAGGTCTGGTCGTCGTGCAGGATCGGCACAGTTCGCTCCTTTTACGGGGTCTGGACGCGATCAATTGGCCCAAAGCCGAGAATGAACGGGACCGCGAAGCACCACAGCACCAGGGTGTCGAAGGCGTCGAGATCGAGGTCGGGCGGGATCGTTCCGGCCTGACGCCCTTGCACGGTGACCACGCCGCCCGGCAGATCAAGAAACCGGGTGCCCTCCATCCGGCTTTGCAGCGCCAGATCGGCGGCATCGGTGGGAATGCCCGTGTTCAGGGCGAACCCCGGCGTGGGCGATCCGTCGAAGAAGAAATCGTCGCTGGTTTCCATCAGCAGCCCTTCGCCAGTCTGGCGAATGGTGAAGCTGCCCCGAAGCGTGTGGCCCGGGCCCGGAGTGAGGCGTCCCTGTGCAACAATCATTGTCTACCCTTTCGTGGTGGCGAACCGCAGCCCCAAGCTGCGGCCGCTGTTCGGATGCGGCGTGGCAGGTTACTCACGTCTTAAGGACGGAGAGTGGTTTTGCTGATCTTCGACTGCACGGCTTGGAACAGGCGGGTTCCCTGAACTGTGTTGGTGGGCGCGCGCATCTTGTTGTCCCAGATGTCGTTAGCGATCCCCAGCCCCAGGGGGATGCCGCCGGTGGGTAGGTCGCTGTCGGGCGCGTCCGGGGCACGTTTCGTGGTCCAGACGTTCGAATAGGTCATGGCGTCGGCGTCCTTGTAGGCGCCAGTGCCATCGTCGGCGTCGGCAAAGTCGAAGGCGTCGAAACGCCAGTGAACGCCCAGCCAAATGCGGCTAAAGGCGTTTTCCCACATCGCCCGCCACAGCGAGTTGAAGCTGCGCTTGACATAGGTGCGTACAAGGCCCGGCTGATCCTCGATCGGGCGGTTCGGATCGTGGGGCTGGTGCAGGTCGCGCGAAACGCCGTTGAGTTCCTCGGATACGAAGCTGAAGGCGATGTTGTCAGGGCCATTGGGGTCGGAAACTGTGGCCTTGTCGATCGAAGCAAGGTAAAGTCGTGCAATCTGGAAGCAGGCGGCCCCGAAAGTCGCGTGGCCTGAGGGATAGGCCGGAAAGGGCGGTTTGAAACTGATGCGGTTTGAGTTGGTGTCGGGCGCGCCGAGAGCAAGCCAGAACGGGTCGGCCCCGGCCACAAGCTTCGCTGTGCCGGATTTCTCATCGTCCTGCTCCGCGCTCGGGTCGTGTTCGCGGATGCCGGACAGCGGGCGCCACAGTTCAAAACGATATTTTTCCTTCCAGGCGTATTTGCCAGCATCGGCCATGGCGACATTGGCCAAGGCAAACAGGCGCACCAGTTGTTCTGTTGTTTTCTGATCATCCGGTCCGGCCTCCTGTAGGCCGAGTTTGTCCCAAACGATGGTGCGCAGGATCTGGTTGTAGAGTCTGGGCGGCGTACCAATCAGGTTGGCGCCGTCATAAGCCCAGTAGATCGCAGCCACCGTCTGATCGGGCGTTCGATCAGTCGAGCCCAGATGCGCAGCGCCGCCGCTGCGACGCACCTCCTCTAGGGCCGCATCGTATTCCGGCGTGCCCTCGGGCCACTTCGCCACGCGGTGGCCATCAGGGTCGGTCACGGCGAAGTCGCGCACGGTTGTTCCGTAATAAGGCCCGTGATAGATGCGGACTGCCCGTTGCCCTTTTGATGGATCGTCGGGGTCGATGTCTTCCAACCGAACAGGATGCTGCGGCTCGTCGCGGAAGTAATAGCGGCCCAAACGCGGCTCATAGCGCAGGCCATCAGCCCCTGGCTCGCCCTCGGCCACCGCAAGGCGGTCGTGGAGCAGGTTGGCGATGCGGATACCGTAACGATGCGCGGGCGATAGGGTGTCGATGTGGTGCGGATAGTCGGCGACCATCCGTGTCCGCATCTGTTCCAGCGTTTCGCGCGCCAGTCGGGACACGCCCGGGCCGGTCCTTCCGTAAAGCGCGTCAAGGATCGTCATCGCCGCCGCCGTCAGTGCGGCGTTCGCGGAATCAAGGGTGGCAGCGACCCCTGCAGGAACCGGTGGGCGCTGTGCATTGGGCAGCCAGGTCGGCGGATCGCTTGTCTCGGTATGCCCAAGCGTGGCGAAAAACGCATCGTGCATGGCGAGATGCAGCAGGCCAAGGGCGCGCGAACTCATCGTCGGGCCGCCCTGCGGGCCACCCAGCGAATGAGTGATGCGGTTCATCTCGAGCCCGACATGATTCCAGTAAAGCACGGGATAGGCGTTGAGACCCGGCTTTTCATTTACCTTGGGAAGGACAAGCATGGCAGTTCTCCAATCTTGTTGATCATTGACGCGGCCTTAGACCTGCGAGTCTGCATAGCCGGGTGTTCGATTATTTCATTGCGGCCGACCAAGGGTGTTCCAGGGCGGCGAAGTGCCAGTTAATCGCGCCCTCGGCATCGGGGGCAGGATGCGGAATGTCGTGCAGAACGATGCGGCCATCCACCGTGCCGCGGCTGTGAGCGTGGCGGCCAAAGGCGTTCAGCCCTAATGCGGCGCCGTCCAACGACAGAACCGCCACTCCGTCAGCTGGAAAGAACCGGCCGGGAACTGACACCCCATCCGGCAGATGGCGCAACATCAGAAACTGTGGCGCGCTATCGTGCAGTTCGGCCAGGATCGCCACGATCGAATTTTGTTCGGACAGGTCGTCCGGTGCTCGGATATCCTCTGAGTCCACCGACGTTGCGGTATCCGAGATGATCAGATGCTCTCCCGTCGGGCCGCTCCGGGCCGCGATAAGCCATTCTCTGAGAGGCGCATTTGTCCGATACGGGGTATCGTAAGGCCCGATGCGAAGCGTATTCAGCATCGCAATGCGGAAAGATTGTGGGATCATGGTCAGCCCCTTTGTGTCGCCGGGACCAATCTTGTGCCGCCACCGTCAGCACAGCGTCAAAACACCGTCGAAATACGGTTAAAATTGCATCAATTGATCTTTCCCATTCATTTCATGAGCAGGCCGCAGCCAACGCGAGCCGAAGTCTTGCGTATGATCGCCTTTTTCAAGCGGCGGGTCGTGCCTCGGGAAAATCGGTCAGCAGCATGACAAGCGCAGGGTCGTCCTTATCGAAATACCTGACAATGTCCGCAAAGACCCGGCTGTTCTCCGTGATCGCCTGAACCGCAAGCTGTCCGACCTCTTTCGAAAAAAGATGCGGCATTAGCCGCCGCGCCAAGGTCCACGAGGCGATGTTATCGGTCATGTAGTGGACCCCCGCGAAGACGCGTCGGTCCCCCCAATCGACCATGTATTTCTGGATCGCGCGAATGCAGTCACGCGTCAACGATTCATGATTTTCCAATAGCGCCGAAAAAACTTGGCAGCCGCCTAGGATTCCTTGGATACAATGCCCGCTGAGAAGTGATGGATGGATGCCGGTGTGAGTCGCGTATTCGCCCCCGGCGACCAGCCAGCGAAAGCCCCGGACGTCTAGCAGTGTGGCAGCTGTCCAAGGACGCGGACGCTGGAACTGCTGCTTGATGTCCCATGTGGCGGGCACAACCTCTCCGATGCGGTCCCAGAACATTTTTTCAAAACGGGACACTTCGAAATCAGCATTGTAGACGATGAAGTTCGAGCCGACATTCCGGCTGGCCCGATAGTTGTAGGTAGGATTAGGCAGGGTGATGAACGAATAGACAAGATCATAGATAAAGGCATCTTCGATCTCGTAATGCCATTTGTGTGACCGCAGGCACCCGTCCGGAGCCTTTGGGATGTCTGGATCTTCATCCATGATGTCCCGCCCTCCGTCTGTGCCGAAATAGAGCCTCGCTGCCAGCTCCATTTCCTTTTTTGTCGATTCTTCTTTCTGCGCCTTAGCGGCACCAAGCCATTTGCCGTTTTTCCATTCCGGCCAAATGTTCTTCTTCACATCCTCCAGCCATTTTTCCATCAATTCGTGATAAGCGTCCTTTCCTTTAGGCCATTTTTTCATCGGTTGAAAAACTCCCGCTTCGCCAGGGCCGTCCTTCAGCAAATTCCTGTAGCCTTCGTTAAGAACGCCAAACGGAGCAAGTTCCATCAGCAGTCTCTCCTGTTTAGCCCAGGCCAAGCCGGGCAGCGGCTTCGACAACAGCGACTCGATGAACCGGATTGACAATCGGATAGTTTGGCGATCGCAGCATCTCGACCGAAAGATCCGGTTCGCGGGCGGTCAACAGTTCCAGCTTTGCCCTACCTTCTTCGATCCGGCCTTCACGGGCATAGGCGGTCATCAGATCGACAATTGTTGGTCGGAATACTATCGTGTCCAACGACATCTCTCCAGCGCGTATGGCGCCAGCCGTATCTCCGGCCATCAGACGGGCGAACAATTCGCTGCTGCGTGCCATTGGTAGGGCGAGAGTGCCGCGGCAAAGAAGAACGGCCTTATCTGCTGCACGCACGGCCTCAGCATGACGGTTGGCATAAACCAGTGAGATGGCGCGAAAGATCCAGCATGCACCGCTGCCAGGCAGCAGTCGCACGGCTTCTTGGGTCATCATTAAATTTCGATCCAGATCTCGCTTGAGGAACCCGAATGCATGTCCGGCAAGCGCTTGGACTAGGCCATTCTCCGGCGCCAGTTGAAGCGCGGCACGGAAACTGTGCATCACCTCGTCAGCGTCGGGGCAGGTGTGGAATTCTCGTTCGCCATAAAGAAGAAGACGTGAAAAACCAAGTAGCGCATGGTAAATCCCCTTCTCATCGGCGACAATCGCTGCCTCGCTGCACCGCATGATGTCATGTAACGGCATCGACCCGGGCACTAGAACTCCCATCAGCGCTTGGCATCCATTTGCATAGGCGCTCCACCGAGAGTTACGGAGGCTACGGCCCTCAGTACGAATGGCAAAATCTTGCAACAACTGCGCCATTTCAATCTGCACGGCGCGGACATCGGACCAGCGACCTGCATTGATTTCGCGCCGCAACTGCCATTTTAAAGAGCCGAAGCCGTCCGTCACAGATGATGAAACTATACAACCTTTGCCCATGTCCAGCGCGCGAATCTGAACAATAAGGTCTGTTGCACGGGGTAAAGGGGTTGTTGTATCCGATCGCCGGTTTATGACGGCATGAAGCCCTATAACTGAAAGAGATTCGATCAAGCTGTCGTAAATGAAGTCGCAGATCTCAGATATCCGGTTTTCGCCCGTAGGGCAGATCGGCAGGTCGATATACCAGAATCGATCAGGTTGCGTCGCCTCAATCGAACCCCAACGCGTTTCCCTTGCAGAGAAAACTGCACGACATTCGCGGAGCCATTCATTGAACCCCTCCTCGCGCAGATCAAAGCCACGTAGAATTTCCCCTGTTGCGCCCGATCTGATATAATCGAAGTCAAGATACGCTGGGTCCAGCCAGACCCAGGTTCGGTCCGCATAAATTACATCCACGTCGTTTTTGAGAACAGAGCGCAAGGTGGCGATAGATTGTCGCAGGCTTGCCGCTGCCTGAGCTGGGCCACGATCTCCCCACAACTTTTCTTGCAACCAGGTGCGGGTTTGTCGGTGATTGTGTGTTAGCGCAAGAATTGCCAATAAGGCACAATCCTTACGGCCTGACGGACGAACTGATCGACCCTCACGGTCGATAATGTCGAACGCGCCAATAACTTTTACCAAGTAGCGCTTGGCCCGATCCATTTTACAATTTTACTTCAGGGATCCTGCATCAACTAAGAGATCATACTTCATACAACATAGCACATAGTATCTTTGAAAAACCATACCTTTACTATCCATGAAAGGTCGAGTGCAACAGGTGCTTAGCGTATTTGCCTAGTAATAAACAATATTTTTTAATAGTATCGATATTTGATATGGGATGACAAAAGATCCAGATAGATTGTCGAGGCTTCGAAAAGGGAAATTTGCTGTACGACCTAGCACCGAATTTCCCTCTAGGGTTGTGCTAAAAATCATCTAACAAGAACAAGTAGCGGTATTCGTTTGTCTCCGTCAGGGCGCGATGCAGCACATGGACAGCTACGCCGACCGCAAGGCCAAGCTGTACGCGGCCATCGTCCCGGTCAGGACGCGGTCGAGCGGCTAAAAGCTTGTGGGATGGAGCCGGAACTGGTCTCGGGCGGCGCTCGGCAGTTATTAATTCGAGAGCGACTCGGGCGTGCACAATGAACTCTAGTGCGGCAGCTACGCCTTCATGGACGCGGACTATAGCCGCATCCACGACAAGGACGGCAAGCGGATCGACCAGGGAGAATGAGATGCCGAGCTTCCGGCATGTCCTCATCAGCCCGAGCATCACATCGCGGGCTTGACAGCCATTGGTGCTCATGGGGCCGCCTGAGAACCACATCTCTTTAATTTGAAAAGCATCGCTCAGATCGCTATTGTCAGCCAGAAATGCAGGATCACGCACTCATTGCCGCGAGCCAACTTATGGTTGCCATGCTCTACCGCATATAATGGATTACTCTACCTTGGCCATAGCCGGTCTCCTCTGTGGTGTGGTTCGCAAAACCACCATAGAGACCTGGAGCCCGATTATGGCCGCCTGCTGCGCTGTTTTGGTGGCTCCACAGGCGGCCATAACCTTCAACAGCGCGTTATTCCCAACATGCTACGGTATTCAGTTCGCCGAGCAGCCTCGGAACCGGAACACCATCTATTCCAGACCTATGCCACAGACAGGTGCAGGCTCTTCTCCAACAGCCCTGCGTCGACCGAAAAGGTCATCTTCCTGAGCCTGTCTATATTGGACGGGGATACTTTGACCGGAGCGAGCGAGGATCTTCGCATCCAGAAGATGCCCGCTGTAATCTGGCATTCTGGCGTCGTAGTGGTGGAAAAACGATCAAGGTTGGATGATGCGAACTCATTTTGCTGCTCTTTTCGCTCTTGCCGTCACCACCGCATGCGCGGTCGGCTCCGGTGCGGTGGTTAAGGGAGCCGGGCCCCATGATCTCTTGAAGCTCCGAGAAGGCCCCGGCTTGGACCACAACATCATCATCGGGCTGCCCGATGGAACACGCCTGATCCGCCGGAACTGTCTGACCAATAATGGCAAGGTCTGGTGCAAGGTCGCGCTCGCCGAGAAGCCAACTGTATCGGGTTATGTATCAGCGGACTATCTGGCGCATCGCTGACCGCGCTACTTGGCTCATGCTCAGTGGAAGTTTCGCCCCTTCACCCGGATCGCATCGAGATGCAGGTCTGGAATGAAGATGTCGCGCGGTTGGGGAGCCTGAGGCGGGGTGTCTCCTTGCAGCGCGTACGGCCCCTCATCGCCCCGTCCCTGGATGAGCGGGAAGGCCGGGCCATCGCGCCGGCCGACGCTGGCGAGTTCCCGCGACAGGTCCTCAATCCGGTGCACCACAAAGTGGACCACCTCGCCTTCTCGCTGGACGCGTCCCTGCACCCCGATCATCCCTGACCCAAGCACGATCCTCCGGTGCGCCTCGAAGACCTTTGCCCAGACCACAAGGTTGGCGACACCGGTCTCGTCCTCCAAGGTGATGAACATCACCCCCTTGGCTGAGCCGGGCCGCTGGCGGACCAACACCAGGCCTGCGGTGGCGCACCAGCGGCGATCCCGGCTCCCCATGGCCTCAGCGCAGGTGATGACCTTCCGCTCCTTCAGCGTCTCCCGGAGGAACGAGACCGGATGCCGGCGCAAGCTGAGGCCAGTATGGCCGTAGTCCTCCACAACCTCGCGGCCCAGCGTCATTGGCCGCAAGACGACGGCAGGTTCTCTGGCCTCTGCTCCGCCCTCGTTGTTCCGCCAGTCGGGTATCGTTGCGTCGGCTGTTGATTTCCACCCAGAACTGAGCCGGATAGGCGGGTAATTTCCACTGAGAATTGAGCCATGTGAACCTTTCCCCAAAGCGATGAGCGGCGGGGGTAACGGGAGTGATCCACATGGGACTTTTGAACATCATTCGACGCATGCACTTGCGGCAGAAGCTGTCGGTCCGCGAGATCGCGCGGCGCACCGGTTTGTCGCGCAACACGATTACGAAGCACCTGGCGGCAGACACGATCGAGCCGAAGTTCGCCACGCCGGATCGCCCGAGCAAGCTTGATCCTTTCGCCGAGAAGCTGGCCGGCTGGTTGAAGACGGAGGCCGGCAAGTCGCGCAAGCAGCGGCGGACGCTGAAGCAGATGCATGCCGATCTGGTCAAGCTGGGCTTTACCGGCTCCTACGGCCGGGTTGCGGCGTTTGCGCGGAACTGGCGGACAGATCGCCAGCGCGAACAGCAGACCACGGGACGCGGCACCTTTGTTCCGCTGTCCTTTCGCCCGGGCGAAGCCTTCCAGTTCGACTGGAGCGAAGACTACGGGCATCTGGCCGACGAGCGCACCAAGCTTCAGATGGCGCATATCAAGCTGTCCCACAGCCGGGCCTTCCTGTTGCGCGCCTACCCGCTCCAGACCCACGAGATGCTGTTCGATGCCCACTGGCACGCGTTCCGCGTCTTTGGTGGTGTGCCCGAGCGCGGCATCTACGATAACATGAAGACGGCAGTGGACCGGGTTGGTCGGGGCAAGGAGCGGCAGGTCAACCTCCGCTTTCTGGCCATGGCCAATCACTATGTCTTCGAGCCGGAGTTCTGCAATCCGGCCGCAGGCTGGGAGAAGGGTCAGGTCGAGAAGAACGTTCAGGACTCCCGCCACCAGATCCTGCAGGAGATGCCGGACTTTCCCGACCTTGCCATGATGAACGCCTGGCTGGAACAGCGCTGCCTGAAGGTGTGGCAAGAGACCCCGCACGGCACGCTGCCGGGCACGATCGCCGATGTCTGGGCTGAGGAGCGGACCGCGCTGATGCCGTTGCCGCCCGCCTTTGACGGCTTCATCGAGTTGAGCAAACGCGTCTCGCCCACCTGCCTGATCAGCTTCGAGCGCAATCGCTACAGCGTGCCGGCGTCATTCGCGAACCGGCCTGTCAGCCTGCGGATCTATCCGGACCGGCTGGTCGTGGCGGCCGAGGGCAACATCCTGTGCGAACATTGCCGCATCATCCAGCGCAGCCACAAGCTGCCACCGCGGACGATCTATGACTGGCGGCATTACCTGGCTGTTCTTCAGCGCAAGCCCGGGGCGTTGCGCAATGGCGCGCCCTTTGCCGAGTTCCCGCCTGCCTTCCGGCAGTTGCAGGAGCAGATGCTGCGCAAACCCGGCGGTGATCGCGAGATGGTCGACATCCTTGCCCTGGTTCTTCAGCACGACGAACAGGCCGTGCTGACGGCTGTGGAGTTGGCCCTGGCCGAGGGCGTGGCGACCAAGACCCATGTGCTGAACCTGTTGCACCGGCTGGTCGATGGCAAGGTCATTGGCGGGCCGCCCCTCGATACCCCGCTGGCCCTGGCCCTGCGCCGTGAGCCAAAGGCCAATGTCGAACGCTACGACGGCCTGCGCACCCAAGCTGCAGGAGGCCGTCATGCGTCATGATCCCGCCAGCGGCGCCATCGTCATCATGCTTCGCAGCCTGAAGATGCATGGCATGGCGCAGGCCGTGACGGACCTGATCGAGCAAGGGGCGCCGGCCTTTGACGCAGCCGTGCCGATCCTGTCTCAACTGCTGAAAGCCGAACTGGCCGAGCGCGAGGTCCGCTCCATCGCCTATCACATGAAGGCCGCACGCTTCCCCGCCTACAAGGACCTCTCGGGCTTCGACTTCTCAGCCAGCGAGATCAACGAAGCCACAGTCCGGCAACTCCACCGCTGCGAGTTCATGGACGGGGCCCAGAACATCGTCCTGATCGGCGGCCCGGGCACGGGGAAGACCCACATCGCAACCGCCCTCGGCGTCCAGGCCATCGAGCATCACCGCCGCAAGGTCCGCTTCTTCTCCACCATTGAACTGGTCAATGCCCTCGAACAGGAGAAGGCCAAGGGCAAGGCCGGGCAGATTGCCGAAAGCCTGACCCGCCTCGATCTCGTGATCCTCGATGAGCTGGGATACCTGCCCTTCAGCGCCTCGGGAGGGGCGCTGCTCTTCCATCTGCTGAGCAAGCTTTACGAACGCACTAGCGTCGTCATCACCACCAACCTCAGCTTCAGCGAATGGGCCACAGTCTTCGGCGATGCCAAGATGACCACCGCATTGCTCGACCGGCTCACCCACCGCTGCCACATCCTGGAGACCGGAAACGACAGCTTCCGCTTCAAAGCCAGTTCAGCCGCCGCAGCGCGCCAAAAGAAGGAGAACGATCACGCCTTGACCACTGAATGACCGGAAATCCATAGTCAGAGGTGGCTCACTTCTCGATGGAAATGCCGGCTCAGTTCTGGGTGGAAATCAACAGATGGCACCTGAGCGAAGAATCTGCGGCGGCGTCATGGCGCGGATAGGCCAATTAGCGGTAGCCGAGACGCTGCGGCCCGAGGAGACGACCAGTTTCGACCACCTGCGCCAAGTCCACGAGGACGGAATTCCCCTGCTGTTCCTGTCGGCCTGACCACTCTTCAAAGCCTCTCCATCCCCGCCTCCAGCCACGCCGCAAAGGCAGCCTCGGTCACATCGCCCGAGGCGAGATCCTCCATCATGCGGACGCCCTGCACGGGATCGGGGCGGAAGCCTACTCCGTTGAGGCGCAGGAATGTCAGCGCGGTGACAAAGGCAGTCCGCTTGTTCCCATCGACAAAGGCGTGCGCCTTGGCGATGCCGTAGGCATAGGCCGCAGCAAGCTCGGGCAGCGTAGGCGTGCCATAGGCCGCCTGGTTCAGCGGGCGGGCGCAGCCCCCCTCGAGCAGGCTGCGGTCGCGCATGCCGGGAGCGCCACCGTGGCGGGCGATCTGGCGATCGTGAATGGCGATGACAGCGGCAAGCGGAACCCAGACCGGGCCTGTCACGCCAAGGCTGCAAGCAGATCACGGTTCTCGTCCATGACGATCTCGGCAGCCTCGAGCGCGGCCATGACTTCGGGATCATGCGCAGTGATGCGAAGTGAGCCATCATCTCCGCGCAGCACGAACAGGCTGTCGCCCTCTTTCACGTCCAGCAGGGCAAGCATCTCGGTCGTCAGCGTCATTACGGCGGAATTGCCCACCTTGCGGACCTTGCTGTGCATCATGGCAGACCCCGTTGTTTACATTTGTATATACGCGATGTTTGCGCGTGCGTCAACGGGCAGCCTCCTGTGTCAGTGTGACAGTTTCGGGCACTGTGCAGGACGTCAACGGCAGAACATCGGGGAGAGGCACACCCGCTAGGCGCAATGTCAGGGTTATCGGCGCCGCAGGTCCGGGCGATACGCCCGTATCTGCCAAGCCATCGGCATCAGGATCCCGCACGATCTGCACTGGCGCCGTCCAGGTTGCCCTCAGGCCTTGGGCGTGGCCGAGATCGGAGAGCAGCTCCCTGATCTGCACCTCGCCTCCAAAAAAACGGTTTGAGCGGATACGGAGATGCTGTTCCACCGCAACACGCGCGACGATGTCGCGCGTCAGGTCAAGCGTCAGGCCAGGCATGGTCTGAAGATAAAAGCCATAATCTACACTCGCCCTGCCGTGCAAAGCGACGGCGGTGTCCTGCAGTTGCAGCTGGGCCGATACGTCCCGATCAACACGATCATCATGGCGGAAATTGCCCTTCAGGGACACATTCTCAACCTGAAGCCGGCTACCCTGACCGGCGATGGCGGAACGCATCGCCTGAACCATCGGAGCCAGCGTCTGATCACCTTCGGTTGCATCCAAATCTGCAGCGAATGCGGCGAGGCTTGTCGGCTCACGGGCTGCAAGTTGAGTCTGGATCAGGGCATATTCGGACATCAGCTGCTGCGCGCGGCTGCAGACGTCCTGTCGCTCTGGCCGGGAAAGCTGATCCAGCGTCATATCGCGGGCCTGCTGCGGTGCAACACGTTGCAGTTCCCCTGCACGTTGCGCCGAAGTCTGGCGCAGCGTGTCCTTGACCCGCTGTCTTTCTGTATCCACCATGGCTCGCAGATCGGCGTCGAACTCGTCCCGGTTCAGCAGTTCATCGATGTTGATCACTGCAGCATCAACGGCGATCCAAGCAACAAGAGCGCCTCCAGCGCCGCAAGCAACGGCTGCGGGACCTGCGAAAGAACAAACCGTGGCGCCGGCACCCGCGCCAGTCAGGACCGATCCGCTTTTGACGGCACCCTTTGCCGCTACCTTAGCCGCCAGCTGGGAGCTGGCCTTTTTAGCGACGGTCTTGGCGATCAGCTTGCTGCCTGAAGCGCCGACAGTTGCAGTGACTGCCGTCGCCGGCGCGGTCACCATCATGAGCTTCCTCATGCCTGTGTAAGGACATCCGCGGCCTTCCCCCAATTAACTTGGGAACTTGCTGCATTGACCTGTTCGCGGACCTGCCGTTCGTATTCGTCGGCAAGAGCCGCGTCGATCTCGAGGGCAACCTTGTCAAGCCGCTCGGGAAGACCTTCGAACAGCCGCTCGTTCATAGCGTCTTCAAGCGAGCCCACGGCAAGAGTCGCAAGCTCAAGATATTCACCGGCAACGCTGTAGTGAAATCCCACATAGTCCGGGATGCGATCATAGACAGGCGCAATGGCAGCATCGACTTGAACACCGATCTGATCTGCGACGGCGTCAGCGGCCTGCGTTGCGGCCTTGTCCAGCACGACCTCGAAATTTTCCGCGCTGGCGCCTGGCAGTCTCTGAAAATCATCAAGTGTGCGCTTCACTTGTTTCATGCCGACCCATTGTAGTGTCAGGGTCACGACGGTCAGCACAACAATCGTGCCCCAGAACCAGCGGGATGGGCTGCGAGGCGGTGCATCGACGGGCAGGTGAAGGCGGTCTGTGATCACTGCAGCGGTGCGGGCCATGCGAAAACCGTAAAGGCCAGCATCCAGGCTGACAAGATGGCCCTGATCTGATGGAACGAACATCCCTGCCGCTGGGGTTGTGCCGCTGTGGGTGATACCTGAAACGAGTATTTCCCAGCCGCCGCTCACACCGCTGAACGAGGCTGCACCCCAATATCCTTGTGGTGAGGATAGCACTGGTCCTGCATCACGCAGGGCCTTCTCTTTTGAGGGCCATGGTGTCAAGCACCAACTTGCACCTACGAAGTCTTGGCAGCTATGCCGGACCAAGCAGCCGCTCGTTCCGGTAACTGGATCGCCGTGTGTGACCGAGCGAGACAGGTCTCGCCCGGTCCTCAGCTCAACCTTTCAAATGCAGAGCTGCGTTCGGGTAGGGACAGCCGAAATCATCCATGTCGCGCCGTGACAACTCCTTAAAGCCAAGCGACGCATAGAAGCGGACAGCCTGTTCATTTTCGGTGTAGACCTCCAGCAAAAGCTCGCCCTTCAGTTCAAGAGCATGCGCGATCAGTGTGCGGCCGATACCTCGGCCTTGGTGCGTTGGGGCAATGAATATCCCGCCGACAAAGCTACCCAGCAGGCTGATGAAGCCGATAGCCTCGCCCGAATGACAGGCAACCCACGTTTCTGCTTTTGGAAGATATTCTTCTTCGATCCGTTGGCGCTGCTCCAAAAGCCTGAATTCGCCGATGAACGGATGCGCTTTCAGGGATGCTTCAAGCCAGATGGCTGACAGTTTTTCGGTGTCCCTCGCCGCGTCAGACGGCCGGATCACTACGTCTTGGTTCTCCATGAGAACTCCATAGGAATCATGCAAAAAGGGCCGGCACTCCATGTGCCGGACGATGCCGCTACACGCGGTTCAATCGAAGCCTCTGTGCATCAATCTCCTATTGGACACTGCCTCAGATACGCCGACCCCCTTAGGGGATCAAGGGTGGTTGAAAGGCAGCTTTGGGCTCAAACTGCCTATCAGCCTGTTTACAGACTGGTCTGGCTTCTCGCCATAGCACAACTGTCAATTATCCATCCCGGCAGGTGTCCTGCTTCTCTTCGAAGTCGGCACCGAGCCGCTTCATGATGGGGTCGGAAGGAGAGGCATTCCAATCCTTTCTGCGGACTGCCGAACGGGGTGCGTTTGCCCGGATCGACGTTCATGCCCTGCTGGGAATTGCCTGCCCACCCGCCCATGCACGGGACCTCCTACCGCGCGGACCGCGCGGATACCGTGTGTCGGATCAAGCGGCAGGCGCTTCCAAGTGATACTCCGTGTGATCGACCCACATCCGGTGCAAAATCGTTCCGAGGCGTCGTGCTACGGCAACCATGGCCCGCACCGGACGCCTGCGCTTGGCAACCGCCGAACCCCAGGCTCTCAGGTGCGAGCGCAGGGTTCGGTGCCGCAAGATGACGCCCGCGGCCTTGACTAATGCCCATCGGACCCCTGTATCCCTGCACTTGGAGATGCCGCGGCTTTGATCCAGTTCGCCGGATTGGTGGCGCATAGGTGTCAGACCGAAGTGGGCCGAAACCGCGCGTGATCGCGCGAAGCGGGCGGGCTCATCGACCCCGGCCCGGAAAGTCAGCGCCACCACAGGCCCGACACCGGGTGCGGTCATTAGAAGCCGGCACATGCCATCATCGGCTGCAAGCTTCTTCATCGCCCTGTGCAGCAGTTGATACTGCTCGTGCAACACATGTCGCACATCCAAAGGCGGGGTGATCGTGAGGGCCAGGTATGGCGACTGCCGCAACAGATCTTTATCCTTTCCTCGAATTCTGTGCGGTTCACGGCGCCCACCTTCAGCCCGAAGTTGCGGAGCAGCCCGCGCAGGTGGTTCTCAGTATCAGTGATCTTCATCTGCAAAAACTTGCGCGCGGTGAGCAGCATTCTGATCTCTTGGCCGCGCACGATTTTCACATGCACCGGCTTGTAGAGGCCAACACGCATCATCTGTGCGATGCCACCTGCATCGTTGCGGTCGGTCTTGTTGATCTGCGCAGACAGTGCCGCTTTCATTTGCCGCGTCTCCATACAGATCACGGGATAGCCTGCCGCTGCAAGGCTGCTGTAAAGCCACTGCGACAACGGCCCGGCCTCCAGCCCGACCCGCTTCGGATGGCCGGTGAACACGGCCAGCATTGCGTCAATAGCGGAAGGATCGCTTGCGACCTTTCCTTCTTTCAGAACCTTCCCCTCTCCGTCCATGACGCATACGCTGGTGGTGCCAATGGAGACGTCAAGACCGACGCACAGTTCCAAGGCAGGAGTCTTGAACAGATCATGCTCAGAAGCCTGCCCGGAGAACCGGTGGCCTGTCACCCGTCGCAAGATGGACGAGGCGGCCCCTGTCCGTCGTCGAATGATTTGGAACAGGCGGCCTGAGTTTGGTTTGGAGGGCTCTGGCTCTATGGGTTGAGGTTATGCTGCCTGGCGCTGATGGATCAAGCGCCGGTTCTGGATGGTCAGTTTCTTGATCTTCTCTCTTTCTGCGAGGATGGCCGGGCCGCGTCCGAAGTAGACATCAGCGGGCGTGAGGTTGCCGAGGCTCTCGTGATAGCGGTGGTTGTTGTAATGCTCGACAAAGGCCGCGATGGCCGCCTCAAGCTCGCCCTGCAGATAGTAGTTTTCCAGCAGAATGCGGTTCTTGAGGGTCTGGTGCCAGCGCTCGATCTTGCCCTGTGTCTGGGGATGATTGGGGGCGCCGCGGACATGGGCCATACCATGTTCTTCGAGGTATTCGGCAAGGTCACCGGCGATGTAACATGGGCCGTTGTCGCTCAGCAGCCGGGGCTTGTGCAGCACGGTGACGCTGTCACATCCCGAGGCGGCAAGGGCGATATCAAGTGTCGCGCTGACATCGTCCGCGTTCATGGTGGTGCACAGCTTCCAGCCAACAATGTAGCGGGAAAAGTCATCCAACACGGTGGACAGGTAGAACCATCCCCAGCCTGTCACCTTGAGATAGGTGAAGTCGGTCTGCCACATCTGGTTTGGCCGAGAGGTCTTGTCCCTGAACTCGTCCCCGGCCTTGATCACCACATAGGCCGGGCTGGTGATGAGGTCATAGGACTTCAGCAGCCGATACACGGACGCTTCTGACACGAAATACTTTTCTGTATCCGTGAAGCGAACGGCCAACTCCCGCGGCGAAAGATCGGGCTCGCTGAGTGCCAGTTCCACGATCCGATCACGCACAGCATCGGGGATGCGGTTCCAGACCCGGGACGGCCGTGAGGGGCGGTCTTCCAAGCCTTCCGGGCCGTGTTCGACATATCGATCATACCACCGGTAAAAGGTCGTGGGCGGCACCCCGATCTGTGCCAAAGTCCTGCGAACCGGCAGGTGGGATTGCTCGACGATGCGGATGATCTCGAGCTTCTCGGAGGCAGGGTATCTCATTCGTGCTCGCCCCCAGCCCCGGTCGTGTTTTTTTTGAGCAGGCGGTTCTCGAGGGTCAGGTCGGCTACAACCTCCTTGAGCGCCAGTGCTTCGGCGCGCAGGTCCTTGACCTCCATGCTGGTCGCCTGGCGCGCCGTGTCACCGGCGAGGCGCTTCTTGCCAGCCTCGAGGAACTCCTTCGACCAGCTGTAATACAGGCTCTGGGCGATCCCCTCGCGGCGGCACAGCTCGGCAATGCTGTCCTCGCCCCGCAGGCCGGCCAGTACAATGCGGATCTTTTCTTCCGCATTATGGACCTTGCGCGTCGCCCGGCGGATATCTTTGACTGCCTTCTCCGCCTCGGCTTTCGTTGTCATGGGCTTCTTGCTCATCTTTGCTCCATAAGGGCTACGATGAGCCAAGAACCCTCCGTCACGCAATCGGCCTAATCAGTTCCATGGGCGCTGACGTCAGACAAACTGCGGTATAAAACTGATATATTAGTGTGTCAACCTGCCTTGCAGGGCGGCAGGTGGGGTCATCCCTAGCTTTTCGGCATGTTTGGCCATGCGATCCCAGTCGTTTTGAGCCACCGGCACGCCATTCTGCATTGCGTCGCGCCGCTTGGCCGACGCGCTGTCCCCCGGCACCCGCACCGCACCCTTGTTCCAGGGCGCTGGCGGATTCGTGCGGCAGGCATTAGCCAGCCAATCGGATTGTTCGGTAAAGGCATCCAGACCGGCAAAGAAATCCGGGTCTATGACTTGCAGGAAGGCGCTTTGCGCAAGCGGTCCGGGGGCATCGGTGTTCGCGCGCCCCTTGCCCGACAGCCCCTGTCCCAGCAGATCGACCATCAGTGCAAGACCGTAACCCTTGTGCCCCTTCAGCGCGCCGCCCAGAGGCATCATGGTTCCGCCGCGCTCGGTGATCTCCTTCGGATCGTCGGTCGGCTGGCCCTCGGCGGTCAGGCCCCAAGGCTCGGGGTATCTCTCGCCCTTCTTGGCCAGAAGCTGGGTCATGGTGGTCGTGGTGATCGACGAAGACACGTCCACCAGGATCGGATCTCCCGAAGTCGGAAAGCCCATGGCCAGCGGATTGGGCGTCAAAATCGGCTGCGTCCCGCCATAAGGCGCCACCCGCCGCGCCGCCGGGTTCGAGGCGGACAGTTGCACGATCAACCCTTGGTCTGTCGCCTGCCGCATATAGGCCGACAGCGCGCAGGTGTGATGGCAATTGCGGATCGCGGCACCGACGATGCCGTGCTCGCGCACCCGCTCCATCGCCTGATCCAGCGCTTTGGTCAGCAGCCAGGCGCCCGGCAGCAGACGCCCGTCCCAGACAAAGCCCGCACCCTTGTCGGCGACGACCTCATAGCTGCCCTTGCCGTTCAGGCTGCCATCGGCGAGGCATTCCAGATACCAGTGCATCAGTTGCAAGCCGTGGGTTTCGTGGCCGATCATGTCGCCCTCGACCAGCACGGCGGCGGTGACGGCGGCCTTGTCGGCCTCCATTCCGGCGCGGGTCAGCAGGCCTTCGGCATAGCGCAGCAGGTCATCGCGGTGGTATCGCGGCATGGGCATGTCCCTGGCAAGCGGCGGGCCGGGGTCGCCCCGGCCCCGTTGAGGTTACTTGAACCGGATCTGCTGCAATTGCAGTTCCGAGTTCGTGGCAATGGTCGGCTTGAAGTCGAGACGCGGCGAGACGCGGGTGAAGCCCACCATGTGGAACATCGGCACATCGGCGATGATCTCGGTGTTCACTTTGGTGAACAGGTCTTGCCACAGCTTGGTGCGTTCCTCGCCCGTGGCGGCGCTGGCGGCGGCGATCAGGCGGTCCACCTCGGGGTCGCGGACCATGGAATGCGCGCCGTCAGAGGCGTATTTCACATGCGCTGTGAAGACCGGATCGCCGGTGGCGTTGTCGTGCTGCGACTGCGTCAGGGTGGCCCCCGCATCGGCCACGAAGGGCGACACGAAATAGTTGTTCCAGACCGACACGTCATAGCTGTCCAGCGCGACGTTCAGCCCCACGTCCTGGAACATCGCCATCATCGCCTCCATCGTCTCGGTCCCGTTGGGATACATCCCGTTGCGGCCGATGATGCGGATGGGCGCATCCACATTGACGCCGTCCGCGCGGGCTTCCTCGACCAGTTCGCGCGCGCGGTCCGGGTCATAGGGCCAGGCCGGAATGTCGGGATTGTGGCCGATGGTCGTGGGCACCACCAGATGCGTGGCGATCTGGGCGTCCGCCGGGAACAGCGTGCCAATCATCGCTTCCCGGTCCACGGCCAGGTTCAGCGCCTCGCGGATGCGGCGGTCGTCCGTGGGTTCCGTGCGCGTGTCGATCCGCAGCGAGGTGGTTTCCGAATTGGGATAGCTGAAATCCGTTTCCGGGTTGTTGGCGTCCTGAAGCGCGATCGAGGGCACGATGTCGGCCTCACCCGTTTCCACCATGGCGGCGGCGACGGCGCTGTCGGACCGGAACAGATAGGTGGCCTTTTCGACCTGCGGCTGGTCGCCCCAGTAATCGGGATTGCGGGTCAGCGTGATCGATTGCCCGTTCTGCCAGTCGCTGAAGACATAGGGCCCGGTGCCATTCGGCTTTCGGTTGAATTCGGCGGCGGGCGTGGTTGCGGCGGACTGGACCGGCATCACAGACATCAGCAGCGGCAGGATTGGCTGCGGCGGGTTGGTGGTGATGCGGATGGTGTTGTCGTCAGGGGATTCGAAGCTGAACTCCATGCCGCCGAAATACTTGCCGCCGGTTTCGCACGACAGATCCGCGTTCTTGTTCCGCTCGATGCTGAACTGCACGTCCTTGGCCGTGAAGGGGCTGCCGTCGTGCCATTTGACGCCAGGGCGCAGCTTGAATTCCCAGGTGTCGTCATCGACCTGGCTCCATTCGGTCGCCAGGCGCGGCTTCAGCCCGCCATTCACATAGTCGAACTCGATCAGCATCTCGTTGACGTTTTCCGAGATGACGCGCCCCACGTCCTGGCGCGCGGCCATGCACGGCTCGACCACGCTGACGGTTTCCGAAAGGACCACCGTCACGTCGCGGCTGGCGTCCTGGGCATGGGCCATGCCGGCGGCCAGGACGGCGCCCGACAGGAACAATGCTGCCTTGATCTTCATCTGTTTTCCTCCCCTTTTGTCCGGCGCTGCCGGGCCTTGATTGCCGCCCGGCCTCCCGCCGGGACGGTGGTCAGTGCAGAAGTCCGTTTTGCTTAAGAAAGCCTGCCATCTTGCGCTGCTGGACATCGGTCAGCGGCCAGGCGGCAGGCGGTCGCGTAGGTCCGCAGTCCTGGCTCATGGCTTGCAGCGCGGCCTTGACGCCGGTGACGTTGGTGCCGTTCAACTCCTGCGCGCGAACCTCCTCGAAGGCCGCCATTCCGGCGATCAGGTCGCGCGCCCTGGCATAGTCGCCCGCCTCCAGCGCGGCATGGATTGCCAAGGACCGTTCCGGCCAGATGTTGATCAGCCCCGAGGTGAAGCCCCGCGCGCCGACCGCATAAAGCGCGGGCGCCCAGACCTCGGCCAGGCCGCCGACCCAGATGATGCCGGGATCGCAGGCGCCGATGGCCTCGGCCAGCTTCAGCGGGTTCGGCGTGGCCCACTTGACGCCGATCACGCCGGGAATGGCGCAGAGATCCGCGATGGCCGCCGTGCCGATGGCGTCGTTCCGCAGATACAGCATCAAGGGCAAACCGCCGCCCGCATCCGCCACGCGGCGGACATAGTCGACCACCCCGCGCGGTGCGGCGAAGGGATCGGGCGGCTGGTGGACCATCAGCCCCGCCGCCCCTGCCCCGGCAGCCGCGGCGGCCAGGCGGCAGGCGTCCTTGACAGACCGTCCCACCCCGGCCAGCACCGGCGCGCGGCCCGCCACCATCCCGCAGACCTCGGCGCACATCGTCTCGGCCTCGTCCACGGTCAGGCTGTAGAACTCGCCCGTGTTGCCGTTCACGACGGGGATGTGCAGCCCCAAGGCAAGCGCGCGGTCGATGATCGGGACCAGCCGCGCGGGGGCAATCCGGTCCTCGGCATCGAAGGGCGTGACCAGGATTCCCGAGATTCCGGTCAGTGCGGCTCGCAGCGTCATTGGACGCTGTCGATCAGGGCCTGCATCATGCCCATCTCTTCCTCGGTCAGATCGGTCAGGGGCGCGCGGACATGGCCGGCGTCGAAACCGCGCAGGCGCACGCCCGCCTTGACGGCCGAGACCGCGTAGCCTGCCTTGCGGTCGCGGATCTTCGCGAAGGGATAATAGAAGTCGCGCAGCATCCGTTCGCAGGTGGCGTCGTCGCCTGCGGTGAAGGCCGCGTGGAACTTGAGCGCGGTTTCCGGGACAAAGTTGAACACGGCGGACGAATAGGTGGGCATCCCCGCACCCTTAAAGGCCTGGGCGAACAGTTCGTGCGTGGGCATCCCGCCAATGTAGGACAGCCGGTCGCCCAGCATCACGGTGACGCGGCGCACCGTGTCGATGTCGCCGGTGCCGTCCTTGAAGCCGATCAGGTTCGGGCATTCGTCGGCCAGTTGCGCCAGCTGTTCCGCGCTGACCCGCGCCTGGCCCCGGTTATAGACGATCACGCCCATGTTGGTGGCCTGGCAGACCGCGCGGATGCGGTTGGCGATGCCGTCGGCGGGCGCCTCGGTCAGATAGTGCGGCAAGAGCAGGATCCCGTCGCCGCCTGCGGCCTCGATTTCTCGCGCCATGTCGCAGGCGATGCGGGTGCCGTATCCGCAGCCCGCGATGACCGGCTGGCCGCCCGAGACCTGCCGCGCGGTCCTGACGACCTCGATCACTTCGCCAGGGGTCAGCGAGAACAGCTCGCCCGTGCCGCCGGCGACGATCAGCCCGGCGACCGGATAGGAGGACAGCCATTCCAGATGGGCCGCGAAGGGCTTGGGGTTGAAGCGGTCCCCATCGTCAAAGGGCGTCACCGGGAAGGACAGCAGGCCGGTGCGGATGATCTCTCGCAGGTGGTCAGGGGCGATCATGGTGGCGTCCTTCATTGCAGATCCTCGGGCAAGAGTTCTTTGGGAAAGTTCTGGTAGCTGACGGGCCGCAGGAAGCGGCGGATCGAGAGGGTGCCGACCGAGGTCGCGCCGAAATTGGTCGATGCCGGATAGGGTCCGCCATGGACCATGCTGTCCACTACCTCGACCCCGGTCGGAAAGCCGTTGACCAGCACCCGCCCCGCCTTGCGCTCCAGCACCGGGCGCAGCTTTTGCGCGGCCTCCAGGTCGGCAGGATCCATGTGGATCGTCGCGGTCAGCTGGCCCTCGAAGCCGCGGGCTAGGCGCAGCATCTCGTCGGTGTCGCGGACGCGCACGACCAGGCCCAGGGGACCGAAGACTTCCTCGCCAAGCGCGTGGTCCTGCAGGTAGGCCTCGGCCGTGGTTTCATACAGGTTCGGACTGGCCTGCCGGTAGTGGCTGGTGGTCGAGACGACCGGCGTGACCGAGTTGCGGGCCTCGAAGCGTTCCTTCCCCTCGCGGTAGGCCCGGGCGATGCCATCGGTCAGCATGGTCTGCGGACCCACCGCCTCAAGCCCCGCCTTGGCCGCAGTGACAAAGCGATCGGCGTCCGCGCCGTCGATGACAACCGCGATGCCGGGATTGGTGCAGAACTGGCCCGCGCCCATGGTCAGGCTCCCCGCCCAGCCTTTGCCCAGATCCTCGGCCCGCGCGCGGGTTGCCCCGGGCAGCAGGAACATCGGGTTGACGCTGCCTAGTTCGCCGAAGAAGGGAATCGGCTCAGGGCGTTGTGCGCACAGGTCGAAAAGCGCCCGTCCCCCTGCCAGGCTGCCGGTGAAGCCCACGGCCTTGATCAGCGGGTGCTGGACCAATGCCGTGCCCACCTCGCGGCGGCCGCCCTGGATCAGGCTGTAGACGCCGGGATGGATGCCGCAGGTCTTGATGGCCGCATGGACGGCCTCGGCCACGATCTCGCCGGTGCCGGGATGGGCGGAATGGCCCTTGACCACCACAGGACAGCCAGCGGCCAGCGCAGCGGCCGTGTCCCCACCCGCCGTCGAGAAGGCCAGCGGGAAGTTTGACGCACCGAATACAGCAACCGGGCCGATGGGCCGCTGCACCATTCGGATGTCGGGACGCGGCGCCGGTTGGCGATCTGGCATGGCCGGATCGTGGCGGCGGTCCAGGAAGTCGCCCTTGCGGATATGCTGGGCAAACAGGCGTAGCTGGCCTGTCGTCCGGCCTCGCTCGCCGCTGAGCCGCGCCTCGGGCAGGCCGGTTTCCCGGGTGCCGATTTCCGTGATGGCCTCGGCGCGCGCCTCGATCTCGTCGGCGATGGCGTCGAGGAAGGCCGCGCGCGTTTCGCGGCTGGCCTCGCCATAGGACCAGAACGCCTCCTCGGCGGCCTCGCAGGCGCGGTTGACCAACTCGACCGTGCCCGTGCTGAACTCGTGGACGGGGCCAAAGGCCGGCTCGTTCGGGAAGCGCGTCTCGGTCCCGACCCAGTCACCGGCGATCAGGTGCTTGCCGTGAGGCGTGAAGGTCATCGGAAATCCTTTCGTCATGGCAGACCGGAGGCCCGGCCCCAGGTTTCAGCGGCCGGTGCGGGCGCGCCATTCCTCGTATTTCTTCTGGTTCTCGTCCTTGGTGCAGGGGTAAAGGCCGATGATGGCCGCGCCCTCCTTGACCTGCTCCAGCACGAAATCTTCGAAACTTTCCATGCCGGTGCATTCGTCCGCGATCTCGTCGGCCAGATGCGCCGGGATCACCATCACGCCGTCCTTGTCGCCCACCAGGATGTCGCCCGGAAAGACCGGCGCATCGCCGCAGGAAATCGGCACGTTGATGTCCAGTGCCTCGTGCAGGGTCAGGTTCGTGGGCGCGCTTGACTTGGCGAAATAGGCCGGCATGTCCAGCTTGCCGATGCCTTCGGCGTCGCGCATCCCGGCATCGGTCACGACACCCGCCGCGCCACGGATCGCAAGCCGGGTGATCAGGATAGACCCCGCCGTCGCGGCGCGGGCATCCTTGCGCCCGTCCATGACCAGCACATGCCCGGCAGGGCAGGTTTCGATGGCGACGCGCTGCGGGTGGTCGGCATTGCGGAAGACGGTGATCGGGTTGCGGTCTTCCCGCGCGGGGATGTAGCGCAGGGTGAAGGCCGGGCCGACCATGTTCTCGTCCTTCGGGGCCACCGGCACCACGCCCTGGATGAACTGGTTGCGCAAACCGCGCTTGTACAGCGCCGTGGCGACGGATGCGGTCGAGACCTTCTTCAGCTTGGCGCGGGTTTCGTCCGAAAGGGTGTGTTCGGTCATGGTCGTTCCTCGAAAAAGATCTGGCCTCAGAAGATGTCGGGCTCGCCCGCCGAGCGGCCGAAGTCGGTTTGCAGGAAGTCGAAGTCGCAGCCCTGGTCGGCCTGCGTCACGTGACGCTCGAACATCCAGCCGTAGCCGCGCTCAAAACGAGGCTCGGGCGGCGTCCAGTTGGCCTTGCGGGCAGCCAGTTCGTCGTCCGAAACCAGCATGTCCAGGCGGCGATTGGGCAGATCCAGCCGCACGATGTCGCCGGTCTTCAGCAGCGCCAGGGGACCGCCGACAAAGCTTTCGGGCGCGACATGCAGGATGCAGGCGCCATAGGAGGTGCCCGACATGCGCGCATCCGAAATCCGCAGCATGTCGCGGTACCCCTGCTTGATCAGAGCTTTGGGGATCGGCAGCATTCCCCATTCGGGGAAGCCCGGCCCGCCCTGCGGCCCGGCATTGCGCAGGACCATGACGTGATCGGGGGTAATCTCCAGGTCCTCGTCGTCCACGGCGGCCTTCATCTCGGGATAGCTGTCAAAGACAAGCGCCGGGCCCTCGTGGACATGGAATCGCGGGTCGCAGGCAGCGGGCTTGATGACCGCGCCGGACGGGCACAGGTTCCCCTTCAGCACCGCCAGGGATCCCTCGTGATAGACCGGGTTCGACAGGGGCCGGATGACGTCGTCGTTGTAGACAACGGCACCCTCCAGGTTCTCGCCCATCGTCTTGCCGGTGACAGTCAGGGCGCCGCAATCCAGCCGATCCTCGATCTGCTTCATCAGCGCGCGCAGACCGCCCGCATAGTAGAAATCCTCCATCAGGTAGTCCTTGCCGGAGGGGCGGACATTGGCGATCAGCGGCGTCGTGCGGCCAAGGGCATCCAGGTCGTCCAACGTCAGATGGATGCCGGCGCGCCGCGCCATGGCGATCAGGTGGACGACGGCGTTGGTGGAACAGCCCGTAGCCATGGCGACAACGGCGGCGTTCCTGACCGCGCCTTCGGTGATGATCCGGTCCGGGGTCAGATCCTCCCACACCATCTCGACGATGCGGCGGCCGCAATCGGCGCCCATGCGTTGGTGGTTGGCATCGACCGCGGGGATCGAGGACGCGCCCGGCAGCGTGATCCCCATGGCATCCGCGATGGCGGTCATGGTCGAGGCCGTGCCCATGGTCATACAGACCCCGGCCGAGCGCGCGATGCCGCCCTGCAGCCCGATCCATTCCTGGTCGGTGATGTTGCCTGCGCGGCGTTCGTCCCAGTATTTCCAGGCATCGGAACCCGACCCCAGGATGCGCCCGGCATAGTTGCCGCGCAGCATCGGTCCGGCAGGCAGGTAGATCATCGGCACGCCTGCACTGATCGCACCCATGACCAGACCCGGCGTGGTCTTGTCGCAGCCGCCCATCAGCACCACGCCGTCCAGCGGGTGGGACCGGATCATCTCCTCGGTCTCCATCGCCAGCATGTTGCGGTACAGCATCGAGGTCGGCTTGGTGAAGCTTTCGTCGACCGACAGCGAGGGCATCTCGACCGGCAGCCCGCCGCCCTGCAGCACGCCGCGCGCCACGTCCTTGGCCCGCGCACGGAAATGCGAATGGCAAGTGTTCAGTTCGGACCAGGTGTTCAGGATGCCGATGACAGGCTTTCCGTGAAAATCCGCCTCGCCATAGCCCAGCTGCATCATCCGCGAGCGATGCCCGAAGCTGCGCAGGTCGTCGGGCGCGAACCATCGGGCCGACCGAAGATCATCGGCTGTTTTTCTTGTCGTCATGATCCCTCCTCCACGCCGGAATCACTCAGCGCGTCTCAAACATACTAATATTTCAGTTCAACAGGTATATCAATAGCGCTATTATCCTTGTTGATCGGGGAGCCTGACCCTAGGTTCGGCCTGATTGAGGGAGAATGTCATGGCCATATCGCTTGCCGCCAGTTTTGGGCTTCCTGCCATGCAGGTGCAGGCCGGCGGCGGGACCGTGCAGCGCGTCTACGAAAGCCTGCGCAAGCGAATTATCACACTGGAATTGCCACCCGACACCACGCTGTCGCGGACCGACCTGACCGAAACCTATGGGGTCAGCCAGACCCCGATCCGAGAGGCCCTTCAACTGCTGAAGCAGGAAGGGCTGGTCCACATCTTTCCCCAATCAAAGACGGTGGTGACGCGCATCGACGTGCCGCAAACCTACGAGGCGCATTTCCTGCGCGTCGCCCTGGAAACCGAGGTCTGCCGCAGGCTGGCCACCGAGGCGCCGGCCGACGTGCTGACCCGCGCCCGATCGATCATCCGGATGCAGGAAGCCATCGCCGAGGACACCAGTCAGATCGCCGTCTTTCAGGAACTGGACGAGTTGTTCCACCAGACCCTGTTCGCGGGCCTGCGGCAGTCAGGACTGCACCAGTTGGTGCGCGAACGGTCGGGCCATCTGGAGCGCATCCGTCGCCTGCACCTGCCGGAACAGGGCAAGGTGCTCAACATCTTGTCTGGCCATCGGGCCATTGTGGACGGCATCGCATCAGGCGACCCGGATGCTGCGATCGCGGCAATCCGGGGCCATCTGAGCCAGACGGTGTCCAAGGTGGAGGCCCTGCGTGAGGAATTTCCGCAGTATTTTGCCTAGGGCCGCCGTCTTGCCAGTGCCTTGAGACCAAGCAGGGTTCATCACCCTGCTTGGTTTGTTGTCGCGCGGTGCGCTTGCTAGGACGTCTGGATCGGACTCCAACGATTTCTCCGGAACCTTCAAGTTAAGCCATAGGCCGAAAGTCGCGCTCAGGAAGCCGGGTTCTGGCATGGTGGAAATCGTCGGGCTTGATCGCGGCCTCGATGGCGGCCAGGGCGATGGTGCCGTCGGGCTCGTTCGGCAAGGGCTGGGGCTGGATCGATCCAAGCACCGCCGCGCCGCCCCGGGTGGTCGGGCAATCCTCATAGACCGCATCGCCCACCTCGGCCGAAGCCATCGCCGCCCGCATCGCCGCATCCGGCCGCGTCACCGTGTCCGAGCGGAAATCGTCCTGGCCCGTCATGTCCCCGTTCCTTTCGCCGGGCACGATCACGGCCCGAGGGCGCAGGAAAGCCGCCGCGGCGCGGAAGTGCAAGCCGCCGTCTTTCTGCGGCGGGCCGGCCTGTCAACTCCATCTCGAGGAAGCGCGGCGCGATGCCAGAAGCAGGTTCGTCTCGGAGGTGACGACCCCTTCCAGGTTGCGGATGCGGCGCAGGACCTCGTCCAGTTCGGCCAGGGATTGCGTCGAAACCTCGACCACCAGATCCCACTTGCCGTTGGTGGAATGAACGGCGGTGACCTCTGCCATGCCCGACAGGCGCGCCATGATGCGGTCGCCGCCACGGCCCTCGATCCCGATCAGCACAAGGCCGCGCACCGGCGCGTCCGAGACATCGCCCCGGGTGACGGCCGTATAGCCCAGGATCTCGCCCTTCTGCTGCAGCCGCGCCATCCGCAGCCGCACGGTCGCGCGGGTGACGCCCAGGCGGTCCGCCAGATGCTGGACCGAGGCGCGCCCGTCCCGGCGCAGTTCGGCAATCAGCCTTTGGTCGAGTTCATCCATTTTGGCAGGTCCATCTGGCCATTCCGCGCAGTTTGCCTGCCGAACCTGCGGATTGTCCAGTTGAGACCTGCCTGTTTCGCGCAGCATCCTGTCCGAAACCACCCGAGGTGACGATGACACGAACAATCCTGATCGGCGCGCCTGTCGACAGCGGCCAGCGGCAGCCGGGATGCCTGATGGGCCCGGCCGCCTATCGCGTGGCGGGACTGCGGCCGCTTCTGGAAGGCCTGGGCATGACCGTGACGGACCGCGGCGATCTTGCGCTGCCCCAGGTGCTGCCGCGGCGGCATTGCGCGAATGGCGCGGTGGACCAGTTGCCCGCGACGGTTGCCTGGACCGGGCTGATCCGCGACGCGGTGCGCGACGCCTTGCGCCAGGGGGGGATACCCATCGTGCTGGGCGGGGATCATTCGCTGGCGCTTGGATCCGTGGCCGGCGCGGCCGAGGACGCCGCCGCCCAAGGGCGCCCGCTGTTCCTGTTGTGGATGGACGCGCATAGCGATTTCCACACGCCCCTCAGCACGACAACGGGGAACCTGCACGGCACGCCGGTGGCCTATGCGGCGGGCCGGCCGGGCTTTGACGCCTTTGGGCCTTTCCCCGCGCCGATCCCGGCCGAGCGCATCTGCCTGTTCGGCATCCGCAGCGTCGACCCGGCCGAGCATCGCGCCCTGGAGAACAGCGACATCGCGGTCAACGACATGCGCGTGCTGGACGAACAGGGCATCACCGCCCCCCTTGGCGCCTTCCTGGACCGGGTGCGCGCGGCCCACGGCAAGCTGCATGTCAGCCTGGACGTGGATTTCCTCGATCCCTCCATCGCCCCCGCGGTGGGCACCACCGTTCCCGGCGGCGCCACCTTCCGGGAAGCGCATCTGGCCTGCGAACTGATCCACGAGACGGGGCTGATGACCTCGCTGGACCTGGTCGAGCTGAACCCCTTCCTGGACGACCGCGGCCGCACCGCCAAGCTGATGGTTGACCTGGTGGGCAGCCTGATGGGCCGCAAGGTCTTCGACCGCCCCACACGTTCATTCACCTGAAGGAGATGCCCATGACCCCGCCCTCGCGCCAGGCGCTTGTTCCCTTTGTCAGCGTCGACCACATGATGCGCCTGGTCCTGCATGTCGGGATCGAACGGATGATGGTGGAACTGACGGACGCGATCGAGGCCGACTTCCGCCGCTGGCCCCAGTTCGACAAGACCCCCCGCGTCGCCAGCCATTCCGATATCGGCGTGATCGAGCTGATGCCCACCTCGGACGGGCAGCAATACGGCTTCAAATACGTGAACGGCCATCCGGGCAACATGCGGCGCGGCCTGCAGACCGTGACGGCCTTTGGCGTGCTGGCCGACGTGGCGACGGGCTATCCGGTGATGCTGTCGGAAATGACCATCCTGACGGCGCTGCGCACGGCGGCGACAAGCGCGATGGCCGCGAAATGGCTGGCCCCGCGCGATGCGCGCGCCATGGCGATGATCGGCAACGGCGCCCAGGCCGAGTTCCAAGCCCTTGCCATGAAGGCCGTCTGCGGGATCGAGGAGGTGCGCCTTTACGACATCGACCCGGCCGCCACCCGCAAATGCGCGGCGAACCTTGCCGGGCGCGGCCTGCGGGTGGTGCCCTGCAACAGCGCCGAGGAGGCGATCCTGGGCGCGCAGATCATCACGACCTGCACCGCGGACAAGCAATACGCCACCATCCTGACCGACAACATGGTCGGCGGCGGGGTCCATATCAACGCCGTGGGCGGCGACTGCCCCGGCAAGACGGAACTGGCCCCCGCCATCCTGCACCGCGCCGGGATCTTCGTGGAATACCCGCCCCAGACCCGGATCGAGGGCGAGATCCAGCAACTGGACCCCGACCATCCGGTGACCGAATTGTGGCAGGTCATCGCAGGCCAGGCGCCCGGCCGGACCGGCCCGTCACAGGTGACGCTGTTCGACAGCGTGGGCTTTGCCATCGAGGATTTCAGCGCGCTGCGCCACATCCACGCCCGCCTGCGCGGAACGGGCTTTTTCCAGGACCTGGACATGATCGCCGATCCGGACGATCCCCGCGACCTGTTCGGGATGATCTGCCGGGCCGAGGCTGTCGGCGCGGCCTGAAAAGCCTGGGCCGCCCCTGGCCGTGGGCGGCGCTTCGATCAAGCGGCCTGCGCGGCCAGAAAGCCCTGCAGGCGTTCGGTCTGCGGGCGGCTCAGCACCTCGCGCGGGCAGCCCTGTTCTGCAATGACGCCCTGATCCAGGAAGACCACGCGGTTGGCCACGTCGCGGGCGAAGTTCATCTCGTGCGTGACGACGATCATGGTGCGGCCTTCCTCGGCCAGGCTGCGCATGACGCGCAGGACCTCGCCCACCAGTTCGGGGTCTAACGCACTGGTGGGTTCGTCGAACAGCATCAGGTCGGGTTCCATCGCAAGCGCGCGGGCGATGGCCACGCGCTGCTGCTCGCCCCCGGACAGGAAGCCTGGATAGGCGTCCTTCCGATGCGCCACGCCCACGCGGGACAGATAATGATCGGCCCGTTCGCCTGCCTCGGCGCGGCTCAGGCCGTGGACGCGGATCGGCCCCAGCATGACATTGTCCCGCGCGGTCATGTGGGACCACAGGTTGAACTGCTGGAAGACCATCGTCACCCGCGCGCGGAAGGCCCGCAACTGCGCCGGATCGGCCACCGTCTGGTCGCCGTTGCGGTCGCGCTTGCAGGCCAGGACCTGACCGCCAAGCGCGATCTGGCCCTGGGTGGGATGTTCAAGGAAGTTCAGGCAGCGCAGGAAGGTGCTTTTCCCAGACCCCGAGGATCCGATCATCGAGATCACGTCGCCCTTCGCGGCGGAAAGGCTGATCCCGCGCAGCACTTCCCGGGTGCCGAAGCTTTTGCGGATGTCGGTGGCGTTCAGCATGGTCATGGCAGGTCCCTCAGGGGCTGAGCAGCGGGCCGTCGCGGAATGGCCGGTCGCCGGCGATCTTGCCCAGGCGTTTTCCGGCCTCCGCGATGCGGGTGGCGGGGCGGGCATAGAAGACGCCCGTGGTGCTGGCGCGGACGGGGATCACCTGGCCGGTTTCCAGATCGGTGATTTCCGCCACGGTCTGGCCCGCCTGCACAAGGCTTCCCAGCGGCACGGCATAGGACAGCAGCCCGGCCGCGGGCGCGGTCAGCGCCTCGGATCCCGCAAGGGGCGTGGGGCTGCAGGCGGCGGGGGGCAGGTCGACGCTGCCCGACAGGACGCCCAGATGCACCAGGTAATCCATGATCGCCTGGGCATCGCGCAGCCCCTGGGTCCGGCAGACGTCGGATCGTCCGCGCAATTCGACGGTGGTGCTGGCGCAGCCCAGGGGGACCGGGTGGTCCGGAAAGCGGGCGGCAATCGCGGTCCAGGGACCGGACAGGGCCTCGTCGAAGGGATGGCCGCCCGACACCTCGGCCAGCAGCACGGCACGGCAGGCGGTCAGGGTCGCCAGGGGGGCCAGCCGGTCCCAGGCGGCGGGCTGGGTGTAAAGGTGCATCTCGGCTTCGCCATCGCAGTGCAGATCCAGCACCACGTCGGCATCCAGGGCCAGGCCCATCAGGTGATGGCGCAGCGCCTCGGCCGGCCCTACGGGCTGGCGTTGCTGCAAGGCCGCGCGCAGGGCGGCCCGGACCAAAGCCACATTGCGCTGCGGGTCACCGGTCAGGCGGCCTTCCAGCCCGGCTGCGGCGTCATCGGACAGGTCGGGATAATCGCGGTTGAAGTTGCGCCCGTCGTAAAGATCGAAGCGCCCCGAATGATCGCCGTGAAGCACCTGCCCCAGCCCCAGCGGATTGGCAAAGGGCACCACGGTCACATGGCCCCGCAGCCGGCCTGCCGCCTCGGCCTGTGCCAGAAGATCCGCCAGCAGCCGGGCGACCATCATGCCGGGGCCTTCGTCGGCATGAAGCCCCCCCTGCACATGGACATGCGGCCGCGCGTCGGGATCGCCGAAGGACAGGGTCAGGACCTGGTGGCGGGTGCCGGGACCGCGCCCGGGAAGGGAAAAGCAGCGTTCACGCATGGGCAGAGGCTTTCACGGGTTCGGGCATGGGGGTGGCGCTTGCGCGTGGGTCGAGATGGCGCAGGAAATGGCGCTCCAGAAGCCGGAACAGCCCGGCCAGGACAAGGGTCAGCCCCAGATAGAAGACCGCCGCCATGCCGAAGCTTTCGGGGATCTTCAGGTAGTTGGTGTAGACATCGCGGCCGACGCGCAGGATCTCGACAATGGTGACGGTGCTGGCCAGGGCGGTGGCATGCATCAGCTGGATGATCTCGTTGCCGTATTGGGGCAAGGCGCGGCGCCAGGCGCCGGGCCAGAACACGTCGCGGAAGACCTGGGCGCGGGTCAGGCCCATCGCCCGTGCGGCCTCAATCTCTCCGGCGGGGGTGGTGCGGATGGCGCCCGCGAAGATCTCGGTCGTGTAGGCGGTGGTGTTCAGCGTGAAGGCTGCCCAAGCGCAGAACCACGGGTCGCGGAGCAGCGGCCACAGGGTGCTGTTGCGGATCACCCCGAATTGCGGCAGCCCGTAATACAGGATGAACAACTGCACCAGAAGCGGCGTCCCCCGGATCACGAAGGTAAAGCCGAAGACCGGCCAGCGGGCCCAGGGGCTGCGGGCCGAGCGCGCCACCGAAAGCGGCACCGACAGCAGCAGCCCCGCCACCGCCGAAGTCACCAGCAGCAGCAGCGTCATCTGCAGCCCGTGCCAAAAGGCGGGCAGCATCTCGCGCAGGATGGTCCAGTCGATCATGCCCTGGCCTCCGAGCGGATCCCGCGCGACATGCGCCGGTTCAGCGCGCCAAGCACCAGGATCGAGACGGTGGTCACCGCCAGGTAGATGGCCCCGATCAGCGCGTAGAAGGTGAACGGCTCGCGCGTCGCGGCGGATGCCAGGGATGCGCGGTGGACCATGTCGTCCAGCCCGATGATCGACACAAGCGCGGTCGCCTTCAGCATCACCAGCCAGTTGTTGGTAAAGCCCGGGATGGCGTGGCGGACCATCTGCGGAATGACGATGTCGCGCATCACCTGGCCGCGCGACAGGCCCATCGCGTGCCCGGCCTCGATCTGGCCGCGCGGGATGGCCAGGATCGCGCCCCGGAAGGTTTCGGTCAGATAGGCGCCGAAGACGAAGCCCAGGGTGATGGTGCCCGCCGCGAAGGCGTTCACGTCCATGTATCCCCAGCCCTGCGCGGCCGCCACGCGGTTCAGCAGGATCTGCCCGCCATAAAAGACGATCAGCATCAGAAGCAGGTCGGGCAGCGCCCGGATGACCGTGGTATAAAGCCCGGCCAGCCCGCGCAGGACGGGCGAATGGGACAGCTTGGCGCTTGCCCCCGCCAGTCCGAAAACGCAGGCTACTGCCAGCGACACCACCGCCACCGACAGCGTCACCCGCAGCCCGTCCAGGATCATCGGCAGATAGCCGTGGAACATCGGTTGACTTCCCTTCGGATCGGACGCCCCCGGCGGGGGGCGCGTCGGTTCACTTGCGGGCGTGGGGCGGGGTGATGTCGAAGTCGAAATACTGCGCGGCCATCTTGGCATAGCTGCCGTCTTCCATGATCGCGGCCAGGGCCTCGTTCACGCGGGTCTTCAGCGCCTCGTCGCCCTTGCGCATGGCGATGCCCACTCCGCCATCCACGCTGTCGGTCAGGGTCAGCGTTTCGCCGACCTGCTCGAAGCCCTCGCCCTCGGGCTGCTTCAGGAAGGCCTCGGCCGAGACAACCGATGATCCGAAGGCGATGTCGCCCCGCCCGGCCGCCAGTTCCAGATAAACCGCCGGCTCGCGATCCACCGCCAGGATGCGGCTGTCGGGATAGGTCGCTTCCAGGTACTGGGCGCGGGGGCTGTTGCGCAGCACGATGATCGTCTTGCCAGCCAGTTCCTCGGGGCTGTAGCCTTCAAAGGCGCCCTCGGCCGCGATGAAGCGCGAGGGGACGTCGTAATAGGGATCGGAAAAATCGACCACTTTCTTGCGTTCGTCGGTGATCGTCATGGATGCCACGATCATGTCGAACTTGTTGGCCGCCAGGGCGGGGATCATCCCGTCCCATTCCTGCTGCACCAGCGTGCAGTTCGCCTTCATCTGCGCGCAGACGGCATTGGCGATGTCGATGTCGAAGCCCGAAAGCGTGCCGTCAGGGGACACCTGGCTGAAGGGCGGATAGTTTCCTTCGACGCCGATGCGGACCTGATCCTGGGCGAAGGCGGGAAGGGCCAGGGCGAAAAGGGACAGCGCGGCAAGGGTCTTGCGCATGATGGGAACTCCTGTCGGGATGGATTGTCGTGATTGTTTTTCTTTCATATGATTGAGAAATGAAAATCGATCCGTCAACAGAAATTTCGGGCTGGAGCGCGGGCGCCACGCGCCATTTCGCGGAAAGCCAGCTTGGTCAACAGGTTGTGGCGCGTCTTCAGGCGGGATCCAGGTCGCAGCGCGCCTTGTCCGACCTGATCCTGCGCGATCCCGTCTTCATCGCCACCCATGGAATCGAGGATGTTTCGCGCGCCTCGGGCATCTCGGCCAGCACGATCAGCCGCTATGTCCGCGATCTGGGAATCGACAGCTATGCGGCCTTCCGCGCCGATGTGGCCGACCGGGTCCACGCGCTGATCGCCCCCGTCACCAAGCTGGAAAACCGCCTGGCCGAGGCTGCGAGGTCATCCTCACCGGCCGAGGCATCGCTGGCGACCGCGCAGTCGCATCTGGGGGCCTTGGCGGACCGCGAAACAGCCGCAGCCCTGCGCCAGGCGTCCGAGATGCTGCGCCAGGCGCGGCATGTCTGGATCATGGGCTTCGGTTTGTCGGCCCATCTGGCGGCGATCCTTGCGCTTGGCCTTGAACCCTATCGCGACGGGATCCTGAACGTCGTGCAATATGGCGGGACCGAGGTTGCGGCAGGCCGCGTGATGGCGGCTGGCGAAGGCGACGTGGTCATTGCGATCTCGTTTCCGCGCTATTCCAGCGATGTGGTCCAACTGGCCCGCATGGCCCGTGCCACGGGCGCCCGGCTGATCGCCCTGACCGATTCCCCCGCCGCGCCCCTGGCCCAGGCCTGCGACCACCTTCTGATCGCCCCCGCCCAGCATCCGGTCCTGTCGTCGTCCTGCCTGCCGGGCCTGGCCATCATCGAGGCGCTCGTGTCGCAATTCCTCATGTCCGACCCCGCCCATGTCGAGCGGGCGAAACGCCTGGCAGCCAGCATGGCGGCCTATCTGTCGGACCAGGGGTAGGACCGGGGCTTCCTTCCGCCCAAAGGTTCCGGACGCCTTTACCCGCCGAGGATCTGGCGCAGGTCGCTTGCCTCGGCCGGCGCATCGAACACCAGTTGCGCCTCGATATGGCGCAGATGCGCTTCCAGCAGGTCGCCGGCCCTTGTCCCGTCGCCGCTTCGGATGGCCGAGGCGATCTCGCCATGCTCCTCATCCTGGCAAAGAACGTGGCTCGAGCCTGCAAACAGGCCGATGATAAGGGAACTGCGCATGATCAGTTCATGCAGGAACTCGGCCAGGACGTCGTTCTGCCCGATCTTGGCCAGGACCATGTGAAACTCGCCTGACAGGCGGATGGCCTTGGCGCGGTCTCCGTTCTTGCGTGCCAGGATCTCGGCCTGCACGACATGGTCCAGTTCCGCAAGGTCGGCCCCTGTCGCGTGCTGCGCCGCGTTTCGTGCCAAGGTCTTTTCGATGGCCCGGCGGGCCTGGAAGACGTTGTGGGCCTCGGGCTGGCTTGGCACGCGGACGAAGGCACCCCGGTTGGGCCGCAGCTCGACCGTCTTTCGGGTGGCGAGAATGACAAGCGCGCGACGCACATCGGTCCGGCCGCAATCATAAATCTCGCACAGCTCCGGCTCGCTCAGCTTGGTGCCGGGGCGCAGGCGCCGTTCAAGAATGGCCTCGACCACGCCGTCGACGATCCGGCTTTCTGCATTCACTGCCATGGGACTGCGTTTCTCCTGCCTGCCCGGGGGAAATTATGCCGCCGATCCGGGCAGCACAAGAAGTCCCGCGCCATCTTCGATATGAATCGTTGACACATCACATGCGAATCGTCGACGATCCAGAAGCAGAAGCAAGCCGGAGGCGCCCATGAAAATCCTTCTCGTCAATCCCAACGCGACGGCCTCGATGACCGACAAGATCGCCGAAAGCGCGCGGCGCGTGGCAGGCCCGGGGGTCGAGATCATTGCCCGAACCGGCGAAGGATCGCCCGCCAGCATCGAGGGCCACTACGACGAGGCGATGTCGGTGCCCGCGCTGCTGCGCCATGTCCGCGAGGCCGAGCAGCAGGGCGTGGCCGGCGTGGTGGTGGCCTGCTTCGACGATCCGGGCATCGGCGCCTGCCGGGAACTGGCAAGCGGGCCGGTGATCGGCATCGCCGAGGCCGCGATGAAGGCCGCCACCATGCTGGCCACCAGCTTTTCCGTGGTCACCACCCTGCCCCGATCCGTTCCGGTGATCGAGGAACTGGCCCGCCGCTATGGCGTGGACCACCAGTGCCGCAAGGTCCGCTCGGCCAGCATTCCCGTGCTCGCGCTCGAGGAGGAAGGCTCGGGCGCCCGCGAAAAGGTGCGCGACGAAATCCTGCGCGCCATCCGCGAGGACAATTGCGAGGCGATCGTCCTGGGCTGCGCGGGCATGGCCGACCTGACCGACTGGCTGTCGCGCGAAACCGGGGTGCCTGTCATCGACGGCGTCACCGTCGCGGTCAAGTTCGTCGAAGGGCTGGCGGCCGTGGGCCTGGGGACCAGCAAGATCTGCGCCTATGCGCAGCCGAACCAGAAATAGGACAAGATCAACAACAGGGAAGGACAAGACGATGACCTCGATCGAAAACATGGCCGAAGGCCCGATCACCGAGGCGGGCCACAAGAAGGTGGGCGAGGAAACGCTTGCCCCGCAGCGCCACCGGATCATGGACCCCTGGTCCTATCTGTTCGCCTGGCTGGGGGCTGCGTGTCCATCGGGACCTTCACCGTCGGGTCCGGCCTGGCGGGGACGCTGAACCTCTTGCAGGTGTTCCTGGCCATCGCCATCGGCTGCACCGTGATCGGCGTCGCCCTGGCGATCAACGGCGCGGCAGGCCACAAATACGGCATCCCCTTCATGGTTCAGGCGCGGTCGTCTTTCGGCTTCGCCGGCACGCGGCTGCCCGCCCTGGTCCGGTCGGTGCCCGCCATCGTCTGGTTCGGCTTCCAAAGCTGGATCGGCGCGGGCGCGCTGAACCTGGTGTCGGTGACGCTGTTCGGGTTCGACAGCATCGTCTTCTGGTTCATCGCCTTCCAGTTCCTGCAGATCGGCCTGTCGGTCTTGGGCTTCAGCGGCATCAAGTGGCTGGAAAACATCGGCTCGGTCTTCATCATCGGCGCGCTGATCTACATGTTCTTCAGCGTGATCGGCAAATACGGCGACCAGATCTCGACCAACCTGCTGCAGGCCGAAGGCACCTGGGGCGCGCCCTTCTGGGGGCCACCATGCTGTTTCTGGGCGTCTACAGCACGATGATGCTGAACGTGTCGGATTATTCGCGCGAACTGAAGGAAAGCGTCTCGCCGCTGCGCCAGGTGGTGATCTATGCCAATTCGATCCTGCCCGCGACGCTGTTCATGGGCCTGATCGGGCTGATGGTGTCCAGTGCCACGGGCGAGGTCGATCCGATCAAGGTCTTTTCCAGCGCCGTGGACAACAAGGTGCTGCTGATCATCACGCTGCTGTTCATCGTCTTCGCGCAGGTCACGACGAACGTGCTGAACAACGTGATCCCGCCCGCCTATGCGCTGATGGACATCTTCAAGCTGAACTTCAAGACCTCGGCGGTCCTGGTGGGCCTGCTGGCCTTCGCGACCTTCCCGTGGGAACTGGTCAAGGACGAATCCGCCGCCGGGTTGAACCTGTTCATCCAGACCTATTCGGCCTTCCTGGGACCGATCTTCGCGGTGCTGGTGGTGGACTATTACATCCTGCGCAAGCGCCAGCTGAACCTGGATCTGCTTTATGACGAGGACGGCCCCTACAAGGGCGTCAACTGGGCCGCGATCATCGCCACGGCAGTCGGCATCGTCTTCGCGCTGATCTTTTCCAGCATCTCGTGGTATGCCAGCCTGATCCCTGCGGGCGTGGCCTATTACGTGCTGATGAAGTCCATGCCCTCGGCTCGCCGCTTCCTGTCAAACTGACCCAAGATCGGCAGCCCGGCCCTTTCCAGGGGGCCGGGCGATCGTCTGCTGCCTTGGGCAAGCCGCAAGGCGGAACCCGGCCTCAGGCCACCACCCCCGCCGCATGAAGCAGGATGCCCAGGCCGGCCGCACCCGCCAGGACGGTCGTCATGCCCAGCCTGAACCGGAACACCGCAACAAGGGCCAGAACGGAAAGCGCGGCGGCGATCCAGTCGATGGAACCCGGGACGGGCAGTTCCAGCGACAGCGGCCCTGCCTCGAACCGCCGCACCTCGTGCCAGATCACGTGGATGGCGAACCAGATCGCCAGGTTGACGATCACCCCCACGACCGAGGCCGTGACGGCCGACAAGGCGGCGGACAGGGCCCGGTTGTTCCGAAGCCGCTCCATGTAGGGGGCGCCCAGGAAGATGAAAGCGAAGCAGGGCGCGAAGGTGACCCAGGTCGTCAGAAGCCCGCCCAGCGTCCCCGCCAGAAGCGCGCTGTCCCATCCCCCGTCGCGGAAGGCACCAAGAAAGCCGACGAACTGCAGGACCATGATCAGCGGTCCCGGCGTGGTCTCGGCCATGCCGAGGCCGTCCAGCATCTCGCCGGGGCGGAGCCAGCCATAGGTTCCGACGGCCTCTTGCGCGACATAGGCCAGGACCGCATAGGCGCCGCCGAAGGTCACCACGGCCATCTTGGAAAAGAACAGCGCGATCTCGGCAAAGACATTGCCGCGGCCCAGGGTCAGGACCAGCAGCGCCACCGGCACCAGCCACAGGATCAGCGCCGCAGCCCCGGCCCCAAGCGCGCGGCGCCGCGCCCTCGGCGGCATCCGGGCCATCTCCTCGCCCAGAAGCGTTTCGGCATCGTCCACATGAACCCCGCCGACCGCCCCATGGCCGCCGGTCGCGGCGAAGGCGGGAAGGCCGGCCCGTGCCCCCAGATAGCCGATCAGCCCCGCCGTCAGCACGATCAGGGGGAAAGGCGCGTCGAAGGCGAAGATCGCCACGAAGGACAGCACCGCCAGCAGGCGCATCGCGTCGTTCCTCAGCGCCCGGCTGCCGATGCGGACCACCGCCTGCAGCACGATGGCCAGGATCGCGGCCTTGAGGCCGAAGAACAGCGCCTCGACCACGCCCACATCGCCGAACAGCACGTAAAGCCAGCTGAGCGCCATGATCGCCACCGCGCCGGGCAGCACGAACAGGATGCCCGCGATCAGGCCGCCGCGCGTCCCGTGCAGAAGCCAGCCGACATAGGTGGCAAGCTGCTGCGCCTCGGGCCCGGGAAGCAACATGCAGAAGTTCAGGGCGTGCAGGAACCGGCCGTCGCCGATCCACCGCTTTTCCTCGACAAGGATGCGGTGCATGACGGCGATCTGCCCCGCCGGGCCGCCAAAGGACAAAAGCGCGATCCGCGCCCAGGTCCGCGTGGCCTCGGCAAGCGAGGGATAGGCGGGACGCGCGGCCGGGCCCGATGGGCTGCCCGGTTGTTCCGGCGCGGGGGCACTACGGGCGTCGGTCATCGCGCCGCCCCCGCCTTGGCGCCGGGCCAGTCATGGGTTTCGTTCGTGGCGTCCCGCGCCCAGCGGTAAAAGGCGTCGTAAAGGACCATTCCGGCCTCCAGTTGCTCAAGATCGTCGGAATGGATGCGCGACAGTCCCAGCGACGCGGCCAGAAGGCCCGCGGCCTCGGGCGCCAAGTCCAGCCGGGCGGTGTCGGCCCCCGCACGATGGTCGCCAGCCGGTCCAGGGCCGGGACGGACAGGCCCAGTTCGGCCAGCAGGACATCGAAGGTGCAAAGATCGCCCCGGTGGCTGAAGAACACGCCCTCGATGTCGAATGGCGCGGCGTCATGACGCTCGGCCACGGCTTCGACCTCGGCGGGTGCGACGAACAGGATCACGGCGCGGGATCGACAAAGCGGCGGATCAGCCAGGGGCAGGCGATGCGGTCGATCTTGGGCCGCGCCCGCGTCACCCAGACCGTGCGCCCGCGCCGGTCCCGCGGCGGCAAGGCGTCCGGGCGGATCAACGGCCAGCCCGCATCACGCCAGGCCGCGAAACCGCCTTCAAGATATTCGGCCGGCCGACCCTCGGCCCGCAGCCAGGCGGCTGCGCCCTGGCTGCGGCGATGGCCGCCTTGGCACAGCACGACAATGTGCCCGGCCGGAAGCTGCGGCAGGTCGGCAAGCGCACGGTCATCGGCGCGGATCGTGGCCGGCAGCATCCGGGGATCGGCGGCAAGGTCCGCATCCGAGCGGACATCCAGGATGGCCGGCGCCCTTGCCGTCCCGATCAGCCGCGAAAGCTTGTCTGGCGATATCGCATTGGGTGCCGGCACGGGCGCTCCTCCCCCTTGAAGGTTGATCATGATCGATCCGGAACGCGAACTTCGGCTGGCGCCTCGTGGGGCGTCGCAGGCCCCATGCGGTTGAGTTACCTTTGACAGGCCGCAGGCGTCAAGACACCAGGCGGGGGACGGTGCGGCCAGGGAACAGAGACGGGCTTCACCGGTTTGGTGGCGGTCGCACAAGCCGTTGGCAGGCCTGCCCCCGGGATGCGGGATCACCATGCCTGGAACCCTCGGCGGAGAACGATGAACATGACCCAACCGCGGCATTACCTGTCCAACGGCAACGCGTCCCGCGCGCTGTGGGATGCGGTCCGCACCAGTCTGTGGTTTCTTCCCGCGATCATGGGCGTTCTTGCCCTTGGGCTGACCGCGGGCGCCCTGGCCCTGGATGAAGGGCTGGGCCAGGGATCGGACGAAAGCTTCCCACGGATCATCTATGTCAGCGCGCCGGACCAGGCACGAGAGCTTCTGGCGACCGTGCTGACCTCGATGATCACGATGGCAAGCCTTGTCTTCTCGATCACGATGGTGGTGCTGACGCTTGCCGCCGGGCAGTTCGGCCCCCGCCTGATCCGGAACTTCATGGGCCGCCTTCAGACGCAGTTCGTCCTGGGCACCTTCGTGCTGACGATCATCTATTGCCTGATGCTGCTGGCGTCCATCGGGCCGGGCGACGCGGGCGGATCCAACGCCTACCTGTCCGTCACCGTCGCCATAGGCCTGGCCTTGTTCAGCGTGGCGCTGCTGGTGCTGTATATTCATGACCTGGCGACCTCGATCATGTCGGAAACGCTGATCGAAACGGTCGGCCGCGAGCTGGATCAAGGGGTGCGGGACTTGCGGCCCCTGGGCCAGACGGATGACCCAGAACAGGCGCTGCCCGAAGACTTTGCCGAACGGGCCGCCCTGGCGGGGTCCAGGCTTCCGGCTATGTCCAGGCGATCGAGTTCGGGCGCATCGTCGAGGCCGCCCGGTCGGCCGATGTGCTGGTCGGCCTTTATCTTCGGGCCGGCGACTTCGCCATCCGAAACGGCCGCGCCTTCGGCATCTATCCGGCGGACCGCGTTACCCCCCAACTGAAGAAGATCATCGGCGACGCGATCACCCTGGGCGTCCACCGGACCCCGGTCCAGGACATCGAGTTCTCGATCCGCCACCTGGTCGAGGTCGCGGTTCGGGCGCTGTCGCCCGGCATCAACGACCCTTATACAGCGGTCTCGGCCATCCACCGCCTTTCGGCGGTCTGGCCCGACCTGATGGGTCGCGCGGTTCCGCAAGGGTTTTCCCCGACGACCAAGGCCAGGTGCGCGTCATCTGCCCGGTTCCGACCTATGCCACCCTGCTGAACGCCTCCTTCAGCCAGATCCGCCAAAGCGGGACCGAAAAGCCGCTTATCCTGATCCACCTGCTCAAGGCCTTTGCCGCCATGGCCCCTTGCGCGCGGACCGAGGAACAAAGGTCGGCCCTGCAGGACCAGGTCCACGCCGTCCTCGAGGACGCCAGGCGGGCCATCCCCAACCGCGCCGATCTGGACGATGTCGAGCAGCATGGACTTTTGGCCCTGCACGACCTTAAGGCAAGGTGAACTGGTGCCCGGGCTGCGATCCGGCCCAAAAAAAACCTGTCGCGCCCGGCATTTCTGACATACGTTGCCCAGGATCCTGTTCATTCGCCGTACGGACCTGTTGCCCGATGACCCGCCCCACGATCCATGACGTCGCCCGCGCCGCCGGCGTCAGCCTTTCGACCGTCGACCGGGTGCTGAACGACCGCGTGGGGTCCGGCACGCGACCCAGATCCGCGTGGCCCAGGCGATGCGCGAACTGGGCTTCGAACGGAACGCGGCGGCGGCGAACCTGGCGCGGCGGCGGCAGGACCGGCTGCTTTTCATCCTTCCGGCCGGATCGAACAGCTTCATGCGCGGGCTGGAACGCGAACTGGCCCAGCGGTCCGAGGCGTGGGAGTTCACGTCAATCGCCGTGCAGGTCGTGCCGGCCTTTGACGACGTGGCCTTGGCCCAGACCCTGCAGGCCGTCGATCCCGGCGCGACCGACGGCGTGGCCGTGGTGGCGACCGACAGCCCCGTGGTGCGCGCGGCATTGGCCGAATTGCGCGAACGCGGCGTGGCCGTGGTGACGCTGGTATCCGACCTGCCATCGTCCCGGCGCCAGCATTTCGTGGGATCGACAACGTGCAGGCCGGGCGCACGGCGGCTAGCCTGCTGGGCCGGTTCTGCCGCGGCCGGTCCGGCAAGATCGTCATCGTCGCAGGATCCATGCTGGTGCGCGACCATGCCGAGCGCCGCCTGGGGTTCGAGCAGGTCCTGCGGGCCGAGTTTCCCGACCAGCAGATCCTGCCGCCGCTGGAAGGCCGGGACGACCGCGACATCGTGGAAGCCGAACTGGATCGCGTCCTGCGCCAGCAGCCCGACGTGACCGGCATCTACAGCCTGGGCGCGGGCACGAGGGGCGTTGCCCGGGCCTTGGCGGGACAGGCGGCGGGCGCGCCACGCCCGTCCGTGGTGGTTCACGACCTGACGCCCCATTCGCGGCAGGCGCTTCTGGACGGAAGCTTCGATGCCGTCATCCACCAGGATCCGGTCCGGGAAATCTCGGCCGCCGTGTCCCTCCTGCAATCGCTGGTGCGCGGCCAGCCGGTGGATCCCGATGCCGGCCGGATCGGGATCGAGGTTTTCCTGCGCGACAACCTGCCCTGACAACCTGCACCAGAATCGCTTGCAGCCCGTTCTGGTTTGACGTACGTAAGTCATAATCTGAAGGCAGACTTCGGATGGCCGGTAGAGGAACCGGCGCAGGGAGGACAACATGAAGTATTCCGCCGCGGCCCTAGCCGCTGCCATTGCCGCCGTCAGTGGCCATGCCGCCTTGGCGCAGACCCAGATCAACGTGCTGCGCGTGGCCGTGAACCCCGAGCAGGAACAGTATCTCGAAAAGATCGCGACCGACTTCGAAGCCCAGAACGAGGGCGTCGACGTGATCTTCGAATATGTCGCGAACGAGGCCTACAAGGCCCGCCTGCCGACCCTGCTGCAATCGGACGCGCGGCCGGACATCTTCTACAGCTGGGGCGGCCAGACCGTGGTCGAGCAGGTCGAGGCCGGCTTCCTTCAGCCCATCGACGACCTTCTGCCCCAAGGCTTCCGCGAGACTCTGCCCCAGGCCGGGCTTCAGGCCTACGAGGTCGAGGGCCAGCTTTACGGCCTGCCGCAATACGCGACCGAAGTGGTCTTCTGGGCGAACAAGGCCCTGACCGACCAGGCCGGGATCGACCTGGACGCCATCAAGACCTGGACGACTTCCTTCAGGCGGTGCAGACCGCCAAGGACGCGGGCGTCACCCCGATCATCGCCGGCGGCAGGACAAATGGCCGCTGCATTTCTACTGGAGCTATCTGGCCCTGCGCCACGGCGGCCCGACGGTCGTGACCGACGCCATGTCCGGCGAGAATGGCGGCTTCACGGCCGAACCCTTGTCGCCGCGGGCCGCGACTTCCAGCGCCTGACCGAGCTCGAGCCGTTCCAGCCCGGCTACATCAGCACCACCTATGAAACTGCCAGCGGCATGTTCGCGGACGGTGCCGGCGCCTTCCACCTGATGGGGACTGGACTATCTGCCCATGCGCGAACGCTCGACCAGCGGCCAGGGCCTGCCCGACGACCAGCTTGCGATCATCAGCTTCCCCACCATCGCCGACCCGGTGGCCGAGGGCGGCAATGACGCGACGCTGGGCGGCATCAACGGATGGCCGTCACCAACAGCGCCGAGCCGGAAGCCGTCGCCTTCCTGCCTTCATGATGAACGCCGAAAACCAACGCGAGGCTGGCCGGCAACAGCTGTTCATCCCGATCGCCGAGGGCACGTCGGACGGCATGGACAACCCCTTCTTCATCCAGGTGGCCCAGAACATCGCCGACAGCAGCTTCCACCAGATCTTCCTGGACCAGTTCCTGGGGCCTCGGTGGGCGCGACGATCAACGACATCTCGGCCGATCTTGCCCAGGATGCCATCACGCCCGAGGACGCTGCGGCGCAGGTCCAGGAGGCCTGGGACTTCCGCTGATCCCTCCCCGGCGGAACGGCGGGGGCGGCGCTTGCTGCCCCCGCCATTCGGCCGCCTTCTTTCCCCAACCCCATGAGGAGCCGGAATGACCCTCGCTGACGCCGACAGGCGGCTGCCTGCCTCTGCCCGCTGGCGGCGCGCCGTCTCGAACGGGCGCATCACCGCGGTGCTGATCCTGCTGCCGCCCGCGCTGATCCTGTTCACGCTGTTCGTGACGCTGCCCCTTGGGGAATCCGCCTGGTTTTCCTTCTTCAACTGGAACGGCTACGGCACGCCGTCGGACTTCGTCGGCACGGCCAACTATGAACGGATCCTGGGCCATTCGATCTTCCATACGGCGGTCGGCAACACGCTGAAGATCGTCGCCGTGTCGCTCTTGGTGCAGATGCCGCTGGCCTTGTTCCTGCGCTGCTGATCCACAGGAAGACGCCCACCAATGCCGTTTTCCGACTGGTCTTCTTCCTGCCCTATATCCTGGCCGAGGTTGCGGCGGGCCTGATCTGGTCCTTCGTCTTCGACGGAAACTACGGCGTCACCGCCTCCATCGCCCAGGGCTTTGGATTGGCGAGCTGTTCATCCTGTCGAACCCCGACTGGGCCTTCATGGCCATCATGACGGTGATCGTCTGGAAGTATTTCGGTTCACATGATGATCTATATCGCCGCGCTGCAAAGCGTGCCGCAGGACCAGATCGAGGCCGCCCGGATCGAGGCGCGTCCCGCCTTCAGGTGGTCCGCTATGTCCAGGTCCCCCATATCCGGCCCGCCATCGCGTCAGCGCCTTTTCGCCATCATCGGCGCGCTTCAGGTTTTCGACGTCATCATTCCGTGACCAATGGCGGCCCGTCGAACCAGACCCATACCATCGTGACCTATCTCTATACCTTCGGCCTGACGCGGCTGAACATCGGCTTTGGCAGCGCGGTCGGCGTGATCCTGTTCGTCGGTGCGGTCACGGTCGCGGTCTTCTATCAGCGCATCTTCATGAAAAGGGCCGAGGCATGACAAGCGGCCACCTGACCCGCAACATCCTGCGCGTGGCGTTCTTGTGCATCGTCGCCAGCTTCGTGCTGGCCCCGATGCTGGCCACCATCCTGGGCGGCTTCAAGACGAACGCCGAGATCCGCACCAACGCGCTTGGCCTGCCTGCCATGTGGAACACCGAGTTCTACGGCCAGATCATCAGCGACCCGGCCTTCTGGCGCTATCTGCGCAACTCGCTGATCATCTCGGTCGGATCGGTGGTGCTGACGCTGATCGTGGGGGCGGCTGCGGCCTATGTCTTTGCCCAGATCCGGTTCTTCGGATCGCGGATGCTGTTCTCCTACATCCTGCTGGGCCTGATGTTCCCCTTCGCCACGGCGATCCTGCCGCTGTTCATCAAGGTCCGCGACATCGGCTTGCTGGACACCTGGTGGGCGGTGATCCTGCCGCAGACCGCCTTCAGCCTGTCGCTGGCGATCCTGCTGTTCCGCACCTTTTTCCCAATTGCCCAAGGAACTGTTCGAGGCCGCCTATATCGACGGCTGCGGCTATGTGCGCTTCTTCTGGCGCTTCACCCTGCCGCTGTCCGCGCCGATCCTGGCGACCGTGGGCGTCTTCGTCTTCGTGCAAAGCTGGAACAACTTCCTTCTGCCGCTGGTCGTGCTCAACTCGCGCGAGGTCTTCACCTGGCCGCTGGGGATGATGCAGTTCCGCGGCGAATACGTCACCCAGTGGAACCTGACGCTGGCCTTCGTCACGCTGACCATCGTGCCGGCCATCGTCTTCTTCCTTGCTGCCCAGAAATACATCGTCGCCGGCCTGACGGGCGGCGCCGTCAAAGGATGACGCATATGAACACGATCCAGAACCCGATCCTGCCGGGCTTCAACCCCGATCCATCCATCGTGCGGGTGGGCGCGGATTATTACATCGCCACCTCGACCTTCGAATGGTATCCGGGCGTGCAGATCCACCATTCGCGCGATCTGGCGAACTGGCGGCTGGTCACGCGCCCGCTGGCCCGCGCGGCACAACTGGACATGCGCGGCAATCCCGACAGCGGCGGCATCTGGGCGCCCTGCCTGACCTACGCCGACGGGCTGTTCTGGCTGATCTACACCGACGTCAAGCGCCGGGACGGGGCGTGGAAGGACAGCCACAACTATCTGGTCACCGCCCCCGGCATCGAGGGGCCGTGGTCGGACCCGGTCTATCTCAACTCCTCGGGCTTCGATCCCTCGCTGTTCCACGACGCGGACGGGCGCAAGTGGCTTCTGAACATGATCTGGGACCACAACCAGACCGGCGGCGACCGCTTCGGCGGGATCGTGATGCAGGAATATTCGCCCGAGGATCGCAAGCTGGTCGGCCCCGTCCGCAACATCTATCGCGGCACAGATCTGAAGCTGACCGAAGGCCCGCATCTTTATCGCAAGGACGGCTTCTACTACCTGCTGACGGCCGAGGGCGGCACGGGCTATGACCATGCCGTCACCATGGCCCGGTCGCGCGACCTGTTCGGCCCCTACGAGACCGACCCCGCCAAGCACGTCCTGACCGCCCGCGGCACCGACGGGCTGCTGCAACGCTGCGGCCATGCCGACATCGTGGAAACGCAGGACGGACAGTTCTACATGGTCCACCTGTGTTCGCGCCCGCTGGACGAGACGCGCAGCCTGCCTGTGGGCAATGGCGGCATCCACGCCGACGACGTGCGCCGGTCCCCCCTCGGCCGCGAAACCGCGATCCAGAAGCTGGTCTGGGAGGCGGGGCAGTTCCCCCGCATGGCCCATGGCGGCAACGCCCCTGCCGATACCGCGCCCTGCGACCTGCCCCCGCATCCCTTCCCGGGCGACGAGGCGCGCTCCACCTTCGCCCCCGGCACCCTGCCCCCGGCCTTCCAGTGGCTGCGCACGCCCGCTGTGGATCGCCTGTTCAGCCTGACCGAACGGCCCGGCGCCCTGCGGATCTTCGGCCGGGAATCCCCCGGCTCGGCCTTCGAGAACGCGATGCTGGCCCGCCGCCAGACGGCGCTGTCCTTCCGCGCCGAAACGACGCTTGAGATCGAGCCGGGCGATTACCAGCATTTCGCGGGCCTCATCGCCTGGTATGGCCGCTTCAAGTTCCACTACCTGGCCGTCACGGCGAACGAACAGGGGCAGCGCGTCCTGACCGTCTACAGCTGCGCCGCCGATTGGCCGGATGCGCGCGTGACCTATCCGATCGCGCCGGTCCCGCTGCCGGACGGCCCGGTGCAGCTAGGCTGCGACGTGGACGGCATGACGCTGCGCTTCCGCTACAAGACGGATGGCGACTGGACCGACCTCGGGATCACGCTGGACCAGTCCGCCATATCGGACGAGGCCGGGAACGGGCCGGGCAACAACTTCACCGGCGCCTTTATCGGCATGGGCGCGCATGACACGTCGGGCCGGGGGCGTCACGCCGATTTCCTGGACTTCACCTATCAGCCGATCAACGCAGGCCCGCAGGTGAGCCATGTCTGAGGTCCGTCTGCAGAACATCACCAAGTCCTTTGGCGGCCACACGGTGCTGCCCGACCTGAACCTGACGGTGCCGAACGGGTCCTTCACCGTGCTGGTCGGCCCCTCGGGCTGCGGCAAGTCCACGCTTCTGCGCATCATCTCGGGGCTCGAGGAACCGACCTCGGGCGCCGTGGTGATCGGCGGGCAGGACGTGACGCTGGACGAGCCGTCCCGGCGCGGCATCTCGATGGTCTTCCAGTCCTATGCGCTTTACCCGCACATGACCGTCGCGCAGAACATCGACTTCGGCCTGCGGTTGGCCAAGATGCCTGCCGCAGAACGCCAGGCACGCGTGGCCGAGGCCGCGCGGATCCTGGCGCTTGAACCCTATCTGGACCGCAAGCCCGCGCAGTTGTCCGGCGGACAGCGTCAGCGCGTCGCCATCGGCCGGTCGATCGTGCGCCAGCCCAAGGTGTTCCTGTTCGACGAACCCTTGTCGAACCTGGACGCGGCGCTGCGCACGCAGATGCGCGTGGAACTGGCGCAGCTGCACCAGTCGCTGGACGCCACGATGATCTACGTCACGCATGACCAGGTCGAGGCGATGACGCTTGCCGACCAGATCGTCGTGATGAACGCCGGCCGGATCGAGCAGTGCGGCGCCCCGATGGAGCTTTACGACCGCCCGCAGACGGTCTTCGTGGCGGGCTTCATCGGATCGCCCAAGATGAACCTGGTGCCCGGCGCGGCCGTCGGCCAGCCGCAGGCCGAGACCGCGGGCATCCGCCCCGAGCATCTGGTGATCGCGCCCGAGGGCCAGGGCTGGTCCGCCCGCGCGCAGGTGGTCGAAACCCTTGGCGCGGACACCATCGTCTATGCCGATGTCGAGCGGATCGGCCCCATGACCATCCGCCTGGCGGGCAACAACCGCCTGCGGGCCGGCGAAGCCCTGCGGATCGCACCCGAGCCGGGGCACCTGCATCTTTTCGACGCAAACGGACGACGCATGGAGGACGCGGCATGAGCACGCTTGGACTTGGCATCATCGGCTGCGGCTTCATCAGCGAAATCTATCTGAAGAACGCCCGGCTTTTCCCGCAGCTCGACCTGCGGGCGGTTGCGGACCTGAACGCGGATGCCGCCGGTGCCAAGGCCGCCGCGCATGGCACCACGGCGCTGACGCCCGAGGCGCTGCTGGCGCGGGACGACATCGACATCGTGCTGAACCTGACCGTACCCGCCGCGCATCTGTCGGTGGGCCTTGCCGCGCTGCAGGCGGGCAAGCACGTCTTTTCGGAAAAGCCGCTGGCCGTCAGCCTGGACGACGGCAAGCGCCTGGCCGAGGCTGCCGACCAGCGGGGCCTCCGCATCGGCTGCGCGCCCGACACCTTCCTGGGGGCCTCGCACCAGACCTCGCGGGCGGTGCTGGACGCGGGCCGGATCGGCCAGCCGGTGGCGGGCACGGCGATGATGATGGTCGCGGGCCATGAACGCTGGCACCCGAACCCGGACTTCTACTATGCCGGGCCGGGCGCCGGGCCGCTTTACGACATGGGGCCCTATTACATCACCGCGATGGTGAACCTGCTGGGTCCGGTCCGCGCGGTCAGCGGCATGGCCTCGCGCCTGCGGGCCAGCCGCACCATCGCCTCGGGGCCGCGCGCGGGGGAAAGCATCCCGGTCGATGCCATGACCCATGTGGCGGGGGTGATGGAATTCGAGAACGGCGCCCTGATCCAGATCGCCACCAGCTTCGACGTGCCCGCCCACGGCCACACGCCGCTGGAACTTTACGGCACCGCGGCATCGATGAAGATCCCCGACCCGAACCGCTTCGACGGGCAGGTCATGCTCTCCGGCCCCGACGGCTGGCAGGCCGTGCCCTCCGACCACGACTTCGGCGGCGACAACCACCGCGCGCTTGGCCTGGCCGACATGGCCGACGCCATCCTGACGGACCGGCCGCACCGCGCCAGCGGCGACCTGGCGTTGCACGTGCTGGACGTGATCGCCTCGCTTCTGCAGTCGGCCCGGACGGACCGCACCGTCACCCTCACCTCGACCTGCGCGCGGCCCGAGCCGATGCGCGCGGGCGCCCTGACCCACCTGACCGCCCCGGAGGCCGCATGACCAAATCCGCACTGATCTTCTGGGGTGGCTGGGACGGCCACGAGCCCGAGGCCTGCACGCGGCGCCTTGCCGCGATGCTGGCCGAGGACGGCTTCGAGGTCGAGACCCACCCCGGCACCGACATCCTGGCCGCCACCGACCTGACGCGCTTCGACCTGATCGTGCCGATGATGACACAGGTCCAGGTCGCGCCCGAGGGGCTGAAGGCGCTGATCGCGGCGGTGGCCGCAGGCACCGGCCTTGGCGGCTTTCACGGCGGCATGGGCGACACCTTCCGGGCCGAGCCGTCCTATCAGTACATGACCGGCGGCCAATGGGTCGCCCATCCGGGCAACGTCATCGACTATCGCGTGACCGTCACGCGCGGGGACGATCCGATCATGGCCGGGATCGAGGATTTCGACTACCGCTCGGAACAGTATTACCTCCATGTCGATCCGGCGAACGAGGTGCTGGCCACGACCACCTTCGACGGCGCGCATGACCCCTGGACAAAGGGGGCGGTGATGCCCGTGGTCTGGAAGAAACGCTACGGCCCGGCGCGTGTCTTCTATTCCGCCCTCGGCCACAAGGCGTCCGAGCTTGACCATCCGCAGATGCAGACCATCCTGCGCCGCGGCCTCGCCTGGGCCGCGCGCTGAACAGATCATTGATAAAGGGACAGAAGCATGAGCTATTTCAAGGATATCCCCCCGATCCAGTACGAGGGGCCGGCCAGCGACAACGAGTTCGCCTATCGCCATTACGACCCGAACGAGGTCGTGATGGGCAAGCGGATGGAAGATCACCTGCGCCTGGCCGTCGCCTATTGGCATTCGTTGGCCTATGAGGGCGGCGATCCTTTCGGGGGGCGCACCTTCGAACGGCCCTGGTATGGCGACGACATGGCCGCCGCCCGGGCCAAGGCCGATGCGGCCTTTGACATGTTCGGCGTGCTGAACGTCCCCTTCTTCTGCTTCCACGATGCCGATGTGCGCCCCGAAGGCGACAGCTTCGCCGAAAGCCGCCGCAACCTCGAGGAAATCTGCGACGTCTTTGCCGACAAGATGCAGCAGACGGGCACCAAGCTTCTGTGGGGCACGGCCAACATGTTCACGCATCGCCGCTGGATGGCTGGCGCGGCGACGAACCCCGACCCCGAGATCTTCGCCTATGCCGCCGCCACCGTGAAGGCCTGCATGGACGTCACCCACAGGCTGGGCGGCGAGAACTACGTGCTGTGGGGCGGGCGCGAAGGCTATGAAAGCCTGCTGAACACCGACCTGACGCGTGAGGCGGAACAGGCCGGCGCCTTCCTGACCAAGGTCGTGGACTACAAGCACAAGATCGGCTTCAAGGGCACCATCCTGATCGAGCCGAAGCCGCAGGAGCCGTCCAAGCACCAGTACGACTTCGATGTCGGCACGATCTACGGCTTCCTCAAGCGGTTCGGCCTAGAAAACGAGGTCAAGCTGAACATCGAGCAGGGCCATGCGATCCTGGCCGGCCACAGCTTCGAACATGAGCTGGCGCTTGCGGGCTCGCTGGGGCTGCTTGGCTCCATCGACATGAACCGCAACGACTACCAGTCGGGCTGGGACACGGACCAGTTCCCCAACAACGTCCCCGAGGTAGCCCTTGCCTATTACGAGGTGCTGCGCGCGGGCGGCTTTACCACGGGCGGCACGAACTTCGACGCACGGGTGCGCCGCCAATCGCTGGACCCCGAGGATCTGGTGCTGTCCCATGTCGGCGCCATCGACATCTGCGCGCGCGGGCTGAAAGCCGCCGCCGCCATGCTGGAGAACGGCGGGCTGGAGAAGATGCGGGCCGAGCGTTACGCGGGCTGGGACAGCGAGGCGTCGCAGGCGATGCTGAAGTCCGAGTCGCTGGACCAGATCGCCGCGCGGGTCGAGGAAACGAACCTGAACCCCCAGCCCCGCTCGGGCCGGCAGGAACGTCTGGAAAACTGGGTCAGCCGCTTCGTCTGACACAGCAAGGCCGGGGCGCGGCCAGCGCGCCCCGGTTCACCGCGATGCAGCACCGGGCCGGTGCAGTGTCAGGCAGCGGCCAGCGGCTGCCACGCCCCGTCGGCCCGGCTTGACCGGATGCAGGCGGCGACGAAGCGCATTCCGTCAAGGCCGTCCTGGATCCCCGGCAGGCCCGGCGGCACCTTCCCTGCCCAGATGGCGTCGGCCGCATCGGTGTAGATCGAGGCGAAGGCCTCGAGGTAGCCCTCGGCATGGCCCGAAGGCAGGCGCGCGCTGCCCATGAAGTCGGGCCCGCCGCGCGTCAATGTCTGCGACGGCTCGCCCAGACGGGTCAGGCGCAGGCGGTTCGGGTCGGCATGGGTCCAGTCCAGCCCCGCCTTGTCGCCCATCACGCGCAGACGCACCTCGTTGTCGGACCCCGCCGCGACCTGGCTGGTCCACAGCATCCCCCGCGCCCCTTGGGCAAGGCGCAGCATCGCATGGGCGTTGTCGTCGATCTGCCGGCCGGGAAGGAAGGCGGTCAAGTCCGCCGCGACCGCCTCGATCGGCAGGCCCGAAACGAAGGTGGCCAGATGCGCCGCATGGGTGCCGATGTCGGCAATCGCGCCGCCTTCTCCGCCAAGGGCGGGATCGGCGCGCCAGCCCTGCTGTTCGGCGCGGCCCGGCCGGGCCAGCCAGTCCGAGACGAACTCGGCATGGACCAGCCGGATGCGGCCCAACTGCCCCTCGGCCACCAGGCGGCGCGCCTCGCGGATCATCGGATAGCCGGAATAGCTGTAGGTCAGGATCAGCAGCGCCTTGCTGTCCTTGGCGACGCGGGCCAGATCCTCGGCCTCGGGCAGGGTCGCGGTCAGGGGCTTGTCCAGGATCACGTGGATGCCCGCCTCCAGAAAGGCGCGGGCGACCGGCAGGTGCAGGTGGTTGGGCGTCACGACCGACACGGCGCGGATGCCGTCGGGCCGCGCGGCCTCGGCCCGTGCCATCTCGCGCCAGTCGTGATAGCTGCGCTCAAGTCCGATGGCCTCGGCCGAGGCCGCCGCGCGGGCGGCGTCCGAGGACAGCGCCCCGGCCACCAGCGTGAAGCGGTCGTCGATGCGCGCCGCGATGCGGTGCACGGCGCCGATGAAGGCGCCCTGCCCGCCGCCCACCATGCCAAGGGGGATGCGCTGCATCCCTCAGCCCAAGCCCAGCATGGCGCGCAGCGCGGCCCGGTCGGGCGCCTTGCCGCCGGCGAAGTCGTCGAAGGCGGTCTCGGTCGGCTGGATCAGATGCGCCTCGATGAAAGGGGCGCCCTCGGCCGCTCCCTGGGCCGACGACTTGACGCAGCATTCCCATTCCAGCACCGCCCAACCGCGATAGCCGGCCAGCGTCAGCCGCGAAAAGACCCCCGCGAAATCCACCTGCCCGTCGCCCAGGCTGCGGAAGCGCCCCGCCCGGTCAGTCCAGCCCGCAAAGCCGGAATAGACCCCCTGCCGAGCCGAGGGCAGGAATTCCGCATCCTTGACATGGAAGGCGCGGATGCGGCTGGCGTAATGGTCGATGAAGCCCAGGTAGTCCAGTTGCTGCAGCACGAAATGCGACGGGTCATAGTTGATCGCAGCGCGGGGATGGTTGCCGCTGGCCTCCAGGAACCGCTCGAAGCTGGTGCCGTCCATCAGATCCTCGCCCGGATGCAGCTCATAGGCGTAATCCACGCCCTGCTCCTCGTGCGCGTCCAGGATCGGCTTCCAGCGGCGGGCGAGTTCGGCGAAGGCTTCCTCGACCAGGCCCGCCGGGCGCTGCGGCCAGGGATAGAGATAGGGCCAGGCAAGCGCGCCGGAAAAGCCAACCTGCACGTCAAGGCCCAGGTGGCGGGACGCGCGGGCGGCCTTGATGACCTGCCCCGCCGCCCATTCCGACTGCTCGCGCGGCTTGCCCCGCAGCGCCTCGGGCGCGAAGCCGTCGAACTGCGCGGCATAGGCCGGATGGACCGCGACAAGCTGGCCCTGCATGTGGGTCGAAAGCTCGGTAATCTCGACGCCCGCTTCGCGGCAGGTGCCCGCGATCTCGTCGCAATAGTCCTTGGATTCGGCCGCGCGGTCCAGGTCGATGAAGCGCGGATCGACCGGCACCTGGATTCCGCAATAGCCAAGGTCCGCCGCCCATCGGGCAATGTTCGGCAGGGTGTCGAAGGGCGCGGCATCGCCCGCGAACTGCGCCAGGAAGATCGCGGGGCCCTTGATGCCCCGCTGCGTGTCACTTGCCATGATGGCTCCTTTTCTCGGGCCGGGTTTCAGGCCGGGACGGTCTGGCTTGCCAGAAGCTGCGCCGCGGCCGCGGGATCCAGGGCCTCGGGGCGGGCGCAGGTGGTGGTCATGGGCACGAAGCGCCCTTCCTCGCCCGATTGCAGGATCGCGGTCATCACCTCGACCACGTGCAGCGCCAGTTCGTCGTTGCAGCGGTGCGGGCGGCCTTCGGCGATTGCAAGCGCCATGTCCGCAAGGCCCGAGGCGCGATAGTCGGCGACGCTCTTGCCGTTGTTCGTCTCTCGGTTCGGCGGCCCCAGCGGGTGGTCCCAGGCGGGCAGGTCCGCCGCCTCGGCGCGGCGCGTCACGCGGACCTCGCCGTCGAAGAAGTTCGGGTCGGGGATGTGCAGCGTGCCTTCCGTCCCGTAAAGCGCCATCGGCTTCAGGTCGTGCTGGTGGACGTCCCAGCTGGACTGGAAGCTGATGACCGCGCCGCCTTCGAATTCCAGCAGGGCGTGGATCGTCGTCGGCGTCTCGACCGGGATCTGCTCTCCCTTGCGGGCGGCCGATCCGATGGTCCGGGTCGGGCTGGGGGTGGAGGCAAGTGCCGCGACGCGGGCCACCGGCCCCAGAAGCTGCACCAGGTTTGAGATGTAGTAGGGCCCCAGATCCAGCACCGGCCCGCCGCCCTTCAGGAAGAAGAAGTCGGGGTTGGGGTGCCAGCTTTCCATGCCGCTGGACATGACCGCGCAGGTGCCCGAGGTGACGCGGCCGATGGCGCCGCTGTCGACGATATGCCGGGCAAGCTGGTGGCTGGTGCCCAGGAAGGTGTCGGGCGCCGATCCGATCCGCAGCCCGCGTTCGGCGGCGATCCGGGCCAGTTCGCGCCCTTCCTCCAGCGTCAGCACATAGGGCTTTTCGGAATAGACATGCTTGCCCGCCTCAAGCGCCCGTTTCGAGATGTCGAAATGCGCGGCCGGGATGGTCAGGTTCACGATCAGGTCGATGTCGGGGCTTGCCAGCAGCGCGTCCACGCTGCGGGCCTCGATCCCGTATTCGGTAGCCCGCGCCTCGGCCGCGACATGGTTCATGTCGGCCACGGCAACAAAGCGGATGCCCGCGAAATGCGGCGCACGGCCCAGATAGGATGCCGAAATGTTGCCGGCCCCGATCAGGCCCAGTTTCAGGTCGCTCATGAGGTTCAGCCTTTCAGGGTCTGCCAGGCCTTCGCGGCCTGGGTCGCAAAACGGTCGAAATCCGAGGGCTTGTCATGTTCGGCCACCAGAACCTCGACGCGGGCCTGGGCGCGCAGGGCATCCAGGAGCGCGGGCCAGTCCATCGTGCCGGTGCCGGGATCAGCCCAGCCGTCCTCGTCGGTCTTCTCGCCCGCAGGCGCGATGTCCTTGAAATGGGCGGCGGTGATGCGCGGGCCGTATTGGGCGATCCAGTCCAGCGGGTCGCCGCCGCCGCGCACGATCCAGGCGATGTCGGCTTCCCAGTCGATCATCGGCGCCTCGTCCAGGATGATCTGCATGGGCGTCCGGCCGTCGGGCAGGGCGTGGAACTCGAAGTCGTGGTTGTGCCAGCCGAAGGTCAGGCCGCGTTGGGCCATCGCCCCATGCGCGGCGGCAAGGCGGGCGGCGAAGGCCTGCCATCCTGCGGCATCCGCGGGACGCTGGTCGGGGCCGATATGGGGGGCGAAGATCATCGTGGCGCCGACCTGGTTCGCGATCTGGGCCACGCGGTCGGGGTTTTCCTCGATCAGGTCCAGCGAGACATGCAGCGAGGGCATGGTCATGCCCGCGGCGGACAGGGCCTCGGCGATGGCGGGCAGGTCGTCGAAGACGCCGCCATAGCCCTCGGCCGCGTCATAGCCAAGCGCGCCGAGACGGCGGATCACGTCAGCATAGGGCGTGGCGAAGCGGGCCGAATAGAGTTGCAGGGACAGTTTCATCATCTTCTCCGTGGGAAAGTCTCAGAGCCGCGTCTCGGTCGCGGCGTCGAACAGCGACAGGCTGGCGGGGTCGAAGCCGATGGACAGCATCTGGCCCGCGCGCACGCGGTCCTCGCCGTCCAGGCGGACGCGGAAGGGGGTTTCGCCAAGCCGCGTCCAGACCAGGGTGTCGGCGCCCATCGGCTCGACCACCTCGACAAGGGCCTGGGCCTGGATGGGCAGGGCGGCGGCCGCCTCGCCGGTGCGGACATGTTCGGGGCGGATGCCCAGCACGATATCGCCGCCACGCGGGCGGGTGGTGAAGTCATAGCCCGTCACGTCGGCCACCAGCGGGCCGCGGAAGGTGCTGCCATCCAGCCGCCCCGGCAAGAGGTTCATGGGCGGCGACCCGATGAAGCCCGCCACGTAAAGATTCGCGGGCCGGCGATAGATGTCGTCGGGGGTGGCAAGCTGCTGGATCTTGCCGCCGCGCATGATGGCGATGCGGTCGGCCAGGGTCATCGCCTCGATCTGGTCATGGGTGACATAGATCATGGTGTTGCCAAGGCTCTGGTGCAGCCGCTTCAGTTCCACGCGCAACTCGGCCCGCAGCTTGGCGTCCAGGTTCGACAAGGGCTCGTCGAACAGGAACACGTCCACGTCGCGCACCAGGGCGCGGCCGATGGCCACCCGCTGGCGCTGACCGCCCGACAGGGCGGCGGGCTTGCGCTTCAGCAGCGGTTCAAGCTGCAGCGTTGACGCGGCGCGCGCGATGCGGCGCGCGATCTCGCCCTTGGGCACCCGGGCGTTCTTCAGGCCGAAGGACAGGTTCCCCTCGACCGTCATCTGCGGGTAGAGCGCATAGGACTGGAACACCATGCCGATGCCGCGTTCCGAGGGTTCCGCCCAGGTGACGTTCTTCCCCGAGATGAAGATCTGGCCCTCGGTCGCCGGTTGCAGGCCGGCGATGCAGTTCAGCAGCGTTGACTTGCCGCAGCCCGAGGCGCCCAGCAGCACCAGGAACTCGCCGTCGTTAACGTCCAGGTTCAGGTCGCCCAGAACCTCGACCGCGCCATAGGACAGGCTGAGGTCGCGGATCGAGACGGAGATGCCGTCCAGTTCGGATCGGGTTTCGGCGCGGAGTGCTTGTGCCATGGGTCAGCCTTTCACGGCGCCTGCGGCGATGCCGCGGACGAAAAGTTTGCCAGAGAGGAAGTAGATCGTCAGCGGAACAAGGCCGGTCAGCAGGGTCGCGGCCATGTTGACGTTGTATTCGCGCACGCCCTGGACCGAGTTGACGATGTTGTTCAACTGCACCGTCATCGGATAGCTTTCGGGCCGGGTATAGATCACGCCGAACAGGAAGTCGTTCCAGATCCCCGTGACCTGCAGGATCACCGCCACCGTGAAGATTGGCAGCGACATCGGCACCAGCACGCGCAGGAAGATGCCCCAGAAGCCCGCGCCGTCCACCCGCGCGGCCTTGAACAGTTCCGGCGGCAGCGAGGAGAAGTAGTTGCGGAACAGAAGCGTGATGATCGGCATCCCGAAGACCACATGGACCAGCACCAGGCCCCAGACCGACCCCATCAGCCCGATTTCGCGCAGGATGATGACGATCGGATAGATCATCACCTGGTATGGGATGAAGGCGCCGAAGATCAGGATGGTGAAGAACACCTCGGACCCCTTGAAGCGCCAGTTGACCAGGGCGTATCCGTTCACCGCCGCCACCGCGATCGACAGGATCGTCGCCGGTATGACGATCGCGACTGAGTTCCAGAAGCCGCGCGACAGCCCGTCGCAGTTCAGCCCGGTGCAGGCCTCGGACCAGGCCTTGACCCAGGGTTCGAAGGTGATCTCGACCGGTGGGGCGAAGATGTTGCCCATGCGGATCTCGGGCATCCCCTTCAGCGAGGTCATGACCATCACCCACAGCGGCAGCAGGTAATAGGCCGAAAAGATCAGAAGCCCGCCATAGATCATGATGCGCTTGCCCGACAGGCGGCGCGTGGGGGCAAGGCCTGCCGGTCCGTCCAGCAGCCTGCCGCGCGGGGCGGCGCTGCGGGACCGGGCACCGGCGGCCGCGGGATATGCCGCGTCAGACATGGCGTTTCCTTCCCATGCGGAACAGCGCGAAGGGGATGATGATCGCCAGCACCGCGGCCAGCATCATGGTCGAGGCCGCGAAGCCCTGCCCCAGGTTCTGGTTGCCGAACATGTAGTCATAGACGTATTTCGCGGGCACTTCGGACGCGATGCCCGGCCCCCCGCGCGTCAGCGCGACGACAAGGTCGTAAAGCTTGATGATCCCGGCCGAGATCAGCACGATGCAGGTTGCGAAGACCGGCTTCATCATCGGCAGGATGATGAACAGATAGGTCTTCCAGGCGGGGATGCCGTCCACCCGGCTGGCCTTCCAGACATCCTCGTCGATGCCGCGCAGTCCGGCCAGCATGATGACCGTGGTCAGGCCCGCGCCCTGCCAGATGCCCGCCGCCAGAAGCGCCACGATGACCAGATCGGGATTGTTCAGCGGATCGAAGGTGAAGCCGGAAAAGCCCATGCCGCGGATGATGTGCTGCAACCCGAAGTCGGGGTTCAGGATCCACTGCCAGACGACGCCCGTGACGATGAAGCTGAGGGCATAGGGGAACAGGATGATGGTGCGGAACCCGTCCTCGAACCGGATCTTCTGGTCCAGAAGCACGGCCAGCAGAAAGCCGATGGCCAGCGTCAGCACCAGTGCCAGGATGCCATAGATCGCCAGGTTCTCGATGGACACCTGCCAGCGGGGCGTGGACCACAGCCGCTCGTATTGCGCCAGGCCCACGAAATCCAGCCGGGGCAGCAGGCGCGAATTGGTGAAGGAATAGACCACCGTCCAGAGCGAGCAGCCGATGAAGACCACCAGGGCCGTCAGGATCATCGGGGTCGCGGCCAGCTTGGCGGGCCAGTTCTGGAACAGTCGGATGGGAGGGCCGGAATGGGCCATCGCAGGTACCTCCGGTCAAGGGCGGGGGTCCGGCCCAGGGCAGGCCGGACCGCGATGCATCACATTTCCGACTGGACGATCTGGACAAAGCGCGCGTGCGCGTCCTCGGCGCTGAGGCTTGATCCGAAGAACTCGGCCGTCAGATCCTCGATCTGGCCGCGCGAATCCGACGACATCACCAGGTCGATGGTCGGGATGGTGTTGCCGGCCTTCAGCGTTTCCAGCCCGGCCTGGGTGCATTCGTTCACTTCGGCCAGGTCGATGTCGCCGCGCACCGGCAGCGAACCCTTGGCGGCGTTGAAGGCGACCTGCGCTTCTTCGGACAGGATCACCTGGGCCAGAGCGCGCTGCGCCTCGGTCACGGCCTCGTCGTCGTTCACCGGGAAATAGATCGCGTCGCCGCCCGTGGCGATGACGGGTTCGCCCCCAAGGCCGATATGGCAGCCGTAATCCGTGCCCGCGATCTTGCCGGCCAAGGCGAACTCGCCCTGCGCCCAGTCCCCCATGACCTGGGCCGCGGCCGTGCCCTCGATGATGCGGTTGGTGGCCATGTTCCAGTCGCTGAGATTGCCGCCCGAGGCCAGGTCGCGGGCAATGGCATATTCGGCGAAGATGTTCTTCAGCGTGTCGCTGTTCAGCGCGTCCTCGTTCCGCTCGGCGAAGACCTGGTTGTAGAAGTCGGCCCCGCCGATCCCCGAGATCATCGCGTAAAGCAGCAGCGCCGTCTGCCAGCCCTGCATCCCCTGCGCCAGGGGCAGGATGCCCGCCTCGCGCAGCGCGGGGGCGGCCGCCTTCAGTTCTTCCCAGTTGGTCGCAGGCTCGATCCCCGCCTTTTCAAAGGCGGCCAGCGAGGTCCACATCCATTGCGGCGAATGGATGTTCAAGGGCGCGCAATACACGCGGCCCTCGAAGGTGCAGGCGTCCAGCAGCGAGACCGGGTTGATCGAGTCGCGCCAGCCGTTCGCCTCGGCCACTTCGGTCAGGTCCTGCATCAGCCCGGCCTCGACCAGTTCCTGCGCTTGCAGGCCGTGGTTGAACTGCGTGGCGCCCATCGGATCGCCGCCGATGATGCGCGACACCATGATCGGCCGCGCGGTCGAACCCGATCCGGCGATGGCGCCGTCGACCCAGCTATGCTCGGTCTGTTCTTCGAAGATGCGGGCCAGTTCCTGCACGGCGGCGGCCTCGCCGCCCGAGGTCCACCAATGGGTCACCTCCAGGTCGGCAGCCATCGCGCCAAAGGGCAAAATTGTCAGTGCAGCGCCCGCCAGCAGGCGGCGCATCGAAATGTTCTGCATTGTCATCCTCCCGTTTGTCCGGCGCAGCATGGCGCCGGCAGCATCGGTTCAGCCTCTCCCAGGCCGATGTAAACGATTGCTACCAAATTCATCTCATAGCCATTGCCATCCCGTCAACAAAAAATGTAATCCATTACAAAAGCGGTACGCGGCAGGAAATCATGGCCATTGGGATCAAGGACATTGCTCGGCTGGCGGGGGTCTCGACCGCGACCGTCAGCCGCGCCTTGTCGCAGCCCGCGCGGGTGTCGCCCGAAACGCGCGCGCAGGTGATGGCGGTGGTCCAGGAACACGACTATCGCGTGAACTCCTTCGCCCGATCCCTGCGCGTCAGGCGGGCGGACGCGGTGCTTGCCCTTGTGCCGAACCTGGGCAACCCGTTCTTTTCGGAAATCATCGCAGGGATCCAGGATGGCCTGACCCCTGCTGGCCTGGATCTGCTGGTCACCGATACCCTGTCCCAGCAGGAACGGCGGCAATCCCCCGTCACGCATCTTCAGGCGGCAAGGGCCGACGGGCTGATCTGCCTGGATGGGGCGCTGCCGCCCGATATCCTGGACGAACTGGCCGCGCCCGATGTGGCGGGCCGCGTGGTCTTCGCCTGCGAATGGCCCGAAGGACGCGGCTTCCCGGCCGTGCGCAGCGACAACCGCGCGGGCATGGCCCTGGCCGTGCAGCACCTGGTCGGGCTGGGCCACCGCGACTTCGCGCTGCTGACGGGGCCCGCGGGCAACATCCTGACCGAGGAACGGCGCGAAGGCGCCGAGGAGGCCTTGCGTCAGGCGGGGCTGACCCTTCCCCCCTCGCGCATCGCCGGCGGCAGCTTCGAGATTCGCGACGGCTTTCGCGCGGCGGGCGACCTGATGCGGATGCCGTCCCGGCCCACGGCGATCCTGTGCAGTTCGGACCAGCTTGCGATCGGCTGCATTTCCGGCCTGTCGGAACTGGGCGTCCGCGTCCCCCAGGACGTGTCGGTCGTGGGCTTCGACGACATTGCGCTTGCAGCCTATTCCCGCCCGCCCTTGACCACGATCCGGCAGGATCGCCGCCGCCTTGGCCGCATCGCGGCGCAGCGCCTGCTGTCCAGCCTGTCGGGCAAGCCCCCGGCCGAAACGCTGACCACCCTGCCGGTCGAGATCGTCGTGCGCCGGTCGACCGCGCCCGGCCCCAAGGCCGCGAACTAGGCCGCAGGTTGCCGGCCGGAACCGATGCCGGGGCCGCCGAATTGATCCGACGACGCGGGCAGATCCCCTGACCCAATCGGCGATCAGAGGTGCAGATGTCTGACCCCCTCCCCCCCTCCGTCGAGGCGCTGACCCTTCTGCGCGAGGCAGGCCCCGCCGACCGCATCCTGCACGTGGCCCGCGACGAACGGACAGCCGAGGCGCTGGCCGCCTTCCTGGGGCGCGTGCTGCCCGACCGCCGGGTCCTGTTCATGCCGCCCTGGGATTGCCTGCCCTTCGACAGCGCCTCGCCCACGCCCGATGCGATGGGCCGCCGCATGGCCGTCCTGCACCAGTTGCAGGATCCGCAGGCGGGCGACATCGTCGTGGCGCCGCTTTCGGTGCTTCTGCAACGCCTGCCGCCGCATGACGCCCTGCGTAGCCTGTCCATCGGGACGGGCAATCCCCTGGACACGGCAGCCCTTGAGGCCTTTGCACGGCGCGCGGGATACACCGCCGACGACCGCATCGACGAGCCGGGCGAAATCGCCATCCGCGGCGGCACGGTCGAGATTTTCGCCGCCGGCAACGCCCTGCCCTGCCGGATCGAACTGTCAGACGGCGTCGTGACCGCGCTGCGCTGCTTCGATCCCGTGACCCAGCGGTCCACCGGAGAGGTCGACCGGCTGGAGATCGTCCCTGTGACGGAACTGCCACCGGCCGAGGATCCGGCCGAACGCGGGGCGGAACATCGCCTGCCCAAGGCCTGGCAATCCCTGGCGACCCTGCCCGACCACATGGGTGATGCCCGGATCATCGCCCTGCCCGCGACCCTGGCCCTGGCGGAACGGCGGCTCGCCCGCCTTGAAGAAGCCCGCGCCGAGGCCGAGGCCGACGGGGGCCATCCCCTGCCCGTCGATGCCCTGTATGTGGGGGCGTCGGAATGGGCGGATCTGGCCCCCCGCATCCAGGCGCCTGACCCCGGCGACTGGACCTCCGTTCCCGCCTTTGCCGCCGCCGCCCGGCCGCGCGCACGGCTGGCCCAGTATCTGGTTAGCGACGCCGTGGCGGGACGGCCCGTGGTGTTTGTCGCCGGATCCGAATCGGAACGGGCGCGCATCAGCCGGATGGTAGCGCAGGCCGCGGGCGAACCGCCCGCGCGGGCCGCCACCTGGGCCGAAGCCCTCGGTCGGGACCGTGCCATCCTTCTGGCCGATCTGGCCGAAGGCGCGGTCGCCCCCGACGTGGCCCTTGTCACCGCCCAGGATCTGCTGGGCAGCCGCGCCGGATCAAGCCCCCGCCAGGCCTCGCTGCAGGCGCTGCCCTCGGCCGGGCTGGAACTGGGCGATATCGTCGTCCACCAGGACCACGGCCTTGCGCGGCTCGAAGGGCTGGAGCCGCTGGACGCGTCCGATCCCGGCACCGAGGCGATCCGCCTGACCTTTGCCCGCGACGAACGGCTGATGGTGCCGACCCATGACGCGGGCCGGATCTGGCGCTATGGCAGCGGCGATGCGGGGGTCAAGCTGGACCGCCTGCGCGGCACGGCCTGGCCCCGGCGCCGCCAGGCCACGGCCGATGCCCTGGACCGGCTGGCCGATCAGCTTGTGGCACTTGCCCGCGAACGGGATGCGGCGAAGGCACCGGAACTGGTGCCCCCTGCCCGCGACTATGAACGCTTCATCGCGCGCTTTCCATTCCAGCCCACCCCCGACCAGGCGGCGGCGGTGCGCGCGGTGCTGGCCGATATGGCATCGGGACGCCCGATGGACCGGCTGGTGATCGGCGACGTCGGCTTCGGCAAGACGGAGATCGCCCTGCGCGCGGCAGCGGCGGCCGCGCTTGGCGGCCGGCAGGTGGCGGTCTGCGCCCCGACCACCGTGCTGGCGCGGCAGCATTACGATACCTTCCGCCGCCGCTTCGCCCCCTTCGGGATCACCGTGGGCCACCTGTCGCGCCTTGTGACGGGCAAGCCCGCCGCAGCGGTCCGCGAGGGATTGGCCGACGGTTCGGTCCGCATTGCCGTCGGCACCCATGCCCTGCTGGGCAAGGGCGTGACCTTTGCCGATCTGGGCCTGCTGGTCATCGACGAGGAACAGCGCTTCGGCGCCGCCCAGAAGGAAAAGCTGCGCGACCTGGGCCAGGGCCTGCACGTCCTGTCGATGAGCGCGACCCCCATCCCCCGGACCTTGCAGACGGCCCTTGTCGGGTTGCAGGATCTCAGCATCCTCCACACGCCCCCTGCCCGCCGCCGCCCGATCCGCACCCTGCTGGCCGATGACGGGGATGCAACGCTGCGCCAGGCCCTGCTACGCGAACACCGCCGCGGCGGGCAAAGCTTCGTGGTCGTGCCGCGGGTCGAGGATATCGCGCCCGTGGCCGAACGCCTTGAACGCCTGCTGCCCGCCCTGCGGCTGCGCGTCGCCCATGGCAGCCTTTCGGCGCGAGAGATCGACGAGGTGATGGTGGGCTTCGCCGGGGGCGATGGCGATGTCCTTCTGGCGACCGGGATCATCGAAAGCGGGCTGGACGTGGCGCGGGCCAACAGCATGGTGATCCTGCGCCCGGCGCTGTTCGGCCTGGCACAGTTGCACCAGTTGCGCGGCCGGGTGGGGCGCGGCCCGGTGCAGGCCTATTGCCACCTTCTGACGGCGGAGGGCGAGGACCTGTCCGAGGATGCGCAGAAACGCCTGGGAACCCTGCAGGCCATGGACCGGCTGGGCGCGGGAATGGCCATCAGCGCGGCCGATCTCGACCGGCGCGGTTCGGGCGACCTGCTGGGGGAACGGCAGGCGGGCCATGTGCAGCGGGTGGGGCTGGGGCTTTACCAGCAGATGCTGGCGCAGGCCCTGCGGCGCGCAAAGGGGCTGGCCGAGGTTCCGCCTCCGCCGCAGGTGCCGGGCGAACCGGGCCACATCCCCGCGGATTATGTCCCCGAACCGGAGAACCGGCTGGACCTGTATCATCGCATCGCCCGCGCCTCGGACGCGGCCGAGGTCGCGCGCCTTGCGGACGAGATCGCGGACCGCTTCGGCCCCCTGCCGGAACCCACCGTCACGCTGCTGCGCGCGGCAGGCCTGCGCGCGCTTGGCGCGGTGCTGGGTGTCGAGACCCTCAGCCTCGGCCCCGAAGGGGTGGCGCTGTGCTTCCGCGACGGGGTGGACATGGAAGACCGCGCGCCCCTGGCCCTGGACCTGGACGGCGTCGCGATCGAAGATCGCCGCCTGACGCTGCACCACCCCGGCCCCGAGGACCGCCTGGACGTGGCAAGCGACCTGCTGGAACGGATGGCCTGACGGGTCCGCCGAGATGAACCTTCGTCTGGCATGGTAAGACGGGTTCCAAATCAGAATTGACATGTCAGTTAAGCATGTGGGTGGCCCAAACGAACCGGACGGGACGTTCAGCCCCTGCCAATGGACTTCAAAACCTAGGACAATCATGACCTTGGAAGGGATTTAACAAGGCAATTACAGCAGGTTGGCAGCGCCTGCCGCCGCACCCCCTTGCATTCCCGCATTTCCCGAGTCTTTTACTTGCCAATCCCGGCCGGCGGCGAGGCTTGTCGTCAGCGCCGTGCCCGCATCTTGAAAGGCAGCGTCGTGAAGAACCTGATACTTGCCCTTGCCCTGGCCGTTCCGGCAAGCGCCTTGGCGGACATCGTGACCGAAACCGTAACGGTCCGGACGGCAGTCGGCGAGGTTGCGGCGCCGGTCGCGCCGGAAACCGTCGTGGCCCTGGATTTGGCGGCACTCGACAGCCTGGCCGCGCTTGGCGTGCCGGTGGCGGGTCGTCCCGACATGACGCCTCCCGCCTATCTTGCCAAAGCCGTTGAGGGCGTGCCCACCGTCGGCACCCTGTTCGAGCCGGATTTCGAGGCCCTGGCCGTCATGGCCCCGGACCTGATCGTCGCGGGCGGCCGGTCGCAGCCGCAGGTGGCGGCGCTGTCGCGGATCGCGCCGACGCTGGACATGACGGTCGGGGCCGAGGATCTTGTCGAGGAAGCCAAGGCCCGGCTGGACGCCTATGGCGCCATCTTCGACCGCGCCGAACAGGCACGGGACCTGAAGGACGACCTTGATGCGGCGCTTGATGAAACGCGGACGGCGGTGGGGGGCAAGGGGAACGCCCTGATCCTGCTGGTCAGCGGCACCAAGATTTCGGCCTATGGCGCCGGGTCGCGCTTTGGCTGGCTGCACGACCGGCTGGACCTGCCCCAGGCGGTTCCCGATCTTCGCGAAGGCAATCACGGCGAAGCTGTGTCCTTCGAGTTCCTGGCCAAGGCCGACCCGGACTGGCTGCTGGTGATCGACCGGGGCGCGGCCATCGGCCAGGGCGGCGAAGCGGCCGCGGCGACGCTGGACAATCCCCTTGTCGCGGGCACCAAGGCCGGAAAGGCCGGCCAGATCCTGTATCTGGACGGCGCGGCCATGTATCTGGCCGCGGGCGGGGTCCAGTCGCTGATGCTGACCCTGGAACAGCTGCGCCAATCCTTCGCGGATGCCGGCGCCTGATGAGGGGATGGACCGCCGCGGGGCTGGCACTTGGGGTTCTCGTGGCGGCAAGCCTCGGGATCGGCGCGGGCGATCTGTCGGGGGCCGACGGGGGGCAGCTGTTCCTGGCCAGCAGGATGCCGCGCACGGCCGCGGCGCTTCTGGCGGGCGCGGGACTGGCGCTTGCCGGGGCCGTGGTGCAGATGGCGGTGCAGAACCGCCTGGTCGAGCCCGGCCTGACCGGCACCCCCGAATCCGCGATGGCGGGTCTGCTGGCGGTGACGCTGATCGCGCCCGGCACGCCGCTGCTGGGCAAGATGATCGTGGCCTCGGTCGCGGCGCTTGCAGGGACGGCGGGCTTTCTGCTGCTGGCGCGGCACATCCCGCGCGAGGATCCGATCCTGCTGCCGCTGGTGGGGCTGGTCTATGGCGGCATCCTGGGATCGGCCGTCACCTGGATCGGCTGGACGACCGACCTGATGCAGCTTCTGTCCAGTTGGCAACTGGGAGAGTTCTCGGGCATCCTGCAGGGCCGCTATGAGCTGCTGTGGCTGATCGCGGGGCTTGCGGCGCTGCTTTATGCCATCGCCGACCGGATCACGATGCTGAGCCTGGGCGAGGACCGCGCCCGGAGCCTTGGCCTCGACTATCGCGGGACGCTTTTGTCGGGGCTGGTCGTGGTGGCGGTGATCGTTGCGGCGGTGGTGGTCACGGTGGGGGTGCTGCCTTTCGTGGGGCTGATCGTTCCCAACCTCGTGTCCCGCTGGCGGGGCGACAACCTGCGCGCCAATCTGCCGATGATCGCGGCGGCGGGCGGCGGGGCGGTGCTGGCGTCCGATGTCCTTGGCCGCGTCATCCGCTGGCCCTACGAGATACCGGCGGGCACGATTTTCGCCGTCGCGGGGGCGGTCCTGTTCCTGTGGCTGCTTTATGCCCCCGGCAAGGCGCCGCGCCGCCATGGCTGACCGGTCCCTGCTAATCCTCGCCGCGGCCTGCGCGGGCGCCGCGGCCGTCTATCTGGCCTGGGGGCTGCAAGGCCCCTACGGCTTCATCCTGTCGCTGCGCGCGACAAGGCTGGCCGCGCTTGCCATGGTGGGCGCCTCGGTCGGTGCGGCCACGGTGATCTTCCAGACCATCACCGCGAACCGCCTGCTGACCCCCGGCATCGTCGGCTTCGATTCGCTGTTCGTGCTGATCCAGACCCTGCTGGTGCTTGGCCTTGGCGGCGTGGGCTATGCCGCCCTTCCCGCCTTCCCGAAGTTCCTGGTGGAGATCCTGTGCCTGTGCGCCGTCGCTATCGCCCTGTTCGCCAGCGTGCTGCGGGCCGGATCGTCGGACATGACCCGGCTGGTCCTGACCGGGGTGATCCTGGGCGTGCTGATGCGCGGCCTGACAGGCTTCGTGCAGCGGCTGCTTGACCCGACCGAGTTCGCCCTGGCCCAGGCCGCCACCTTCGCCAGCTTCAATTCGGTTGACCCGGTCCAGGTGGCCTTTGCGGCGCCCATCCTGATCCTGGCCCTGCTTCTGGCCTGGCGCCTTTCGCCCGTGCTGGACGTCGTGCTTCTGGGCCGGGACGGCGCGCGGTCGCTGGGGGTCGATCACGAGCGGCTGACGATGGCGGCGCTTGCGGTGGTGGCGATGCTGGTCGCGACCTCGACCGCCGTGGCGGGGCCGGTGACCTTCCTGGGCCTTCTGGCCGCAAGCCTTGCGGCGGCCGCGCTGCCGCACTGGCGCCACGCGGTGCTGATCCCTGGGGCGGCGCTGACGGGCGCGCTGATCCTGATCGTCGGGCAGTTCCTGTTCGAAAGGCTGCTGGGCCTGCAATCCACCCTGCCCGCCATTGTCGAATCCCTGGGTGGGCTGGTGTTTCTGGTGATGGTCCTTAAAAGGCGGACGGCATGATACGGGTAACGAACCTTGGCCTGGCCATCGACGGCAAGACGATCCTCCACGACATCAGCGCCCGGATCCCGCCGCAAGGCCTGACGGCGGTGATCGGCCCCAACGGCGCGGGCAAGTCCAGCCTGCTTTACTGCCTGTCGGGCCTGACCCGGCCGACATCCGGCCAGGTCAGCATCGACGGCGCCGACATCACGGCGGCGCGGGCGACGGACCGCGCCAGGATGCTGGCGTTGCTGCCGCAGGTGACGCCTGCCCTGCCCCGTCTGACGGTGGCCGACCTTGTGGCCTTTGGCCGCTGGCCCCACCACAGGGGCCGTCCCAACGACACGGACCGCCGCATCGTCGCGCAGGCGATGCGGGACCTGGATCTGGACGACCTGCTGGACCGCCGCCTCGATACCCTGTCGGGCGGGCAGAGGCAGCGGGCCTTCATCGCCATGAACCACGCCCAATCCACGCCCTGGATGCTGCTGGACGAACCGCTGTCCGCCCTTGATCCGCGCTATGCGTCCGACATCATGGCCCGGCTGGTCGAGCTGTCGCGTCCCGGCACGGGCCGCGCGATCGTGGTGGTGATGCACGACCTGGCGATGGCCGTGCGCCATGCCGACTGGGTGATCTGCCTGAAGGCGGGCCGCCTGTTCCGGTCCGGCCCCCCGTCCGAGACGCTGACCGGCGCCGGCCTGTCCGCGCTGTTCGACACCCCCATCCATGTCGAGCATCTTCGCGGCCGCCCGGTGGTCATCATCGACTAGCCGGTCGCCTGCCCGGCGCCGTCGCGTTTCCAGTCGAAGACCAGTTCCTCGCGGAAGGCGAAGCGCTGCAGGTGGTCGGCCACCACCCCCTCCAGCCGGTCCAGCCCCTCGGCCGTGGCGTCGGCGATCTGGACGTCCAGCCCGGCCTCGCTGGCCGACAGGGTCACGACCTGGCCGTCGCCGAATGCGATGCGCCCGGAACGGTCGTCGAACTCTACCGCGAAGCGGTGGCTCCAATGCTTGCAAAGCTGCTGCAGATAGCGGCTGGCATGGCCGGTGGCCGCATGGGCACGGGATGTCGTCATGGCTTGTCCTTCGAATGGCGGGCTTGCTGCCCCGGTGGAACGGCCGGACGGGGCGATCCGCGCCCGGCCTTGTGCTGTCCTTGCGCTAGAACCTGATCGACGCCGAGACCGAATAGGTGCGCGGCGCGCCCGTGGACAGGAAGCCCCGCGCCGACGTCGCCCAATAGTTCTCGTCCAGGACGTTCTCGACCTGGGCGCGGAGCTGGATGTCCCGGCCGTCGGCCCGTGCCACCGCATAGCGCACCCCCAAGTCGAGCCGGGTCCAGCCGTCCACCTTCTGGGTGTTGGCCTGGTCGTACCAGGTCGATCCGCCATGCATCAGGCGGCCGGTCAGCGTCAGGTCGCGGATCCCGGGCGTGTCGTATTCGGCGTAAAGGCTGACCGCCGTGTCGGGAATGCCGGGGGCGTCCTTGCCGTCGAACGCGCCATCCTGGGTGCGAACCAGCGTGGCGTCCAGAAAGGTCACGCCGCCCAGCAGGCGCAAGCCCTCCATCGGCTCGCCCGCGACCGACAGCTCCAGCCCCCGGTTGCGCTGCTGGCCCCCGACCGAAAAGACGTTCGTGGCCGGATCGGTGATGCCGTTCGGCTGGCGGATCTCGAACAAGGCCGCGCCCAGGGCCACGGTGCCGGTGTCGTATTTCAGCCCGACCTCGCGCTGCCGGTTGACGGTGGCGGGGAAGATCTCGCCCGCGTTCACGGCGGCGGTCGGCGCGATCTGCCCCTCGGTCAGCGCCTCGACATAGTTGGCGTAGACCGACAATCCGTCCGTGATCCGGTAGGACGCGGCGACGGCGGGGGTGAAGGCCTCGTCCTCGTAAAGATAGTTCCGCTCGCCCACCGGGGCCTCGGGGATGCCGGGGCGGGTGTTGAAGCCGCGCGACCGGATGGTCTGGTAGCGCCCGCCGATGGTCAGTTGCAGCCGGTCCTGGTCAAAGGACAGCGTGTCGGACACGGCAATGCTGGTCGCTGTCAGATCGGCGAAGGGGATCAAGTCGCCGGACCGGGGAAGGCCGGTCGTGTCCACCGAACCGTCCGGCAGATAGACCGGGTCGTAGATGTTGGTGGGGTTTTCCGGGAAGACCAGAAGGCGCGGGTTGAAGCGGCCCCGGTCGTTCTCGTTCACCGAACGCGCCGCCGACAGGCTGAGCGCATGGCCGACGCTGCCCGTCATGAACTGGGACCGCAGCCCCACCTCGCCCGAGAAGCCCTGGATCTGCTGCGGGTTATAGCCGAAGGTGTTCAGCGCATCGCCATCCGCATCCTGGATCACATAGTTCGAGGTCAGGAAATCCTCGCGGTACCGGCTGGCCCCCGCAGCAGCGTAGATCGTCGTGTCTGGGCGGATGTCGTATTCCAGCCGCCCCGCGATCATGCGATGGCTGCTGTCGTGGTATTCGAAGGGATTGGCGGTGTTCACCTTGCCGTCGGGCGCATCGGGGATGTCGATGCCTGGCAGGGCTGCGTTGAACAGCGAGGTCGGCGCGTCGAGGTTCTGGTCGGACAGGCTCGCGTCAAGCGAGGCGCGCAGCCGGTCGCCGCGGTAGTCCAGCCCCAGCGTCGCCACGCCGACCTCGACGCTGTTGTTGTCAAGCGCGCTGTCGCCCGCCCGCCAGGACCCGTTGGCGCGCAGGCCCCATTCCCCGCCGGTGCCGAAGCGCCGCCCCACGTCCAGATGCGTCCACACCTGCGAATCCGACAGGATGCTGGTGGTCAGTTGCGTCAGGGCCTGATCGCCCGCCCGCTTGGGCACCAGGTTGATCGTCCCGCCGACGCGACCGACCCCGCCATTGGCAAGGGCGGTCGGTCCCATCAGGACATCGACCTGCGCGATGCCTTCAAGCGCGCTGCGGCGGGGATTGGCCAGATAGGGCAGCCCGTCGAACAACGTGTCAAGGTTGGTGACGGAAAAGCCGCGGATGAAGAAGGAATCGCGCTCGCTGAAGGTGGGGGCGTCCTGGCGGATCGAAGGGTCGTTCGATACCAGATCGCCAAGGCTGATCGCCTGCTGGTCCTGGATCAGGGCCTCGGTAAAGCCCGTGACGCGGAACGGTGCCGATTGCGCGTCGCGGTTCCCAAGCGCGCCAAGCCGGACCTGGGTCGACACCTGGCCGCCTGCATAGGGCGCGGCGGGCGCGTCGATGGTCCCGGTGCGCAGGTCTGCCGCGTCCAGCGTGATCGGCGCCAGGACCGTGGGCTGGGCCGGATCGGCAACCGGTTGGGCCAGGGCCAGGGCCGGACCAAGCGCGGCCATCGAGACGCCCAGAAGCAACTGCGGAACATGTCTGACGAAGTAACGGCTTGCGGGGCGATGCATTGGTCCATCCTGAGGTTGAAGAAGACGCGCCAAGTCCGGCCTCGTCGGTCGGCGCTGATTCTTTACAATTATAGTCAACAATCGTGGAAGGGGAAAAAGAACCCGCCGCGGCAAGTCGATCTTGCTGGTCTTTCACGGCTTCCTGTTGCCGATCTGCATCTCGTGGCGCGGCGCCGCCGGCAGCGCGGCGCGACTTCACCGGCCCCCGTCTCTGGCCAGCACCCGATGCTTTCCGCCTGACCGGAAAGGCTGGCGCCTAGCCGATGCGGACCAGATGGTTGTCCCAGGCCAGGTCGTGGCGGGCGCGCAGGCGCAGGCCGGCTTCATCGGCAGACCAGATCGCGCCGCCGCCATCGGTGAAGGTGAAGGGGGCGTCGGCTGCGGGGGCCACGCCGCAGATGTCGGCGCGGCGCAGGGTGGCGCGGTGGGCGCCCCCTTCGTCATGGATCATCGCCACCCCGCCGCGGGGCGAGGTCACGGCGATCAGCCCCCCATTGGCCGCGATCGATCCCGCATAGCCGCGCATGGCCGCGGCCTGATCCTCGGGCGGGATGGCCAGGGTCAGCGCGGACCCAAGGATGCCCAGCAGCGGGACCGTCTCGGCCGGGTCGCCCTGCCATTGCATGGCAAAGGCAACACCGTCCCGCAGCAGCGCCAGGTGCCTGATCGAGTTCTGGTGCAGGCCCGGATCCAGTTCGGTCAGGGACAGAAGCCCGCCCGACGGCGACAGGACGGCAAGGTTCGGGCGCATCCGGCCCAGGTTCAGGGGCGTGCGGTCCAGCGGGTCGGTCTCGATCCCGCCATTGGCCAGGATGATCGCCCCGTCCGCGCGGGTTCGCACTTCGTGCGGGCCGATGCCGTGGCTGTCCATCTGGCCCAGCCGGGCATAGTCCTGCGCGGCGTCCCAGATGCCGATCCGGCCCGCCGAACCCTGTGCCACCACCTCGGAGGTGTAGAGAAGCCGGCCATCGGGCGAAAAAGCGCCGTGGCCGTTGAACTGCAGGCCCGGCGGCGGCGCAAGGCGGTGCAGGACCGCGCCCGTCCGGCAGTCCAGCACCAAGGCGAACAGGCCAGGGCGGCGGGCAAAGGCCACGGCCTCGGCCCGGCCGGGATGGGCGGCTGCGGCATGGCCGCGACCGGGCAGCGGGACCGCGAAGACCAGCCCGCCGCCGGGGTCGATCCCGTAAAGCGCGTGGCTGTCGTCCGGCGCGCGCGCCGCGGCGACGCAAGCGGGCGATCCTGCCGCAGCCCAGCCCCGGCGGGGCAGGATCGCCGCCGCCGCCAGCCCCTTGATCACCATGCGCCGGTTGGCCATCAGTCACCATCCTTTGCGTTGAACCCGGTCGAGACGCCAAGCGCCGCCCCGATCTCGGTCTCGACGGCCGCCTGGGCGGATTGCACCGCCTGCTGGAGGATCTCGACCTTCAGCCGTCCCTGCGGCGTGGCCACCCCTGCCAGGACCGGGTCTTCCAGGTCCTGGGCCAGCGCCAGCGCGCGGTTGAAGGCGGCCTGGGTCAGCGGCGCGTCGGGATGCAGCGCCAGGGCCAGATCCCGCAAACCTTCCAGCGACAGGCGGATGTTGCGCAGGCTGCGGCCGGACGCCACCGCCTCGGCCCGTTCCGGCCGGGGCTTCTGGAACGTCCCCAGTGGCCGGCCAAGCCGCCCGTCGGACAATGATGCCAGCCCCGTCACCAGTTGCGTGAACAGCGCCTGCCGCGCCTCGTCCGTGGTCAGGTAGCTGGTGTTCGCGTCCCCAGGCGTCGTCAGCAGCGCCGCGTGGGCCGGCCATTCGGCAGCGATCTCGGCCGTCATCCGCGCCAGATCCGCCGCCGTGGCCCGACGCAAGGCGCAAAGCCTGTCCTCGGCGCCCGTCAGGGCCGAGGGGTATAGCAGCCGTTCCAGCCCCGAAAGCTCGCGCGCCGCGACCGAGACCTGGGCAAGGCGGGCGGGATCCGCAATCACCTGCGGATCGCCCGCGACAAGCGCCTGCTGCGCCCGCAGGCCCGACGATTTCGGATCGGGCCAGAAGGCGATTGCAAGCGACCGCCCCTGTTCCTCGACGGGGCCGAGGCGCTGGAAATCGATCCGCGCCCAGGCGTCCCAGGCCTGCTGGAACGGCGACCGCATCGCCGCGGGGGCGCAGTCCTGCCGGGCGGCGGCGTCCAGGTCTGCCGCGGCATCGGCCAGCCCGGCATAGGCGGGCGTGATGACCTGATCCACGGCCTCGGCCAAGTCCGCCGTCGCGGGCGTCCCCAGCAGCGCCGCAACGGCTGCAAGGGCCGCCAAGCGGGTCAAAGCGATCGGAGCCATGCGATCAACGCCTTTCGGTCAGGGGTGGGCAGGGCGACGACCGCGTCCCGGGCGGGCTGGGCTTCGCCCCCATGCCACAGGATCGCCTCGATCAGGGAACGGGCGCGGCCGTCGTGCAGGTAGCTTTCGACGCCCGTGACGGTGCCGTTCAGCGAGATGCCCCACAAGGGCGCGGTGCGCCATTCGCGCCCCGTCGCGCGGCTTTCGGGCCGGTTGTCGGCCAGCCCCTCGCCCATGTCGTGCAGCAGCATGTCGGAATGGGGCCAGATCAGCTGGAAGCTTTGTTCGGGCCGGCCGTCCAGCCGATGCGTCACGAACTTGGGATTGTGGCAACTGGTGCAGCCGATGTCATGCGCGATCTTCTTGCCCCGCAGGACCTGCAGATCATCCAGGTCGCGCCGGGCCGGCACCGCCAGGTTGCGGCTGTAGAAGGTCACCAGGTCCAGGCCCAGGCCGTCCACCTCCAGCCCCTCGCGGACGTCCGGTTCCTGCCCGGCCGGTGCGGCGCGGCAGGCGGCCTGCGCTTCGCTGCATTCGCCGAAGGGAAAGGGGAACAGCGGGTTCGACAGGCCCATGTCACCCAGAAAGGCGCTTGCCGATTGTTCGCGGATCGTCGCGTTGCCGGCCTTGTGGCCGAAGCGGCCCAGCATCGGGCGGTCGAATTCGCTGGACCAGACGATCTGCGGCCTGCCGGATATGCCATCCCCGTCCCGGTCGTCGGCATCGGCCAGGGCCAGGATGTCTGCCACCGGCACCGCCTCGAGCAGGCCAAGCCCGATCATCTGCGGGGCGACGCGGGCCGAGATCTGCAGGTCTGGATGCGGCGCGCCATGCGCGGGGTCTTCCACCGCAAAGGACGGGCGGCGCAGTGTGACGACCGTGCCGTCGGCCAGGGTCACGGGTTCCTCGGCCCAGGCGACGCCCATCCGCGCCTCGGCCAGGAAACCCGCCAGGGCCAGATCCTGCAACTGCGCACCATAGACCGGATCGGGGCTGGTGGCGATATAGTCCGGGATCTCGGGCCGGGCAGGTCCGCCGGGGACCGACAGGCGCAGGAAGGCGGAAACGCGGCTGTCGTCCGGCCCCTGTGGCAGATGCCCGCGCCCGTCCTTGATGTGGCAGTTCTGGCAGGCGCGGGCGTTGTAAAGCGGCCCCAGCCCGTCGCTGCCCCTGGTCGAGGATGGCGCGCCGACCCAGAGCTTGCGGAAGATGGCGTTGCCCAGCTTGAAATCCATCTCGCGCGCGCGGGGCAGGTTGGGCGGGAAATGCGAAAAGGCATCCGCGTTCGGGACGAAACGCGCCGTGGCGGCCCCGGCGGGCTTGTCCTCGAAGGGTTCGGGACGGGTGAAATCGGCAGGCGGCGCCAGCACTGCGGCGATGCGCGCGGCCTCGGCCCTTGTGCGGGGGATGATGGGCAGATGGGGTTCCGCCTGCCAGTCCGTGGCCGTGGCCGGGCCGGGCGCCACCGGTACCGCCCGCAGCGCATCGGAGGGGGTGTCGGACAGGCCCGGCGCGACGGCCGCGCCAAGGCTGGCCGCCAGGGCCACAGCCATCCCGATCAGGACGCGCGCCACCGCAGGACCGCCTTACTGGAAGACCGCGTTCGGATCGTCGAGGCTGTCGGACCCTTCGAAGGCGATGCCGTCCAGGCCAAGGGCCGCGACCGCGCGTTCGATGGATTTCGCCTGTTTCGCCAGTCCGTCCACGCCTGCCTGGATGACCGCCGCGCCTTCCTGGTCGCCCGGCGCCAGCATCTGGTCATAGGCCATCCCCGCTTCGGCCTTGTCGCGCAGCGCGGTCAGCGCCACCATCGTGGCGGCAAGATCGGCCTGCAGTGCCTGATCCAAGCCGGCATCGGCCTCGGCCACCAGGCCCGACAGGGACGGGCCCGCGACTTCGCTGCCATCCACCCGCACATAGCGGCCCAGATAGACGTTCTGGATGCCAAGCCCGTCATGGTAGTGGCTGAGATGGGTCTGGTCCGAGAAGCAGTCATGCTCTTCCTCGGGGTCGTTCAGCATCAGGCCCAGCTTCATCCGCTCTCCGGCCTGCTCGCCATAGGACAGGCTGCCCATCCCGGTCAGCATGGCGCGCAGCCCGGCCTGCGGATCGGCCGTGACCGCCGCGCGGGCGGGGCCGTCCGTTTCCCAGTTGCCGGTCATTTCCCGCAGGTCGGACACCAGCAGATCGGTCGCGGCGACAAGGTATTGGGCGCGGCGGTCGCAATTGCCGTTGGTGCAGCCCGCGCCCGCCAAGAAATCCGTATGGGGGCGGCTTCCCGCGCCCGGCCCCGTTCCGTTCAGATCCTGCCCCCACAGCAGGAACTCGATCGCGTGATAGCCCGAGGCGACATTGGCCTCGATCCCGCCTGCCTCGTGCAGCGCGCGGATGGTGTCGGGGGTGATGGTCGCCGCATCCAGCGTCTCGGATCCCAGTTCAAGGACGGGGTTGGCGATCACGTTCAACTGCGCCAGCTCGTTATCCTCGGTCGAGGGGGTGCCTTCGGCCACATAGTCGATCAGCCCCTCGTCCAGCGGCCAGGCGTTCACCCGCCCTTCCCAGTCGTCGACGATGGGGTTGCCGAAGCGGAACACCTCGGACTGCTGATAGGGAACGCGCGCGGCCGTCCAGGCCTGGCGCGCGGCGGCCAGGGTTTCGGGCGAGGGATCGGCCACCAGGTCGCCCACCGCCCGTCGCAGGGCCTGGGCCGTGGACAGGCTGTCCCCATAGGTCGCAAGCGCAATATCCGCATAGGTGGTCACGACCTCGGCCGGGCCGGCCAGGACAGGGGCGAGAAGCAGGCACAGGACCAGCGGGAATCGACGGCGCAGCGACATGGTCATTTCCTTGAGGAAGGCGGGATCGGGGACAGGCACTGCCGGTCCACCCAAGTCTTTTTGTCGGATTTCGCGGCAAGTCAATCGGAATATGCGGCCGTGGGTTTTGCCGGGCCTTGTTCCCGCCTGCCCGTCACGCTGCGATCACGTTCCCGCGGGCCGCCGCCCACTGGCGGAACGGCCGCCCCCGGACCGCGTTGGTCCTGCGAAACCTGACAAACGAAGGAGCACCGAAATGGGCGAGATGACCGACAAGCTGAAAGCGGCGGCGAACAAGACGGCGGGCAGCGTGAAGGACAGCATCGGCAAGATGACCGACGACCAGTCCCTGCAGGCCGAGGGCAAGGCCCAGAAGACCAAGGGTTCCGCGCAGGACGTGACGGGCACCGTCAAGGGCAAGCTCGGCAACGACATCTGAACCGGGGTCCAGCCCCTGCCCAAGACCCCGCTTTTGCGGGGTCTTTTGCGTGGCGGGACTGCAAGAATGGCCTTTCCGCGCCATCCGGGCTGAACTTTCAGCGCCCCGGGGTGTTTGGCTTCACAATCGCCGCCGGTAACGGGACCGAGAGCAGCCTGCGCATCATGACCTGTGGGCCGTTCCCGCATCCTTTTTCCGGCAGAAGCCATGCGACACGGAAAAGGACCCGCATTTGCCCGATCAAGCCGTCCCCCTCGACCCGCAGACGCCCGATGCCATTCCCGCCCCCGAGGGCGCGACCCAGGTGATCCAGACGGATTACGAGGTGGGCCAGGACAACATCAACTATCGACGCCGGTTCGTGTTCGAGCTTGATATCCACAACATCGTCTTCAGCATCTCGGCCCTGGGGGTGGTCGCCTTCACCCTCTTGACGCTGATGTTCCAGAACACGCTGGATCCGCTGTTCGCGGGCTTGCGGGATTTCCTGACGGCGAACCTCGACTGGTTCTTCATCGTGGTGGGCAACCTGTTCGTGCTGCTGTGCCTGGCGCTGATCGTTCTGCCGCTTGGCCGCATCAGGCTGGGCGGGCCGGATGCGACGCCCGACTACAGTTATCTGTCCTGGTTCTCGATGCTGTTCGCGGCCGGCATGGGCATCGGGCTGATGTTCTATGGCGTGTCCGAGCCCTTGGGCAACTACACCGCCGCCTTCGACGGGCCGGTCACGGGACCGGACGGGGCGCGGACGGACTGGGCGCCCCTGGACGGGGTGCCGGGCGATGCGGAAGGTGCGCGCCGGCTGGCCATGGCCGCCACGATCTTCCACTGGGCGCTGCATCCCTGGTCGATCTATGCCATCGTCGCGCTGTCCTTGGCGCTGTTCTCGTTCAACAAGGGCCTGCCGATGACCCTGCGGTCGATCCTGTACCCGATCTTCGGGGAACGGGTCTGGGGCTGGCCGGGCCATGTGGTCGACATCCTGGCCGTCTTCGCGACGATCTTCGGGCTGTCCACCTCGCTTGGGCTGGGCGCGCAGCAGGCAAGCGCGGGGCTGAACTTCCTGTTCGGGCTGCCCGCCACCACCGGCGCGATGATCTTCCTGATCATCATCATCACCGGGATCGCCACCGCATCGGTCGTCGCCGGGATGGACAAGGGCGTCAAGCGTCTGTCCGAGATCAACATGGGCCTTGCGGTCCTGCTGCTGTTCTTCGTGATCGCCGCAGGCCCGACGATGCAGATCGCCACGGGCTTCTTCAAGAACCTGCAGGCCTATGCCCAGTACCTGCCGGCGCTGTCGAACCCGGTCGGCCGCGACGACGACAACTTCCGCCAGGGCTGGACCGCCTTCTACTGGGCCTGGTGGATCAGCTGGTCGCCCTTCGTGGGCATGTTCATCGCCCGCGTCAGCCGCGGCCGCACCGTGCGCGAGTTCCTGATCGCGGTGCTGCTGATCCCCTCGCTGGTCTCGACCCTGTGGATGACGGCGCTTGGGGGCACGGCGATCAGCCAGGTGGTGAACCAGGGGCTGGTCTCGGTCCAGGACGCCGCGCTTGAACTGCAGCTGTTCGAGATGCTGGCCCATCTGCCGCTGACGGGGATCACGTCGCTGGTGGGGATCGTGCTGGTCATCGTGTTCTTCGTCACCTCGTCGGATTCCGGGTCGCTGGTCATCGACACGATCAGCGCGGGCGGCAAGATGAACGCGCCGACCCCGCAGCGCGTGTTCTGGGCCACCGTCGAGGGGCTGATCGCGATCGCCCTGCTGCTGGGCGGCGGGCTGGCCGCGCTGCAGGCGATGGCGGTATCGACCGGATTTCCCTTCGCCATCGTCCTGCTGGGCGCAAGCTTTGCCCTTGTGAAGGGGCTGATGGCCGAGCCGCGATGACGACCCGCGGGCGGGCGTGCCGGATCAGGACCGGCAGGCCCCTGGCCGGCGGGGGCGACGCGCCGCCCTAGCCGGTGCGGAAGGCGACATAGCCTGTCATGCTGTCGTCGAACTGCTGGCGATAGCCGCCGTCGGTCGTGATCCTGACCACCGTTGCCTCGAACGCGGGGCCATCCTCGGGCGCGATCCTGATGGTCCTGGCCCCGGTGAACTGGGTCGCGCGGACGGGGATGGCGGTGAAGGCGATCTCGCCCTCGGTCAGGTTTCCGTATCTGATCGACCCGTCGAACGGGCCCAGATCGTCGATGCTGAATGTCACACGGGTCATGGCTGATTGATCCTCCTGCCGCTGCAAACCCAACAACCTGCTGCGGGACGTGTTCCATCGCCCCGGGCGGGCCGGATCCCGCCACCCGCGCAGGGCGATTAACCTTTGTTCCATGCGGCCGGTGGAACAGATGCCCCCCCTGGCGGTTCATCCTGCGTGATCGGCCAGGGACGGGTCTCTTGCGAGGCGGTTCCACAACAAGAGACAGGCAATGAGCATTCCCGCCCCCGACGCCCTGACCAAGGGTCTGCGTGCTGCCCCTTCCCTGGAACGGCGCGATCCGGCGCGCAGACGGATGCGCAGGCCTTGGCCGGGAGCGGAACAACCCTTTCATTGCCCCGCCTGAAGAAGGAGCGCGAGATGGCGACCCAACCCAGTGAACGGGCTTGCACGGGTCGTTCGCAACCACCGCAGCCTTCTGCCCGCGACCGGCGGGCCGGATGGGCCCCGCGACGAAGGTGATGACATCCGGCGGCCCCTGACTGGCGGGGTCCGCGCCGCAGCACATGCCCACCGTCCCCAGACGATGCGCCCGAACAGAAGCGAGCAAGATGAAAGTAACGGATACCAAACACGAATCTGTTGCGCTGTTTCCAGGCCATCCCCGGGCTCGGCACGACGAGGATCACCGCCGCCATCTGAACGATCCGGGCGGTCGCGCCCTGGCCATTGCCCGGCGGCAGGAACAGCCCGCCACGGGGCGGCCGCTGGCCGTCGACCTGGACGGGACGCTGATCCGGTCGGACCTGCTGATCGAGACGGCCTTCGCCGAACTGGGCCGGCAGCCCCTGTCGCTGGTCGGCATGGTCGGCGCCCTGGCCGGCGGCAAGGCTGCACTGAAGCACAAGCTGGCAGAGAACGCCGATTTCGATCCGTCCACCCTGCCCTATGATCCCGTGGTGCTGGATTACATCCGGGCGGCGCGCGCGCAGGGGCGGCAGGTCTACCTGGCATCGGCCAGCCATGAACGGCTGGTCAAGGCCGTCGCGGACCACCTGGGCCTGTTCGCGGGCTGGTTCGCGTCCAATGCCGAAACGAATTGCGGCGGCAGGGTCAAGGCGCAGAAGCTGGTCGCGGCCTTTGGCGAAGGCGGCTTCGACTATATCGGCAACGACGCGGCGGATCTGCGGGTCTGGGACAAGGCCGGCAAGGCCATCGCGATCCGCACATCCGGGCGCGTGAACCAGGATCTGAAACGGGCGCATCGCGATGTCGAGGTGCTGTCCTGGGAAAGGCCCACCTGGCGCAGCTGGGCCAAGCTGGCGCGCACCCACCAGTATTCCAAGAACGCCCTGCTGTTCGTGCCGCTGATCACCGCCCATGCCTTCGAGCTGGTGGCCTTTCTGCAGGTCTTCCTGGCCTTCGTCGCGTTTTCGCTCTGCGCGTCCAGCGTCTATATCCTGAACGACCTTGTCGATCTGCAGGATGACCGGAAGCACCGGACGAAATGCAACCGCCCCCTGGCCAAGGGCACGATCCCGCTGGCGCAGGCGCTTGTGGCGATGCCGGTCCTGCTGGCCCTGTCGATGGGTCTGGCGGCCGCCATCTCGTTGCCGTTCCTGGGCATCCTGGTGATCTATTGCGTGCTGACCACCACCTATTCCTTCTTGCTGAAGCGCAAGGCGCTGCTTGATGTCCTGTCGCTTGCAGGCCTGTACACCTTGCGCGTCATCGGCGGCGCGGTGGTGCTGGGCGTGGCCGTGTCAGCCTGGCTTCTGGCCTTTTCGATGGCGCTGTTCCTGTCGCTGGCGCTGATCAAGCGGTTCGTCGAACTGGCCGCGCGGCTGGATGCCCATCTGCCCGACAGCAGCAGCCGCGGCTACCGCAACACCGACGCAGACCTGGTGATGATGCTGGCGGCCGCGTCCGGCTTCAACGCGGTGACCGTGTTCATCCTTTATGTTTCGAACGAAAGCATGACGCTGCTCTACAGCACGCCGCAGATCCTGTGGCTGGCGGCACCGATCCTGACCTACTGGATTGCGCGGATGCTGATGCTTGCGCATCGTAGGGTCATGGATGACGATCCGGTGGCTTTCGCGACGCGGGACAGGGCCAGCATGATCTGCGGTGCCCTGATCGGTCTGGTGATGTTCGCAGGGGCGTGATCCATGGTGGCAAGCAGCGCGGCCTGCGCAGGACCGCGGTTCTTTCGGTGGAGCAGTGTCGGATGACCATCGCCATTCGCTATGTCCTTTTCGCGATCGTCTCGACGCTGGTGAACTTTGCGACGCAGGAAGCCGTTATCCGCTTGGCGCCGCTGGGCCTGTCCATCCTGGCAGGCACGGCGGCAGGTTTTGCGGTCAAATATGTGCTGGACAAGAAATGGGTCTTCTATGACGGCTATACCAGCCACGGCGACGAGGCCCGCAAGGTGACGTTGTACGCCGCCTTCAGCGTGCTGACGACCATGGTGTTCTGGGGGTTCGAGATCGCGTTCTGGATGATCTGGCAGACCGACCTTGCCAAATACGCGGGCGGGGCAATCGGGCTTGCCATCGGCTATGCCGCGAAATTCGCGCTTGATCGCCGCTTCGTCTTCCAGGCAGCTGCCGCCTGATGCTGCTGGAGGGTTGGGGAAGGTATCCGCGTTTCGAAAGCGAAGCCCTTGGCCTGGGCGACCCCCTTGCGGTGCCCGGCCTTGTGGCGTCAAGCCGCGGCATCATCGCGCGCGGCAACGGGCGGGCCTACGGGGACGCGGCCATCGGAACAAGGCGGACGCTTGGCGCGCTTGGGCTTGACCGGATGAAGGCCTTCGATCCGCAAAGCGGGCGCCTGACGGTCGAGGCGGGCGTGCTGCTGTCCGACATCCTGGCGGCCTTCCTGCCGCGCGGCTTCTTTCCGCCCGTCGTGCCGGGGACGAAGCTGGTCACCGTGGGCGGGATGATCGCGGCCGATGTCCACGGCAAGAACCACCACCGCGACGGCAGCTTCGGCGATCATCTGGAACAACTGACCCTTGTCCTGCCATCCGGGCAGGCGGTCGCCTGCGGGCCGTCCGAGAATGCCGACCTGTTCCGCGCCACTGTCGGCGGCATGGGACTGACAGGCATCATCACCGAGGCGACCTTCCGCATGAAGCCCGTCGAGACCGGCTGGATCCGGCAACGCACGATCGTCGCCAAGGATCTTGCCGGCGCGCTGAAGGCCCTGGATGACAGCGACGCTGCCACCTATTCCGTGGCCTGGATCGACTGCGTGGCGCGGGGCGCGGGGCTGGGGCGGTCGCTGATCTTCGCGGGCGAGCATGCCACCCGGCAAGAGGTGTCGTCCGAACGCCCCGACGCCCCGCTGCTGCCCCTGGCCAGCCCCGGCCGGCTGGGCGTTCCCTTCGACCTGCCCTCCATGACCTTGAACAAGGCCTCGGTCGCGGCCTTCAACGAACTTTACTTCCGGCGCGGCGCCCGAAACGGCGACAAGCCCTTCCTGACCCACTGGCATCCCTATTTCTTCCCGCTGGACGGGGTGGACCGGTGGAACCGGATCTATGGCCGCCGGGGCTTTCTGCAGCATCAATGCGTGGTGCCGCCCGCCACCGCCCATGCGGCCCTGGCCGAGATCCTGGACCGCATCACCCGGTCGGGCAAGGCCTCGTTCCTGGCGGTGCTCAAGAAGATGGGGGCGGGGGGCAGCCTGATGTCCTTTCCCATGCCGGGATATACGCTGGCGCTTGATCTGCGCGTCACGGACGAAACCTTTGCCCTTCTGGACCAGATCGACCGGATCGTCGTCGCGGCCGGGGGACGGCTTTATCTGGCAAAGGATGCAAGGCAGTCCCGCCAGACCTTCGAGGCGGGCTATCCTGCCCTGGGACGCTTCAACGACCTTCGCAGCGCCATTGGCGCCCCCGGCCACATGGCCTCTCATCTTTCAAGCAGGCTTGGCATATGACAGAGAACCGCAAGACGATGCTGCTGATCGGCGCCACCTCGGATATCGGGCGCGCGACGGCTATGGCCTATGCCGAGGCGGGGTGGCAGGTGCTTCTGGCCGCCCGCAACGTCCAATCGGCCCAACGCAATGCCGACGACATCGCCACGCGCACCGGCGCAGGCGTCCAGGTCCATGCGCTTGACATCCTGCACAGCGACGCCATGCCGGGCTTCGTGGACAGCCTGCCGGTCCTGCCGGACACGGTGGTCTGCGTGGTGGGCGAGATGGGCGACCAGGAACGCGCGCAGGTCGAGTTCGACCATGCCGCCATGGTGTTCCGCACCAATTTCGAGGGGCCGTCCCTGTTGCTGGGGCATTTCGCGAACCGCTTCCTGGCGCGCGGCTCGGGTTCCATCGTCGGGGTCAGTTCGGTGGCGGGCGATCGGGGGCGCGGCACGAACTATGTCTATGGCGCTGCAAAGGCCGGGTTCACGGCCTTCCTGTCGGGCCTGCGGAACCGTCTGGCCCCCAGCGGCCTGCGCGTGGTCACCGTCAAGCCGGGCTTTGTCCGGACGCGGATGACGGCAGGCATGAAGCTGCCCGGCCTGCTGACCGCGGAACCCGCCGAGGTGGGCGCCGCGATCCTTGCCGCAGCCGAAGGCAAGCGCGGCCGCGACGTGATCTATGTCCGCCCCGTCTGGCGCGGGGTGATGTCGGTGATCGGCGCCATCCCCGAGCCGATCTTCAAGAAGCTCAAGCTCTGACATGGCGCAGCCCCTGGCCAGCCGCAGCGCCGCTGTGGAAGGGATCCTTTCCCGTCCCGGCAGGTTGATCATCGGCATGGCCGTCCTGGCGGCCCTGCTGCTAGTCCTGCCGGGGCGGACGGTGGCCACGCGCGGGCTTGACGAGCTGTTCTACATCCTGGACGGGGCGAACCGCGTCCTGTCGGGGCAGGTGCCGGGGCGCGACTTCATCACCGCGCAGGGGCCGCTGGTCCATTACCTGCCCGCGCTCGGTGCATGGCTGGGCGGATGGGGCGCGGCCTTGCCGGTGGCGGTGGGGGTCGTGCTGGTCCTCCTTGCGCCGGTCATGGCCCATGTCCTGACCTCGCGCCTGGATCCGGTGCTGGCCCTGCTGTCGGCCGCCTTTCTGGTTCTTGTGCTTGCCGCGCCAATGAACCTGGGCGAGCCGATGACCGCGCTGTCCTTTGCCCAGTTCCACAACCGGATCGGCTGGGTGGCGCTTGCCCTGCTGCTGGCGATGGTCCTGCCCCCGCTGCAGTCGGGCAAGGACAGGCGCGATGCGGCGGCTGCGGCGGTCCTGGCTTTCGCGATGATCCATGTCCGGCTGACCTATGGACTGGCGGCGGTGGCGGTCCTGGCCTTCATCCTGTGCGACCGGCGCCAGCGGGGGTGGGCGGCGCTTGCGCTGCTGGGCGCAGCCTTGGGCACGCTTGTCACGGCGCTGATCTGGGGCGGCCTGCCCGGATATCTGCAAGCCACCACGACGGCCTGGGGCGCAGGGGGGCTTCTTCGGGGAAGCTGGGGCGACATCATCGACCACGCCCTTGTCAGCTTCACCGACTACGTCCTTCTGGGCCTGATCGCGGGCATTTCCCTGTGGCGGCGGTGGAGCCTTCGATACGCGCTGTTCTTCATCCTTTGCGCCCTCGGCGGCTTCTGGATCATCAACCACAACGAACAGCGTTGGGGCATCCTTGCCCTGCACGCCGCCGCGATCGTCGCGGCCGGTCGTATCCTGCGGGAAGGCGATGGCCCCCGCCCGCCCATCCTGGGAAACAGCGCGGGCGCCACGCTGCTGGTCCTGGTGATGATGCTGCCGACGATCCTGCACAACGGGATCGCCCTGGGGCTGCATGTCACGGCAGCCGTGACGGGCGCCGGGCGTCCCCTGCCCCTTCCAGGGATGGAGGGGGTGCGGCTTGCCGACATTTGGACCGGCGGCGACTTCGGCGGCGCGAACCGGTATCTTGGCACGGTCGAGGAGGGCATCCGCGCCTTGTCGGCCCTTGACCCGCAGCCCGAAAGCCTTGCCGTTCTGGGCGCGGCCGATCCCTTCTCGGCCGCCCTGGGCCTGCGCCCGGCCAAGGGCTTCATGCCCGTGATGCGGTGGCTGAACACGCTGGGCCCCACGGACCATCCCGCGCCCGAGGCCCTGTTCGCCGATGCCGAGGTCGTCCTTGTCCGCGCGGGCGGGTCCGACCCCGTCCGCGCGCTTTACATGCCCTTCGTGGAAGGCAACTTCACGCTGATCCGGCAAACCGAGTTCTGGCAGATCCATCGCCGCGCGCCGGCTGCCCGGCCATGATGCGGCAAGCCACCGCACCCGTCCTGATCGCCCTGATCGGGCTGTCCTGCGCCCTCATCCTGGGCGCGCCCGGCCGCACGATCACAAGCGCCTTTGCCAATGACGTGCTGATCTTCCTTGATGGCGCGCATCGCATCAGCCGGGGGCAGGTGCCGAACCGGGATTTCCACACCGCGCTTGGGCCGCTGGTCTATCTGATCCCGGCCGCCGGTTACTGGATCACCGGAAGCCTTGGCGGGGCGCTTCCCGTGGGCATGGCCCTGGTGATCCTGGTCTTCACGCTTCTTGCGGCCCATGTTCTGGGATCGCGCCTGCATCCGCTTCTGGCAGTGCCGGTCGGGGCCTTCCTGATCCTGCTGCTTGCGGTGCCGATCAACCTGGGCGACCGGATCGGCGCCCTGTCCTTCGCCATGTTCTACAACCGGATCGGCTGGGCGGCGCTTGGCTTGCTGGTCATCATGTATCTGCCGCCCCTGGTCCCCAGGCCGTGGCAGGAAGCGCGTGACGTGCTGTGCGCGGCGGCGCTGACGCTGCTTCAGCTATACAGCAAGCTGACCTATGGCGCCGTCGCGCTTGCCTTCCTGGTCTTCCTGGCCGTCATCCCGGGCCAGCGGCGCCGGGCGGCGCTGGCGCTGGCCGCGGTCCTGGCGGCGGCTGCCGTGGCCGAGCTTTTCTGGCGCGGCACCGCCAGCCACCTGGCCGACCTGATGGAAACGGCCCGGATCAGCGGCGGGCGGGGAACGGGCGCGCTGATCAACGTCACCTTGCGCAACTTCGCCGACCTCGCCGTCTTCGCCCTGATCGCAGGCCTGGCGCTGTGGCAGGAAAGGTCGCTGCGGGATGCGGTCTTCTATGCCGGCTGCGTGGCGGCAGGGCTGCTGATCGTCAGCCAGAATGCCCATAACTGGGGGGTCATCACGCTTTATGCCGGATCGGCGGTTGCGGCGCAGCGTCTTGTGGGCAGTGCGGGAACCCTGTCAGCGGCGACGCCCCTGCTGCTTCTGGCATTCACCCTGCCGCCGACGCTGTATCACGCCTCGGCCCTGGTGCTGCACGGCGCCCTGGCCACGGCCAATGCCGGGACGCCGCTGGGGCTGCCCGGGTTTCGCGATGTCCGATATACCCGGCTGTGGTCCGCAGGCGACCACGGCTTTTCGCGCCTTTACGTCGGCAGCTTCGCTTCGGGCGGGCAGGCCCTGCAGCGCCTTGGCCCCGATATCGGCCGGGTCGCCACGCTGGACTTCGTGAACCCCTTCCCGGCCGGGCTTGGCCTTCCGCCGCCAAGGGGTGACAATGCCTGGCTGCACTGGAACCGCAATGTCAGCGCGGAACACCACCTGCCGCCGGCGCAGCTTTACCGCGACGTGGACACGATCATGGAGCCCAGGATCGGGATCAACAGCCTCCAGCTTCGGGGGATCTACGGGTCCTTCATCGACGGCCATTTCGTCCCGGTCCTGAAGACGGACGACTGGACGATCCACATGCGGAAGGAGCCGAGGCCGTGATGCCCGCCAAGGCCCAGCACCAAACCCAGGCCCAAGCCAAGGCTCATGGCCCGACAGGCCCGCTGCACCGGCTGGCGGCCATGCCGCAGGGCCGGATCATCCTGCTGTCCGGCCTGCTGATCGGCCTGGTCCTGGCCCTTCCGGGCCAGACCGTGACCACCAAATATGTCAACGACCTGTTCATCTTCCTGGAAGGCGCCTACCGCATCCAGACGGGCCAGGTGCCGAATGTGGATTTCCGGTCCTCGCTGGGACCGATCGCCTATTACATCCCCGCCCTCGGCCTGGCCCTGGGGGGCAGCCTGGGGGCGGCGATGCCGCTGGGCATGGGGCTGACGACGCTGGGCTTTGCGATGATCGCCTCGCATGTGATTGCAACCCGGATGCGCCCGGCACTTGGCCTGCCCCTGGCGCTTTATCTTCTGCTGATCGTCGCGGTGCCGATGAACCCCGGCGAGGGGATCGCGGATCTGTCCTTCGCCATGTTCTACAACCGCATTGGCTGGGCGGCCCTTGGGCTGCTGCTGGTCATGTATCTGCCGCCCCTGCGCCCCCGGCGTGGGCAGGGGGCCGCAGATGCCGCCTGCGCCGCGCTGCTGACGCTTCTGATGCTTTACCTCAAGATCAGCTACGGGCTTGTCTGCATCGCCTTCCTGATCTTCATGCTGTCGGACCGCCGGCAATGGAGCTGGGCGGCCTCGGCCCTGGCGCTGACGGCGGCGGCGGGCTTGGGGATCGAGGCGGTCTGGGGCGGCACCGCAGGCTATCTTGCCGACCTTCGCCTGGCCAGCGAGGTCAGCGGCGACTTTCCCGGCCCGCGCGCGCTTGTGACCGAGTTGCAGCGAAACCTGCCCGAGATCTGCATCTATGCAATCTTCGCCGCCTTGCTGCTGTGGGCAAGGCGAAGCCTCCGCGATGTCCTGTTCCTGGTCTGCTGCCTTGTGACCGGCATCCTGCTGATCGAGCAGAACTTCCAGATCGTCGGCATCCTGACGCTGGGCGCAGGCGCCGCTGTCGCGGCCGAGGCCAGCCTGCGCGCTGCCCATCCCCTGCAACGGGGGGTGCCGCTGCTGTTGCTGGCCTTCCTGGCACCGCCGCTTGTGCATTTCTCGGTCGTGCTTGGCCTGCATGGCGGGCTTGGGCTGGCGCGGCAGGGGGTGCCCTTGTCGCTGCCCAACTACCAAGGGATCAGGCTTGTGCGGCTTTGGAACGAAGGCCAGTATCCCGCCTTCCGGCGCTATGACGACAGCCTGCGGGACGGTGCTGCGGTCCTGGCGCGGCTTGACGCGCCGGGCCGCGTCCTTGTGCTGGATTTTGTCGGCCCCTTCACCGCCGGGCTGGGGCTTGCCCCGACCCAGGGCGGCAGCACCTGGCACCATTGGGGCCGCACGGTCGATGCGCGCCACCACATGCCGCCCGACGACTTCCTGGCCGATGCAAGGATCGTGATGGAGCCGAAGGCCCCGATCGAGCGGTGGACCACCAATGGCCTGCGCGAGGTTTATGCCGCGGCCCTTGCCGAACGCTTCGTTCTGGCCGCCGAGACAGAGTTCTGGCGCCTTCACGTGGCCAGGGATGCCCGCCTTGACCTGTCGCCCCTGGGAAGCATGACCACCACTATGCAAAGCAGGACGGCCCAGCCGTAAACCGAACCGATGGTCAGCTGCGCCCCGCTGCCCGCCGCGAATTGGTCGATGACAAAGGGCACCGGCACGACCAGAAGGCCGCCCACGACCCACATCGCCCGCCGGTCCCAATGGTGCAGCAGGACCGGCAGCAGGAAAAGCGTGTAATGGATCCAGCCCAGCGGCGAGGCCAGGACCGAGGCCACCAGTGCGGCGCTGCTGGCCGCCATGACGGCGGGACGGCGGCGAAAGGCCCAGGCCGCAAGTCCCAGAAGAAGCGCCGCCCCCAGGGCCGTGCCCGCTGCGGGAATGCCTGCGCGCGCGGCAAGCCCCGACAGGGAGGCATTTGTCAGGAAAAAGGCCCGTTCGCCGTCCGAGGCGACGAGGCTTAACCACTGCCGGTAAACCCCCGGCCCCAGGACCACCGCGGGAATCAGGCTGACCGCCGCGGCCACGGCAAGGCTGACAAGGGCGGGCCGGCGATGGCCAGACAGGAACAGCAGCACCGGCCAGACAAGGAAGTTCGGCTTCATCGCAACAACAAGGCCGATCAGGATGCCCGACCACAGAAGTTCCTGCCGTTCCAGAAGCAGCCAGGCCCCCACCGCCATCAGAAGCAGCGGCAGATAGATCTGGCCCAGGAACAGGGTGTCCCAGAACCCGGCCAGCCCGAAGGCCCAGACCGCGATCAGCAGCCCCTCGATTCCCTGCCCGTAGCGGCGCACCAGCAGGACCACAGTGGCCAGGTAGCAGGCGACAGATATCCACAGCCAGACCCGCAGCGACGCCTGCGGCTCGGCCAGGTCGAAAAGCTGGAACAGCAGCGCCGAGATCGGCGGGTTCAGGTTCGGGTTCCAGGATTCGAAGCCCGGCAGGACCACATGGGGGGTCAGGGGATAGATGCCATAGGGATCCAGCCCTTCCGCCGCCGCCCGCCCCGACGCCACAAAGGCGCCGAAATCCCAAAGCCCATGCGGGGGCAGGACCCGGCCAAGCTCGCCCGTCATGGCAAGGACCGACGCCGCGGCCAGCATGACCATCACTGCAAGGCGCAAGGGATCGGCCGGATATCGTTCGAACATGTCCACCCTGGTCATGGCATTGGCCCCTGCATCTGTCAGCCGTCCCGTCGCCTGTGGGCCCTGCGCCCCTTTGCGAAGGCAGGCCCCCGGGTTCAAGAGCATTGCGCGGCATCGCGCGGATCGGAAAGGCCGCCTACGCCGTGGGACAGGCAGCCCTTGGTGCCAGCGCGTTACTGCCCGGTCAGGCTCTGGGCATGTTCCAGATGCTGCTGCAGGACAGGCAGGCTTTTCTCGGCATAGGCCATCAGCGCCTCGTTGTCGCCGCCTTCCGCATAGGTCTGATACAGCGTCACCGCCGTTTCATGGGCCACGACCTGATTCTGGACATAGGCTGAATCGAAGGCCTCGCCCTCGGCGCTTTGCAGGGCCTGCATCATCTCGGCATGGGGGCTGCCCAGTTCGGCCGGCATCGACAGGTTCTCGGCCTGGGCGATGGCCATCAGCTCCTGGTTGTTGGTCGTGTGATCCGTGATCATCTGGTTGGCGAATTCCTGGATCTCGGTGTCCTGGGCGCTTTGCAGGGCAAGTTCGCTCGACTGGACCTCGAACAGGCCGCCGCTGGCCGCCTGGGTGACGAAGTCCTGCGCGGTCATGTCCTGTGCCCATGCTGTGCCCAGGCTGGCAAGACCGACGGCTGCGGAAAGGAAAAGGGTCTTCATGGCGATCTCCTTGGAAGGCCCAGGTGCGGATTGCCCCGGGGCTGATCGGATTTCAGAACGGGGAAAGGTTCAGGCGGCAGGCCAAAGCCATGCCGGGATCCGGACGATGCCCCCCGCGGACTGATCCCAACAGGAAAGGCGGACGAATGTTCCAGCCCGTCGCCGGCATCGGGGATTGCGGCGGTGCGGACAACCGCGACGGAGGCCGAGGGAGGCGCCGTTCAACGCAGGCGGTGGCGGCTTCACAAAAAGCAACATGTCTTTGCAGACAGGTCATCTTGTGGTGATATGGCTGTGCGGCTACGGAGCCGAGATCAGGCGTAGAAAACTGTTCTTCCACCGGAAAGCTGCGGGACCGGACATTGCACCAGGCGAAAAGCATCACGATCCTGCGCATCGGAAGCCTGCTGCTTCCGCTGCTGGGCAGCGTCTTGTGGGGCACGATCACCTACCTGGACGAACGGCAGCGCGCCATCGATCAGGCCCATGAAAACGTGGCCCTGGTCCGCCAGTACACGCAGCGCCTGGTCCAGACCCAGACCGTCCTTCACGACGCGGCCCTGGCCCATGTCGATGCCCAGCCTGACCCGGATTATCTGACCAGCAGGGCGTTCCACGACTTCCTGGCCCGGATCGAGGGGGGGCAGGGCATGACGCTGGGCCTGGCGGTGATCGGCCTTGACGGCACCTGGATGGCGTCCAGCCGGGCCTTTCCCGTGTCCAGCACCGCCTCGCGGCGCGATTACCTGGACGGGGTCAGGGCAGGCGGCACGCTGATCCTGGACCGCATCACGCTGCAGCCGCAGGGCCAGGATGCGCTGATCGTGGTCAAGCCGTTCCGCCACGGATCGTTCCAGGGCGCCATCGTGTCGGCGGTCAGCATCGAGGCGATCCGCGGCTTTCTGCGAAGCGTTGCCCGGCGGGACGGCGAATCCGCGTCCCTTTTGCGCGACGACGGCAAGCTGCTGGTCCGGCACGTGCCGACACGGCCGATGTTCCTAGACCCGTCGTCGCCGGCGCGGCTGGCAATGGCGCAAGGCAACACCGGCCATTACAGCGCCACGGCCGTGACGGACGGGACCACGCGGCTTTACGCCTTTTCCAAGACCGATGACCTTCCGATCTACGCGCAGTTCGGCATCGCGCGCGACCTGATCCTGTGGTCCTGGTTCTGGCGTTCCGTGCCGGTCTGGATCCTGCTGTCGGCGGGCGGGCTGTTTTCCTTCGTGCTTGGCGGCTTCGTGCGGCGCAGCCTGAAGGAACGCAGCGCGCATGAGGAACAGGCAAGGCTTCGCCAGGAAGCCGAACGCAAGGCCGAACAGCATCAACGCTTCATGCGCGAGTTGAACCACCGAGTGAAGAACAACCTGGCCCTTGTCGACAGCATGATCGGCATCCAGATGCGGCGCGAAGGCGGCCTGGACGGGAACGAACTGAAAGCCCGTGTCGCGGCCATCGCGGATGTCCATGACGTGCTGTACCAAGCGGCGAATGCCCACCAGATGGATCTTGGCGAATTGCTGCAACAGGTTTGCCGCAGCCCCGCCCTTGTCCCGGCCGAGCGGGACATCTCGCTGGACCTCAGGACACAGGACGGCGTGATGGTGGGGGCCGACACGGCCACATCGCTGGCCCTGGTGGTGGTCGAGCTTGTCACCAATGCCGTGAAATACGCCTTTCCCGATGACCGGCGCGGCACGATCTCGATCTGCCTGTCCGCCGGCAGTGGCGAGGCGGAGCTGCGCGTGGGCGATGACGGCATCGGCATATCCGACGGCGTCACCCGCAGTTCCGGCATGAAGATCGTCGAGGCCTTCGTCCAGCAGATCGAGGGCCGGATGACCCGCAGCACCGCCGCGGGAACCTGCTACCGCATCACCTTTCCGTCGGCCGGCCCTTCAGGAGCCCCGTCAGAAGCCCCATCCGAGGCTGCCGCCTGAAGAAGCTTCGTGATCATCAGGCCCAATTCGATCTCGTTCACGGGCTTGGTCAGGACCGGGACGCCCGGAAACTCGTCCCTGACCCCCGCCTGGCCATAGCCGGTCAGGAACACAAAGGGCACGCCCGCACCGATCAGGGCGCGGGCGACGGGAAAGCTGGTGCCGCCGCTTCCCAGGTTCACGTCCAGCACGGCCACATCCGGGGCCATGTGCTGCAGCCTGTCCAAGGCCAGTTCGGCCCTGGCGAAGGGACCGACCACGTCCAGGCCCATCTCCTCGAGAAGGCCGCCCAGATGCATGGCGATCAAGGCTTCGTCCTCGACGACCAGTGCCCGCAGGAAATCCTGGCCTTCGTTCATGCCGCGTTTCCTTGCAAGGGGATCTCGGCCCGGTATTCGACGCCATCCGGCGACAGGGCCAGCCGGGCGGATCCCCCCAGTTCGTAGGGCACGGCATCTTCCAGAAACCGCGTGCCGAACCCGCGCCTTTGTTCCCGTGCCACCGCAAGCCGCGTCTGTTCGCGCCAAAGGAAGGACAGGGTTCCGTCGGTGGCGGCCCAAGACAGCTCGACCCGTCCGGCGGGATCGCGGAAGGCGCCGTGGCTTGCGGCATTGGCCGCAAGCTCATGGATCGCCAGTCCCAGCGAGACCGCGGCCTTGGGCCTGAGCGACACCTGCCCGCCCGACAGGGCGACATCGGCGCGCGCGGTCGATTGCACGGATGCCAGGGCGGCCTGCGCCACATCCGCCAAGGACGCGCCTTCCCAGTGGGACCGTGTCAGCAGGTCATGGGAAGCCGAAAGCGCCTGAAGGCGGCCGTCAAGCGCGCGCCTGGCGGCCGGGTCCAGTTCCGTTCCCCGCAGCGACTGGTGCGTGATCGACTGCACGATGCCAAGGGTGTTCTTGACGCGGTGGTTCAGCTCGGCGATCAGCAGGCGGGTCCGGTCCTCGGCCCGGCGCTGCTCGGTCAGGTCGCGGAAGATCTTCAGAAAGCCGCTGATCCCCTCGCCCTGGACGGGGACCATCTCGCCGCTGGCCCAGAACAGCGATCCGTCCTTGCGCGCGTGCCAGCGGGAGTCCTCGGCGCGGCCTTCGCGGCGGGCCTTTTCCATCTCGTGCTCGGGGCGGCCGGCCGCCTTGTCCTCGGCCGAAAAGAAGATCCGCAGGTGCTGGCCGATGGCCTCTTCCTCGGAAAAGCCCAGGATGCGCTCGGCCCCGGTGTTCCAGCTTGTGATGATCCCGTCGTCGTCGGCGGTCAGGATGGCATAATCCTTGGCACTGTCGATGATCAGGCGCAGACGCTCGGCGTCCAGGCGCCGGGCTTCAGCGCTGGCCCGGTCGAAGGTGATGTCCCGTCCGACGCCCACCAGCCGTCCGGCGTGGTTGTCGACCGGATCGAACCGGCCCTTCAGCGAAATCCAGCGGATCCGGCCCCCGGCCAGGCACCGGCCGGTGATGTCAAAGCCCGACCTTTCGGCTATCGCCTGGCCCAGGGCCTTGCGAAAATCGTCGCGGTCGTCGGGGTGAAGGGCATCCGCCATCATCTGCTGCGACATGGCGACGCCCGGGTCGTAGCCGAACAGGGCCTTGATCTCGTCCGAGGCGTCAAGCTGGCAGGTTTCAAGATCAAGCTGCCAATGCCCCAGCCCGGCCACCTCAAGCGCTAGGCGAAGTTCGGCCTGGGTTTGCTGCAATTCCAGTTCCGCCTTGGCCTGCTGGACCGCCGACCAGGTCCGTTCCGCAACCTCGCGTGCAAGATCGATCTCATGGCGCGACCAATGGCGCGGCTCGGGATGGTGAACGGTCAGGGCGGCGATCAGGACGCCGTCCTTGATCAGGGGCACGACCAGCCCGGACGAAACCTGGAACTGCAGGAAGAAATCGGCATTTTCGCGGGTCCGGGGATCGGTGACGACATCCTCGATCCACACGACACCGCCGCGCATGATGTCCTGGATCAGGGCCTGGCCGACCAGGTTGAGGGAAAAGCGGTTTGCGACAGCATCGATCCCCCGGTCCGCATTGGCCCATTCGGCCGAGGCGGCAAAGGTCAGCCGCGCCCGGTCCAGATCGACATAACGCACCCGGCCGCAGTCAAGCCGCAGGCCAAGGGTCCGGGCCGCGTGGTGCATGATGGCGTGCGGCGCGCCCAGATCCCGGATCGCGTCCGACAGCGCCAGAAGAAAGGACTGCCGTTCCGCCAGCCCCGCGACCTGCTGATCGGACCATTCCTCGTCCGCATCGCGGGACAGGGTGCAAAGCCATTCCGCCGCGGCCCCGTCCGGTCCCGGAACGGGAACGGCGGCGACCGAGGCCGGGCTGTCGCGGGCCTCGGTCCCCTGGATGCGCAGCGACAGCCGGAACGCCTGGCCCCGATTGACGGCGGCGCGGACCGCACCGCCTGCATCGGCTTGGTCCGGCAGGACCAGAAGCCCCCGGATGATGGCCAGGTCGCCTGCCGAGGCATGTTCGGGCAGCGACAGGACCGCGTCCCACCCGGCCGAAAGGCGAAAAACCGATGCCTGGATCACCTCGCCCGCATTCAACAACACTAACTCAGAAGAAAGATTGTCCACCAGATGGTCCTCGTGCGGCCGCGTCGGCCACCAGCCCCTTGATACGCATAAGGGTGATGGGCGGTAAAGTGAATAAAATGCAATGGTTTGGCAGGTTACGCAGCGGCAGTGGCGAGGCAGGCCTGGCGGGTGGGGCCAAGGGGACACGACCTTGAGAATGATCAAGATCATTCGCAGCCGCAAGGTCCATGCCTTTGTTGCCTCTGCGCGCAAAAGGAATGGCATAAGGCGAATCACGCCTGGACGGCACAATCTTCGGTTGCACCTGGCGATCGCCGGGCCGGCCGGGATCATGGCAGGCCAGCCCATCCGGGCCGATTGCGGTTTCGCTGCGGGCGGCTAAGGTAGCGCGATGAGCCCGCCCCTGCTGATGAACACCGATGCCCGCCGGCTGTTCCTGGATCGCCACCTGCTGCTGCGACAGGGTTCCGGTCCCTGCACGGGCGCGGATCTGGGCGATGTGCTGGGGGGCTTGGGATTTGTCCAGGTGGACAGCGTCAACACGCTGGCGCGGGCGCATGACCTGATCCTGTGGTCGCGCCGGACCCGTTACCGCCCCCGCGCGCTTGACCATCTGGTTTCCCGCCACCGCGCCGCATTCGAGCATTGGACCCATGACGCCGCCGTCCTGCCGATGCAGTTCTATCCCATGTGGCAGTTGAAGTTCGCCCGGGACGAGGCGCGGATCCGGCAACGCTGGCCCGCCTGCCGCCGCCCCGGCTGGGAAGGCGAGACACAGGCGATCCTGCAACGGATCGCCGATCACGGCCCCGCAAGTGCCGCCGAGGTGGCGCCGGACGAGCCGCGCGGCGGGGGCGGCTGGTGGGACTGGCATCCCTCGAAGACGGCGCTTGAATATCTGTGGCGGTCGGGCCGCCTGGCGATCAGCCATCGGGTGGGGTTCCGCAAGGTCTATGACCTGGCCGAACGGGTCATCCCGGCACCCTATCGCGATGCATCGATGGCCGCGCCCGATGTCGTTGACTGGGCCATGTCCGCAGCCCTTGACCGGCTTGGCTTTGCCACCGGCGGCGAACTGGCGGCCTTCTTCGACATCGCGACCCGCGACGAGGCCAGGCGGTGGTGCGCCGAAGCCCTGGCCGCCCGCCGGATCATCGCCATCGAGGTCGAGATGGCCGACGGATCGCGCAGGCCTTGCGTCTCGACGCCGCAGATCCTGGACGGGCTGGCCGCGCTGCCCGCGCCTTCGCAGCGGGTGCGGCTGCTGTCGCCCTTCGACCCGGCGCTGCGCGACCGGGCGCGGGCCGAACGGCTGTTCGGCTTCCACTACCGGATCGAGATCTTCGTGCCCGAACCGCAGCGGCGCTTTGGCTATTACGTGTTCCCGGTGCTGCAGGGCGACCGGCTGATCGGCCGCCTTGACGCGAAGCGTGACAAGGGCGTGCTGTCCGTGCGCGCCTTCTGGCCCGAGAAGGGGGTGCGGATGGGACTGGCCCGGCAGGCAGGGCTGATGGCGGAATTGCAGCGCGTCCTGCCGCTGGCCGAGGCCGCCGGGATCCAGCTTGCGCCGGACTGGTTGCGGACCTGACGGACCGCCAGAACGCACTGTCCTCAAAGGGATCGCCGGATCCGCCTGCGGGTGAACAAATAGCAACTGGTGGAACATAAGCCCGCCCCCGCCGTTTCATCCATGACGTAGTCAAGGATCGAGATGAAGCGCCGCAGCCGGTTGTTGCGGAGGCTTCAGGAACTGCCATGCCTGCTGCCCGCAAGCCGCGGGACAAGCGAGGGGGGTCGTGGCAGGCTCGGGGTTGGTGAAGTTGTTCCTGTGACTTTTCTGTTCGACCGCCGCATTGGCGGCACCACGGCAATCTGGAAGAAACGCGATGGCGCCCGATAGCGTCATCGCAGGAGGATCATGAGCATGGCCAACGAAGCAAGGCTGCACGGGGTGAAGGTCCTGGTGGTCGAGGATGATTTCCATCTTGCCATCGGGATCGAGGAGGTTCTGCGCAAGGCCGGGGCCGATCTGCTTGGGCCGGTCGCGCACGAGGATCAGGCCCTGGATCTGATCGCGGGCCAGACGCCCACCTGCGCGATCATCGACATCAACCTGGGGAATGGGGCGCGGTTCAACGTTGCGGATGCGCTGAAGGCCAGGAACATCCCCTTCATGTTCATGACCGGCTATGACGACGTGATGATCCCCGTCCGCTTCAAGGACGTGGGGCGGATGCGCAAGCCCGCCGGGTTCCGCCTGGTGGTCGATGCGGCGGTCCAGTTGTGCAGCCAGCGGGCGGCGGATTGGCTGAACGATGGGTCGGGGCTTGAATACATGGCCATTTCCTCGACGGGCAAGCCGCTTGCTGGCCCGCCGACGCCGGCCAATGCCTCGACCCAGATCCGCTGGTTCCACCGCAGCAACTGACGGCCGGCAGGCGGACCGGGGTCCGGCAAGGCCCGGTCCCGCCTTGGGTCCGGGCCTAGGTCCGGGCGGGGACCGCAGGGTCGTCCCCGCGCCCCGCGGCATCCCCGGAACCATTTCCCGGCTGCATGGTTTTCCCCCTTCACGGCGAAGAGGCTGACATGGAAGATCCCGAACAGATTCACCAGATCTCGCATCAGGACGAACGTCCGGGCGGACCCAATGACATCGACCACCCGCATGGCAAGCGCTCGCCCGGCAGCATGAAACGCGGCGACGGCTCGGTCGAGGACGCCTTTCCCGAGGCCCAGGACCAGCCCCTGGAGGAGTTTCCGGCCGAGGAGCTTTCCGACAATCTCAGCCCCGCCGACGGCCGCATCATCGAGGCGGGCGAAGGCGGCACGGAGGGTGGCCCGGACGAGGCGGACGAAGCGATCATGTCACCCGTCAAGCCGGAAGGCCGCCGGGACGACTAGCGGCATCAGGGCCGCGCAGGCCGCGCAGGCCGGGCTTGACGGGCGCCGGGCCGTCATCCGCGGCGGCCCAGAAGATCCAGGCATTCCTGCGCAAACTGGTCGAAGCCTGAATCATAGGTGACAAGCTGGGGGGCCTCCATCCGCTCCATCGCCGGAAAGACCTCGGCGATGGTCTGGCGCTTTTCCTCGGCATCGCCGGGCCCCAGATAGAAGATCACCTTGCCAAGGCCGTCCTCTGGTTCCTCGGCGAACTGGCGCAGGAAGAACCGGATCAGCGCATCGTCCGAAGGCAGGCTGTATCCCACGATCACCAGGATCGTCGAATCCCGCATCAGCCGGACCACCTTGGGAAAGACCATCGCGAAATAGGGATCCGAGTAATCCTGTTCGCGCGAGGCCAGCGTCACCACCGGCGGATCGGCCATGATCGCCCTGGCATCGCGCTTGCCGTAATCCAGCACATAGCCATGACCCCGGCGCAGGATTTCGAAGCCGCCGTTGATCTTCAGCAGGTGCTGCACCTGCCAGTGTTCGTGGACGGGCGCGAAGCCGGGGCCGCCCGCGATCTGCACCGGGGTGAAGCCGCGATAGGTGTGGAAGAACAGCGGCGGGGCATCGGGGGTCAGGTTGTCCAGGATCGTTTCGATCACATAGTCATAGTTCGTGGTGATGAAATGGGTCCGCACCCCTTCCCACGGATCCTCTGGCACGGAGCCGAGGCGCAGGTGCCGGAAAAAGGCCATGATGTCCCGTTGGCGCGCCGAGGGTGACACCAGGGGAAACCTTCCCGCCGCCCCGTCGAAATAGTTCAGACGCGTCGCCCGGTCATAGCGGTCCAGCACGGCGGCCCGCAGCGCGCCGCGGAACATCCGCAGGTTCTGTTCGTCAAGATAGCGCGGCCGCACATCGGGAAAGCGGTCATACATGTCCAGCTGATAGACGATCTGCCTCAGCGTCTCGGGCGTGATCCTGTCCGATGCGTCCAGCCCGAACATCCGCGCCAGGCTGCCCGCATCCGCCACGTCCCGGATCAGCTTGGTGTCCAGCGTGAACAGCTCGCACCCGATGGGCGCCTTTGGATCCCAGGCCTTCGAAAAGCCCGCCCCCGCGAAGAAGGTCACGTTGGTCAGGGCCCTTGCCCGGTCCGACCTGTTCCGGCGATAGCTGAACTGCTCGACATGGCGCAGGAAGACCTCGGCAGGGGCGCCGGACAAGGACATCGTGGTGGTCGAAGACATGATGCCGCCCATCTTCCGCCGCAGGATTTGCGAAACCGGCCAGGACCCCGGGTGTTCCAGACGCCTTGGCCTTTTCCCGCGGCGGGCTTCCCGGCCGGGATGCCGGGAAGACGAAGGCTGGCGCCCTAGCTGCGCCGCGCGTGCAAGAAATAGGCCTCGCAGGCCGCCTGCACCCGATCGACCGCGGCGTCATCGACATCAAGATGCGTCACCCACCGCAGGCTGCCATAGCGTCCGCCCACGACAATGCCGCGATCCGCCAGGAACTGCCGGAAGCCGTCGACATCCGTGCCGACGGGGGTCATGAAGACCATGTTGGTCCGCGCCGGACCCGAGCCGAGTTCGGGAAAGGCCGCAAGCACATCCGCAAGACGCGCCGCAAGGGCATGGTCATCCGCCAGCCGCGCGACGTTATGGTCAAGCGCATGGATCGCGGCGGCAGCCAGGATGCCCGTCTGCCGCATCCCGCCGCCCAGCATCTTGCGCAGCCTGCGGGCCGAGGCGATCACATCCGCCGGCCCGGCCAGGACCGATCCGACGGGCGCGCCCAGCCCCTTGGACAGGCACAGGGACACGGTATCGAAGCCCTCGACAAGCGCGTCGGGCGCGCAGCCTGTGGCCACCGCGGCATTCATCAGCCGCGCGCCGTCCAGGTGCGTGGCCAGGCCGTGGCGCCGCGCCAGCCCGGTCGCGGCGTCCAGATAGTCTGGGTCAAGCACAAGGCCACCGAACGTGTTCTCAAGGGTCAGAAGCCGGGTTCTGGCATGGTGGAAATCGTCAGGCTTGATCGCGGCCTCGATGGCGGCCAGGGCGATGGTGCCGTCGGCCTCGTTCGGCAAGGGCTGGGGCTGGATCGATCCCAGCACCGCCGCGCCGCCCCCTTCGTACAGAAAGGTATGGGCCGTGTGCCCGACCAGGTATTCGTCCCCCCGACCGCAATAAGCCATCAGCGCGGCCAGGTTCGACTGCGTTCCGGTGGGAAAGAACAGCGCCGCCTCTTTGCCAAGGCGTTCCGCCGCCATCGCCTCCAGCCTGCGGGTGGTCGGGCAATCCTCGTAGACCGCATCGCCCACCTCGGCCGAAGCCATTGCCGCCCGCATGGCCGCATCCGGCCGCGTCACCGTGTCCGAGCGGAAATCGTCCTGGCCCGTCATGTCCCCGTTCCTTTCGCCGGGCACGATCACGGCCCGAGGGCGCAGGAAAGCCGCCGCAGCGCAAAAGTGCAAGCCGTCCCGGGGCCTTGGACCCCATGCCGGCGCCGGACGCCGAAGGGCCGAAACGGCGCGGCGATCCCGCGTCTGCAAGATTGACGGTCACAAATGCTTGTTTCCTGCCGGCCGGACGGCTGCCGGATGCTTTCCCCGGTCACCGCAAATCCTGCGTCATTCTGAAGGAAGTGGCGCGGACGGTGGCGTGCCGGAGCCATCTTCCTCGACCCGCGGTGAAAGACCGGGTCGCCAAGGCAGCCTGTCCAAGGGCAGCAAGGGCGTGTCATCCTCGGCCCTGCCCTTTATCATGTCGCGCAGCGCGCCGCGGCCGGGGACGGCATCGCCGGCGGACAGCCTGGCGGCAAGCCAGCGGGCCACCTGCGGCGCGGCAAGGCTTGTTCCGCTCAGCCTCTGGCGGCCTGCCGGGGTGATCGAAGGGACGATCATGCCGGTTCGGGACGGACTGGCATCTGCAGGGGCGACGACATCCCCTGCAATGCCGTCTGGCAGCAGTCCGGAATAGGGGCTGATGCGCCCGGCGGGGCGGGCAAGGCCTGCACCCACCCGGATGGGACGGGTTCCTCGGGCATAGGCGCTGACGGTGCCGTTGCGGCGGATCATCGGCGAACCTTCATCCTCGCCGGGCCAGCGTCCGTCATCGGTGCGGCGGGCATAGGTCGGATCAACCAGGCGGGACTGCCGCCCCTGGGTCCGGAAGCCCGGCAGGCGGTCGTCGCGATGGATCACCAGGTCGCAGCCGGATTTGCCTGCGCTTACCAGGTGCAGGCACCACAGGCCCGGCGGGGACCAGGGAGTGTCCGGGCCGGTCGGCAGGGTCGGGTGCAGGATCACGGTCTGGCAGATGCGCCCCCCATTCCCGCCCCGCCGCTGCAGCACGACACGCCCGATCGGCCTGTTGTTCCCATCCGCGATGGAGCCCGCGCCCGACGTGGTCAGCGGCACCTCGAGCCGCGCGCCCGAGGGGGTCGAGATTGCCAGTCGCGGGACGGGCTCTGACGGCGCGGACCAGATCTCGATGGCGTTGGGCGTGGGATCGGCGGGGGGGATGTTCCAGCCGATCCTGTCCCCGCTTTTCAGATGTGCGCGCAGGCAATCCTGACGGTGGTTCCCAGTGGGAAGGACGAAATGGACGCCCCCCAGTTCCGGGAAGGCCATCTTGCCGATGTCGTCCAGCAAGCGCGCCAAGGGTCCGCTGCCGTCCTGCGGCCCCGCGGTGACGCCCAGCGACAGGTTGACCACAAGCGCAGGCTTGTGCTTTCCCGAACCTGCCGAAATTTCCCTGGCAAGGGCCCTGGCGCGCGCGATGATGAAGACCAGGGCGCTCTGGATGAAGAACCCGGCCAAACTTCCCGAGGTCTCGGCCATGGCGCTTCGGGGCAGCGACACGCCCAGAAGGGGGAACTGCCGGCCCGCGTCACCGATGGGCCGGAACCCGCCCGCCAATGCGGCAACGGCCGCGCCGTGGCTGTCGGCATGGGCCATCGACATGCAGCGCCCGGGCCACGCCAATCCGCAGGCCCGATAGGCCGCGCCCGGATCGCCCTCTACCCGCACGGCGTCGATGTCGGGTCCGCGCAATTCCCGCCCGAAGGCGATGTCCGCCCGCCTTTCGGTCGCCGCGGCTTCCATCAGCCAGATCGAGGCAAAGCGGCTGTGGCCGCTGTCCGTGGTGAACAACGGATGCGCAAAGGGGATCGCATGGTCGATCACGGCGATGATCGCCGCCGCCTTTTCGGGGTCTGACGGCCGGGCCTCCGCGTGCAGGAAAGCCGTTTCCCCGGCAGGCGGGACATCGGGTCCGACAAGCGCCGCCGGGGGAACGAACAGGGGAAGATTGTCCCGGACGGGGGCGAAGTCCCGCAGGGTCGGCCGGTCGCTCATGACCCGAACGCCGCCTTGTTCAGGGCTTCCAGGGCGTCATCGATCGCCTTTCTATCCGGGTCCTCCAGAATCGTCGGCCCAGTCGGGATCAGCTCATTAAGCAGGGGCCAGGCCTCGTTGTCGAAGCCGGAGGAACCTTTTTCTGTCTCCCTGGAGAATGTCAGCCCCATCTTTCCCCCCATTCGCGTGTCACTTCGGTCCAAAGCGAGGCCAGCATGGGCGCCTTCGTGACCTGCAGCGTCCCGCCCTGCTTCAGGTGGTGCTTGGTCTCCCATGCCTTCCAAAGCGCCGGCAGGTGGAAGTCGCGGGTGGCGTCGGGCGCGTCGCCGCCCCATTCCTTGGCGTCCAGGCTGACCTGACCGGCCCCGGATGCAGCGCCTGCGCGGGCCAGCACCCAGCGGGCGACGGCAATGCCCAGAACAGCGCCGGCGGCGCTGTCGCAGGGGTAATGCAGGCCCGCGACCGTGCGGTTGACGGCGATCCGCGCGGCCATCTGGTCCAGGGGATTGTCCATGGCGGGCGAGGTCTTCCCCGTCAGGGCCGACAAAACCCCGGCCACGGCGAAGGCCTGGGCGGCATGTCCGCTGGGAAACGAGGAATGGCCGGGGCAGGCTATCATCGGCAGGATGTCGGGCGACAGCACATGGGGCCGCGGCAGGCCGAAGCCCAGCTTGGCCCGCTGGACCATCGCGGTGGCCAGTTTCTCGGTCACAGCGATCAGCAGGACAAGGCTGGGCGTCCAGGCCGGCGCCATGGGAAGAACCGCCGAGAAGAACGGATGGATATGCTGGGACTGTGCCAGCACTTCGCTCAGCCGCTCGGCCCGCAATTCGGCATAGCCCGCCACAAGCTGCGCCTCGGACTTCAGGTTGTCCGGGGTCGGGGGCGTGATCCTGACCAGCTCGCCCCTCGGGGCGGAGATGGCAAAAGCCTTCGGCCCTGCCGTGACTGTCAGCCCTTCGCCTAGTTCCGACAGAAGGACGGATACGGCAAAGGGAAACTCGATGCGCCGCAAGCGTGCGGCATGATCAAGCTGGGGATCTTTCGGATCATCCACCTTAACCTTGTCCATCGGGGCAAGGGCATCGCGCACGACGATCAGGGCTTGCGCCAGCGTCGCGGCATCCACCCCCGATGCGGCGCCGGATCCGGCTTGCGCGGTTTGCGCGGTTTGCGCGGTTTGGGCAGTATGCGCGTTATGTGCATTGTGGGCGTTCACCAGCGACATGGATCCCCCGCCGATACTCGGTAAAAAAGACGACTCTCGATTCGTTTACCTATGGTAACATAACAAGCCGCTTCTGCCGGGGCTGATCCATGCGTCTTCGACTACGCCTGATCGGGCCGGTCCGCCTGACCGGCCCCGAAGGGAATGACCGAACCCCGACGGGGCGCAAGGCCTGCGGGATGCTGGCCCTGCTGGGCACCGCCCCCGATCTGCGGATGCCGCGAAGCCAGGTCCAGGATCGCCTGTGGAGCCAAAGCCCTCCGGCCCAAGGCGCGGCAAGCCTGCGCCAGGCGATCCGGGAACTTCGCCAGGCCCTGGGCGACGGGCTGCTTGCGGGCAACGGCTGGATCGGCCTGGATCCGGCGGCGGTCGCGGTCGACCTGCGGCCGATGACCGGCCCCACTGGGCAGCCGGTCGAGTTCGCGGAAGGGCTTGATATCCGCGACCCCGAGTTCGAGGACTGGCTGCGCGACATGCGTTTGTCGCTGGAGGATCGCGCCCCCGAACCCGACGTGCCGCTGCTGGTCCTGACCGAACCCAAGGGCGACTCGCCCTCGGCGCAACTGCTGGCAGGCTGCGTGCTGGAGGAAGCCTCGGCCCGCGCCGCCGCCCTTCTTCCGACGCGGGTGGTCCAGGCGGCGGATTGCCTGACCGGCCTGCGCATCGAATCGCTTGCCGTGGCCCGGCCCGACAATTGCGCGCTGCTGCTGATGGTGCTGCGCAATCACAAGACCGGCGCCCAGCTTTGGGCGCAGCATTATTCCCTGTCGCCCCTGGAAGCCAGCCTGCGCCGGGTCAGCGCCTGCGTCACCCTGACCCTGATCCAGGCCGCCCGCCAGTTGATGCCCGGATCCGAGGCGCTGTATCCCCACGAGGATCTGTTCAGCTTCACCCGCTCGAGGCTTCTGTCGGCGGACCATCGGCTAAAGCGGTTCGACGGTCCCGTGCCCCAAGCGTTGCGGGCCTTTCTGCGCTATACGCTGCTTATCGAACGGCAGGCCCCCGATATGCGCGAAGCTTTTGGTGAGGGCGAGGATCTGTCGCGACAGGCCTGCGCCATGGCGCCGGGCGACCCGACCGTGCTGTCCATCGCCGCGTTGATGAAGTCCTGGAAGGGCGAGGTCTCGGCCGCCTTGGACCTTGCCCGTCTGGCCTGCCGGATGGCGCCCGGCCATGACCTGGCGCATCTTGCGCTGTCGCAGGCGCTGACCGATGCGGGCCGCGACGGCGATGCCTTTGCGGCGGTCGCGCGGGTGGGCTTTGGCCCCATCGCGGCCTTGGGCCAGCCACGCTGGCGCCTGCACATGGCGGTGGCCCAGATCCGGCTGGGGCGGCTTGCCGATGCCGAGGAAAGCGCGGCCATCGCGCTGTCCCATGCGCCCGACTGCCGCCCCGCCTTGCGCATCCTGGCCGCGCTTCGCTTCAAGCGCGGCGATGTCGCGGGCGCGGCAGCCGCAATCGAGACGCTGAGGCAGGTGGAACCGGATTTCAGCCTGCCGCTGATGGCAAGCCCCGAATATCCGGTCAGGACCCTTCGCCGGGCCGGATTGCTGGATGTCACCCGCTCGGGCCTCTAGGCCCGGCCGGGCGGCACCGCCCCCTTGCGGGGGCGAGGCCTCACCGTCCCATCCAGCCGCCGTCCACCGTCAGGATCGTGCCCGACACATAGTCTGACGCCGGGCTGGCCAGGAACACGACCGGCCCCGCGAAATCGGCGGGCGTGCCCCAGCGGCCGGCGGGAATGCGCCCCAGGATGGATGCAGAACGGTCGGGATCGGCGCGAAGGGCCTGGGTGTTGTCGGTGGCGATATAACCCGGCGCGATGGCGTTCACCTGGATGCCCAGCCCGGCCCATTCATTGGCGAATGCCATGGTCAACTGGCCGATCCCGCCCTTTGATGCGGCGTATCCGGGGACGTTGATGCCCCCCTGGAAGGTCAAAAGCGAGGCGGTGAAGATCACCTTGCCGCCCTGGCCGCGCGCCAGCATCCCCCGGCCCACCGCCTGGGTCAGAAGAAACTGCGCGGTCAGGTTGGTTTCGATCACCTCGTCCCACCAGTCCTCGGGGTGATCGGCGGCGGGCATCCGCTTGATGGTGCCGGCATTGTTGACCAGGATGTCGATGGGGCGGGCCTCCATCGCGGCGGCAAAGGCCTTCAGCGCGGCGCGGTCCGAAAAATCGACGGCATGGCCCTCGAAGCTGCGGCCAAGGGCGCGGATCTTGTCCCCGACCTCGCCGCCATCCGCCTCCATGCTGGCCGAGGCGCCGATGATGTCGGCACCCGCCTCGGCCAGGGCAAGGGCCATGCCCGCGCCGATGCCGCGTCGCGCGCCGGTGACAAGCGCGGTCTTTCCCGAAAGGTCGAACATGCTCATGCCGCATCCCCGATCTGGATCAGCGACTTCATGGCCGTCGCATTGCCGTTCAGCGCGTCGAATGCCGCCTGCACGCCCGACAGCGGATGACGGTCGGTGATCAGCCGCCCGACCGGCAGGCCTTCGGCGATCATCGCGATGGCGCGGTCGTAATCCTGCGCCTCGTAGACGCGGGCGCCCAGCATCTCGATCTCGCGCCAGAAGAAGCGGAACAGATCCACCTGCGGCTTCTTGGCATGGATGGCGACCATCACGATCCGGCCGCGCGCGGCGGCGGCATCGGTCATCAGGTCGACGCCCGGCTGCGTGCCCGAAACCTCGAAGACGACATCCGCGCCCGCGCCGCCCGTGCGGTCCAGCACGGCCTGCGCCACGTCCAGGTTGCGCGGGTTCAGCCCCTCGAAGCCCAGGGCATCGGCCATCGCCATGCGGCTCTCGTTGATCTCGGACAACAGGACGCGCGCGCCCTCGGCCTGGGCCACCATCGCGATCAGCATCCCGATGGGGCCGCCGCCGATCACAAGCGCGGTTTCGCCCCGCGCCAGGCGGGCGCGGCGCACGTCATGGACAGCGACCGCCAGCGGCTCGACCATGGCCGCCACGTCCAGGGCCATGTCCGGCGGCAGGCGGTGCAGCGTGAAGGCCGGAACGATCCAGCGGCTTTGCATCGCGCCGTCGGTATCGAGGCCCAGGAACTTGAGGTTGTGGCAGATGTGGCTGTTGCCCGCCCTGCAGGCCGGGCAATCGCCGCAATGATGCAGGGGGCGGACCACCACCTTGTCCCCGACCGACAGGCCCTCGACCCCCTCGCCCATTGCGGCGACCCGGCCCGAGGTTTCGTGCCCGATGATCCGGTTCAGCCCGACGCGGGCGTCCATGTTGCCATGGAAGACATGCATGTCGGTCCCGCAGATCCCGACAAAGGCGATGTCCACGGCGACCTCGCCGGGGCCGGGCTGGCGCTCGGCGACGGGTTCGACGACGAACTGGTGGTTTCCGCGGTAAAAGGCGGCGTGATGGGTCATGGATCTGGCCTTTCAGGAAGGAATGGCATGGGGCGCCAGGCGCGCCCAGTCGAACTGCACGCCCGTGCCGGGCGTGTCAGGGGCGATGCAGTGCAGCCCGTCCAGCACAAGCGGGCGGGTGGTGTACTGGTCGATGGGGAAGGAATGCACCTCGACCCAGCCCGCGTTGGGCTGCGCGCCCACAAGGCTGACATGCAGCTCCTGCATCCCGTGCGAGCAGGCCGGGATGCCGTGCTCGGCGCACAGCCTTGCGGCGCGCAGCCAGCCGGTGATGCCGCCGCAATTCGACGCGTCCGGCTGCAGATAGGCGCAGCGCGACCGCGCGACGGCATATTCGAATTCGTGGATCGTGTGCAGGTTCTCGCCCATGGCCAGGGGCACGCCCGTCGCCTCGAAGATGCGGGCATAGCCGTCATAATCGTCGGGGATCGTCGGCTCCTCGAACCACAGCACGTCCATGCCGGCGAAGGTCTTGCCCGCCGCGATGGCCTGGTCCACCGACCAGCCATAGTTGGCATCCACCATGAAGCCGCGATCCGGTCCCAGAAGGTCGCGCACCGCCTCGGCCCGGATGAAGTCGTCGCGCATGTCGGGCTGGCCGACCTTGATCTTGACGGCCCGGTAGCCCTCGTCGATGAAGCCGCGCACGTTCGACAAAAGCCGTTCCAGCGAAAAGTTCAGGTCGATGGCGCCGCGATAGGCGCGGCTGCGGTCCGACGCCCCGCCGGCCATGCGCCACAGGGGCAGCCCGTCGCGCAACCCGCGCAGATCCCACAGCGCGATATCGACCGCCGATATCGCGAACGAGGCGATGCCGCCCCGCGCGACATAATGGACCCGCCATTGCAGCGCGTCGTGCAGCGCCTCGACATCGGTGGCGTCGCGGCCGATCAGGAAGGGGCGCAGGTCGTGGTCCACCATCGCCCGGATCGCCCGGCCGCCGAAGCCGCCGGTATAGGTATAGCCGGTGCCGGACAAGCCGTCCTCGGTCGTGATGGTGACGGTGACCAGTTCGAAATGCGTATGGTCGCCGTGCTTGGCGTCCGACATCACCTCGGGCAGGGGCACGCGGAACAGCCGGGTCTGAAGATCGATGATGGAGGGCATGGGAACCTCAGGTCTTTGCCGCGGGCCTGACAAGCCGGGCCTGCAGAAGGATGACGATAAGAAGGAAGAACCCGCGGATCACCGATTGCCAATGCGCCGACAGGCTGATCGTGCCGCGCCCGTTCTCGAAGTTGAGCAGGTTGAAGACCAGGCCGAACAAAAGCGCGCCCGCGACCGTTGCCGGGATCGAGCCCATGCCGCCGGTCAGCAGGGTGCCGCCCACGACCACCGCCGCGATGGCGGCCAGTTCCCAGCCCGCGCCTTCCAGCGGCTGGCCCGCGCCATAGCCCGAGGCCAGGAAGACCCCCGCAAGCCCCGCGCAGGCGCCCGAGAAGACATAGACGAAGATCTCGGCCCTCCGGGTCTTGAGGCCCATCAGATGCGCGGCCTCGGCATTGCCGCCGATGGCCAGGATCGTCCGGCCAAGCGAGGTGCGTTCAAGGATCGCCCAGGCAAGGATCACGACCGCGGCCGCGATGATGATCGTCCAGGGCAGAAGGTTCGCCACCTTGTTCATGCCAAGCGCGGTGAAGTCGCTAGTCCAGTCCACCGGCACCGTCCGGTTGTCTGACAGCCGCAGCGCTGCGCCCTTGGCGGCCAGCATCGTGGCAAGCGTCGCCATGAAGGGCGGCAGGCGCAGCCCGCCGATCATCGCCGCGTTCAGCAGTCCCGCCGCAATCCCTGCGGCAAGGCCCGCAGGCACGGCCACGACCAGCCCCTGGGGCGACATCTGGGCCGCCACCACGCTGGCCAGGGCCGCCACCGCGCCCACCGACAGGTCGATCCCCCCGGTCATGATGACAAGGCACATCCCGATCGAGATCAGCACGAACATCGAGTTGTAGCCCAAAAAGGACGACAGGTTGTAGGCCGAGACGAAGTTGTCATAGCGCATCATGCCGAACAGGATCAGCAGGCTCAGCGCGACCCAAACCGCCACATGGCCTTGGCCCGAGAAGCGTTTCATCAGCGCCTCCGTCCGCTTTGCAGCCAGACGGCCACGGCGATGATGGCCGCCGTCACGATCAGGGTCATTTCGTCGGATGTGCCGTTGGCGATCAGGGTATAGCCCATCAGCTGGATGAAGACCGCGCCCAGCAGCGTTCCCACCACGGGCGCGCGCCCGCCGGACAGGGCCGCGCCCCCCACAACGGCGGCGGCGATAGCGTCCAGTTCCATCAACTGGCCGATCCGCGCGGCATCCGAGGCCGAGTTGATGGCGACCACGATCAGGCCTGCAAGACCCGCCAGCGTCGCGGCGATCATGTAGGTGGCCAGCTTGACCCGCGCCACCGGCACGCCCGCCAGCACGGCCGCGCGTTCGTTCCCGCCGACGGCCAGCAGGTAACGGCCATAAACGGTGCGACGGACGATCCATGCCAGGACCAGCGTCAGGACGATGGCGATCCAGCCCTGCACCGGCAGTCCCAGGATCCGCCCCGTCCCCAGCCAGGTGAAGGACGGGTTGGTGAAGGTCTGCAGGTTCCCGCTTGTCAGCACCTGCGCGATCCCGCGCCCCGAGATGAACAGGATCAGCGTCGCGATGATGGGCTGCACGCCCACAAAGGCGATCAGCGCCCCGTTGAACAGCCCGCACAGCGCCGCGACCATCAGCGGCAGCACGATCGAGGCCGCCAGCCCAAGCGCGGGATTGGCCTGGCCCCAGCCCGACAGGAAGATGATCGGCGCCAATGCCCCCGACACCGCCATCACCGATCCCACCGACAGGTCGATCCCGCCCGAGGCGATCACAAGCGTCATGCCAAGCGCCACGATGGCGATGGTCGCGACCTGGCTGACATTGACCGACAGCGACCGCATGTTGAGGAAGTTGGGCGTCACGACGACGTTCAGCACGATCAGCACGGCCAGGGCCAGCAGAAGGCCCTGCATCCGGCGGTCGATGCGCCCGATCATGCCGCACCTCCGGCCGCCATGGCATGGATCAGCTGGTTCTCGGTCACGCCGGGATTGGACAGGGTGGAAATGCTGCAGCCTTCCTGCATGACGACGATGTCATGGGCGCCCTCGATCAGTTCCTCGAATTCGGACGAGATCAGAAGAACGGCGCAGCCGGATTCCACACGCTTGCGGATGATCGACTGGATCTCGCGCTTGGCGCCCACGTCGACGCCGCGGGTCGGTTCGTCCAGGATCAGAAGGCGCGGCTCGATCGCCAGCCAGCGGCCCAGCAGGACCTTCTGCTGGTTGCCGCCCGACAGTTCGCGGATCGGCTGGTCCATATGCGCGGTCTTGATGCCAAGCGCCTGGATGAAGCCCTCGACGATGCGGCGTTCGCGGGCCTCGTCCACCACGCCCATCCGCGACAGGCGCGGCAGCAGCGCAAGCGTCAGGTTCTCGCGCACCGACAGGTCGGGGATGATGCCCTCGGTCTTGCGGTCCTCGCTCAGGAAGGCCAGCCCCGCCCGGATCGCGGCACGCGGCGATCCCAGGCTTGCCGCCTGTCCGCCCAGCCTGACCTCTCCGGCGCTGAGGCGGTCCATGCCGAACAGGGCGCGCGCGGCCTCGGTCCGGCCGGAACCCAGAAGGCCCGCAAGGCCTACGATCTGGCCCGCGCGCACCGAAAGATCCAGCCGGCGCAGGCGGCGATCGGTGGCCACGCCGCGCGCCTCGATCACCGTGGCGCCGTCAGCGGGCGCGCCGCCTGCCGCAAGCTCGGTCATGCCGGCGTGGCGGATGTCCTCGGCGCTGCGGCCCAGCATTGCGGCGATCAGGTCAAGCCTGGTCAACTGGGCGATGCGGGCGGCGCCCACGCTGCGGCCGTCGCGCAGGATGGTGACGCCGTCGCAGATCTCGAACAGTTCGTCCAGGAAATGGCTGACATACAGAACCGAGGTTCCCTGGGCGCGAAGCTGGCGGATCACGCCGAACAGCACCTCGACCTCGCGTTCGTCCAGCGAGGATGTCGGCTCGTCCATGATCAGCAGCCGCGCTTCCATCGAGGCGGCGCGGCCGATGGCCACAAGCTGCTGGATCGCGGTCGGATAGCTGCCAAGCGGACGGTGCGGGTCCAGGTCGATGCCGAAGCGCGACAGCACCTCGCGCGTGCGGGCCTCGGCCGCGCGCCAGTCGATCATGCCAAGGCGGGTCCGCGGCTCGTATCCCAGGACGATGTTCTCGGTGACGGTGCGCTGCGGGACCAGGGTCAGTTCCTGATAGATGGTCGCGATGCCCGCCTGCTGGGCCTCGCGCGGGGACCGCAGGTCGACCTCGCGGCCCATCCAGCGGACGCTGCCGCCGTCGCGGCGGTAGACGCCGGTCAGGATCTTGATAAGGGTCGACTTGCCCGCACCGTTCTGGCCGACGATGGAATGCACCTCGCCCGGCAGGATCGAAAGGTTGCCGTCCGCCAGGGCCGGGACGCCGCCAAAGGCCTTGGTGATCCCGGTCATCTGCAAAAGGGGTTCGGTCATGAGCGGCGCTGCCGTCCTGCATGGGGATGGGGCGGGGGCCGCAACCGCGGCCCCCGGCGTGATTGCACGGGAGGATGCAATCAATAGGCTTCGTCGATGTGCTCGGCGGCGTTGTCGGCCGTGAAGATCCGGTCCTCGACCTTGATCCAGGGCTCGATCGCCTCGCCCGCGGCGTAGCGTTTCATGGTTTCGCAGGCCAGCGGCCCGAAGAAGGGCGAGCTTTCGACCGTGACGCCCATCTTGCCGTCGATGATGGCCTGCAGCGCATCCCGCGTCCCGTCGATGGACACGACCGTCACGTCCTCGCCCGGGACCCGGCCCGCCGCCTCAAGCGCCTGGATCGCGCCGATCGCCATTTCGTCGTTATGGGCATAGACGACATTCACCTCGGGATGGGCCTGCAGCAGCGTTTCCATGACCTGCCGGCCCTGGTCGCGGGCAAAGTCGCCCGAACGGCTGGCGACGATGGTGAAGCGGTCGTCGCCCGCGATCGTGTCGTCGAAGCCCTTCTTGCGGTCATTGGCCGGGGACGATCCGGTCGTTCCCTCAAGCTGGATGATGACGCCCCGGTCGCCCTCGAAGTTCTCGATCAGCCAGTTCGCCGCGCGGCTGCCCTGGTCGATGAAGTCCGAGCCGAGGAAGGACACGTAGTCGCGCCCTGCCTGCGCCACGTTCGGATCGACCGAACGGTCCACAAGGAAGGTCGGGATCCCTGCGGCCTTGGCGCGCATCACGGCGGGGATCAGCGGGCTTTCCTCGCGCGGGGGCAGGAACAGCACGTCGATCTGCTGGGCGATCATGCTGTCCACGTCGGCGACCTGCTTGGCGGCCGATCCGCCCGCGTCGGTCAGCAAAAGCTCCCATCCGCACTGGGCGGCGGTGTCCTGGAAGCTTTTCGTCTGCGCGATCCGCCAGGGGTTGTTGCTTTCGGTCTGGGCAAAGCCCACCCGGTAGCTGTCCTTCTGTTCCAGCGGCGGCAGATCCTGGGCCAGGGCCAGTCCCCCCGACAATGCCAGGGCAATGGCCGTGGCACCCATCAAGATGCGTGTCGTCATGTTTTCCTCCCTAAAGGCGCGGCCTCCTCTGCCGCGCATGAACAAGGCTGTCTCACGTCCAGTTGAGATACATGGTCTTCTTGCGGAGATACCCGTCGAAGCCGTGCTTTCCGTCCTCGCCGCCAAGGCCCGACTGGCCCCAGCCCGAGTGGAATCCCTGCACCAGTTCGCCGTTCGAGCGGTTGCAGTAGATCTCGCCGAAGTTCAGGCGCGCGGCCGCGGCCATCAGCCGCCGCTGGTCGCGCGTCCAGACATAGGCCGACAGGCCGAAGGCGCTGTCATTGGCATGGGCAAGCGCCTCCTCGAAGCTGTCCACGGCCAGGGCCGCGACAACCGGGCCGAAAACTTCCTCGCGCATGACGGGCACCTGGTTGTCGGCCACGCGCAGCACCGTGGGCGCCATCCAGTGGCCCTTCTCGAAGGCGCCCTCGCGCAGCGGGCCGCCGCGCAGCATCACCTCGGCCCCGGCGGCGATCGAGGCGGCGGTCAGCGCCTCGACCTTGTCCACCTCGCCCCGGCTGACCTTGGGGCCAAGGTCGGGACTGGTCAGCGGCTGGCCGATGGTCAGCGCCGCCGCGCCGGCGGTGAAGCGGTCCAGGAATTCGTCGGCGATGGCGCGGTGCAGATACATCCGTTCGTTGCAGGTGCAGATCTGGCCGCAATTGGTGAAGCGCGCGAAAACCGCCGCATCGACCGCACGGTCCAGGTCGGCGTCATCCATCACGATGAAGGGGGCCTTGCCGCCCAGTTCCAGCCGCAGGATCTTGATCTGCTCGGCCCCGGCAGCATAGATCTCGCGCCCGGCGCGGGTCGATCCGGTCATCGTGACCATGTCCGCGCCCTGCACCAGGGCACGCCCCAGGGTGCGCCCGTCGCCCGTGACGACGTTGAAGAGCCCCGCGGGCAGTCCGGCCCGTTCGGCCAGCGAGGCCAGGGCCAGCCCGGACAGGGGCGTGAATTCATGCGCCTTGAGGATGAAGGCGTTGCCCGCCACCAGGGCCGGCCCCAGCTTGCGCGCGGCCAGGGCCAGCGGATAGTTCCAGGCGGTCAGCCCCACCACCACGCCATGCGGCAGGCGGCGGATCTGGATTTCCTCGTCGGGCAGGTCCGAGGGCAGGATCTCTCCCTCGATCCGGCGGGCCTGTTCGGCGGCATAGCGCAGGAAGGTTTCGGCCGCGGCAACCTCGCCCCGGGCCTGGTCCAGCGGCTTGCCCTGCTCGGTCACCACGATCCGGGCCAGAAGCTCGGCCTCGTCGCGCAGGGCATCGGCCAGCGCCATGACCGCGCGGCCCCGTTCGATTGCGGGCAGGGCGGCCCATGCGGGCTGGGCGCGGCGGGCCGCGTCAAGTGCCTCGGCAGCCGTGGCCTCGGTGCCGGCGGGGGTCAGGGCGATGGATGCCTCGGTGGCGGGATTCTCGACCTCGTGCCCGTCCTGCGCGGCTTCGGTCCAGCGGCCGCCGATGAACATCCGCGCCTGAAGCGGCCGCTCGTCGGCGATGAGTTGGCTCAGTTCCTGAAGCACGCGCCACCATTTGGTATGATTAAATTTGCCGTCATTAAGGCTGACCAAGTGATTCTGGTCAAGCCAAAACTGTCGGCTTCTTTGCCAGAACGAGTGGACTAGTCGCATTAGCCCGGCAATTCTTAAGCACTAGCAGGCCTTTCCCAGATTTATGGTCATACCAAATAGCAAGAACTTGCATTGCGTGGTTGGCCCGGTATGATCCGACCAAACATGCCGGAGCCTGCCATGAGCACCCAGATTTCGACCCTGCGTCCCCCGGGCCATCGCGCTGCGGATTTCGTGGTCACGGCGATCGAGGGCCGAATTGCCGCAGGCGAGTTGCCCGACGGCGCCCCGCTGCCGCCCGAACGCGACCTGATCGAAAGCTATGGCGTCAGCCGCACCGTCGTGCGCGAGGCCGTGGCCACCCTGGCAAGCCGCGGCTTGGTCGAAACCCGGCCCCGGTTCCGCCCGGTCGTGCGCCGCCCCGGCTTCGACGCGGCGATGGCCGCGGCCAGCGGCGTGGTCGGGCATCTTCTGATGCAGTCGGGCGGCGTCAAGAACCTGTATGACACGCGCATCTTCCTGGAAGCCGCCCTGGTCCGGCAGGCGGCGCTGCAGGCCCGCAAGGACGACATCGAGGCCCTGCGCCGCGCCCTGGACGCGAATGGCGAGGCGATCCCCGACAGCGACGCCTTTTACCGCACGGACGTGGCCTTTCACGCCGTCCTTTACGAGATCCCGCGCAATCCCGTCTTTCCGGCGATCCACCGGGCCTTCACCGGCTGGCTGGCGCCGCAATGGACCCGGATGCCCCGGTCGCCCGAACGCAACCGGATGAACTTTCAGCGCCACTCGGACATCTACAACGCCATCCGCGACCGCGATCCCGATGCCGCGTCGGAGGCCCTGACGGCCCACCTTAACGCAGCCTGGGAATATGTCCGCGGCACGTTCGACGAGGCCTGAACCCGCAGCCTTGCCTTGCACGGCCTGACAACAGGAGGAAGCCCGCATGGGGCGCGAAGAATACGACCACATCGTCGTCGGAGGAGGATCGGCGGGCTGTGTGGCGGCGGGACGGCTTGTGGCCGACGGCCGGCACCGGGTGCTGCTCTTGGAAGGGGGCCATTCGAACCGCCACCCGCTGCTGGACATGCCGCCGGGCATCTTCAAGATGATCAACGGCTCGAAGTTCATGCATTACCACACGACCGTGCCGCAGCCGCACCTGAACGGGCGCGCCCATGACATCCCCCAGGCGAATGTGCTGGGCGGCGGATCCTCGGTCAACGCCCAGGTCTACATGCGCGGCAGGCCGTCGGACTACGACGCCTGGAACGACCTTCTGCGGGGCAACAACGACGGGGCCGACTGGTCCTGGAATGCCGTCCTCAAGCATTTCCGCGGGATGGAGGACAACAACCGCCTGAACAACGCGCTGCATGGCATGGGCGGGCAGTTGCAGGTGTCAGACCCCGGCCATGTGGACCAGATGTCCCGCTGGTTCGTCCAGGCGGTCCAGGGCCTGGGAGAGCCGTTCAACCCCGATTTCAACGGTCCCTCGCAGCGCGGCGTGGGCTTTTACCAGTTCATGAACCGCCACGGGCGACGATCCTCGGCCGCCTATGCCTTCCTGTCCCCGGTCGAGAAGGACCCCCTGCTGACCCTGCGCCTGCAGGCCAGGGCCGAGCGCATCCTGATCGAGAACGGCCGGGCGGTCGGCGTCCTGTGGCGCGACAAGTCCGGGACCGAGCATCGCAGCTATGCCCGGGGCGAGATCATCGTGACCGCCGGCGCGCTGATCACGCCCAAGCTTCTGATGCTGTCGGGCCTGGGTCCGGCAGACCATCTTGCCCAGCATGGCATCCCGGTGATCGCGGATCTGCCGGGCGTGGGCCAGAACCTGATCGACCACCCCGAAGTGCCCATCATCGCGACGGCCAATGGCCGCCATGGCTATTTCCGGCAGGGCGTGGGCTGGCGGATGCTGCGCAACGGGTTGCAGTTCAAGCTGTTCGGATCAGGCCCCATCCTGTCGGCGGGCGTGGAAGCGGGCGCCTTCGTCAACCCCGTCGATCCGGGGGCCGACCCGACCATCCAGGCCTTTTGCGTGCCGATCGTCTATCTGGACCGCGACACGCTGAAGCTGGTGGACAACACCTATGGCCTGACGGTGACCACGGTGGTGGTCAAGCCCCGTTCGCGCGGCGAGGTGCGCTTGCGTTCGGCCGATCCGGCGGACAAGCCGCTGGTCAGCCCCAACCTGCTGAAGCATCCCGACGACCTGGCCGCGATGATCGCGGGCCAGCGCTTCTTCATCCGCGCCTTCGAAAGCGAGCCCCTGGCCAGCCGGATCAAGCGCGTCGCCATTCCCGATCCCGCCCGGCTGGACGACCAGACCCTGGCCGAGCATTGCAAGCGCTTCGTCAAGACCAACTACCACCCCGCCTCGACGGCGCGGATGGGTGCGGATGGCGATCCCATGGCCGTCCTGGATTCGCGCATGAGGGTGCGGGGCATCCAGAACCTGCGCGTGGCCGACATGTCCGCCGTCCCCGACATCAACGCAGGCAACACGAACGCCCCCGCCATGATGCTGGGCGACCGCTGTGCCGGCTTCATCATGGAGGCCTGAAGGACGGGCTGCGGCACCGGGCCGGGCCGCAGCCCGACAGGTCTTAGCCCGCCATGTCACAGCCCGTATTGTTCCCGTGCGTACTGCCCCAGGCCCACCGCGTCCAGCTTTGCCAGCGGGGCCAGGAAGGTCACCTGGATGACGCCGGGTGCGCGCCCGATCTCGATCGCGCCGTTGATGGTGGCGCGGTTGCGCACCTCGGGGACAGTGATGCCCAGCAGGGTGGCCGCGCGTTCCAGCCCGTTCTCGATGGCGGCGTTCAGGTTCGGGGCGGTGCCGATCACGCTGACAGGGGCCAGCGGCTCGATCTCTCCTGCCCCCCATCTGGCGGCAAGACGCTGCCCCTTCGCCATCTCGGCCGGGGTGAAGGGGCGGGCCAGGGGCGGCAGATCCTCGGCCAGGGGGAACAGGACCGGGCCGTCGATGGGATAGTCCTTCACCACCTCGACCTGCAGGGTCACGCTGCCCGCCACGTCCATCGTGTGGCCCGCAATCTCTCCGTCGCCCTGGCCTGCGTGCATGTCGCCCATATAGACGCCCGCGCCCGGCACCTTGACCGGGCAGACGATGATCGCGCCCGCGCGCACTGCGTCGATATCCATGTGCCCGTCGGTCTTGTGGCGGGCCAGATCCTCGGCGCTGATGGCATAGTCATGGGGCGCGCCGACCAGGAAGGCGCCGAAATCGCCCGCGTTGTGGCTATCGGGCATCGCGGTTGACGGACAGGTGCCAAGCTGCCCCAGGAAGGGCCGCATCCGCACCAGCGTGCCCGGCATGTCCGAGGGCGCAAAGGTCAGGATCGAATGCTGGCGGCTGCCGTCGGGCAGGGCCGCATGGTGATCGGCGTCCCGCGCGATGGCCTCGGCCGCCGCTGCGGGCAGGGTCAGGCCGACGCTGCGGGTCTCGTCGAAGGTGACGGTATAGCCGTGGACGATGCGGAAGGGCGTGACCGGGTTGCCGCAGCGGTCGCATTTCACCGCATCGGGGCCGATCCCCTCGACATGGGTTTCGGGCCAGACGGTGTCGCAGACCGGGCAGCGCGCGGCGACATAGGGATCGCCCAGGCAGAACCCCTCGGGCGAGCTGTCGTGGCCCGATGCCGTGGCGGCCGAGGTCACGGTGATGTCGCGGATGCGGATCGCCACCCCGTCGCCCACCTCGGCGCCGGCGACGCGGACGGGCGTCGTGACCTCGTGCCCGCCGCGCAGGCGGGGCGTGATCATCGGACCCCAGCAGCCGGGCGCGGTATTGGCGATGATGGTGCCGCCGTTCTCGACGGGGCCAAGCATGGGTGCCGCGGGGTCGAGGACACTGTTGGTAAACTCGGTGACGACGATGCTGCGGCGCGACGGCGCGATGCTGCCATCCGGCATGGAAAACCCCCAATGTTCACTGTGAAGACTGGGGGAAGGTTAGCGCCCTGGCCCGCGCAGGCAAGCCCGGCGAATGGTCTGATGGCGGGCCACCCCTCACATCCTTGTGCCGCTGCCCCGGATCCGGCTCAGGCCCGGTGCGCCCGAAGCCACAATGCCCCATAGGCGGGCAGTTCGACGGTGACGGTGCCGTCCCCGGCCAGATCGAGGCGCCCCTGGCCCTGGATGGTCGCCAGTTCGCCCAGCGACTGGGCATCGTCCAGCCGCGATTGCGAGGCGCAGGCCTTCTTGCCCAGATTGTGCAGAAGCAGCACCGTGCGGTCGCCCCAGTCATAGCGCAGGGCGAAGATCTCGGCATCGGGGAAGGGGATGAAGCTCCACTGGCCGAAAGCCACCTCGGGCATCTCGCGGCGGCGGCGGACCAGGCGCTCCAGCCAGTTGAGCAGCGACTGCGGGTCGTGTTCCTGCGCCTCGACATTGACGCCCTTCGGGCCCCACCGGTTGCCCGAGACCAGGGGCCGCGACAGCCGGTCCTCGGGCGCCGTGGAAAAGCCGCCATTGGGGCGGTCCGCCCATTGCATCGGGCTGCGCACGCTTTGCCGGCCGGGGATGTCCAGGTTCTCGGCCATGCCGATCTCCTCGCCATAGAACAGGACGGGGGCGCCCGGCAGGGCAAAGACGATGCTGTAGACCAGCCGGATGCGGTCGGCATTGCCCTTGAGCATGGTGGGGATGCGGCGGCGCAGCCCGCGGCCGTAAAGCTGCATCTCCTCGTCGGGGCCGAAGGCGCGGAACACCTGCTGGCGCTCGGCCTCGGTCAGCTTGTCCAGCGACCATTCGTCGTGGTTGCGCGCGAAATGCGCCCAGCCGTCGTCGGGGTGCAGCTCGGGCATGGCGCGCAGCGAATGGACCAGCGGTCCCGCATCCTCGCGCACCAGGGCCAGGGCGAGGGCCTGGTTCATGTTGAAGTCCAGGCACATGTTCAGCTCGCCCCCGCCTTCGTCGCCATAGAAGCGGCGGACCTCCTGATAGGGCAGGTTCACCTCTCCCAGCAGGACGGCATCGCCGCAGCGGCGCTGAACGAAGCTGCGCAGGTCGCGCAGCCAGTCGTGCAGATCCAGTTCCGGCGGCGTGTCCAGCCCCTGGGTTTCCAGCAGGAACGGCACGGCATCGACCCGGAACCCCGACAGGCCAAGCTGCAGCCAGAAGCCCACGATCTTGTGGATCTCCTCGCGCACCAGGGGGTTCGAGATGTTCAGGTCGGGCTGGTGGCGATAAAAGCGGTGCAGGTAAAACTGGCCGCTTTCCTCGTGCCATTCCCAGTTGCTGTCTTCCTGGTCGGGAAAGACCAGATCCTTGGGGCCGCCCGGCGGGATCTCGTCGCGCCAGACATACCAGTCGCGATAAGGCGAATCGCGGTCGGAAGCCGCCGACCGGAACCAGGGATGCTGGTCCGAGGTATGGTTGACCACCAGATCCGCGATCACCCGGATGCCCCGGTCCTTCGCCGTGCGCAGGAAAACGGCCAGGTCGCCCAGCGTCCCCAGCCGGGGGTCGACGCCGTAATAGTCGGTGATGTCATAGCCGTCGTCCTGGTTCGCGGTCGGATAGAAGGGCATCAGCCAGATGCAGGTGACGCCCAGGCGGGCCAGGTGGTCGATGCGGCGGGTCAGCCCGGCAAAATCGCCGATGCCGTCGCCGTTGCTGTCCTGGAAGGTCTCGACATCAAGGCAGTAGAACACGGCGTTCTTCCACCAGACATCGCCTGTGCGGCTGATATCCATCCGGGTTCCTTTCGATCAGGGCGGCGGCCATGCGCCCGGCACGGCCTTGCCGGTCGAACGTCACGGCGGCCCTGTCGGTTCACCGGCGGGCGAACCCCTGCCCCGCCGATGCGTTGGGACCGCAGCGCAGGAAAGGAAAAGGCCATGAAGGACATCAGCGAAGCACCGCGCGTCGCGGTCATCACGGGCGCCTCGGCCGGGGTCGGCCGGGCGGTGGCGCAACATTTCGCGGCACGGGGCTGGCGCATCGGGCTGATCGCGCGCGGCCGGGCGGGCCTTGAAGGCGCGCGGGCCGATGTGGACGCGGCGGGGGGCGAGGCCATGGTCCTGCCCGCCGATGTCGCCGATGCGGCGGCGCTTGACGATGCGGCCCAGGCGGTGATGGACCGCTGGGGCCGGATCGACCTGTGGATCAACGCCGCGATGGCCACCGTGCTGGCCCCGGTGTCCCAGGTCACGCCGGACGAATTCCGCCGCGTGACCGCCGTCACCTATCTGGGCCAGGTCTTCGGCGCACAGGCAGCCCTGCGCCACATGCGCCCGCAGGGTCACGGCACCATCGTCAGCATCGGATCCGCCCTGGCCTATCGCGGCATCCCGCTGCAGGCGCCCTATTGCGCGGCCAAGTTCGCCACGCGCGGCTTCATGGATTCCCTGCGGACCGAGCTTCTGCACGAGCAAAGCCCCATCCGCCTGACCGAGATCCACCTGCCCGCCGTCAACACCCCGCAGTTCGACTGGGCGCGCAACAAGATGCCCCGCAAGGCTCAGCCCGTGCCGCCGATCCACAGCCCCGAAGCCATTGCCCGCGCCGTTTATCGCGCATCGCTTGACGCCCCGCGAGAGGTCTGGCTTGCCGGATCGGCGGTCAAGGCGATCCTGGGCGATGCCGCGGCCCCTGCCCTTGTGGACCGGATCCTGTCCAGCCAGGGATATTCCGGCCAGCAGACGGACGAGGCAGCAACTCCCCGCCCCGACAACCTGTTCGCCCCGATGGACGCCGACCGCGATTACGGCGCCTCGGGCAGCTTCGGCGATGAGGCACGTCCCCATGTCGCCGCCTATCGCCCTGCCCGCCTGCGCGCCGGCGCCGCCGCGATCGCCTGCGCGGTGGGTTTCGGCATCCTGCGGACGGTGCTGGATCGCAAGACCCGGCCATGAAGCCGGGCAACGACAGGAGAACGGCATGACCCAATGGTGGATGGACCGCAGCGCATACCAGATCTATCCGCGCAGCTTCGCGGATTCGAACGGCGACGGGGTGGGCGACATTCCCGGCATCATCGACCGGCTGGATCACCTGGCGGATCTGGGGATCGGGCTTTTGTGGCTGTCGCCGGTCTATCGCTCGCCCATGGCGGACAACGGCTATGACATCTCGGACTACCGGGACATCGCGCCGGAATACGGCACGCTGGCCGATTTCGACCGGCTGGTGGCCGAGGCGGATCGCCGCGACATCGCCATCATCATGGATCTGGTGGTGAACCATTCCTCGGACCAGCATCCGTGGTTTCACGAGGCGAAGCGGGACCGCGCCTCGCCCTTCCACGACTTCTACTATTGGCGCGACCCGGCCCCGGACGGCGGGCCGCCCGACGACCGGCGGGCCTATTTCGGCGGCCCGGTCTGGACCTATCATCCGGGGGTCGGGCGCTATGCCTTTACCCTGTTCTCGCCCCAGCAGCCGGATCTGAACTGGCAGAATCCCGCCCTGCGCCGGGCGATATACGACATGATGCGGTGGTGGCTGGACCGCGGCGTGCGCGGTTTCCGCATGGACGTGATCGACCTGATCGGCAAGGACATCGACCGCGACCTGATCGCCGAAGGCCCCCATCTGCACCCCTTCCTGCAGGAAATGCACCGCGAGGTGCTGGCCGGCCGCGACGCGGTGACGGTGGGCGAAAGCTGGAACGTGTCGCGGGACACGGCGCTGCTTTACTGCGGGCGGGACCGGGGGGAATTGGACATGGTGTTCCAGTTCGCCCATATCGTCGCGGGCTGGGACGACCGGCACGGCAAGTGGCGCCCTCGCCCGCTGGATCTGGTGGGTTTCAAGAAGGTCTGGGCCGACTGGCAAGAGGCCTTGCAGGACGACGGCTGGAACTCGCTGTTTCTGAACAACCACGACCTGCCGCGATCCGTGTCGCGCTATGGTGACGCGGGGCAATGGCGCGAACGGTCCGCCAAGGCGCTTGCCACCGCCATCCACCTGATGCGCGGCACCCCCTTCGTCTATCAGGGCGAGGAGATCGGCATGACCAATGCCGGTTTCACCGGGATCACCCAGTATCGCGACATCGAGCTGATCAACATGCACCGCGAGATGCTGGACCAGGGCCTGCCGGAACGGCAGTTCCTGGAAGGCGCGGGCATCACCGCGCGCGACAATGCCCGCACGCCGATGCAATGGGACGCATCCCCCGGCGCGGGCTTCACCACGGGCGATCCCTGGATCGCGATCAACCCCAACCACGACCGGATCAACGTGGCGGCGCAGCGGAACGACCCGCAATCCGTGCTGGCCCATTACCGCCACCTCATCGCGCTGCGAAAGCGGCACGAAGTGATCGTGCAGGGCCGCTTCGTCCCCTGGCTGGACGATCACCCGCAGGTCTGGGCCTATGCCCGCGAATGGCAAGGCCAGCGGCTGTCGGTCCTGTGCAACATCTCCTCAAGCCCCGCACGGGCCGAGGTTCCGCCGGGCCTTGCCGTCAGCGGCACGGGCCTGATCGGAACCGTGCAGCCGCGCAAGGCAATCCCGGCCGGGCCCATCCTGCTGGAGCCGTGGGAGGCCGTGGCCGTCCTGGGCGATCCGGGCTAGGGCAGCCGGTTCGCGGGCTGGCGGGTGATCCAGTCCGTCGCGGCCTCGTATGCCCGGCCCAGGTTCAGGATGGCGGCGTCCCGCCCGCGATGCCCGATCAGTTGCAGGCCCATGGGCGTGCCCGACGGGCCGAAGCCCGCCGGAACCGACAGCGCGGGCAGCCCGGTCAGGGACGCGGGCACCACCACCTCCATCCAGCGGTGATAGCTGTCCATCGCGACCCCGGCGATCTGGCGCGGCCAGTGCCAATCGGCGTCAAAGGCGAAAAGCTGCGCCGTGGGCAGGGCCAGCACCTCGACCTCCATCCCGGCCGTGTGGCGGAACCAGTCTGACCGGATCGTGCTGGCGCGGCGGAGATCGGCGGCGGACAGGGCCAGTCCGCGCTCGATCTCCCACCGCAGCTCGGGCTTGACCATGTCGGGCTTGGTGCGCAGCAGGGGTTCCAGGTTGCCGGCGATGGTCCAGCTTCGCAGCGTGGTCCAGGCCTGCCACAGCGCCTCGGCCGGAAAGGGCGGCGCAAGGGGCGTCACCTCGTGGCCCAGATCCGCGAAGACCCGCAGTGCCGCCTCGCACAGATCCAGCACGCCCGGTTCGGTGGCATAAGCCCCGCCCCAATCGCCCAGCCAGCCGATCCGCGACTTTCGGTCCGGCGCCTGCGGGCGATACGGGCCGCTGGAATGGGGGTGGCGCGGGTCTTGTTCCGACTGGACCCCCAGCAGCAGTTCCAGGTCGCGGATCGACCGCGCCATGGGACCGTCGGTCGAAAGCTGCGCCAGGAACAGATCCCCGGGTCCCCCGCCTGCCACAAGGCCATAGCTGGGGCGGAAGCCGAACACGTTGTTCCAGCCGGCCGGGTTGCGCAGCGACCCCATCATGTCGGACCCGTCCGCAAGCGCCACCATCCGCGCGGCCAGGGCCGCCCCTGCCCCGCCGCTGGACCCGCCCGCCGAACGCGTCAGGTCATAAGGGTTGCGCGTGACGCCATAGACCGGGTTGTAGCTGTGCGACCCCAGCCCGAACTCGGGCGTGTTGGTCTTGCCGATGATGACCGCCCCTGCCCTGCGCAGCCGCGCGACCATCGGGCTGTCCGCCGCCGGCACATGGTCGCGAAACGCGGGCGAGCCATAGCTGGTCACGATCCCCGCCGTATCGGCCAGATCCTTGACCGCCATCGGCAGGCCCTGCAGGGGACCGGGGGGCGCCGCCTCGGCCTCGGCCAGCAGGGCGTCGCGGTCGCGCAGCGCCACGATCGCATTGACCGCCGGGTTGGCCTGGTCGATCCGGTCCAGGGTTTCGGCCATCAGCTCGCGCGGCGTGATCGTGCCTGCGCTAAGGGCGGCCAGTTGGTGGGTGGCGTCATGGTCTATCATCGCGGGTATTCATGGCCCGCCCGCAGGCGGCGTCAAGATGCGGCGGGCATGGCGCCTTTCCCGCCCCTCCGGCGTTGAGGCGCGGGGCGGTGGGTCCGCCCCACCACGACAAGGAGAGAACCGTTGGGATCATTCGTCATCGCGATGGGCGCCGCGCCCCACATGAAGCTGTCGCAAGGGGGCCGCACCTTCAGCGCCGTCGACACGCCTCTTGCCTTTGACAGCCATGACGCAGCCTACGACTATCTTCTGCGCCATGCCGAGGAAGAGCCGCTGAAGGGCGTCCGGGGCGAGATCCTGGAAGACCTGTCCTTGTAGCGCGGGGGTTCAGCCCCCTGCCTCGACCCGGACCTGGGACAGGCGCGGATCGCTGCGCCGGACGGCGGTCCGCAGCCGTCCGATCAGATGCGTGCGGCAATAGGTGGCGTGAAACCGGCTGGGGGCGATCAGCACCAGGCACCCCCCATCGATGCCGCCATCGGCAAGGCCCGCGAACCAGGCGTCGAACAGCGCGCGATCCTCGGCCGCCAGATGGGCGCGGGCCGCGCCCCAGACCCCTTCGGCGGCCGCGACATCCGCGCGGCGAAAGGGAACGACGGTGCGGTCGGCTTCCTCCGGGGCCATTTCCTCGGCGCCCATGCGGGCCACATAATCCGGCCCGATATTGGACCAGGCGGGGCGCGTGTCCAGCAGGATCCGGTCCAGGTCCAGCCCCAGCACCGACACCCTGCCCCGCGCGCCCTGGCGCTTGACGGTGATCCAGCCCGAGGCCCGCAGCCGTGCCATGTCGCGCTTGACGGTGCGTTCGTCCACGCACCACAGCCGCGCGATCTCTCGCTGGCCGATCGACAATTCGTCCGCCTGCCAGTTGTAGCGGGTGGTGATCAGCGCCATCAGCCGCAGCACAAGCCGCTGGTCCTGGGCATCGCCCGCCAGGGCATGGGCCATCATGGCCGACAGGATGTCGTATTTCTTTGCCGCCGCCTCACGGCCGACGGCCCGGATCCGCTGCATCCCTTGTGCCCGCCCTTGTTCGAACTGCCCCTGCGGCGGCGTTCCCCCGTGATCGGAGGAAAACATTAAACGCTTTTCACCATCGCGTCCTCATTAGCGTCCTGGCGGGCGATCCTGTCAAGAGATTCGGTCGCGGCCTCCAATGGGCTGCCCGATCCTGTAAGGAGAATCCGGTATCACTGGTATAGGGGGACAACCAGGACGTCCCCCATTCCGGCACGAATGTCCCCCAATGGCTCGTGGCTTGGCCTTCGGCGTCCCCCAATCCGTTGCGCAGGTCCTGCGTGGCAAGCGCACGCCGCTTGGCCGATTCGCGCAACAGGGGCTGGTTGCGTGGTAATCTCGATTTCATTGAACTTGTCTTTTGCCAAGAACGCAAATCCGGCGTAAAAGCGGAAACGACGACGATCAGCGTCCTTTGCGACAAGGCCCACG
>NZ_CP041042.1:0-52500 GCF_011801365.1 Paracoccus sp. AK26
ATGGGCAGTGTGCAGCCAAAGACTCGGATCGACAAGCTGGTCGGCACCCATGCCGCCGCGCTTTCAGAGCGGCTGCACGCGCATCGCGAACAGCTTTTCCCGCCCGACGCCAAGCGTGAATTGCGCAAGTTCACCTCGGGCGAGGTGGCGGATCTGCTGGGCGTCAAGGACGCCTATCTGCGCAAGCTGGACCTCGAGGGCAAGGGCCCCTCGCCTGAAACGCGGGCGGGGGGACGGCGCTATTATACCCCGGCCGATATCCAGGATCTGCGAGAACTCCTTGAAAAGGGGGCGAAATCCGCAGGGACCTATCTGCCGGGGCGGCGGGGGGACGACCATCTTCAGGTGATCACGGTGATCAACTTCAAGGGCGGCTCGGGCAAGACCACGACTGCGGCGCATCTGGCGCAGAAGCTGGCGCTTGACGGCTATCGGGTCCTGGCGATCGACCTTGACCCGCAGGCCAGCCTTTCGGCCCTGCACGGGGTCCAGCCGGAACTGGATCTGCCCGACGGGGGCACGATCTATGATTCGATCCGCTATGACGACCCGGTGCCGCTGCGCGAGGTGATCCAGAAGACCTATTTCACCAACCTGGACCTGATCCCCGGCAACCTGGACCTGATGGAGTTCGAACATGCAACGCCCATGGCGTTGCGCGAACAGTCCGGCAACTATTTCTTTACCCGGATTGGCGATGTTCTGGCCGAAGTCGAGGCCGATTACGACGTCGTGGTGATCGACTGTCCGCCGCAACTGGGGTTCCTGACCATGTCGGCGCTGTCGGCGGCAACGGCCATTCTTGTCACCGTGCATCCGCAGATGCTGGATGTCATGTCGATGTGCCAGTTCCTGCTGATGACCTCGAACCTGCTGGGGGTGGTGGCCGATGCCGGGGGGGACATGGACTATGACTGGATGCGCTATGTCGTCACCCGCTATGAACCCGGCGACGGCCCGCAAAACCAGATGGTCAGCTTCATGCGGTCCATGTTCGGGGACCATGTCCTGAACCACCCGGTCCTGAAATCCACCGCCATTTCGGATGCCGGGATCACCAAGCAGACGCTCTACGAGGTCGAGAAGTCGCAGTTCACCCGCGCCACCTATGAACGCGCGCTCGAAAGCCTGAACGCGGTCAATGGCGAGATCGAGGGGCTTATCCAGGCGGCCTGGGGCCGCAAGGGGGGATGATGGCACGCAAGGATCTGCTCAAGAACCTGATGGCGGCACCCGCGCCCGATGATGGCCGAAGCCCCCTGCCCCGGTCCGACCGCGGCGCCATCGGTGCCGTGTCGAAATCCATCAACGAACTGAAGAACCGCGCCATCATCGAGGTGCCGGCCGACATGATCGACAATGCCGGGGTCGAGGACCGGCTGGACGACGATCCGGCCGGGATCGAGGGATTGATGGCCTCGATCAAGGAATATGGCCAGCAGGTGCCGGTGCTTCTGCGCCAGTCGCTGAACCTCGAGGGGCGGTACGACATCGTCTTCGGGCGCCGCCGGGTTGCCGCCTTGCGCCGTCTGGGAATGCCGGTCAAGGCAATGGTCCGCAGCCTGAACGACCGCGAGCTGATCGTGGCCCAAGGGCAGGAGAACTCGGCCCGGAAAGACCTGAGCTTTATCGAGAAGGCCAACTTTGCCCGGCAGATGGTGGCTGCGGGCTATGACCGGAAGCTGGTCTGCGATGCGCTGTCGATCGACAAGACGGTCATCTCGCGGATGCTGACGGTCGTCGAGGCCCTGCCCGACCGGCTGATCCGGGCCATCGGCGCGGCACCTTCGGCTGGACGCGACCGCTGGCTTGCCCTGGCCCAGAAGGCAGAGGGCCGGTCGGTTGACGAACTGGTGTCGCTGGCCGCCGGCCCCGATTCGGACACGCGCTTCGCCGCCGTCCTGGCGGGGCTTGCCACCCCCCCTGCCCGTCCGGCCACCCAGGTCCTGCAAGCCGCCGACGGCGCGGCCCTGGGCCAGGCACGGCGCGGCGCGGCGCGCGCCGTGATCGAGCTTGACGGTCCGGGACGCGACTTCGCCGACTGGCTGATCGACAATATCGCCGAGATTCACCGCGACTGGCTGGAGCGCCGGCCGTGAGCAACAACAAACCCCCACCAACAAGGAGGCACAGGACGGCAAAAGAAAAGCCCCCCAGGACATGACATCCCAAAGGGCCGTTCTCTCGATCTAGCACCTCGAAGATAGCGGCATAAGTTGACAGCTGTCAACACCGTCGGTTCCGGCGTCGGCCTTCATTTGCCTTGTGACATCGCGAATGAGACATATTTCCACCACCTCACAAGGGCGGCGGGCGGAAGCGCATCGTCTTTCGGCGGACGAAACGCCCTTGCCGCGTCCCGCCAGCAATCCGTCGACAAGTGGTCCCTGATCCAGGATCTGACGGACGGGCGCGAGGCCTTGGGGCTGACGGACCGCAATCTGTCAGTCCTGTCAGCGCTGTTGTCCTTCTATCCAGGCCGCGAGTTGCGGTCGGGGGCATTGACGGTGTTTCCATCGAATGCTTCTCTTTCGGCCCGGCTGCACGGGATGCCGGAAAGCACCCTGCGCCGTCACCTGGCCGCGTTGTGCCAGGCGAGCTTGATCAACCGCTGCGACAGCCCCAATGGCAAGCGATACGCAACGCGCGACGGCCAGGGCCGGATCGACCGGGTCTTCGGCTTCGACCTGCGGCCTCTTCTGGATCGTGCTGCCGAAATCGCCGAAGCGGCCGAGGATGCGCGCGAGACGCGCCGACTTGTGCGCAAGACACGCCAGTCGATCTCCCTGCTGCTGCGTGATCTTGCCTTGTCCTCTGCCGAGCCCGGGAATGCAGTCAGGGGCGTGCCTGGCCCGAACTGCAGCGAATGATGCGGCGCAAGCTGGACCTAGCCGCGCTGGCCAGATCGAGTCCCGCCTGCTTTGCTTGCTTGCGGACTTGGGATCCTTGGTCGAAGCACCGGAAATGAGCGGCAATGACAGCCAAAATGAGCGGCACCAACAGAATACAGACTCAGATGATCTTGAATCTGTAAAAGCCGATGAGCCAAACGAACTGCCGCCGCTGGAGCTTGTGCTGAAAGCCGCGCCAGAAATCGCAACCTATGCCCAAGCGCCGGTCCGAAACTGGCATGACCTGGCGAGGGTAGCCGATTTCGTGCGGCCCATGCTGGGCATCACCCGCGAGACCTGGAGCTTTGCCGCCAAAGCTTGGGGAAGGACAGGCGGCGGTGGCCTTGTCCTGCATCCTGCAGCGCTTCAGCGACATTCGAAACCCTGGCGCCTATCTGCGTCATCTGGCGCAAGCCGAACGTTCCGGATCGGCCCGATGATCAAGGCCTTGCTGCGGCGGCAGAAAGCGCCGGGTTTATGCAGTTGACAGCTGTCAACCTTGTCGGTCGAGGAGCAATGGCGGATCAGGCAGGGCGATGAACCAGGAATTGCCGCGTGACGTGCCGTTCCGGACAGAAAGCCTGTTCCGCAAGGGCAGGGGGCTGCGTCCGTTCCGCAACCGTCTGCTGCTGAGAAACCGTGCCAAACGGCCCCGCTTTTGCAACAGGCTGCATCCGCAGGAAAAGTAGGTCTGACAAACGTCCCGGCGTCAGCTATAAGACCGTTGCCGTCCAGGTTGTCGGCGCGGCTCAAGAACGCGTTCAGGGCTGCCTGATGTTCAAGCCGGCCCAGAAGATCGCGATATTCCGAATTGTGAGAGTAAGCCTGGATCGCTGCCATGATGATCTTCCAATCGTCGACGGAAACAGCGGGGCGAAACGCAGGGGCGCTGTGGTTTGGCACATAGCAATACCTACAAACAGAATGCACAAAAACCAACAATACCCCGGAGTTGTTCCCGGACAACTTGACTTTTTGTATAGTGTTATTTTTTGAACGTAAAATCAGCCTCTTACTCTGAAAGATCCTGTTCCGGATGCCGCATAACGGGTATCCGGCGCGCCAGAGGCAGTGGTAAAGGCGCGGGCCCGGTGCCGTGGCACCAGGCAAGGGACGTCAGCCTTTCTTCGTGAGAAGGCTTGCCGGAAGCTCGATATTGATCTCGAGGCTGGACATCTGGTCGCCGCGTTCCATGCGCACATCGACATCCTTGTCGCCGATGATGGGCACATGCTTGCGGATCGCCGCGATGATGTCGCGCTGCAGCATCGGCAGGTAATCGGCCTCGGCCGTGCCGCTGCTGCGTTCATGGGCCAGAAGGATCTGCAGGCGATCCTTGGCGGTCTGCGCGCTTTGGGCCGGGCGCGGCTTGCGGACAAAGCTGAACAGGTTCATGTCGCACGTCCGAACAGACGCTGGAACAGGCCGGGGCGGCGTTCGCCCTGGATGCGCATTTCCACCTGGGTTCCGGTCAGGCGCGAGATCGCGTCCTCATAGGCGCGCGAGGCGGCCGAGGGTTCGTCAAGCACCACCGGCGTGCCGACGTTGGAGGCCTTAAGGATCGCCTTGCTTTCCGGGATCACGCCAAGAAGCGGCACGGCCAGGATTTCCAGCACGTCTTCGACGGTCATCATCTCGCCGCTGTCCACGCGGGCCTGGTCATAGCGGGTCAGAAGGACCTGGGCCTTGATCGGCTCGGCGCCATCGGTTTCGGCGCGCTTGGTCTGGCTGCTCAGAAGCCCCAGCACGCGGTCGCTGTCGCGCACCGAGGACACTTCGGGGTTGGTCACGACCACGGCCTCGTCGGCGTAATACATGGCCATCTGCGCGCCACGCTCGATCCCCGCAGGGCTGTCGCAGACGATATAGTCGAACTCGGCCTTCAGCTCGTTCAGGATCTGCTCGACGCCCTCCTTGGTCAGGGCGTCCTTGTCGCGGGTCTGCGACGTGGGCAGGATGAACAGGGTTTCCAGCCGCTTGTCCTTGATCAGCGCCTGCTTCAGTTTGGCATCGCCCTGGATCACGTTGATGAAGTCGAAGACCACGCGGCGTTCGCAGCCCATGATCATGTCGAGGTTGCGCAGGCCCACGTCGAAGTCGATCACGACCGTCTTGAAGCCCTGCTTTGCCAGCCCCGCCGAGATTGCCGCGGACGAGGTCGTCTTGCCGACGCCCCCCTTGCCCGAGGTGATGACGATGACCCGCCCCAGGGGCGCGTCCTTCTTGGCTTCCGATGTCATGCGATCACCTCCATGCGAAGTTTCTCGTTCTCCAGGTAAATATGCGTGCAGCGGTCGCGGACGGCCCCGTCCAGCGTCTCGCTGGTCTGGTAAAGGCCCGCGATGGCTATCAGTTCGGCGTCCAGGCTTTGGCAGAAGATATGCGCGTTCTCGTTGCCGTGGCAGCCTGCCATGGCCCGGCCGCGCAGCGTGCCATAGACGTGGATATTGCCCGCCGCGATCAGTTCGGCCCCGGATGCGACCGATCCGATGACCGTCAGGTCGCCCTGGTCGGCCACGACCATCTGTCCCGACCGCACGGGCGAGCGGATGACCTTGTTTTCGGCGGGGCGCTGTGGGGCAGGGGCTGCGGCAACGGGGGCCGGGGCCGGTTCGCGGGCGATGGGCGCGTCACGCCCCGTGCTTACGGGGATCAGGCCCAGATCGGCCAGAAGCCCCCCGTCCAGGCCCGGCGCGTTCTGGACGCCGAAGACCCGCAGGTCGCGCTTGCGAAGCCGTTCCACCAGATCGCGGATGCGGTCGGGATCCTGCAGGCCCGGGGCCTGGGCCAGATCCAGCACCATCGGAGCACCGGAAAAGAATTGCGGCGTGCGGCCCAGTTGTTCGCCAAGCTGGGCATGGAAGGCGTCGTCGGCAACATCGCTGTCGATCCGCAGGGCAAGAACGGTCAGGAACCTGCCGCGAACCTGGAACGGGGCAGTTCTGGCCGACGGCATGGCTTGCCGGGCACGGGCGTATCCTTCTGACACGTCGATCCTCTGCTCCTGCTCTGGCGGGTGGCGACTCAAATGTCGGGCCGCTCTTCATTAGGGGGCCATTTCCCACGAAGCGCCCTGATGGGGAAAGACACCGCGTGCGTGCCGGCAGGAACCCGCCGACGCCCTTGACGTGTGATTGCCCCGCCCCGGCAGCCATGTCCAGCCCGAAGGCAAGGACGATGTGGCCAGGGGCGCGGCTGCACCAAAAGGGCGATCAAAGAAATGGATGGCGGGGCCGGCTTCCCTTCAGGCCGCCGGATCCTCGACCGCAAGTCCCTTGCCCGGGGAAGGCGCGGTCGCCTCGGTCGTCGCCGATTTGTCATCGCGCGTGCTGCGGCGCAGCACGATCAGGCCGGAACCCACGATCAGCGCCGCACCGGCGATCATGCCGGTGGCCGGGACGTCCCCGAACACGACAAATCCCAGCAGGGCGCCCCAGACCAGCAGCGAATATTGCAGCGGCGCCACGACCGAGGCATCGGCCAGCTTCAGCGACCGCGTGACCAGCATATGGGCGGCCGTCGCGACCACGCCCAGCAGGAACAGCAAGCCCAGATCGGACAGGGACCGGACAGGCTGCCAGTCGAACGGCGCCAGCACCAGCCCGGCCAAGGTCGCGGCGACAAGCTGGAACAGCACCAGGTCGCGGTCGGGCGTCTCGCGCAGGGACCGGCCAAGGATGACCATCGCCGCAAAGGCCGCCGTGCCCAGCAGGGCGAACAGGACGCCCAGCCCGGACACCTGCAGCGACGGGGCCAGCAGGATCAGGACGCCCGCAAAGCCCACTGCGACGGCGGTCCAGGTCTTGGCCGACACCCTTTCGCCCAGCAGAAGGGGGGACACCGCCACCACATAGATGGGCGCGGCCATCCAGAAGGCCATCACGTCGACCAGCGGCATATAGAAGACAGCCAGGTAGAAGCAGAACACCTCGGCCGTGGCGCAGATCGCGCGAAGGGCCTGCAGGCCGGGACGGGGTGCCGACTTGACCCGCGCCACGACGCCCTTTCCGCGCAGGAAGAAGGGCGCCATCATCAGCCCGGCCGCAAGCGACCGCAGCAGGATCACCTGGGCCACCCCGTAATCGGCCACCAGCCATTTGCCGATCGTGTCATTCAGCGCGAATGCCGCCATTCCCAGCAGCATCAGCAGCGCGCCTGCCAGATTGCCTGACATCCAGAATCCCGCCCCAAGCCGTTTGTTGTCATGCCTGCGGCGCCGTCACCGGCGCCGCAGGCTGTTTGAAAGCCGCCGGATCAGTTGCCTGCGCGCAGTTCCGCCAGGGCCGCCTGCACCTGGTCCACGACATCGGCGCCGATCGCGTCCTTGTGCTTTTCATAGACGACCTGCGATTTCTCCAGCATCTCCTCCTGATCCTCGGGCGAGATGGTGTTGAACTTCAAACCGGCCTCTTGCATCTTCGCCAGTGACTGCTGGTTCAGCTCCTGGATGGCCTTGCGTTCGACATCCCGGCCGACGATCGCGCAGTCGCGCAGCGCCTGCTGTTCTTCCGGCGAATAGGTGTTGAAGATCGCCTTCGAGAACAGGAACAGGAACGGCGTATAGGCGTGCTTCGTCTCGCTGATGTATTCCTGCACCTCGTAGAACTTCGAGGTGTCGATGGTCACATAGGGGTTTTCCTGCGCGTCGATCGCCTTGGTTTCCAGGGCCGAGAAGACCTCGCCAAAGGACATGGGCGTCGCGTTGGCCCCGAAGTTCGAGAAGGTGTCCAGGAAGATGTTGTTCTGCATCACGCGAACCTTCATCCCCTCGAAGTCTTCCCACTGGGTGATGGGCCGCTGAGAGTTCGACATGTTGCGGAAGCCGTTTTCCCAATAGGCCAGGTTGACCAGGCCCACCTCGTCCAGCTTCTGGTTCAGCATGTCGCCGAATTCGCCGTCCATGATGGCATAGGCTTCTTCCGGGGTGCGGAACAGGAAGGGCAGGTCGAAGACGCCAAGCGCCGGCACCATCCCCACCAGCGGCGAGGACGAGGTGACGACCGCTTCCTGCAGGCCACTGCGCAGCGCCTGCGTGGCCTGCAGATCGCCGCCAAGCGCGCCGCCCCAGAAGCCCTGCATCTTCATCTTGCCGCCGGTCTTTTCGTCCAGGCAGGCCTGCATCGCCTGCATCCCGGTATTGACCGGGTGGTCTTCGTTGATGCCGTTCGACACCCGGAAGGTGCGTTCCTGGAACTGGGCCAGGGCCGGGCCGGCTGCGGTCAGTGCGGTGGCCGCGCAAAGGGCGGCGGTCAGGATGGTATGTTTCATGGTCTTTTCCTCCCGTTTCGTTTGGTCTTGTAAGGTCAGTGGAACCAGTTCGCCGGAACGATGACGATGCTGGGGAATGCCACCAGCAGCAGCAGCACCAGGATCTGCGCGATCAGGAACGGCCAGACGCCGGTGATCACCTTGCCCAGCGGCACGCGCCCGACGCCGCTGACGACGTTCAGCACGACGCCAACCGGCGGCGTCAGCAACCCGATGCAGCAGTTCATGATGAACATGACGCCGAAATAGATCGGGTCGATGCCTGCCTTGGTGATGATGGGCATCAACACCGGGGTCAGGATCAGGATCGTGGGCGTCAGGTCCAGGGCGGTGCCGACGATCAGGATCAGGATCATGATGGCCAGCATCAGCAGCTTGGGGTTCTCGATCAGCGGCTCGATATAGCCGGTGATCTCGGCGGGGATGTTGGCGGCGGTGATCAGCCAGGCCGACACAAGGGCCGCGCAGACCAGGAACATGATCGCAGCCGTTGTCCGCCCGGCCGCGATCAGCACCGCTGGCAGGTCGGCCAGCTTCAGTTCGCGATACACGAACATGCCAACGAACAGGGCGTAGAAGGCGGCGATCACCGCGGCTTCGGTCGGTGTGACGACGCCCAGCTTGATGCCGCCCAGGATGATGACCGGCATCCCCAGGGCCCAGACCGCCCGGCCCGAGGCCCGTCCCCGGTCGGCCCAGCTTGCGCGGGGCAGGGTCTCGACCCGGTCGTTGCGGGCCACGATCATCCAGGTCACGGCCAGCGACAGCCCCATCAGGATGCCCGGCACGATGCCCGCCATGAACAGCCGGGAGATAGAGACGTTGGCGGCCACGCCGAAGATGATGAAGGCCATCGAGGGCGGGATCACCGGGGCGATGACGCCCCCCGCCGCGATCAGCCCGGCCGAACGGGGCACGTTGTATCCCGCGCGCGCCATCATCGGGATCAGGATTGCGGCCAGGGCCGCGGTGTCAGCCGCCGCCGAGCCCGAGATCGAGGCCATGATGACCGCCGCGATGATCGCGACAAGGCCAAGCCCCCCGCGGATATGGCCCACGCAGGTGATGGCAAAGTCGATGATGCGCTTGGACAGCCCGCCCGCGTTCATCAGCTCGCCCGCGAGGATGAAGAACGGGATCGCCAGCAGCGTGAAGGTGTCCGCCCCGATCAGCATGTTCTGGGCGATGATCTGCGTGTTGAACATGCCCATGTAGGACATCAGCACCACGCCGCAGAAGATCAGCGCAAAGGCGACCGGGGCGCCGATGGCCATGGCCCCCAGCAGCGAGACGATGAAGATCAGCAGCGTCATTCCTGGTGTCCCCGGGTGCTGCCCTCGGGCAGGCTGTGGTCATGGTCGCCGCCGAAGCTGTTGATCTCGGCCTCGGTGATCCTGCCGGTCAGCAGGCGGAACAGCCGCTCGGCCGTGATGACGATGATGCCGATGCCGGTGAACAGGCCGATGCCGTAAACCCAGGCCATCGACAGGCCGGTGACCGGCGCGCTCATGCTGGCGTTGATGGGCAATTGCTTCCAGGTGCCCAGCGTCAGCACGCCCGCGCAGCCCAGGATCAGCAGGCTGGACAGGCCCATCAGCACAATGCGGCCGCGCCGGCCGAACTGCGCCACGACGGTTTCCATCCCCATGTGCTGGTGGTGGTGATGGGCCACGACCGCGCCGATGAAGGTCAGCCAGACAAAGGCAAAGCGCGCCAGCTCGTCCGACACGGCGATGCCCGAGTTCATGGTATAGCGCATGACGACATTGACGAAGACCATGATCGCCATCGTGGCCAGCAGCAGGGCCAGAAGGATGTCGAGGAACCGGAAGAACAGGTGCGTTGCCCGCGCCATGTCAGATCCTTTCGCCAAGGCCGCGCCCGACCAGGTTGCGCATCAGCGCGCCGACGCCGAAATCCCATGGGGGGCAGCGGTCGGTCCGGTCCACCCAGTTGACCAGCCGGCCCAGGCGGGGGGACGCGATCTCGACCCGGTCGCCGACCTCGTGGGTAAAGCCCTGGCCCGCGCCCCGGCGGTCCTTGACGGGGGCGAACATGGTGCCCAGGAACAGCACCGCCCCGTCGGGATACTGGTGCGACCGGTTCAGAAGCTGGCCGACCAGGTCGGAAGGGCTGCGGCTGATCGCCTCCATCGGGCTTTCGCCGGTCATCACGAAGCCGTCCTCGCCCTCGACCCGCAACGACACGCGCACCTGTTCCAGGTCCCCGAGGGTGAAGCCGTCGTCGAACAGGCGGATGAAGGGGCCGATGGCGCAGGATGCGTTGTTGTCCTTGGCCTTGCCCAGCAGCAGGGCCGACCGCCCCTCGACGTCGCGCAGGTTGACGTCGTTGCCAAGCGTCGCGCCCAGGATCGTGCCGTCCGACCGCACGACCAGCACGACCTCGGGTTCGGGGTTGTTCCATTCGGACATGGGGTGGATGCCGACCCTGTCGCCGCATCCGACCGCCGACATGGGCTGGGCCTTTGTGAAGATCTCGGCGTCCGGGCCGATGCCGACTTCCAGATACTGCGACCACAGGCCCATTTCCTGCAGCAGCGCCTTGACCTGCCCGGCCTTTTCCGACCCGGCCCGGACACCCCGCAGGCTGTCGCCGATCACCGGGGCCAGTCGGGCGCGCACGTCCTGGGCGCGGGCGCTGTCGCCGCGGGCCTGTTCCTCGATCACGCGTTCCAGCATGCTGTCGGCAAAGGTGACGCCCGCGGCCTTGACGGCCTGCAGGTCGACCGGCGCCAGCATGCGACCCGCCGTTCCGTCCAGGAAATCATCCAGGGGCCCAAGATCGGGCAGGCCATCGACCGTGACCGATGCCATCAGGTCAGGGCGTTCCAGAAGGCCGGACATGGTGGCCGAGATGCCTGACAGGTCGAACAGCCGCCCGTCCCGCAGCACGACGGGGCAGGGCCCGTCCAGCCGGTCGGACCAGACCCGACCCAGCAGGATCGCGCGATCCGCATCATCCGGCAAAAGCATGAATGCCTTCAGGGCCTGCGTTGAAGCCACTTGTTCCCCTCCTTCAGGTCGGTGCCCTCCAGCACCGGGTTGTCGATGTCAGACAACCGTATGATCGGACCATAACGATTTTTCCGGCGGCTTGTCCACGGGAAACTTTCCCCGGCCGGCTGTCGCCTTCAGGCATAAACCTCCAGTTGCAGGGCCACGCGTTCGGCAGAATTGCGCATATGGGTCCGCATCGCTTCCCTTGCGCGCAGCGGATCGCGCGCGGCGATGGCATCGCGCAATTCGCTGTGCTCGCGCCGCACGACGGCCACGATCTCGACCAGTTGCAGCCTTTCGCGCGAGGCGACGATGGTCTGCATGATCCGGTCGGAAATGGCGCCGAGGAACTGGACGAAGTAATCGTTGCCGGTGGCCACCGCGATGGTCCGGTGGAAATCCAGGTCGGCGACAATGCCGTCATTGGCATTTTCGCCGGTCGCGGTGATGCGGGCCAGGGCCTCGTCCATCTGCTGCAGGTGTTCTGCCCGGTGATAGGTCGCGGCCAGCCCTGCGGCCTCGATCTCCAGCGGCACGCGCAACTGGAACAGGTCGCGGAAGGCGTGCTTGTCCATCTGCCCGCCATCGTCCAGGCGGATGTGGCGGGTCGGGCGTTCGATCACGAAGGCGCCGACGCCCTGGCGGGTCTCGATCATGCCCTCGTTGCGAAGCTGGGCGATGGCTTCGCGGATGACGGTCCGGCTGACGCCGAAGCTTTTCGACATGGCCAGTTCGGTGGGCAGCTTGTCGCCCGGCTTCAGCGCGCCCTTCTGGATCTGCCGCGAAAACTGCGTGGCGATGCGGGTCGGCAGGTGTTCGGTACGCATGATCTGGGTAAAGTCGCCGCTCATCATCCAACTCCTGTGGGTTCTGCCTGGGGCCGGGTCATCGCAGATCGACCTGGCAGCCTGGATTCATCGTCATCTTCGGGTCTAGCGCGTTCTTGACCAGGGCAAGAAGCTGGCGTTTCACCGCAGGCAGGCGTATGTCGAGATCGGCCTTCTTCAGCCGCCCGATGCCATGTTCCGCGCTGATCGAGCCGCTGTACCGGTCCAGCACCTCGTTCACGATCTTCTTTGCCGTCAGGATCTGGGCGTCGATGCCGGCGGGACCCTGGGCAAAGTCCGGCAGGACGTTCAGGTGGACGTTGCCGTCGCCCACATGGCCATAGGATACGCAGATGCAGCCCGGCATCCGCGCTGTGACCGCGGCCTCGGCCTCGGCCACGAAATCGGCCAGGCGGGACAGGGGCACCGACACGTCGGTCCGCAGGTGCCGGCCACGCTGGGCCTGGCCCAGGTTCATGCCTTCGCGGATCGCCCAAAGGTTGCGGGCCTGAGCCTGCGACTGCGCCACCACCCCGTCGACGGCCAGGCCGGATTCGAAGGCCGCTTCAAGGAAGCGGTGCATCAGGTCGTCGATGTCCACCAGTCCCGAACCCGAGATCTCGATCAGGGCATAGGCGGGATAGGTCGCCTCAAGCGGGATCGGCAGATCCGGCATCGCTTCCCTTGCCAGGTCGATGGCCAGGGGGGGCATGAACTCGAAGGCCGACATCAGGTCGCAGCAATCGCGGCGCGCGCGGCGGTAAAGCTCGATCGCGTCCTCGAGCCGGGGCAGCGCGACAAGGGCGGTTGCGACCTTTTCGGGGGCGGGCAGCAGCTTGATCGACACGGCGGTGACGATGCCCAGCGTGCCTTCCGCGCCGATGAAAAGCTGCTTGAGGTCGAGGCCGCTGTTGTCCTTGCGCAGCTGCGACAGCCCGTCGAACACCTGCCCGTCGGGAAGCACCACTTCCAGCCCCAGGACAAGCTCTCGCGTCATGCCATAGCGCAGCACGTTCACCCCGCCCGCATTGGTGGACACATTGCCGCCGATCTGGCAACTGCCCTGCGCGCCAAGGGTCAGTGGGAAATACAGGCCCACTGCCGCCACGGCCTCCTTGACCTGTTCAAGAACCGCGCCCGCCTCGACCACGGCGGAAAAGTTGTCGGGGTCCAGGCAGCGGATGCGGGACATCCGTTCCAGAGTGACGACCACCTGCCTTGCGGGGCTGTCGGGCAGGGCGCCCAGGACCAGCCCGGTATTGCCCCCCTGCGGAACGATCTGCAGATCCAGGGCCACGGCCGCGCGGACGCAGGCCTGCACCTCGGCGGTGTCGCGCGGGCGCAGGACCGCGATCGCGTCGCTTTGCACGTCGCCATGCCAGTCGCGGCAATAGGGCAGGACCGCCTTGCCGGTCAGCACCATGTCCGGGCCCAGCATCGCGGCCAGACGCTGTGCCGGGGCTAAGTCTTTGTCACCGGAAGCCCCGGCCGCCATATCCGGCAGTTCCTGTTGATCGTGCATCGCCGCGCCTTACGGATATTTATGTTTGCAGGTCATCAGACAATCATACTAATCTAAATCGTCCGGTTTTCCAGCCGGATCTGGAAAGGGAGGGCGCGAATGCATGTGCTGACCATTGGGGCCGCAGGGATGCTGGGCCGCAAGCTGACGCAACGGCTTGTGCAGATGGGCGAACTGGCGGGCAAGCCGCTGGAGGCGCTGACCCTTGTCGACGTGGTCGCGCCCGACACGCCAGAGGGTTTCGACGGCCAGTGCCGCCTGGTAGCCGCGGATCTGTCCGCCCCCGGCACCGCCGCGCAACTGATCCAGTCGCGGCCCGACGTGATCTTCCACTTCGCCGCCATCGTGTCCGGCGAGGCCGAGGCCGATTTCGAAAAGGGCTACCGGATCAACCTGGACGCCACCCGCGACCTGTTCGAGGCGATCCGCCACGCCCATGCCGCCGACGGCTATTTCCCGCGCGTGGTCTTCGCCTCGTCCATCGCGGTGATGGGGGCGCCGCTGCCCTATCCGATCCCGGACGATTTCCACGCGACGCCGCTGACCAGCTATGGCACGCAGAAGGCGATCACCGAACTGCTGCTGGCCGACTATACTCGCCGCGGCTTCTTCGACGGGATCGGCATCCGCCTGCCCACGATCTGCATCCGCCCCGGCAAGCCCAACAAGGCGGCCTCGGGTTTCTTCTCCTCGATCCTGCGCGAACCCCTTGTCGGGCAAGAGGCCGTCCTGCCGGTGCCCGACAGCGTCCGTCACTGGCACACCTCGCCCCGGTCGGCGGTGGGCTTCATGATTCACGCAGCCAGCATGGATCTGTCCAAGGTGGGGCCGCGGCGCAACCTGTCGATGCCGGGCGTCAGCGCCACGGTGGGCGACCAGATCGAGGCCCTTCGCCGCGTCGCGGGCGAAGACGCGGTGAAACTGATCCGCCGCGAACCGGACCCCGCCATCACCCGCATGTGCGAAGGCTGGGCGCCGGGCTTCGAGGCGAAACGCGCCCGCGAATTGGGCTTCGTGTCCGAAGACAGCTTCGACGACATCATCCGCGCCCATGTCGAGGATGAACTGGGCGGCATGCCATGACCCGGATCGCGTTCCTGGGAACCGGGCTGATGGGCGCGCCGATGGCGCGGCGCCTGCTGGGGGCGGGCCACCACGTCACCGTTTGGAACCGCAGCCCCGAAAAGGCGCAGGTGCTGGCCCAGGCGGGCGCCATTCCCGCCGCCGATCCCGCGCAGGCCGTGGCCGGCGCCGAGGTGGTGTTCACCATGCTGGCCGACGGGGCCGCGGTGGCCGATGTGCTGTTCGCGCGCGGCGTCGCCGATGCCATGTCCAGGGACGCGGTGCTGGTGGACACCTCGTCCATCGCGCCCGCGCAGGCCCGCGACCATGCCGCGGCCCTGGCCGCCAGGGGCATCGCGGCGGTCGATTGCCCGGTTTCCGGCGGGGTTCCGGGGGCCGAGAACGGCACCCTTGCGCTGATGGCCGGCGGCGATGCCGCGGTGATCGCCCGCATCGCCGATGTCATGGCGCCGCTGGGCCGGCTGACCCATGTCGGCCCGACGGGGGCGGGGCAGGTCTGCAAGCTGGCGAACCAGCAGATCGTCGCCATCACCATCGGCGCCGTGGCCGAGGCGATGATGCTGGTGTCGTCCGGCGGGGCCGACCGCGCCAGATTCCGCGACGCGATCCGCGGCGGCTTCGCCGAAAGCCGCATTCTGGAACTGCACGGCGGCCGGATGATCGCACGGGACTTCCAGCCCGGCGGGCCTTCCCGGTTCCAGTTGAAGGATCTGAACGCCGTCGCGGATCTGGCGGCGGGCGCGGGGCTGACCCTGCCACTGACCGAAACGGTCCGGGCGGGTTTCAGCGACTTCGTGGCCTCGGGCCACGGCGATACAGACCACAGCGGGCTGCTGCTTCATCTGGAAGCGATGAACGCCGCGCATCCCGAAGCGAGGACCACCGATGACTGACAGCCCGCCCCGCCGCCTGCGTTCGCAGGACTGGTTCGACAACCCGGACCACGCCGACATGACCGCGCTTTATCTTGAACGGTTCATGAACTATGGCACCACGCCCGAGGAATTGCGCTCGGGCAAGCCCATCATCGGCATCGCCCAATCGGGCAGCGACCTGAACCCCTGCAACCGGCACCACCTGGACCTGGCCCGCCGGGTGCGCGACGGCATCCGCGACGCGGGCGGCATCCCGATCGAGTTTCCCAGCCACCCCCTGTTCGAGAACTGCAAGCGCCCCACCGCCGCGCTTGACCGCAACCTGGCCTATCTGGGCCTGGTGGAGCTGCTTTATGGCTATCCCTTCGACGGGGTGGTGCTGACCACCGGCTGCGACAAGACCACGCCGTCCGCGATCATGGCGGCGGCGACCGTGGACATCCCAGCCATCGTGCTGTCGGGCGGGCCGATGCTGGACGGCTGGCACGAAGGCAAGCTGGCGGGGTCGGGCACCGTGATCTGGCAGTCGCGCCGCAAATACGCCGCCGGAGAGATCAGCCGCGACGAGTTCCTGCAGACCGCCTTGGACAGCGCGCCGTCCATCGGGCACTGCAACACGATGGGCACCGCCTCCACGATGAATGCCATCGCCGAGGCGCTTGGCATGTCGCTGACCGGCTGCGCCGCGATCCCCGCCGCCTATCGCGAACGGGGCCAGATCGCCTATCGCACCGGCAGGCGCGCCGTGGAACTGGTGAACGAGGACATCCGGCCCTCGGACATCCTGACGCGGGGGGCCTTCCTGAATGCGATCCGGGTCAATTCGGCCATCGGCGGGTCCACCAATGCGCAGCCGCATCTGATGGCGATGGCCAAGCACGCGGGCGTGGCGCTTGATCCGTCCGACTGGCAGACCCACGGCTATGACGTGCCCTTGCTGGCCAATGTCCAGCCTGCGGGCGCCTATCTGGGCGAACGCTTCCACCGCGCGGGCGGGGTGCCCGCGATCATGTGGGAACTGATGGGGGCTGGCCTGCTGGAAGGCGACTGCCCCACCGTCACCGGCCGGACCATGGCCGAGAACCTTGTGGGCCGCGAGGCCACCGACCGCGAAGTGATCCGCCCCTTCGACGCGCCGCTGATGGACCGCGCGGGCTTCCTGGTGCTGAAGGGCAACCTGTTCGACTTCGCGATCATGAAGACCAGCGTGATTTCCGAGGATTTCCGCGCCCGCTACCTGTGCCAGCCGGGCCACGAGGGCGTGTTCGAGGGTACGGCCTTCGTCTTCGACGGATCGGCGGACTATCACGACCGGATCAACGACCCGGACCTGCCCATCGACGAGAACTCGATCCTGGTGATCCGGGGTGCAGGGCCGCTTGGCTGGCCCGGCGCGGCCGAGGTGGTCAACATGCAACCGCCCGACCGCCTGCTGAAGCGGGGCATCCGCAGCCTGCCGACCCTTGGCGACGGGCGGCAATCGGGGACGGCGGACAGCCCGTCGATCCTGAACGCCTCGCCCGAAAGCGCGGCGGGGGGCGGGCTGGCCTTCCTGCGCACCGGCGACCGCATCCGCATCGACCTGAACCACGGCCGCTGCGACATGCTGGTGGACGATGCCGAGATCGCCCGCCGCCGGGCTGAAGGCCTGCCGCCCGTCCCGCCCTCGGCCACGCCCTGGCAGCGGATCTATCGTGAAACGGTGACGCAGCTTGAAGACGGCGCGACCATCCGGGGCGCCGAGGATTTCCGCCGCATCAGCGCGAACCTGCCCCGCCACAACCACTGAGGGGGCAGGCTCGTCCGTCAACCCGGCCAGCCGTCCAAGGAGATCCTGATGTCCATTGCGCTGTTTGACCTGACCGGCAGGACGGCCCTTGTCACCGGCTCGTCGCGGGGGCTGGGCCGGGCTTTCGCGGAAGGACTGGCCGGGGCGGGCGCGCGCGTCATCCTGAACGGCCAGGATCCCGACCGGCTGGAAGCCGCGGCCGCCGCCATGCGCGCGGACGGGCATGACGTGCTGACGCTGGCCTTCGACGTGGCCGATGAAGATGCCATCGTCGCGGCCTTCCGGCACTTGGATTCCCAGGGGATCGAGGTGGACATCCTGGTCAACAACGCGGGCATCCAGTTCCGCCGCCCCTTGCTGGATCTGGACAGCGACGACTGGCGCCGGGTGATCGACGTCAACCTGACCTCGGCCTTCGTGATCGGCCGAGAGGCCGCGCGCCGCATGGCCCCGCGCGGGCGGGGCAAGATCATCAACATCGGCTCGGTCAATTCGCAGATGGCCCGCGCCACGATCGCGCCCTATACGGCGGCCAAGGGCGGCATCGTGATGCTGACGAAGGCCATGGCCGCCGAATGGGGCGAAAAGGGCATCCAGGCCAATGCCATCGGTCCGGGCTACATGGTCACCGAGATGAACAAGGCCCTGCTCGAGAACCCTGACTTCGACGCCTGGGTCAAGGGACGCACGCCGATGCGCCGTTGGGGCCTGCCGGAGGAACTGGCCGGCACGGTCATCTATCTGGCGTCCGACGCATCCAGCTATGTGTCGGGCCAGGTCATCTATGCCGATGGGGGCATGACCTCGGTGCTGTGACGCCTAGGGGGCGGGATCCTTTCCGAAGCTCCAACCGCCTTCGCCCAGGGCGGGGGCGGCACGGTCATGCGCCATGCGGCTGCGGCCAAAGCGGATGGGCGTGCGCAGGCCTGCGATGCCTTCGGGCGTGATGTGCAAGCCGCGCGCCAGGATCTGGGGTTCCGACAGGGCCTCGGCCACGTCGTTGACGGGACCGGCGGGCACGCCCGCGCCTTCCATCAGGGCGATCAGCTCGGCTCGGGTCCGGCGCGACGTGGCAGCCGTCAGCATCGGCACCAGCCGGTCGCGATGGGCCACGCGGGCCGGGTTGGTGGCGAAGTCGGGATCGGCGGGCAGGTCGGGCAGGCCCAGCACGCGGCACAGCGCGGCGAACTGCCTGTCGTTGCCGCAGGCCAGGATCAGGTGGCCGTCGGATGCGGGGAACAGCTGGTAGGGCACGATGTTGGGATGGGCATTGCCCAGCCGGTGCGGCACCATGCCCCCCAGCAGATGGTTCGTGGCCTGGTTCGCCAGCACCGCCACCCCGCAATCCAGCAGCGACAGATCCAGATGCTGCCCCCGGCCCGACCGCTGTCGTTCGGCAAGCGCGGCCTGCACGGCGATCACGCCGTAAAGCCCGGTGAAGATGTCGATCCAGGCGACGCCGACCTTTTGCGGCTCTCCGTCGGGCGCGCCCGTCAGGTCCATGATCCCCGACATGCCCTGGATCAGGAAGTCGTATCCGGGCTGGGGCGCGCGCGGCCCGTCCTGCCCGAAACCGGTGATCGAGGCATAGACCAGCCCCGGATTGCGCGCCGACAGTGTATCGTAGTCCAGCCCGAAGCGGGCCAGCCCGCCGACCTTGAAGTTCTCGACCACCACGTCGGCGTCGTCGATCAGGGCGCGCAGGCGGTCCAGGTCGGTGGGATCGTTGAAGTCGCAGGTGACCGAGGTCTTGCCCCGGTTCGCGGCGTGGAAATAGGCCGCGACCCTTTCGGTGGTGCCGTCCGCGCGGGGGCGGTCGATGAAGGGCGGGCCCCAGCGGCGGGTGTCGTCGCCCTCGGGCGCCTCGACCTTGACGACCTCGGCGCCCAGGTCAGCCAGCGTCTGGCCGATCCAGGGACCGGCCAGGATGCGCGCCAGCTCGACCACGCGCAGCCCCTTCAGCGGCGCCTCAGCCAAAGGCCTGGATCCCGGTCTGCGCGCGGCCCAGGATCAGCGCGTGCACGTCATGCGTGCCTTCATAGGTGTTCACGGTTTCCAGGTTCTGGGCGTGGCGGATCACCTGGAACTCGCTTGAGATGCCGTTGCCGCCATGCATGTCCCGCGCCATCCGGGCGATGTCCAGGGCCTTGCCGCAGTTGTTGCGCTTGACGATGGAGATCATCTCGGGCGCGAAGCGGCCTTCGTCGAACAGGCGGCCGACGCGCAACGACGCCTGCAGGCCAAGCGCGATTTCCGTCTGCATGTCGGCCAGCTTCTTCTGGAACAGCTGCGTCGCGGCCAAGGGCCGGCCGAACTGGTGGCGGTCAAGGCCGTATTGGCGGGCGCGGAACCAGCAATCCTCGGCCGCACCCATCGCGCCCCAGGAAATGCCGTAACGCGCGCGGTTGAGGCAGCCGAAGGGCCCGCCCATGCCTTCGATGTTGGGAAGCAGGGCGTCCTCGCCGACCTCGACATCCTCCATCACGATCTCTCCGGTGATGGAGGCGCGCAGCGACAGCTTGCCCTCGATCTTGGGGGCGGACAGGCCGGGCGTCCCCTTGTCCAGCACGAAGCCGCGGACCTTGCCGCCATGGGCGTCGGATTTCGCCCAGACCACGAAGACATCGGCGATGGGGCTGTTGGAAATCCACATCTTCGCGCCGTTCAGCACATAGCCGCCTTCGGTCTTCTTTGCGCGCGTCTTCATGCCGGCGGGGTCCGACCCTGCATCGGGCTCGGTCAGGCCGAAGCAGCCGATGAATTCGCCGCTGGCCAGCTTGGGCAGGTATTTGTGCTTCTGATCCTCGCTGCCATAGGCCTCGATGGGGAACATCACCAGCGATGACTGGACCGAGGCCATGCTGCGGTATCCGCTGTCGATCCGCTCGATCTCGCGCGCGACCAGGCCGTAGGAGACGTAGGAGGCGCCGACTCCGCCGTATTCCTCGGCCACCGTCACGCCCAGCAGGCCCGCCGCCCCCATCTCGCGGAAGATCTCGGGGTCGGTGGTCTCGTTCAGATAGGCGTCGGTCACGCGCGGGGCCAGCCGGTCGGCCGCGAAGGCCGCGGCGCTGTCGCGGATCATCCGTTCCTCTTCGCCAAGCTGGTCGTTCAGCAGGAAGGGATCGGCCCAGTCGAAGGCGGCGCCCTTGTGGGATTTCGTGGACATGCGGGATCTCCTGTGTTGGCGACAGCATAGACATTTGCCGGGTGCATCGAAAATGATAAATCTCAATCATTCCATGCACGGGATGAATGTCATGCGCATCCGGCGATACCTGCCCAACCTCAGCCTGCTGCTGGCCTTCGACGGCGTCATGCGGCACGGATCGGTGACGGCCGCCGCGCAGGAACTGGGCCTGACGCAGAGCACCGTCAGCCGCCTGGTCCAGACGCTGGAGGACCAGATGGGCCAGCCGTTGTTCTCGCGCCACCGCCGCCGCCTGGTCCCGACCCAGGGCGCCATCCGCTATCACGCCGACATCTCGGCCGCGCTTGACCTGATCCAGCGGGGCGGCATGTCGCTGATCGCCAACCCCGAAGGCGGAAGCCTGGATCTGGCGGTGCTGCCGACCTTTGGCACCCGCTGGCTGGCCCCGCGCCTGCCGGGATTCATGGCCCGCCATCCCGGCATCCTGGTGAACCTGACCACGCGGTTCCAGCCAGTGGCCTTCGCGACCGAACCCTTCGACGCCGCGATCATCTATCGCCCGGACGCGGACCCGGACCCGAACAGCCTGAAGCTGTTCGACGAAAGCCTGACCGCCTGCGCCAGCCCGGCCTTCCTGAAGGCCCATCCCATCGATGATCCCGGCGATCTGGCGGGGCTGGTCCTGCTGCACCTGCAGACCCGGCCCCAAGCCTGGGCCGACTGGTTCCGGGGCCAGGGCAGGGGGGCCGCGCCTTCGGGCGGAATGGTCATGGACCAGTTTTCCATGATGATCCAGGCGGCGATCTCGGGGCTGGGGGTGGCGCTTCTGCCCGACTATCTGGCCCGCCAGGAAATCGCCGAAGGCCATCTGCTGCCCGTCCTGCGCCCTGCCGTTCCGGGGCGCGGCGGCTATTGCCTGGTCTGGCCCGGCAGCCGGATGGACTTCCGTCCGCTGGTCCATTTCCGAAACTGGCTGGCGGCCCAGGTTGCCGGCTGAACCTGCCGCCCCTGCGACTTCAAGCGGTTGTGACCGCGGGATCCTGTGCTAACGTAACGGCGATTTTCCGATAACAGGGACAAGCACAATGAAATTCACATCGCTGTTCGCGGCCTTCGCCGTCGCCGCCACGCTAGGCCAGGGCGCCGCCGCGCAGGAGATGTCGTTCTTCCGCATCGGCACCGGCGGCACGGCCGGCACCTATTACCCGATCGGCGGGCTGATCGCGAACGCCATCTCGAACCCGCCGGGATCGCGCGCCTGCGACGACGGCGGTTCCTGCGGCGTGCCGGGGCTGGTGGCGACGGCCGTGGCCTCGAACGGGTCGGTGGGCAACGTCAACGCCATCAACGGCGGCGCCCTGGAAGCGGGCTTCAGCCAGTCCGACGTGGCCTATTGGGCGCAGACCGGCACCGGGCTGTGGGAAGGCCAGCCCGCGGTCGAGAAGCTGCGCCTGATTGCGAACCTGTATCCCGAAAGCATCCACCTGGTCACCCGCGCCGACGCGGGCATCGAATCCGTGGCCGACCTGGCGGGCAAGCGCGTGTCGCTGGACGAACCCGGGTCGGGCACGCTGGTCGATGCCAAGATCATCCTGGAAGCCTATGGCCTGTCGGAAGCCGATGTGACGGCGGAATACCTCAAGCCCGACCAGGCGGCGGACCGGATGCGCGACGGCGCGATGGACGCCTTCTTCTTCGTGGGCGGCTTCCCGGCCGGCGCGATCGCCGAACTGGCCAGCCAGCATGACGTGAAGCTGGTCCCGATCGCCGGCCCCGAGGTGGACAAGCTGCTGGAAACCTACAACTTCTTCGCCGTCGACAACCTGCCGGCAGGCACTTATGAAGGCCAGGATGCGGACGTGGCGACCATTTCAGTGGGCGCCCAGCTTGTCACCTCGGCCGACCAGCCCGAGGAACTGATCTACGGCATCACCCAGGCCCTGTATAACGAAAACACCCAGAAGCTGTTCGCGGCGGGCCATGCCAAGGGCAAGCAGATCACGCTGGACAGCGCGACGGCGGGCGCGGGCATTCCGTTCCATCCGGGCGCGGAACGGTTCTACAGGGAAGCGGGCAAGCTTCAGTAAGCGCGGGTCCGATCCGGTTCGAAGGACGCGGGCCCAGGGGTTCGCGTCCTTTTCCGTTCCCTGCAATCCAGGAATGACGAATGTCTGACACTTCACGCCACCTGACCGAAGCCGAACTGCGCGCCATCGAGGAGGAATACGACCCCGAGGCCCGCTTCCGCACCGTCCTGCGCCCCATTGCGATCCTGACGGCGGTGATCCTGTTCCTGCTGTCGGCCTATCACTTCTATACGGCGGGCTTCGGCATCCCGCGGGCCACCACCCATCGCGGGCTGCACATGGGCGTGTCGCTGTTCGTGATCTTCCTCAGCTTCGCGGCCTTCAACAGCGGGCGCCACAAGACCACGGGCTTCGCCATCCTGGGCATCCCGGTCTATGACTGGCTGTTCGCCTTTGCCGGGGCGGTCAGTTCCTTCTATGTCCCCTGGATCTATGACCAGCTGGCCTTTCGGGTGGGCAACCCGCTGACCCTGGACATCGTCATGGGCACGCTGCTGCTGCTGACGCTGATGGAGGCCGTGCGCCGGTCGATGGGCTGGCCCCTGCCGGTGATCGCCGGTCTGTTCATCGCCTATGCCTATTGGGGCCAGTCGATGCCCGGCATCCTGGTCCATCCCGGCGCGGACTGGAACACGATCATCAACCACCTGTACCTGACCTCGCAGGGGATCTATGGCACCGCGCTTGGGGTGATCGCGACCTATGTGTTCCACTTCGTGCTGTTCGGCGTGATGGCGCAGAAGATCGGCCTGGGGCAGTTGTTCATCGACCTGGCGACCGCGCTGACCGGCCGCTTCGCGGGCGGACCCGCCAAGGTGTCGGTCGTGTCCTCGGCGATGCTGGGCACCATCTCGGGTTCGTCCATCGCCAACACGGTAACGACAGGCGCACTGACCATCCCGGCGATGATCAAGATCGGCTTCCGCCGCCATTTCGCCGCCGCGGTCGAGGCCGCGTCATCGACCGGCGGGCAGATCACCCCGCCGGTGATGGGGGCGGTTGCCTTCCTGATGGTGGAATACCTGGGCATCCCGCTGCGCACGATCCTGATTGCGGCCATCGTGCCGGCCTTCATGCACTTCTTCGGCGTCCTGGTGCAGGTCCACCTGGAAGCCAAGCGCCTTGGCATCCGCGGCCTGCGGGCCGAGGAACTGCCCAAGGCCGGCAAGGTCCTGCGCGAGGGCTGGCTGTCGGTCGCGCCGCTGATCCTGCTGGTCTGGATGCTGATGTCGGGCCGCACGCCCTTCCTGTCGGCCTTCTGGGCGATCACGGCCTGCATGGCCGTCTACCTGATCCAGCGGGTCATGGCCTCGGGCGTGGTGGGGGGCATCAAGGAAACCGCCGCCGGCATCTTCGAGGGCTTCGTGTCCGGCGCGCGCCAGTCGCTGTCGGTGACCGCTGCCGCAGCCCTTGTGGGCGTCGTGATCGGCATCGTCACGTTGACGGGGGTGGGCTTCAAGATCGCCTTCATGGTGACCTCGGTCGCGGCCAACGCGGCGGGCGACGTCCATGCCTTCTTGGGCTTCCTGCCGTTCGAGCCCTTCGGCATCGACACGCTGACGCTGCTGTTCACCCTGGTGATGACCGCCGTGGTCTGCATCCTGATGGGCTGCGGCGTGCCCACGACCGCAAACTACATCATCATGGTGGCGGTGGCCGCGCCCGTGCTGGGGATGATGAACGTGGAACCGTTGGTGGCGCATTTCTTCGTCTTCTACTTCGGGGTTCTGGCAGACGTGACGCCGCCCGTGGCGCTTGCCGCCTATGCGGGGGCGGGGATCGCGGGGGCCAATGGCTTCAAGGCGGGCAACACGGCGTTCCGGCTGTCGATGGGCAAGGCCTTGGTGCCCTTTGTCTTCGTCTTCTCGCCGTCCCTGCTGATCGTGACGCAGGCCTTCACGCTGCCCGACTTCCTGCTGGCCTTCACCGGCGCAGTCCTTGGCATCGTGGCGCTGTCGGTGGCGATCACCAACTGGCTGTTCGCACCCCTCTGGGTGATCGAGCGGATCGCCCTGGTCCTGGCCGCCCTGCTGCTGATCGCGCCCGAGCCTGTCTCGACCGCCATCGGCTTTGCGATCCTGGCGGCGGTGACGGCGCGGCAATACCTGGCCGCGCGCGATGCCCCGGCGGCCCCGGCGGGCTGACGACGAAGAACCGGCCGGCGAGGGATGCTTCCGCCGGCCGGAAATCAGGCCGCCTCGATGCTGACGCGCGCCTTTTCGCCGCCCAGGGCCGCGAAGGCCCGCTGGCGGCAGGTCAGGACCAGGATCTGCTGGTCCTGGGCCACGCGGTGCAGGGCGGTGAACATCGCCTCGATCCGGTCGTCGTCGCTGTGGACCAGGGCGTCGTCCAGGATCACCGGCACCTGGGTGCCCGCCCGCGCGAACAGCCGCGCGAATGCCAGCCGGGTCAGGATCGCCACCTGTTCCCGCGTTCCCCCCGACAGGATGTCCAGGGCCTCGGGCTGGCCGTCGCGGGTCAGCACGGCGGGCAGCAGGGTCTGGTCGTCGATCTCCAGCGTGGCGCCGGGATGGATCACCGCCAGCAGAGGCTGCAATTCGCGCAGCACCGGCCCGAGATAGGCGTCCCGCGCCTGGCGCCGCGCCTCGTCAAGCGCCCGGCGCAGGCGGGTCAGCGACTGCACCTCGGCGGCATAGCGCGCGGCGCGGGCCTCGGCGTCGGAAAGCCTGCCGCGGACCTCGTCCAGGCGTTCCTCGATCCCTTCCTCGGCCAGGGTGCCGATGGATCCGTTCAGCATCGCCAGGTCCTCGCGCAGGCGGTCGCGCTGCGCCTTGGCCTGGGCCGCGACCGACTGGGCGCGCGACAGGGCGGCGCGGGCCATGTCCAGGTCGGGGGCGGCCCGTTCCAGCCGCGCGCATTCGGCCTGGGCATCGGCCAGCCCCGACTGGTGGCCCGTCCGGGCGTCACGCAGATCGCGCAGCCGGGCCGTCAGCGCCGCCGGATCGCCGGCCTCGGCGGCTGCCGCGTCATGGGTGCGGCGGGCGGCGGCAAGCGTGGCGGCGGCGGCGGCCCGGGCCTCGGAGGCGGCGCGCAGGGCCGACTGGGCCTCGGCCGCGGCGGCGCGGGCCCCATCCTCGGTGGCGGTGGCGATGGCAAGGTCCGCTTCAAGGGCGGCGGGGTCGCCCGCGTCCTCAGCGCCCGCACCGGCTTCCGCGACCGTCTGGGCATGGGCCTGGCGCAGGGCCTCCAGCCCGTCGGGGGCAAGCTGGGCCAGAAGGGCCTGGGCGCTGCGCAGGCTGTCGTCCAGCCGCTGCGCCTCGACCAGGCGGGCGCGGGCCTGGGCCAGATCCTCGGCCCCGCAGGCGTACAGCCGCTGGGCCAGCGTGGCCGCGGCCTTGTCCAGTTGCGCCCGGTCGCCGCCGGTCTGGGTGCCGGGGTCGATCCGCATGGTGCCGATGCCGGGCAGGTCGAAGTCGCGCGGGCCGGTCAGGCGGTGCGGGCCTTCGGGCAGGTCGGCCCCATCGGCGCGGACCCGTGCGGCGCCGCTATAGGCAAGGGACAGGCTGACCGACTGCGCGTCCAGGCGGGCCTCGGCCCGGTTCAGCTCGTCGGCGGCCTGTTCGGCGGCGGCAAGGGCCTGCGGCGTCACCACCAGCAACCCGCGCTGCGCCCGCTGTGCCTCGATCTCGGCGCGCAGGCGTTCGGCCTCGGCCAGGCTGCGGGCCAGGTGCGTGGCGCGGTCCTGCGCGGCGCGGGCAAGGCGCGCCCGCTGCGCCAGGGCCAGACGGTTGCGCAGGGCGCGGGTGGCGGCCTCGGCATCCCGAAGGGCGGCGGCGGTGTCGCCTTCGGCCTGGGACAGGGTGGCCGTGCGGCTGTCATGACGGGCCGCATCCTCGGTCGCCGCGGCCAGGGCCTGGGCCGCGCGGGCGGCGCGGTCCGACAGCGTTTCCAGCCGCTCGATCTCGGCACGCGCATTGTCGTCGGTGGCCTGTGCCAGGGCCAGGGCGCGCTGCGCCGCCCCCAGCCGGTCGGCATGGGCTTCGGCCTCGGCCAAAGCGGCGCGGGCAGCAGCCAGGGCCTCGGCGCGGCGAAGGTCCTCGGCGGGGTCGTCCAGGGCTGCAAGCTGGCGCTGCGCCTCGCTGCGCCGGGACAGGTCGCCCGACAGCCGCGCGGCCTTGGCGGCAAGCTCGGCCTCCTCGGCGCGCAGGGCCTCGGCCTCGGCCTCGGCCCGGGCCCATTCGCCGCCTGCCTTGGCCTTGCCGGTCGCGGTCGCGAGCCTGCCAAGCGCATCGCCCACCCGCGCCACCACGCCGTCCAGCCTGCGCCCGCCGGTCATCATGTCGATCTCGCCCGCGACCGAGGACAAGAGATCCCGCCGCGCCGACAGCGCCCGTTCGCGGTCGGACTTGTCGCTGGCCGAACTGCCCTCGGGTTCCAGGCCCAGCAGGCCTTGGCGCACCCACAGAAGGCCCGACGGCCCCGACAGCCCCGCCCCCAGCATCCGGTCGATCCAGGCCTCGGCCTCGTCGTCCTGGGCCACCGTCCGCCCGTCGCGCGACACCCTGGCCGAGGCGCGGGTCAGCCACCGCTTTTCCACCCGGTAGCGCCCGTCGGGCAGGTCCAGGTCCGCCGCCACCTCGGGCGCGCCGCCGACATGGGGTTGCAGCGCCTTGATCCCTGCGCGGGTGGCGCGGTGGCGTTCGAAGAACAGCGCGTGGATGGCGTCGAAGAAGGTGGACTTGCCGAATTCGTTGGGCTCGCACAGCACGGTGATGCCGTCGCCGATCCCCTCGATCCGGGCGGTGTGGCCGGCGAAGCGGCGGACGTTGGTCAGTTGCAGCGCGCGGATCTTCATGCCCCCACCTCTTGCGCCAGGGCATAAAGCCGCGACAGCGCGGATGCGGCCACCGCGCGCTCAGTGGCGCTGCGATCCCCGTCGCCCGCCTCGGCCAGCAGCGCCTCGGCCGCCTGGCGCAGCGCGCCCGCGCGATCGATCCCGTCCAGGTCGTCGGGCCGCGCCTCGGTCGCAAGGCCTGACAGGTCGTGGCCGAACCAGCCGAAATCGGGGGCGGCCGCCTGCGCCGCCGCGTCAAGCGCGGCCCGGTCGGACAGGGGCAGGCGGCCGGTGGCGACAAGCCGGACCAGCAGGTTGCGCCGCATCATCGGCAGGGGCAGGGCGCCGTCCAGCCGGGCCAGCGGATCGTCGCCGGGCAGCAGGTCCAGCGTGACGGTCTGCCAGCCCATGCTGCCGGTTTCCACCGGGCGAACCCGCGCCGTCCCGTCCAGCGTCACCAGCAGCGCGCAGCAGGCCGCAGAGTGCTTGAAGCCGTCGGCCTCGGGCGTGCCGGAATACCAGGTGGCCGCGTTCACCTCCATCCGGCCGTGCCAGTCGCCAAGCGCCAGGTAATCCAGGCCGCATCTTTGCGCGCGGTCGGGGGCGATGATGCCCGCCGCGCCTTCCTCGCCCGAGAAATCGGCGATCGCGCCGTGGCCCAGGCCGATGCGCAGGCAGCCGTCGGGGGTGGGGGCGGCCATCGCCTCGGTCAGGTCGCGGCCGGGGCGGCGCTGCGTGCAGGGGGCGGGCAGGACAATCACGCCGGGGGCTAGTTCCACCGGATCGGGGCTGGTGATCGCCCGCAGGTTCGGGGGCGCGTCGGACCCGATGCGCCGCCACAGTTCGGTCGCGGCAAGGCTGTCATGGTTGCCGGGCAGCATGATCCAGGTGATGTCGGCCTCGGCCGCCATGGCGCGCAGGGCGTGGCGCAGCGTGTCGGGGGCGGGGGTTTCCGCATCGAAGGTGTCGCCCGCCAGCAGCACCGTGGCCGCGCCACCGTCCCGCGCGGCCTGGGCCAGCCGCGCGATCGCGCCGTGGCGGGCCTCGCGCAGGCGGTTGCGGATGGCTTCGGGATAGGTGCCGAAGGCCTTGCCCAGGTGCAGATCTGAGGAATGCAGGAAGCGATACATCGGAAAGGGGATCCTTCGGGTCGGCACTGTCGCGGAAGAAGAACAAACCACGCACGCCGCCGGTTAGACAAGCCCCAAGGGCGCAGGATCATCATTTGCTGCCGGATCGGCCGGGACGGCGGGACAGGAACCTTAGCCCGCAAAACCTGTTGTCCTGCCAAGGAACTGGCCGAGAGGGAACCATGCTGGGAAACAAGGTCACCGACAACCAGGGGCAGGACAGCGACACGCGCCTTCAGGCGCTTGCCGCGCAGCGCATCGCCATCGAGGGCGTCTCGATCGAGATCGACGGCGGCCGCTTCCCGGCCAAGGCCGTGGCGGGCCAGCCCGCGGCGATCGAGGCCGACATCTTTTCCGACGGCCACGATTCCATCGCCGCGGCGATCCGCTGGCACCGTGCGGGCGATGATGGGGGCGCGCAGGAGGCCCGCATGGTCTTCCTTGAAAACGACCGCTGGGCCGGGACCGTCACCTTTCCCGAAAACGGGTTTTTCGACTGCACCATCCTCGCCTGGCGCGACCTGTTCACCACCTGGCACAAGGAGGTGACCAAGAAGCTGGCAGCAGGCCAGCGGATCGGGCTTGAGCTTGAGGAAGGCCGCAGGCTGGTCCAGTCCGCGGTCGATGAGGGCGCCGGCGGCGAGGCGCGGGCGACGCTGGTGGGGCTGCTGGCGGCGGATGCGGCCTATGCCGAGGCCACGGGCGACGACGCATCGACGGACGCCGCCCGCTTCGCCCGGATGGGCGATCCTTCGGTGCTGGCCCTGATGCAGCAGGTCGGGCCGCGCACCAACCTGACCGAATACAAGACCCTGCCCGTCTTCGCCGACCGCCGGGCCGCGGCCTTCAGCGCCTGGTACGAGATCATGCCCCGGTCCCAGTCCGGCGACGTGAACCGCCACGGCACCTTCGACGACGTGATCGCGCGGCTGCCCTATGTGCGCGACCTGGGCTTCGACGTGCTGTATTTCCCGCCCATCCATCCCATCGGAAAGACCAACCGCAAGGGCCGCAACAACAGCCTGACCGCGCAGGAGGGCGAGCCCGGCAGCCCCTATGCCATCGGCAGCGAGGCGGGCGGGCATGACGCCATCCATCCCGAACTGGGCAGCTTCGAGGATTTCCGCCGCCTGATCGCGGCCGCGAAGGACCACGGCCTGGAAATCGCCCTGGACTTCGCCATCCAGTGTTCGCCCGACCATCCCTGGATCCGCGAACATCCCGAATGGTTCGACTGGCGCCCCGACGGCACCATCAAGTTCGCCGAGAACCCGCCCAAGAAATACGAGGACATCGTCAACGTCCATTTCTATCGCGGCGCGCTGCCCGACCTGTGGTATGCGCTGCGCGACGTGGTGCTGTTCTGGGTGGACCAGGGCGTGCGCATCTTCCGCGTGGACAACCCCCACACCAAGCCCTTCCCCTTCTGGGAATGGCTGATCGAGGAAGTGCGCGCCAAGGATCCCGGCGTGATCTTCCTGGCCGAGGCCTTCACCCGGCCCAAGGTGATGAAGCGGCTGGCGAAGCTGGGCTATTCGCAGTCCTATTCCTATTTCACCTGGCGCAACGAGAAGCAGGAGATCATCGATTACCTGACCGAGCTGACGCAGGAGGAATGCCGCGAATACATGCGGCCCAATTTCTTCGTGAACACGCCCGACATCAATCCGCGCTTCCTGCAATCCAGCGGCCGCCCCGGTTTCCGCACCCGGCTGGTGCTGGCCGCGACCCTGGGCGGCAATTACGGCGTCTACAACGGCTACGAGATCTGCGAGGCGGCGGCGGTGCCGGGCAAGGAAGAATATCTCGATTCCGAGAAATACCAGATCCGTGCCTGGGACATGAACCAGCCCGGCAACATCCAGGACGACATCCGCCTGATGAACCGCCTGCGCCAAAGCCATCCGGCGCTGCAGGATTTCACCAATCTCACCTTCTACAAGGCGTCCAGCGACAAGGTGCTGTCATACGGCAAGCAGACCGGCAACGACTTCGTGCTGATCCACGTCAACCTGGATCCCCACAACACCCAGGTCTTCGAGTTCGAGGTGCCCTTGTGGGAGTTCGGCCTGCCCGACGAGGCATCCGTCGAGGTGCGCGACCTGATCCACGGCAACAGCTTCACCTGGCACGGCAAGAACCAGTGGCTGGAGCTTGAGCCGCACAGCCGACCCTATGCCATCTGGCAGCTTTTCGCCCCCGGAGTTCCCCGCTGATGAATATTGCCACGACACCTTCCGACGCGAATTTTGCCGTCCGCACCGACGGGATCGATCGCAGCCAGGCAGACTGGTACAAGGACGCGGTCATCTATCAGTTGCACATCAAGGCCTTCATGGACAGCAACGGCGACGGGATCGGCGATTTCGCCGGCCTGATGCAGCGGCTGGACTATGTGCAGGAACTGGGCGTCACGGCGATCTGGCTTTTGCCCTTCTATCCGTCCCCCCTGCGCGACGACGGCTATGACATCGCCGACTACCGCTCGATCAACCCGTCCTACGGGTCGATGAAGGACTTCAAGGCCTTCGTGAAGGAAGCCCACCGCCGCGGCATCCGCGTCATCACCGAACTGGTCATCAACCACACCTCGGACCAGCATCCCTGGTTCCAGCGGGCGCGGCGCGCCAAGCCCGGATCGGCCGCGCGGGACTGGTATGTCTGGTCCGACACGGACGAGAAATGGCCGGAAACCCGGATCATCTTCCTGGACACGGAAAAGTCGAACTGGACCTGGGATCCGGTGGCGGGGGCCTATTACTGGCACCGCTTCTATTCGCACCAGCCGGACCTGAACTTCGACAATCCCAAGGTGCTGGAGGAAGTGCTGAAGGTCATGCGCATGTGGCTGGACATGGGCGTGGACGGGCTGCGGCTGGACGCGATCCCCTATCTGGTCGAACGCGACGGCACCAACAACGAGAACCTGCCCGAGACCCATGACGTGCTCAAGGCCATCCGCGCCGACCTGGACCAGCATTTCCCCGACCGGATGCTGCTGGCCGAGGCGAACCAGTGGCCCGAGGATACCCGCCCCTATTTCGGCGAGGGCGACGAATGCCACATGGGCTTCCACTTCCCCTTGATGCCGCGGATGTACATGGCCCTGGCGCAGGCCGACCGGCACCCCATCACCGACATCATCCGCCAGACGCCCGAGATCCCCGAAGCCTGCCAATGGGGCATCTTCCTGCGCAACCATGACGAACTGACGCTGGAAATGGTCACGTCCGAGGAACGCGACTATCTGTGGCAGACCTATGCCGCCGACACGCGGGCGCGCATCAACCTGGGGATCCGCCGCCGCCTGGCGCCCCTGATGCAGAACGACCGGCGCAAGATCCAGTTGATGAATTCCATGCTGCTGTCCATGCCCGGAACGCCGATCATCTATTACGGCGACGAGATCGGCATGGGCGACAACTACTACCTGGGCGACCGGGACGGGGTCCGCACGCCGATGCAATGGTCGGGCGACCGCAACGCCGGCTTTTCCCGCGCCAAGCCCCAGCAGCTTTACCTGCCCGCGATCATCGACGCGGTCTATGGCCACCAGGTCATCAACGTCGAGGCGCAGGCCGACGACCCGTCGTCCCTGCTGAACTGGATGCGCCGCATGATCACCGTGCGCCGCCAGCATCCGGCCTTCGGGCGGGGCGAGATGATCCTGCTCTATCCGCGCAACCGCAAGGTCCTGGCTTACCTGCGCGAACACGAGGGGCGGGCCTATCTCTGCGTGGCGAACCTGGCCGACAGCGCGCAGGCGGTGGAACTGGATCTGTCCCGCCACCGCGGCACCGTGCCGATCGAGCTGACCGGCCGGTCCGCCTTCCCGCCGGTGGGCGATCTGCCCTATATGCTGACGCTGCCCGCCTATGGCTTCTACTGGTTCGCGCTGAGCGGCGAGGAGGAAACCCCGTCCTGGCATGAATCCATGCCCGACATCCTGCCCGAGTTCATGACCCTGACCACCCGCGACGGGCGCGTGGCGACGGCCATCGGCGGGCGCGAGGGGGCGCAGTTCCGCAACGACGTGCTGCCGCAATGGCTGCCGCTGCAACGCTGGTTCGCGGGCAAGGACAAGGGCATAGGCAGCGTGCGCATGACCCCCCTGGGCGACCTGGACAAGGGCGAGCATGAACTGGTCGCCGTCCATGTGGCCGTGGGCGACGAAGAACAGAGCTATCTTCTGCCCATCTCGGCTCGCTGGGGGGACGAGAACCTGCGCCCCGGCGCGCCGAAGCTGTCCTATACCCTGGCCAAGATCCGCCACACCGCGCGGGTGGGCGCGCTGATCGACGGCGCCTATGACGAACGCCTGCCGCAACTGCTGCTGGAGGGGCTGAAAAAGGACCGCGCTGACGGCGATCTGCGGTTCGAGGGGACCGACGCCCTGCGCGGAATCGAGGATCCGGGCGATCCCCGCCAGCTTGGCGCGGAACAGTCGAACCTGTCCATCGCCTTTGGCGACAAGATCATCCTGAAACTGTATCGCCGCATCCGCGAGGGCGCGCAGCCCGATGTCGAGGTCGCCAAGTTCCTGACCGAGGTCGCGGGCTACAGGCATACGCCCCGCTATCTGGGCCAGGTGGCGCATGGATCGACCACGCTGGCCGCGGCCTTCGCCTTTGTCCCGAACCGGGGCGACGCCTGGTCGGGCATCATCGACGCCCTGGGCCTGGAACTGCACGAGCACGAGACTTGGGCCTCGGCCGGCGAGGCGCGGCCCGAAACGGTCAGCTATGACTTCCCGCTCAGCGTGGGCGCGCTTCTGGGGCAGCGGACGGCGGAATTGCACAAGGCCCTTGCCACGGAAACCGACAACCCGGACTTCGCGACCGAGGATCCGACGCCTGACCAGCTTGGGCAATGGGCATCCGATGCCGAAGCCGAGGCGCAGGCCCTGCTGGACCGGCTGGAACAGGCGCAACTGCCCGACGAGGCCGCGCCCCTGGCCCGGTCGCTGCTGGACCGGCGCGACGACCTGCTGTCGCGGCTGCGGGCGGTGGCCGACATTGCGCCGGGCTTCAAGCTGTCGCGCATCCACGGCGACTTCCACCTGGGGCAGGTGCTGCTGGCCCAGAACGACGTGGCGATCATCGACTTCGAGGGGGAACCCGCCCGCAGCCTTGCGGAACGGCGGCAGAAATCCTCGCCCCTGCGCGACGTGGCGGGGATGCTGCGGTCCTTCGACTATGCCGCGATGACCGTCGCCTCGCGCCAGCGGGACAGCTTTGGCGGGGCGGAACGCGGCCAGGACCGGATCGAGCATTGGCGGCAATCGGCGATGCGCGATTTCCTGGACGCCTATCGCAGCCATTCGAAAGGGGTGGCCAGCCTGCCCGAAGATGAGGCAGCCTGGCAGGTGCTGCTGGACTTCTTCCTGCTGCACAAGGCTATCTATGAGGCGGGCTATGAACTGAGCAACCGGCCCAACTGGATCGGTATCCCCCTCAAGGGCATCCTCGAACTGCTGGGACAAAGCGACACATGACAACAGCCTTGGCAAGCGACATCGAGGCCATCCTTCGCGGTAGCCATTCCAATCCCTTCGCCATCCTCGGCCCGCACGAGGGCGAGGTGCGGGTCTTCGCACCCCAGGCATCCGAAGTCGCGGCGGTGTCGGGCGACCGGCGGTTCCCGCTGGAACGCGTCCACCCCGAGGGCTTCTTCGCCGGGCCAGTCGAGGGGGACCATTACCGGCTGGAAATGTCCTCGGGCGACCGGACATGGACGGTCGAGGATCCCTATCGCTTCGGCCTGGTCCTGGGCGAGATGGACGAATACCTGCTGGCCGAAGGCCGCCACCGCCAGCTTTACGAAAAGCTGGGCGCCCATCCCATGACCCACGAGGGCGTCGCGGGCGTGGCCTTCGCCGTCTGGGCGCCCAATGCCCGGCGGGTCAGCGTCGTGGGCGACTTCAACGCCTGGGACGGCCGCCGCCATCCGATGCGCAGGCGCCTTGGCCCCGGCATCTGGGAGCTGTTCATTCCCGGCCTGTCCGTGGGCACGCTCTACAAATACGAGATCATCAGCGCCCATGGCGAGCGGATGCCACTGAAGGCCGATCCGGTGGGCTTCCTGCACGAACAGTCGCCCGGCACGGCGTCCGTCATCAGCAAGCTGCCCGATTATTCCTGGCAGGACGCCGGATGGATGGCCGGGCGGGCGGAACGGCAGGACCGCAAGGCCCCCATCTCGATCTACGAGGTCCACCTGGGATCCTGGCGGCGCGGCGGCGAGAATGAAGTCCTGGATTACGACGCCATCGCCGACCTGCTTGTCCCCTATGTGACGGACATGGGCTTTACCCATGTCGAGTTCCTGCCGGTGTCGGAACATCCCTTCACCGGGTCATGGGGATACCAACCCATCGGCCTGTTCGCGCCCACCAGCCGATACGGCTCGCCCGAGGCCTTCGCGCGGCTTGTGGACCGGCTGCACGGGGCAGGGATCGGCGTCATCATCGACTGGGTTCCCGCGCATTTTCCGTCCGACGCCCACGGGCTTGGCCGCTTTGACGGCACGGCGCTTTACGAACATGCCGATCCGCGCCAGGGCTTCCACCAGGACTGGAACACGCTGATCTACAACTTCGGCCGGCAGGAGGTGGCGAATTTCCTGCAGGCCAGTGCGCTGTACTGGCTGGACAGGTTCCATGTCGACGCGCTGCGCGTGGATGCGGTGGCCTCGATGCTGTATCTGGACTATTCGCGCCAGCCGGGCCAGTGGATCCCCAACCAGTTCGGCGGGAACGAGAACCTGGAAGCCATCGACTTCCTGCGCGGGGTGAACGAACGCGTTTGCGCCGACCATCCCGGCGCCATCACCATTGCCGAGGAATCTACGGCCTTTCCCAAGGTCAGCCGCCCCGTCAGCGACGGCGGCCTGGGCTTCGGGTTCAAGTGGAACATGGGCTGGATGCATGACACGCTGGGCTATTTCCGGCGCGATCCCATCCACCGCCGCCACCACCAGAACGACCTGACCTTCGGCATGGTCTATGCCTGGTCCGAGGATTTCGTCCTGCCGCTGAGCCATGACGAGGTGGTCCATGGCAAGGGCTCGCTGATCCGGCAGATGGCGGGGGATCGCTGGCAGAAGTTCGCGAACCTGCGCGCCTATTTCGGCTTCATGTGGACCCATCCGGGCAAGAAGCTGCTGTTCATGGGTGGAGAGTTCGCGCAGGACCGCGAATGGAACCACGACCAGTCGCTGGACTGGCATCTGCTGGACGACCCGCTGCACGGCGGGATGCAGAACCTGATCCGCGACCTGAACCACCTGTATCGCGACCAGCCCGCGCTTCACCGGCTGGATTGCGAACCCGAGGGCTTTGAATGGATCGATGCCAGCGACGCGGCCCAAAGCGTGCTGGTCTATCTGCGCAAGTCCGACGACGGCTCGCCCCCGGTCGTGATCGTCTGCAACCTGACGCCGCAGGTCCACCACGATTACCGCATCGGCCTGCCGCAACCGGGCGCCTGGCGCGAGGCACTGAACACCGATGCCGAGACCTATGGCGGATCGGGCGTCGGCAACGGTCGGATCCAGGCCGAGGACCAGTCATGGCATGGGCGGGCGGCATCGGCCAGCCTGACCCTTCCGCCGCTTGCGACAATGGTGCTGGTGCCCGCCTAGGGCGCCCGCCCCCCGCCGTCAGCGCTTAGCCAGGCGGCGGACCAGCAGGTGCAGGGCCACTGCGCCCGCCGCTGCGGCCGCCAGCACGGCCAGCAGATGTTCATGCGCTTCCAGCGGTCCCAGAAGGGCGGTGAAGGCCTGGCCCAGCATCCCGCCAAGGCTGACGAACAGCCAGGCCCAGATCAGCGAGGCCAGGGCGTTGATCGCCATGAAGCGGCCCGCCGGGTAATCGGTCATGCCGATCGCTATCGGGCTGACCGTGCGCAGCCCATAGGCAAAGCGGAAGCCGAAGACGAAAAGGCCCGGCTGGCGGTCGAAGACCCGGCGCGCCTTGGCAAAGCCCCGGCTGGCGGCAAGCGCGCGAAGCCGCGGCAGATCGCGCCACCTGCGACCCAGGAAGAACCAGGCCTGGTCCCCCAGGAACGACCCCGACGCGGCGGCCAGGATCAGCCAGTCCCTGTCCAGAAGCCCGCGGCGCGCCATGGCGCCGCCCACCATGACAACCGTTTCCCCTTCGATCACCGCGCCGATGCCCACGGCGGGCAGGCCATAGGCCGCGATCAGGCTCTCGATGTTCATGACGGTTTCCTTTCGGCCGGCGGTCCATCCCTAGCATGGCCGGGCCGCGGATGCGGTGGAAATCTCCAGCGGCGGGCGGGGGTTGCGTGGCTTTCGGGTCACTGTCCATTTAGCCAAATTGTCTGGTCCCTGCCTGTGGGATAGCAGGCAAATCGTGGTTTTCATGGTTCGGGTTTTTTCCATCATGCGTCTTGGCTTTTTCGCTGCTGCATCTGTCGGCTGCATTCTTGGGGCGGTTTCAGCGGGCGAGGCCGCGACGCTGGGCGCGACCGACCTGCTGCGCCAGTTCAACCTGGTCACCAAGGGTGACGTGACCGGCAGTTCCGGTTTCCATGTCGATGGCCGCGCGCTTGTGGGCGGCGACTATAAGGTCCAGGCCGGCAGCGTCGTTTACATGAACCGCAAGGGCGATGCCTCGGACCACGACGAATTCATCGTCAAGGGCCGGGTGGAGTCGCAGGTTCATGTCAACAATGGCGGAAGCGCTGCGGCCGGCCAGGGGCTGGACAAGCTGAACATGAACGGCGGCGGATCGAAATCCGCCTATGCCGAAGGCTCGGCCCCGGCCGGCTATGTCCAGACGCTGTCCAACTATGCCGCGACGCTGGGATCGATGGCGGCTTCGTCAAGCGGCGTCGTGCGCCAGGGGTCGGTCCATGACCGGACCAACACCTATTCCATCTCGGGCGTGGCGGACGGCATCGGCGTCCTGTCCCTGACCGAGGCCGACATCCGCGCCGACCGCGACTTTCGCTTTGACCTGGGCAAGGACGTGGACTGGGTCGTGGTGAACGTCCGCGCCACCCAGACCGACAAGACCTTCCGGCTGGGATCGACCTTCAAGGCGCAGGATCGCAATACCGCCAGCAAGGTCGTCTGGAACTTCATCGGCTTTGACGACGTGATCTTCGACGCCATGTTCGCGGCCGGCGCGATCCTGGCCGATGGCAGCCGCGTCCAGACCACCGGCGGCAATATCGAGGGCAGCGTCTTCGCCGACCGCTTCCACGGCCTTAGCGAGTTGCACTTCACCGGACTGGGCGAAGGCCGCCTGCCGGGGGACGAGGTTCGGCAGCCCGCGCCCGTTCCTCTGCCCGCCGGGATGCCGCTGCTGCTGTCGGGCTTCGGCCTGCTGGCCTGGGCGCACCGCCGCAAGCGGGCCTGAGCCACGGCTTCACGGATGCAGAAAGGCCCCGCCATCGGCGGGGCCTTTTGCCGATCTAGGGCTGGTCGGGCGCGATCCGCCAGACCGTGTTCGACAGGTCGTCCGCCACGATCAGCGCGCCGCGCGGATCCAGCGTCACACCCACCGGGCGGCCCCGCGTGTTGCCGGCATCGACCAGAAAGCCCGACACGAAGTCCACGGGATCGCCCGCCGGGCGGCCGTCCCTGAAGGGCACGAAGACCACCTTGTAGCCCACGGGGTCGCTGCGGTTCCAGCTTCCGTGCATCCCCACGAAGGCACCCTCGGCGAAGGCCCCGCCCATCACCGGGTCGGAAAAGGCGACCCCAAGCGCCGCCACATGGGCGCCAAGCGCGTAATCGGGGGTGATGGCCTCGGCCACCAGGCCCGGGTTCTGCGGCTGCGCGCGCGGATCGACGGTCTGGCCCCAATAGCTGAAGGGCCAGCCATAGAAGCCGCCTTCCTGCACCGCTGTCAGATAGTCGGGGACCAGATCCGGCCCGATCTCGTCACGTTCGTTGACCACGGACCAAAGCTGGCCGCTTCCGGGCTGGATCGCCAGGGCGGTCGGGTTGCGCAGGCCGGTGGCATAGGGGCGGTGCGCGCCGGTCTGGGCATCGATCTGCCAGATCATCGCGCGGTCTTCCTCGGCCTCCATGCCCCGTTCGGTGATGTTGCTGTTGGACCCGATGCCCACATACAGGAACCGCCCGTCGGCACTGGCGGTCATGGCCTTGGTCCAGTGGTGGTTGATCGCCTTGGGCAGGTCTGTCAGCGTCACGGGCGGGCCGCTGGCCTGGGTCTGCCCCTCGGTATAGTCGAAGCGGACCACGGCGTCCTGGTTGGCCACGTAGATGAAGTTCCCGATCTGCGCCAGGCCATAGGGCGAGTTCAGCCCATCGGCAAAAACCCCCTGCATCTCGTAGGCACCGTCGCCATCGGCGTCGCGCAGCAGGGTCAGGCGGTTGCCGCCGCTGACCGGGCTTTTGCCAAGCGCCTTGATGAAGCCCGCGATGATGTCCTTGGGCCGCAGGGCGGGCGCGCCCTGGCCCTTGCCCTCGGCCACCAGGATGTCGCCGTTGGGCAAGACCAGCGTCTGGCGCGGGATCGCCAGGTCGGTGGCGATGGGCGTGATCGTATAACCCTCGGGCACGGTGGGCAGGTCGTCGCCCCACATCGCGGGGCGCGGGATCACCATGTCGGGCAGAAGCCCGCGCCGGGGCTCGGGCAGGCGGACCTCGGTGCCCTGGGTCACAACCTCTTGCGCCGTGGCCGAAAGCGGCAGCGCCGCCAGGGCCGAGATCATCAGGATGCCGCGCATCATGCCCACCTCTTGCTGTGAAAACCGCTGAAACCCACCCAGGACGCCAGAAGCGCCAGCAGGGCGGAAACGCCGGACAGCCACAGGGCCTCGGGCATGATGGCCCAGGCGTCCTTGGAATGGGCCAGGGCGTTGACGAAGCCCAGGACCCACATGGCCAGGACCAGGACGAAATAGACCAGCCGTTTCCGGTCGCCCCGGTTGGCGCGCGGGAACAGCGCGATCAGCGCCCACAGCAGGACAAAGCCGCCAACCAGCAGCCCGCCTGCGTTCAGCCATTGGGCGAAGTTCGACCACTGGATCTGGAAGCTGCGGGCATAGGCGATGTCGCTGGCCAGCGTTCCCAGGAACAGCGGGAACGGGAAGGACAGCAGGATGGCGTGAAGCGGGTGCAGCGACCTGCGCGGCAGGTCTGCGTCAAGGGCGACCACGGCGTTTCCTTTCGGTGAAAGCGGGCTGGTCCGAGAGGCCGGGCAGCGAAACCATATCTTCGCCAACGCGTGGATCGGCCAGATGTTTCACGCCTGCGTTGCAAAAAGGGGATGCAAGACCCCTCTGGACCTTCGCCCTGGGGGCGGCTAGCCTGCGGGCAACACTATCCGTTGGGGCGTCCCGTCGCGGGGCTGAGAGGTGCATTGCGCACCGACCCATCGAACCTGATCCGGGTCATGCCGGCGGAGGGAACGGATAGGCAGGCAGTGCCGCCCGTTGCCGCACGTCGTCTGCCGACTCCACCCCTGTCCATGACCCGCCACGCGGAACAAGGAAGGGGGCATATGACACCGACCGTCTTGACCATCGCCGGATCCGACAGCGGCGGGGGCGCAGGCCTCCAGGCGGATCTGAAGACCGTCTCGGCCCTTGGCTGCTATGGCGCCAGCGTCGTCACGGCGGTGACGGCGCAGAACACCCGCGCGGTGACCGCCGTCCACCCGCTGCCGCCCGACCTGATCGCCGCGCAGATCCGGGCTGTCCTGGACGACATCGCGGTCCATGCCGTCAAGATCGGCATGGTCGGATCGCCCGAGGCGACCCGCGCCGTGGCGGACGCCCTGCGCGACTGCGCCGTCCCCATCGTGCTGGACCCGGTGATGATCGCCAAGTCGGGCGACGTGCTGGCCGGCCAAGCATCCATCGCCGCCCTTGTCCGCGACCTGCTGCCCCTGGCCCATGTCCTGACGCCCAACCTGCCCGAGGCCGCGCGGCTGCTGGGCGACCAGCCGGCCGAGACCGAGGCCGCGGCCCTGGTGCAGGGCATGGCCCTGCGGGCGCTTGGACCGCAGCACGTGCTGATGAAGGGGGGGCACGCCAGCGGTGCCCATTGCACCGACATCCTGATCGGCCCCGGCGGCTCCGCCCGCTTCACCGCGCCCCGGATCGGCACGCGGAACACGCATGGGACGGGCTGCACCCTGTCATCGGCCATCGCGGCGGGGCTGGCTCAGGGGCTGCCCGTGGCGGATGCCGTGGGGCGGGCGCATGGCTGGCTGCACGGGGCGATCCGGGCCGCGGACGATCTGGCGATCGGCGGGGGCAACGGGCCGGTGCATCATTTCCACGCGCTCTGGCCCCGCCGCGCGGGGGCCGCCGCATGAGCGTCACGGTCATCGGCGGGGGCGTGATGGGCCTTTGCGTCGCCACGGAACTGCAAGGGCGCGGCATCTCCGTGGCGGTGCGCGACGAAGGCCCCGGCCCGCGGGCCTGTTCCTGGTGGGCGGGCGGGATGCTGGCCCCTTGGTGCGAGGGCGAAAGCGCCGAGGAAGCCGTCACCCGCCACGGCCTGGGTGCCGCCGACTGGTGGCAGGCCCAGGGGGTTCCGGTCGCGCGCAACGGCACGCTGGTCGTCAGCCTGTCGCGCGATGCGGCGGCGCTTGACCGCTTTGCCCGGCGCAGCCGGGGCCACCGGATGCTGGACGCCGAAGGCATCGCCGCGCTTGAGCCCGACCTTGCGGGCCGCTTCGCCCGTGCGCTGTTCTTCGCGGACGAGGCGCATCTGGACCCGCGCCGGGCCCTGGCAATCCTGTCCGACCGTCTGGGGCGGACCGACAGCGTCGCGGGTCAGGTCATCGACTGCCGGGGCCTGTCCGCCCGCGACGCGCTGCGCGACCTGCGCGGCGTGCGCGGAGAGATGGTCGTGATCCGCTGCCCCGAGATCGCGCTGTCACGCCCCGTCCGCCTGCTGCATCCCCGGATGCCGCTTTACGTGGTCCCGCGCGGCGACGGGGTCTTCATGCTGGGCGCGACCATGCTGGAAAGCGACCGGCGCGGCCCGCCCACGGCGCGGGCGGTGCTGGAACTGCTGTCGGCGGGTTTCGCCCTGCATCCCGCCCTGGCCGAGGCCGAGGTGCTGGAACTGGGCGCCGACGCCCGCCCGGCCTTTCCCGACAACCTGCCCCGCATCCGCCGGATGGGGGGCGTCATCCACGCCAACGGCCTTTACCGTCACGGCTTCCTGCTGGCCCCTGCCGTCGCCCGCATGGTGGCCGATCACCTTCAACACCAGACCAGACCGGAGTTCATGGATGCGGATCACGATTAACGGCACCCCGCAGGACAGCAGCGCCGCCACCCTGGCCCAAGCCCTGGCCGAGGCCGGCCTGACCGGCCGCATCGCCACCGCGCTGAACGGCCACTTCGTCCCCGCCACCTTGCGCGAAACCACGCCCCTCCGCGACGGCGACGCGATCGAGGCGCTTGCGCCCATGCAGGGGGGCTGACCGATGCCCGTCTTCTACGGCACCACCGTCGACAGCGCGCTGATGCTGGGCACGGCGGGATATCCCTCGCCCAAGGTGCTGGCCGACGCCTTCGCCCGGTCGGGCGCGGGCGTGGCCACCGTGTCGCTGCGCCGCGAAAGCGGCGGCGGGCAGGATTTCTGGGCGCTGATCCAGTCGCTGGGCGTGACCCTGCTGCCCAACACCGCAGGCTGCCACACCGCGCGCGAGGCCGTGACGACCGCCCGGATGGCCCGCGAGGTCTTCGGCACCGACTGGATCAAGCTGGAGGTGATCGGCAACACCGACACATTGCAACCCGATGTCTTCGGCCTGGTCGAGGCCGCGCGGATCCTGTCCGCCGAGGGCTTCAAGGTCTTTCCCTATTGCACCGAGGATCTGGTGGTCTGCGAACGCCTGCTGGAGGCGGGCTGCCAAGTGCTGATGCCCTGGGGCGCGCCCATCGGGTCGGGCCTGGGGCTGAACAACCCGCATGGGCTGCGGGCGCTGCGGGCGGCATTTCCCGACGTGGCCCTGGTCATCGATGCGGGCATAGGCCTGCCCAGCCATGCCGCTGCGGCGATGGAGATGGGCTTTGACGCGGTGCTGCTGAACAGCGCCGTGGCCCGCGCAGGCGATCCCGCCGCGATGGCCGGTGCCATGGCCGCCGCCATCCGCGCCGGGCGCGAAGCCTGCCTGGCCGACCCGATGGAGCGGACCGACATGGCCGTCCCCTCGACCCCCGTGATCGGAAGGGCCTTCCTGTGACGCTGCCGCGCTTCTATCCCGTGCTGGACAGCGCCGACTGGATCGCCCGCGTCCTGCCGCTGGGCGTCAGGCTGGTTCAGCTTCGCGCCAAGGACCGGCCCGAAGGCGACCTGCGCGACCAGATCGCCCGCGCCCGGGACCTGTGCCGCAAGCACGGCGCGATCCTGGTCGTCAACGACCACTGGCGGCTGGCGATCGACCTGGGCTGCGACTTCGTCCACCTGGGGCAAGAGGATCTGGACAGGGCCGACCTGCCCGCGATCCGCGCCGCCGGGCTGCGAATGGGGATCTCGACCCATGACGAGGCTGAACTGGACCGCGCCCTGGACTGCCGCCCCGATTACGTGGCGCTTGGGCCGGTCTGGCCGACGATCCTGAAGCAGATGAAATGGCACAGCCAAGGCGTCGAGAAGCTGACCCGGTGGAAGGCGCGGATCGGGGACCTGCCGCTTTGCGCCATCGGCGGGCTGACGCCGCACCGCGCCCGGCTGGCCATCGCGGCAGGCGCGGACGTGGTGGCCGCCGTGACCGACATCACCCTGAACCCCGACCCCGACGCGCGGGTCCGCGAATGGCTGGACATCGCATGAGATATGCCCGCCAGGCCGTCCTGCCGCAGATCGGGGACGCGGGCCAGGCCCGGCTTGCCGCGGCCCATGTGCTGGTGGTCGGCGCGGGCGCCCTGGGCATCCCTGTGCTGCAATACCTGGTGGGCGCGGGCGTCGGCCGCATCACCCTTGTCGATCCCGACCGGGCCGAGGTTTCCAACCTGCACCGCCAGCCGATCTATGGCCGACACATCGGCCAGCCCAAGGCGCTGGCCGCCGCCCTGGAAATGGCCGCGCTGAACCCCGACACGACCGTCGCGCCACTTGTCGCGCGGCTGGACCCGGCCAATGCGCCGGACCTGGTGGCGCCCGCCGACGTGGTCATGGATTGCGCCGACAGCTTTGCCGCGACCTATGCCATGTCGGATGCCTGCCTGGGCGCGAAACGCCCGCTGATCGCGGCATCCGTCCTGCGGATCGAGGGCTTCGCGGGCGGCTTTTGCGGCACCGCGCCCTCGGTCCGGGCGGTGTTCCCGGATCTGCCGGCGCAGGCGGGCAATTGCGCCACGGCGGGGGTGATGGGTCCGATGGCGGGGCTGATCGGCGCGTTGCAGGCGCAGATGGCGCTTGCGGTGCTGCTGGGGCTGCGCCCCTCGCCCCTGGGGCAGATGATCCGCTTTGACGGCCTGCGCCCGGCCAGCTTCCGCTTTGACGGCGCGCCGGAACCCGCCACCGGCCACCGCTTCATCGCCACAAGCCAGCTGCGCCCCGGCGACCTGGCCGTGGATCTGCGCGGCCCCGACGAGGCCCCGCATCCCTTCGTTCCGCACGCCTTGCGCCAGCCCGACGGCCTGCGTCCCGCCGAGGGCCAGCGGGTCGTCCTGGCCTGCCGGTCAGGGCTGCGCGCCTGGACCGCCGCCGACCGCCTGCGCCAGCACTGGCCGGGCGAGATTGCCCTGATCGCCCTTGGAGACCCCGCATGAAACCCCTTGCCCTGACCCTTGGCCTGCTGTCCGGCGGGCCCGCCGCCGCCCAGGATCTGTCGCTGATGCTGGACTGGTTCGTGAACCCCGACCACGCGCCCATCATCGTGGCGCAGGAACTGGGCTTCTTTGCCGATGCCGGTCTGACGGTCGATATCGCCGCCCCCGCCGATCCGGCGGATCCGCCGCGGATGCTGGCCTCGGGACAGGTGGATCTGGCGGTGGGATATCAGCCGCAACTGCATCTGCAGGTCCACGAGGGCCTGCCCCTGACCCGCGTCGCCACCCTTGTCGCCACGCCGCTGAACTGCCTGACGGTGATGGCCGACGGGCCGGTGCAGGGGGTCGCCGACCTGAAGGGCCGCAAGGTCGGCTATTCCGTGCCGGGCATGGAAACGGCGCTGATGGGCGCGATGCTGGACCGCGCCGGCCTGACGCTGGACGACGTGGAACTGGTCAATGTGGGCTGGTCGCTGTCGCCCGCGCTGATGTCGGGCCAGGTGGACGCCACCCTTGGCGGTTTCCGCAATTTCGAATTGACGCAGATGCGGCTGGAAGGGGCCGAGGGCCGCTGCCTGTTCGTCGAGGAACAGGGCATCCCCGCCTATGACGAACTGATCCTGCTGGCCAATCCGCAGACGATGGACCCCGACGCCACCGCCCGCTTCGTTGCCGCGATGGAACGGGGCGCGCATTACATCCTGAACCACCCCGAAAAGGCCTGGCAGGTCTTCCGCGAGGCCCATCCCGACCTGGACGACGAATTGAACCGCCAGGCCTGGGCCGACACGCTGCCGCGCTTTTCCCAAAGCCCCGGCGCGGTCGATCACGCCCGCTATGCCCGGTTCGAGGCCTTTCTGCGCGACGCGGGCCTGATCGACACCGTGCTGCCCGTCGGGGCCCTGGCCACGGATCCGGGCGCATGAGCTATGGCACCTGCTTTCCCCTCTGGCGTGCGGGCGCGCCGGATTGGGACGCCTATGTCCGCGCGCCCTTTGTCACCGCCCTGGCCGATGGCCGCCTGCCGCGCGGGGCCTTCCTGGCCTATCTGGCGCAGGACTACCTGTTCCTTGTCCATTTCGCCCGCGCCTGGTCCCTGGCCGTGACCAAGGCGGGCAGCCTGGCCGAGATACGCGCCTGTTCCGCCACCGTCCATGCCCTGCTGGAGACCGAGATGCGGCTGCACCTGGACCTGTGCGGCCGCGCCGGGATCACCCCGGACGCCCTGGCCGCCACCGCCGAGGCGCCGCAGAACCTGGCCTATACGCGCTATGTCCTGGAAGCGGGCTATAGCGGCGATTTCCTGGACCTGCTGGCGGCGCTTGCCCCCTGCGTCCTGGGATACGGAGAGATCGGCGCCCGGCTTCTGGCCGGACCCCATGCGCCCGATTACGCGGACTGGATCGCCACCTATGGCGGGCCGGATTATCAGGCGCTGTGCCACGGCACCGCTGCGCTGATCGACAATGCGGTGGAAAGCCGGCTGGGGGCGGGGGCGCGGGATCTGCCCCGCTGGACGCAGCTGCAGGACCGCTTTTCCACCGCCACCCGGCTGGAAGCGCAGTTCTGGACCCTGGCCGGGTGATCCGCCTTGCCCTGGCCTTCCTGCTGGCCTGGCAACTGGCGGTCTGGGCCTTCGGGATCCCGCGCTTCCTGCTGCCCGGCCCCTTGGCCGTGGGCCGCGCCATGCTGGACGCCCCGGACCTGCTGGCCCGCGCCGCGCTGACCACCCTGGCCGAGATCGCGGCGGGATTCGTCATCGGCGCGGGGCTGGGGGTGGTGCTGGCGCTGCTGATGGGGCTGCTGCCCGCCCTGCGCCGGGCGCTGTTGCCGGCGATGACCTTCAGCCAGACCGTGCCGATCTTCGCCTTTGCGCCGCTTCTGACGCTGTGGCTGGGATACGGCATCGCCCCCAAGATCGCGATCGTCGCGCTGATGGTGTTCTTTCCCGTCGCCTCGAGCTTTGGCGACGGGCTGGCGCGCACGCCCAAGGTGTTTCGCGAACTGGCAGACAGCATGGGCGCCACGCCGCTGGAGGCGATGCGCATCGTGCGCATCCCCGCCGCCCTGCCGGATCTGGCCAGCGGATTGCGGATCGCCGCCGTCTATGCCCCGGCGGCGGCGATCGTGGGCGAATGGGTGGGCGGGTCGCGCGGGCTTGGGGCGGTCATGATCCAGGCAGGTGGGCGCATGAAGATCGACCAGATGTTCGCGGCCCTTGCGGCGACGGTTCTGATCGCGGTGGCCTTCAAGGCCCTGGTATCCCGCCTGGCACTGCGGCTGGAACGTCACGCGGCGGGAGGCTGACCGCCCTTAGCAATAGCGTTCCACGAAGGCCATCTGGTGATCGCCATAGCGGTCGCCCTGGGCAAAGCCCGCGGGCAGGATCCGCTCGATCAGGGCGATGTCGTCCTTGTCCAGCGTCACGCCCTGCCAGTCGCGCAGATGGTCCGCCGTCCGCGTGCCGGGGATCGGGATGATGTGGTCGCCTTGCGCCAGCACCCAGGCAAGCGCCGCGCCCGGAACCGTCCATCCCCGTGCGGCGCAAAGATCGCGAAAGGGCCGGATGGCGGCGATGTTTGCGGAAAAGTTCGGCTCGACGAAGCGCGGGTTGGTGTCGCGGAAATCGATCCCCGCGCGGAAGTCGCGCGCCAGGGGCTCGCGCCCGAACATCCCCCGCCCCAGCGGCGAGAAGGCGACAAAGGCCACGCCCAGTTCCCCGCAGGCCTGGATCAGGCCAAGCTGCGGCAGGCGGGTCCACAGCGAGAACTCGTTCTGGACGGCCGTCACCGGATGTTCGGCATGGGCGCGGCGCAGGGTGGCGGGCGCGACCTCGGACAGGCCGTAGCCGCCGATCTTTCCTTCCTGGACCAGCCTGCCCATCGTCCCGGCCAGATCCTCGACCGGGATGTCGGGCTGGCGGCGGTGGACATAGTAAAGGTCCACGTGGTCGCGGTTCAGCCGCCGCAGCGAGGCTTCCAGGCTTTGGCGGATATAGGCCTCGTCATTGCGGACCGTGCGGGGCGGCCCGGTGACGATGCCGCATTTTGTGGCGACATGGATGTCGCGGCGGCCCCATGCGCCGATCACCTGCTCGGACAGGCCGTTGCCATAGATGTCGGCCGTATCGACATGGGTGATGCCCGCATCCGCAGCCGCGTCCAGGCAGGCAAGCGAGGTCGCCCTGTCCGTCGGGCCGAAGATGCCGCCAAAGCTCATCGCGCCAAGGCCGATGGCGCCGACCCTCCGGTCCCCAAGCCGCCGTTGTTCCATTCCCGCCTCCTGTGTGCCGCAGGAGGGAAGCCGGGTTGGCCGGGACAGTCAAGCGCGGGCGGGGCGCCGTGCCGGCGCAGCATTGGACAATCCGCCCGTGGACAGGGCGTGCAAATCCGATCTACTGCTTGCCAAAAAGCGGGATCGATCTTGACCATTGATGATTTCATTGCCCGCTGGTCGGCATCGGGCGGAGCCGAGCGGGCCAATTTCCAGCAGTTCGCCATGAGCTGACGCAGCTTCTGGAGGTTCCGGCCCCCAAGCCCGCCACCGCCGATGCGCAGAACGACGACTACCGTTTCGAGCGGCCCGTGACCTTTATCCACACCGGCACGCAGTCGCGCGGCTTCATCGACCTTTACCGGCGCGGTTGCTTTGTCATGGAGGCCAAGCAGGGCACGGGCGCCGCGCCGGATGAAAGCCAGCTTGACCTGCTGGCCGGGGCGCCCGTGGTGCAGCGCCAGGGGCACGGCCTGCGCGGGTCGCGCCGCTGGGACGACACCATGCTGCGCGCCCGCAATCAGGCCGACGGCTATGCCCGCGCCGTTGCGCGCGAGGATGGCTGGCCGCCGTTCCTGCTGGTCGTCGACGTGGGCCATGTGATCGAGGTTTATGCAGACTTCTCGGGCCAGGGGCAGGGCTATACGCAGTTCCCGGACGGCAACCGCTACCGCATCACGCTGGACGACCTGCGCCATGAGGCGACCCGCGCCCGCCTGCAAGCCATCTGGAACGATCCGCACAGCCTCGATCCCACCCGCGTCAGCGCCCAGGTCACCCGCCAGGTGGCAGCCCACCTGGCCGAGCTGGGCCGGTCCTTCGAGGCCCAGGGCCATGCCCCCGAGGCCGTGGCACGCTTCCTGATGCGCGCCCTGTTCACGATGTTCGCCGAAGACGTGCAGCTGATCCCCGAAGGCGCCTTCTCGAAGCTGCTCAAGGACCGGCGCGGCCATCCCGAACATGCCGCCCCCATGCTGGAAAGCCTGTGGGCCACCATGAACAGCGGCGGCTTTTCCCCCGCCCTGTCCTGCGACCTGAAACGCTTCAACGGCGGCCTGTTCCGCGAGGCGACGGCCCTGCCCCTGTCCGCCCTGCAGCTTGGGCTGCTGATCCAGGCCGCATCCCACAACTGGCGAGAGGTCGAGCCCGCGATCTTCGGCACCCTGCTGGAACGCGCGCTGGATACGCGGCAGCGCCACAAGCTGGGCGCCCATTACACGCCCCGCGCCTATGTCGAACGGCTGGTGAACCCCACGGTGATCGAGCCGCTGCGGGCCGAATGGCGCGACATCCAGGCCGCGGCCGTCACGCTGGCGGGCCAGGACAGGCTGGCGGATGCCCGCGCGACCGTGCGCGACTTCCACCGCCGCCTGTGCGAGGTGCGGGTGCTGGATCCGGCCTGCGGGTCGGGAAACTTCCTGTATGTCGCGCTTGAACTGATGAAGCGGCTGGAAGGCGAGGTGATCGCCCTGCTGCGAGAGCTGGGCGAGGATCAGGGCGCCCTGGCCCTGGCGGGCCATACCGTCGACCCGCACCAGTTCCTGGGCATCGAGGTGAATCCCTGGGCCGCCGCCGTGGCCGAATTGGTGCTGTGGATCGGCTATCTGCAATGGCATTTCCGCACCCATGGCACCGCCAGCCCGGCCGAGCCTGTCCTGCGCGATTTCCGCAACATCGAGAACCGCGACGCCGTTCTGTCCTGGGACGGCACCCGGCCCCGGACGGACGCGGCGGGCGGGCCGGTGACCCGCTGGGACGGGGTGTCCACCATCCGCCATCCGGTCACGGGCGAAGCCGTGCCCGATCCGGCCGCGCGGGTGCAGGTTCTGGACTACCTCAGGCCCCGCCCGGCCAAATGGCCCGAGGCCGAGTTCATCGTGGGTAACCCGCCCTTTATTGGCGACAAGCGGATGCGCGAGGCCCTGGGCGACGGCTATGCCGAGGCGCTGCGCGCGGCCTATCCCAGGATGCCAGAAAGCGCGGACTTCGTGATGTTCTGGTGGGAAAAGGCGGCCTTGGCCGTGCGGGCGGGCAAGACCCGGCGCCTTGGCTTCATCACCACCAATTCGCTGCGCCAGACCTTCAACCGGCAGGTGCTGGAACCGCATCTGTCGGCCCCGAAAAAGCCCCTGTCGCTGGCCTTCGCCATCCCCGATCACCCTTGGGTCGATGCGGGCGACGGCGCGGCGGTGCGGATCGCCATGACCGTGGCGGCCCCCGGATCGCTGCCGGGACGGCTGTTCACCGTGACCGAGGAACGCCGGGGCGAGCGCGAGGCCGAGGGGCGGCCCGTCACCCTGTCCAGGCAGGTGGGCAAGATCCATGCCAACCTGCGGATCGGGGCGGATGTGGCGGGGGCCAAGCCGCTGCGGGCCAATGACGGCATCTCCTCGCCAGGGGTGAAGCTGCACGGGGCGGGCTTCATCGTCACCCCGGCCGAAGCACGGGCGCTTGGCTTGGGCACCGTGCCGGGGCTGGATGCGCATATCCGCGCCTATCGCAACGGCCGCGACCTGACCGCCAGCCCGCGCGGCGTCATGGTGATCGACCTGTTCGGCCTGTCCGAACCCGAGGTGCGGACCCGGTTTCCCGCTGTCTATCAGCACGTCCTGGACAACGTGAAGCCCGAACGCGACCAGAACAACCGCGACAGCTACAAGCGCAACTGGTGGATTCACGGCGAGCCGCGCCGCGATCTGCGCCCGGCGTTGGAAGGGCTTGAACGCTACATCGTGACCGTAGAGACGATGCAGCATCGCTTGTTCATGTTTCTGGACGGCTCGATTCTGCCTGACAACCGGCTCGTGGTCTTCGGGCTAGACGATGCCTTCCAACTTGCGGTTCTTTCTTCCCGCATCCATGTCGTCTGGTCACTTTCCGTTGGCGGCGTGCTGGAAGATCGGCCTGTCTACAACAAGACCGTCTGCTTCGACCCCTTCCCCTTCCCCGACGCCACCGAGGCCCAGAAGTCCCGCCTGCGCGCCTTGGGCGAGGAACTCGACGCGCATCGCAAGGCGCGGCAGGCCGCGCATCCCCGGCTGACCCTGACGGCGCTCTACAACGTGCTGGAAAACCTGCGCGCCGGCGAAAGGATCGAGGGGCGCGACAGGGAAACCTATGACGCGGGCCTTGTGGGCATCCTGCGCGACATCCACGACCGCATCGACGCCGCCGTGGCCGAGGCCTATGGCTGGCCCGCGGACTTGGACGACGAGGCCATCCTGACCCGCCTGGTCGACCTGAACCGTGCCCGCGCCGCCGAGGAAGCGTCGGGCCTGGTCCGCTGGCTGCGCCCCGATTACCAGAACCCCGCAGGCCGCATCGCCGCCGCCAGGGACCGGCAGGCCCAGCTGGACATGGGCGCGGCCCCCGATGCCGCCGACAAGGCGGCGTGGCCCAAGGCCCTGCCCGAACAGATCGCCGCCGTCCGCGCCGTCCTGTCCGACTTGGGCGAGGCCACGCCCGAACAGGTCGCCCGCAAGTTCAAGCACGCCCGCGCTTCCTCGGTAAAGCCGCTGCTGGAAAGCCTTGGCGCCCTGGGACAGGCCCGCCTGATCGAGGGCGGACGCTTCGCGGCCTGATCTGCTGGCGAAACGCCTTTCCCCCTGCGGCTGGCAGGTTCCGCCACAGGGACGCGCCACGATCATGGTTGCGCCGGACAGGCCAGAGGATGCCGTCGCGCACCGTCGAGCCGGGCCTTCAGCGCGCCGCAAAAGGCTCCAGGGGTTTCTGGCCCCCTCGGCGGGATCGGCACAGGCTTTGCGACAATCCACGACCGATGTCTTGGGTGGTCAGCCCGACGGCCCGGCAAGCGTGCGGCAGCGGCATTGGCGTCAGTGGTCCGTGCCTGGATCCTGCCCGGGATAGAAAAGGCCCGCATCGCGCGGGCCTTTGGTTCATGACAAAGTCGCCGTCCGGCGGCCGGTCGGGGTCAGGCCGCCTTCTTGCGCCGGCGCAGGGCGGCAAAACCCCCGACGCCGCCCAGAAGCAAGAGCGCGGATGCCGGAAGCGGCACGGGCGCAGGCGCCACGTCCTCAACCCCGTAGACGTTCACATGCGACAAGCCGCCGCCTTTCTTGAAGTTCACAAGAAAGTCGAACATTCCCGCGCCAGCCACCTTGAACGCCGCCCAGTCGAAGCCGTCCTTGCCGCTACCGACCTTCAATGCGACGATCAGACTGCTGTAGGGCAAGACATCGTTCAGCGTGAAGCGTCCGGACTTGCCACCGCTGAGGGTGCCGCTCAAGGCGCCTTCCTCCAGGTCACCAACCGAGTCAGATTTGTCCAGCAGTGTGAGGCTGGATATGACGGGGCCTGAAACGAGGGTAAAGGTGTTGTTCCCTACAGTCGTCCCGTTCAGGATGGGGTCGTGCTTGGCATTGCCGTTCACGTTGCCCGTCCCGTAGGCATAGCAGGCCGTGGCGGGATCCAGCGAAATGCTATAGCTCCCATCTCCGCAAGTTGCAGCCGAAGCACCTGTCGCCATCATGGCAAGAACGCCGGCGGCGGTGATTTTCTTCAAATATCCCATGAGCGACCTTCACTCGTTACTTGGTACATCCCTCGAATAGCAAGTTTGCTGAAAAACGCATCTGTCTTTTTGGCAGGCACGCAGCTTGAAGAAGGGCGACCCTCAGCCACCCCGGATGCACCTTGAGGTTGTGCCGAGCCTCGGTCGCAGCGCAGCAAAAAGCCCCGCCAAACAGGCGGGGCATGCTGAAACACGGCACTGGGAACAACAAACTCTGTAGAAAAGAACTGACGAACATTGTGGAAACCCTCCTTCACGCGGAAAGTTCCACAAAATTAATTAAAATCAGTAGTTTACAACCTGAAGGAGATTTTTGTTTCCTGTCTGGGCCGTGTCCGGGATGGCTGATGAACCAGCGGGCATGGCGTTTGTCACTGACAAGCAAGGCGAAAGCAGCGGCACCGGCGCCTTCGATCCTTGTCCCGGTCGACCTTGCTTACCCCAAGCGGTGCCTCCTTTTCCGCCGCTGGGCCGTTAAGGGACCAGACGATCAAATGGAGGACCGATCATGACAAAGGCCACCT
>NZ_CP041042.1:57500-84792 GCF_011801365.1 Paracoccus sp. AK26
GCGGTTCCTGGAAATAGCCCTCCACAAGACCGTACCCTAAACCGACACAGGTGGACTGGTAGAGAATACCAAGGCGCTTGAGAGAACCACATTTAAGGAACTCGGCAAAATACCTCCGTAAGTTCGCGAGAAGGAGGCCCGATTGGTGCGCAAGCATTGGTCGGGGGCACAAACCAGGGGGTGGCGACTGTTTACTAAAAACACAGGGCTCTGCGAAGCCGTAAGGCGACGTATAGGGTCTGACGCCTGCCCGGTGCCGGAAGGTTAAAAGGAGATGTGCAAGCATTGAATTGAAGCCCCGGTAAACGGCGGCCGTAACTATAACGGTCCTAAGGTAGCGAAATTCCTTGTCGGGTAAGTTCCGACCTGCACGAATGGCGTAACGACTTCCCCGCTGTCTCAAATGTGGACTCAGCGAAATTGAATTGTCTGTGAAGATGCAGACTTCCCGCGGTTAGACGGAAAGACCCCATGCACCTTTACTACAACTTCGCACTGGCATCAGGATTGCGATGTGCAGGATAGGCGGTAGGCTTTGAAGCGGGGACGCCAGTTCCCGTGGAGCCATCCTTGAGATACCGCCCTTCGCACTCTTGATGTCTAACCGCGGCCCGTTATCCGGGTCCGGGACCCTGCGTGGTGGGTAGTTTGACTGGGGCGGTCGCCTCCCAAACAGTAACGGAGGCGCGCGAAGGTTGGCTCAGAGCGGTCGGAAATCGCTCGTTGAGTGCAATGGCAGAAGCCAGCCTGACTGCAAGACTGACAAGTCGAGCAGAGTCGAAAGACGGCCATAGTGATCCGGTGGTCCCGAGTGGAAGGGCCATCGCTCAACGGATAAAAGGTACGCTGGGGATAACAGGCTGATGATGCCCAAGAGTCCATATCGACGGCATCGTTTGGCACCTCGATGTCGGCTCATCTCATCCTGGGGCTGGAGCAGGTCCCAAGGGTATGGCTGTTCGCCATTTAAAGAGGTACGTGAGCTGGGTTTAGAACGTCGTGAGACAGTTCGGTCCCTATCTGCCGTGGGTGTTGGAGACTTGAGAGGAGTTGCCCCTAGTACGAGAGGACCGGGGTGAACGTTCCACTGGTGGACCTGTTGTCGTGCCAACGGCAGTGCAGGGTAGCTATGAACGGACAGGATAAACGCTGAAGGCATCTAAGCGTGAAGCCCCCCTCAAAACAAGGTCTCCCTTGAGAGCCGTGGAAGACCACCACGTCGATAGGCCGGAGATGTAAGTGCAGCAATGCATTCAGTTGACCGGTACTAATGGCTCGATAGGCTTGATTTGATCCGGAAGAAGCAGGACTTCTTCCAAAAGCATCCTTGGACAACATCGTCACTCCAAAGTGGCAACGCTGAGCGTGTCTTTCCCGGTCTGGTGGCCCTAGCGCGAGCAAAACACCCGATCCCATCCCGAACTCGGCCGTTAAGTGCCGCTGCGCCGATGGTACTGCGTCTCAAGACGTGGGAGAGTAGGTCACCGCCAGACCTGGAAAGACACGCAATATCTCCCTGAAACGATCATCCCGATCCAGGACACCCCTGTCGCGGGGTAGAGCAGCCCGGTAGCTCGTCAGGCTCATAACCTGAAGGCCGCAGGTTCAAATCCTGCCCCCGCAACCAAAAACACACCGCATCACCACACCAAAAAACCTCCCCCAGGGAGGCTCTTTGCGTTTAAGCCAAGGGATGCGCAGCGCAGGAACAGCATCGCGGCCAGAACCCCCTCCAGGTCGCCCGCTTGCCCGCCATCGGCACAATCACCACGCCATCCTCGATCAGCCCGCCCATCAGGCAACGGTGATCGCCTCTGGAAAACCCGTCAGCATCCGCGGAAGCCTCATCAAGAAGCCGCAAAGGCGAGAGTGTCGAGAAGAGGGAGGCAGGATCCGGCCAAGGCGCACCCATCGGTGGCCACCGTCCGCCACCCTAAAACCTGCTGTTGCGACCCCTCTGCTGCCGCTAACATGGCCTCCAAAAGCTTGGAGACCGCATATGGAACTTATCGCAAAGGCGACCGCGCTTGTGGGTGGCACGGTGGCGCGCCTGCGTCGCATGGGAACGCCCGCACATCAGGCCCTGGGGCCAAGACCGCAGATTCCCGATGCGAAGGCGCAGGGCATCATGACCCTGAAGATGCCGGTCGCCCGGGGCTGGAAGGACGGGCATGTTCCGACCTGCGCAGCCGGCCTCAAGGTCAATGCCTTTGCATCCGGCCTGGACCATCCCCGCTGGATCGAGGTCCTGCCGAACGGCGATGTTCTGGTCGCGGAATCCAAGGAGCAGCCGGGGCCGCCCAAGACCCTGATGGACCATGCCGCGCAGGCGACCATGCGTCGGGCCAAGGCCATCGGGGTCAGCGCCAATCGCGTGTCCTTGCTGCGCGACGCGGATGGAGACGGGGTAGCCGAAATCCGCGAAGCCTTTGTCGAGAACCAGAACCAGCCTTTCGGCATGGCGCTGATCGGGAACAGGTTCTACCTTGGGAATACCGACGGGATCGTTGCCTTCGACTACGCTGCGGGTGCGACGTCCCTGGCCGGGCCGGGGCAGAAGCTGGTCAGCTTCAAGCCGCACGGGCACTGGACGCGCAGCCTGATCGCGTCGCCGGACGGCACCAGGATCTATGCGGGCGTCGGTTCCCTGTCCAACATCGGCGACCAGGGCATGGAGGCGGAAGAAGGCCGCGCGGCAATCTGGGAACTGGATGTTGCCACGGGAAAGGCCCGCATCTTTGCGTCGGGCCTGCGCAATGCCGTGGGCATGGCCTGGGAATCCACGACGGGGACGCTTTGGACGGTCGTGAACGAACGGGACGGCCTGGGGGACGAGACGCCCCCGGATTACCTGACCTCGGTACAGGAGGGGGGCTTCTACGGCTGGCCCTATTCCTATTGGGGATCGACCGTGGACGACAGGGTTCCGCAGGACAAGGCCCTGGTCGCCCGCGCGATCACACCCGATTATGCATTGGGCGGGCACACGGCCTCGCTTGGCTTGTGCTGGATGCCGGCCGGAACCCTGCCGGGCTTCGGCGAGGGCATGGTCATCGGCCAGCACGGATCTTGGAACCGCGCGAAGCTGAGCGGCTACAAGCTGATCTTCGTCCCCTTCGCCAACGGCGCGCCCAGCGGTCCTCCGCGCGACATCCTGACAGGCTTCCTGTCCGGCGATGAAAAGGTCGCCTATGGGCGTCCCGTGGGTGTCGCGATCGGACCGGACCGAAAGTCGCTGCTGATGGCGGATGACGTGGGTGATGTGATCTGGCGCGTCACAGGCGCATAGGAACGGCGTGCGGGGAAACCAGGTCCGCCCTTCCCCGATCATGCCCAAACCCTGCGCCATGACCTTGGGCGGGATGCGAAGCCGTCGCGTCGCCGCCCCAGCGGTCATGCGGCGGATCTTTGACGCATCATGTTCATAATCAACATGAAAATTTCTCCGTTCCCTCTGCGTTGACTTGGGCGCCGCCCTGGCCAATCCTGCGTCCAGATCAAGGTGCCGGGGGAAATCCCCGGGTAAAAGGGAATCCGGCAAGGCCATCGCCAATCCGGAGCTGCCCCCGCAACTGTAGGCGGAGAGCCTGTCCGAATGACCACTGGCGCAGATGTCGCGCCGGGAAGGCCGGACAGGGCTATGACCCGCAAGCCAGGAAACCTGCCTTGGTCATCACCTGTTCCGGCCGCGGTGGGCGCGTCGGAAGCGGCACATCCGCAAGGTGACATCGCCGCCCCATGGCATCCGTCATGGGGCCAGTTGGTTTCACGGCCCCTGTCCCCGGGCCGCTCAGAAGGCATGTCAGGATGAGAGAAGACATCACCTATACCATCAACAGCATTCCGTTCGACGAGGATTACCGCCCATCGGACGGCACGCGCGCCACCACGAATTTTGCCAACCTTGCCAAGGGCGAGGGGCGGCGCGAAAACCTGCGCAACGCCTTTGACATGATCAACAACCGCTTCAACGCCCTAGCCCCTTGGGACAACCCCCACGGCGATCGCTACGCGGTCGAGCTGGAGATCATCTCGGCCCAGGCAAGCCTGGGTCACGGCTCCGATGCCTTCCCGTTGATCGAGATCCTGAAGCCCACCATCCTGGACCGGAAGAACGACCGGCGGATCGACGGGATTCCGGGAAACAACTTCTCGTCCTATGTGCGCGACTATGATTTCAGCATCCTGCTGCCGCGGCACAACAAGGGGCGGCCCGACTTCAGCATACCGGATGATTTCGGGGATCTGCATGGGAAGCTGTTCAGGTGTTTCCTCGATTCTCCTGCCTACAGGATGGCTTTTTCAAAGCCGCCGGTCATCTGCCTTAGCGTTTCAAGCAGCAGGACCTATCACCGGACGGAAAACTGCCATCCCGTCCTGGGCGTCGAATACCGGCAGGACCAGCTTTCCGCGACCGACCGCTATTTCGCGAAGATGGGGTTGCGGGCGCGCTGCTTCATGCCGCCCGGCAGCGTCGCGCCGCTGGCATTCTATTTCACCGGCGATCTGCCTACCGACTATTCGGTCCTGGAATTGATCGGCACCATCAGCACGATGGAAAGCTTCCAGAAGATCTACCGGCCCGAGATCTACAATGCCAATTCCCCTGCCGGACAATGCTACCGTCCAGACCTGACGCATCGGGATCATTCCGTGACCCGGATCGTCTATGATCGGGAAGAACGCAGCCGGCTGGCGATCGAACAGGGACAATACGCCGAGGAGAAATTCATCAAGCCGAACCATGCCATGCTTGCGCAATGGTCCGCCCGACACGCCGCCTGATCAACCCAACATGCAAGGCCATCCAGACATGAACAAATTGCTGCCCACCGCCACTGCCGGAAGTTTGCCGAAACCGTCCTGGCTTGCCCAGCCCGAAACCCTTTGGTCGCCCTGGAAGCTGCAGGGCGAGGAGTTGGTCGAGGGCAAGCAGGATGCCCTTCGCGTGGTGCTGACCGATCAGCAGCAGGCGGGCATCGACATCGTCAGCGACGGCGAACAGACGCGCCAGCATTTCGTCACCACCTTTATCGAGCATCTGGACGGCGTCGATTTCCAGAAGCGCGAAACAGTCAGGATCCGCGACCGCTACGATGCCAGCGTGCCCACCGTCGTGGGCGCCGTGTCCCGCCAGAAGCCCGTGTTCGTCGAGGACGCAAGGTTCCTGCGCGGGCTGACGGACCAGCCGATCAAATGGGCCCTGCCGGGTCCGATGACCATGATCGATACGCTCTACGACGCCCATTACAAGAGCCGCGAAAAGCTGGCCTGGGAATTTGCCAGGATCCTCAACGACGAGGCCAGGGAACTGGAGGCCGCGGGCGTCGACATCGTCCAGTTCGACGAACCGGCCTTCAACGTCTTCTTCGACGAGGTCAACGACTGGGGCATCGCGGCCCTGGAAAGGGCGGCCGAAGGCCTGCGGTGCGAAACCGCCGTCCACATCTGCTATGGATACGGCATCAAGGCCAATACGGACTGGAAGAAGACCCTGGGCGCGGAATGGCGGCAATATGAGGAAGTGTTCCCCAAGCTGCAGAAATCCTCGATCGGGATGGTTTCGCTGGAATGCCAGCATTCCCGCGTTCCGATGGACCTGATCGAACTTCTGCGGGGCAAGAAGGTGATGGTCGGGGCCATCGACGTGGCGACGGAGGTCATCGAGACGCCCGAGGAAGTGGCCGACATCCTGCGCCAGGCCCTTCGCTTCGTGGATGCGGACAAGCTTTACCCTTGCACCAATTGCGGCATGGCGCCCCTGCCCCGCCGCGTGGCGCAAGGAAAGTTGTCCGCCCTCAGCGCCGGTGCCGAGATCGTGCGGCGCGAACTTTCGGCCTGATGAGGAACAGAACCGGGTCGCCTGCGCGGCCCGGCCCACCAGCCGTCGCCTAGTACATGACGGTGTAGAGGGTGATTTCGACCGGCAGGTCGTCTTCGACCTGGGCGCTGCCTCGGGCAAGCAGCCAGCCGTCCGCGCGCTGCAGCTCTGCCACGACCTGCTGGCGCGAAGACATTCTGGTGCCGGGGGGCAGCGGAAGGGCAAGTCTTATCTTGCTTGAACCGCCATCGCTTTCGGCGCTGGCCCGGGCAGCCATGCGTTGCGGGTCAGCCGGCCCTTCAAGATAGACGGCCAACCGGCCCTTCGGGATGGCCTCGCCGCCCTCGAAGCCGATCGTGATGGCGATCTCGCTGGAATGCGGGCTGTTGGCCAGGGCGCCGAATGCCACCGCCGCAGTTGCGGCGCCCAGCAATATCCCCCGTCGATCTGCAAGCCGCTTCATCCTGTCTTCCTTGTGCTTGCGGACCGGGGCGCGGTTCTGCGCCCCGGTCCAGGCGTCATCCGACGATATAGAAGTCTTCGGCCGACAGGTTCAGGCCCGAATCCAGCCGTGCGAAGCGGATCGCGTCGTTTTGGCCCGCACCGTCGGCGTCAAAGGACAGGAAGCCGTCGTTGCGGTCGTAAAGGATGCGGTCGTCGGCATCCCGCGCGGCACCGTCCGGACTGCTGCGGAACGCCCCGAAGGCCAGTTCGCCCAACTCGCCGATCCCTTCGAACACGTCCCTGGCCAGCAGGATCAGGTCGTCGGCCAGGTCGAAATCCCGGATCCGGTCGATATTGCCGTCGCCAAGCTCGGTCGAGAAGCGGAAGCTGTCCTCGCCCGCGCCGCCGATCAGCACGTCCGCGGCCAGCCCGCCGTCCAGAAGATCGCTGCCAGCCCCGCCGCGCAGCGTGTCCTGGCCTGCCTCGCCAGGCTGGACCGGCTCGGGCGGGAACTCGACCGAGACGTTCAGCTTGTAGGTCGAGCCTTCGGGAACGGAATCCGACCAGCCGTCGCCCGGGGCGTCGGGTGACCAGCTTCCTTCGACGATGTAGTAGCTGCCGGTCTCCTCGACGGTGAAGACGGTCGAGGAATCGCGGTTGCTGTTCGAGCCGGGATCGCCGCCGCCGTCGTCATTCTGGGCGACGATGTTGCCCTCGGCGTCCAGCAGCCTGACCCAGCTGTCATGGACATTGGGATCGGCGATACCGTCGATGTCGATGGTGATCAGCGTTCCCGCCGCCAGGTCGATGCGGTAATAGCCGCCCTCGCCGGTGCCGGTGGCATTGACGGTTGTATGCAGGACCGTGGTCGAATCGAAGATGTCCGGGTCGGCTGCCAGCGAGAAGTTGTTCGAAATATCGAAGGCGGTCTCGATGGAATTGTTCGTCGCATCCGCCCCTAGCGTGGCATAGCCGCTGCCCAGGCCGGGGCGCGGCACGGCCTCGCCTTGATCGGCGAAGTCGCCCAGCAGGGTGTCATCGCCGCGTCCGCCCCGAAGATCGTCGTCGCCCCCTTGGCCGGTCAGCACATTGGCGCCGGCATTGCCTTGCAGGCGGTCGCCCAGGCCCGAGCCCGAGACATTCTCGATCGACACGAAGCTGTCGCCTTCGGACCCGCCAAGGCCCAGCCCGACGCGGACGCCGGTCGTGGCATAGGCGTAATCCGCCGTGTCGCGTCCCGCCCCGCCCATCAGCGTGTCGCGGCCTTCGCCGCCCGACAGGGTGTCGTCGCCTGCCCCGCCGGACAGTTCGTTGGCCGCGTCATTGCCGTTGATGTGGTCGTCGAAACGCGATCCGACCGCGTTCTCGAACTCGGCCAGGATGTCGTGGCGGATGACCGTGCCGCGCCCGACGATCTGGACGGGGCCGTCGGCATCGCCGCCACGGGCCGATCCGTCGGCCAGGTCGATCCTGACGGCCGCCGAACTGCCCGCATAGACGACCGTGTCGATCCCTTCCCCGCCGTTCAGGTAATCCTGGCCCGCGCCGCCGATCACCGTGTCGTCGCCGCCTTCGCCATAGATGATGTCGCCGTCATTGCCGCCGTCCAGCAGGTCGTTCCCGTCGCGACCGTTGAAATAGTCGCCGCCGCCCTGGCCGCGGAAATGGTTCGCCGCGCCCGTGCCGACAAAGCGGTCGATCCGGTCATCCGATCCGATGAGGTTTTCAATGCTGTAGAAGGTGTCGCCCGAGGCTGTGCCGCCGCTGGCGACATTGGTTTCCAGGTTGACCAGCAACTGGAAGGGGCTTTCACGGCTGAAATCGACCGTATCGCTGCCGGCGCCGCCCCGGAAGACGTCGACCCCGTCCTGGCCCATCATCAGGTCGTCGCCGTTGCCGCCGTCCAGCGTGTCGTCGCCCGCGCCGCCGAAGATGGTGTCGTCGCCGTTCCCGCCGTAAAGCGCGTCGTCGCCGTCGTCGCTTTCGGTCTGGTCCTCAAGATCGGCGACGGCGATCGTGTTGTTGATGTCGCGGCTGGCCAGCGAATCCCGCCCGCCGACGATCAGGTCGTCGCCGCCCAGGCCGAAGATCGTGTTGCCGCCGGCACCACCGTCCAGCGAGTTGTCGGCCCCATCGCCCAGAAGGACGCTGGCAAGGGGCGTGCCGCCGCTGCCCGCGGGATCGCCCTCGGCGTCATAGCCCGGGCCTTCGGTCGTGCCACCGGAATAGATGATGTTCTCGACATTGGCGACCTCGCCCAGGTCAAGGCCTTCCGCCAGGACGATGATCGTGTCGTCGCCGCCATCGGCTTCCTCGCGCACCAGGTCATCGGCGGAATCGACGAAATAGATGTCGTTCCCGCCGTTCCCGGCCATCCGGTCGCCGCCGCCGCGACCGTCAAGGACGTTGGCGCCGTCATTGCCGATCAGGATGTCGGCATGGCGGCTGCCGATGCCGTTCTCGACATAGTATTCGGTCTGGTCTGCATTGTGGCCGGCGAAGATCGAGACGTTGTTGCTGTGCCCGTTCACGCTGGAGAACTGCCCCGCGCGCAGGTCCAGGATCGTGCCCGCCGTGGACCCCGAAAAGTCGATCGTGTCATTGCCGCCGGTGTCGTGGATGACAAAGCCGATGTCGCGCTGCATCCCGGTCGAGGTCAGCTCGTATCCATAGACGGTGGCGTTGAAGCCATAGACATCGTCGCCGGTGTTCAGGTCGATGGTCTGGTAGGTTCGCTGCCCGTTCGCATCGACGGTCGAGAAGAACCGCCGGATGATGGCCTCGATATCGGCCATCAGCGGCGTCGAGGCCGACCAGCGGCTTTCCTCGCCCACGTCGATCCCGTCGAAATAGGACATGACGCTGTATTGCTGGCGGTCATAGATCCAGGTGGCGTTGTTCAGATAGTTGATCTGCACGCCCCCGGGGCCGCTGTAGTTGTAGAGGCCGGGGTGGTTCAGGCCGAACTCGTGCCCGAATTCGTGGACAAAGGAATCGAACACATAGCCGCCGATATCGGTCAGGTCCGGTTCCGTGTCATGGAACCGCTGGCCGATGCTGACATAGCGGTTGCTGGAAAAGGCGCTGCCGTCGCTGGGCTCGCCCAGTTCGGGGCTGACCACCTGCATCCAGTCGGTGTTGCGATCAAAGGGCGCGTCGTCGACGATCTCGAACCGCAGGGGCGTAACCGAGGACCAGGTCGACAGGGCGCCGATGGCCGCCGCCTTGTAGTCGGGATGGTTGTTCAGTTCATGCAGGTTGATGCGCAGCGGCTCGGCCGCGATGGCGGGTGTCAGGCTGCGGTTCAGCGCGCCCAGATAATCCAGGAAGGCTTCGTAATCCTCGCTTTTTCCGAAGGGATTGTCCGGCGTCTGGTCGTTGACCCACCATTCTTCACCGTTCTGGATCGAAGTCGGCATGATCTGGCTCTCCCTGTTCATCAACTATTGGTGGTTAATTCTGCGTGGCCCGAAGGCCTTTGGATTTCGCCGCGACTTGCACATCCTGCAGGAAGCGGCGGTCATCACGGTTGATGATGGTCCCCGGACCACAACCTGTCCACGATTCAAGACGCGGGAATGGACGGACCTAATATGTTTGATATCAGTTGGTTATGATGATGGTGATATGGGAAGGGCGGAATCCTGCCTGCGGACGGGCCGTTGTCGGCGGTCTTCTTCTCATGCAAAGATTAACGGGAACAAAGCGCGATTCCAGAAACAGATACGCAGGCATTCCTCAACCAAGGCGAGAAAGACCGGGATTGTCATGGGTAAGTCACACTGACCTTGATTCCTGCCTTCAGTTCGGTCATGACCCTTTGGTCATGGTCCGATGCTAGTGGAGCAGCCTGCACAAGCGGGTGTATGCCTAAATAATGCGCACCGCGAATCCCCCCGGGACACAAACGCGGTCACAAGTTCAACAGAGAGCGAAAGGAACTATTCGCATGAAACTTCTGTCGCACGGCCTTCTGGCCGTCTCGGCGTTGGCGCTGACCACCGCCTTTGCCGAAGCAAAGACCTTCGTCTATTGCTCGGAAGCCTCGCCCGAGGGCTTCGATCCCTCGCCTTATACGGCGGGCACCACCTTCGACGCATCGGGCCATCCGATCTACAACCGCCTGACCGAGTTCAAGAAGGGCACGACCGAGGTCGAGCCGGGCCTGGCCGAAAGCTGGGAAGTGTCCGAGGACGGGACGGAATACACCTTCAAGCTGCGCCAGGGCGTCAAGTTCCATTCGAACGACCGCTTCACGCCCACCCGCGACTTCAACGCCGATGACGTGATCTTCTCGTTCCAGCGGCAGGGCGATCCGAACCACCCGTGGCACCAGTATATCCCGGGCATCACCTATGAATACTATACCTCGATGGACATGCCGAACCTGGTGAAGTCCATCGAGAAGGTCGACGACTATACCGTCAAGATCACGCTGAACCGGCCGGAAGCGCCGTTCCTGGCCAATATCGCGATGCCCTTCGCATCCATCGTGTCCAAGGAATATGCCGACACGCTGGAAGCGGCGGGTGCGCAGGCCGACCTGAACAACCTGCCGATCGGCACGGGCCCGTTCCGCTTCGTGGCCTATCAGAAGGACGCGGTGATCCGCTATCAGAAGAACGCCGACTATTGGGGCGAGGCACCCAAGATCGACGACCTGATCTTCGCGATCACGCCCGATCCCTCGGTCCGGCTGCAAAAGCTGAAGGCCGGCGAATGCCACCTGATGCCCTATCCCTCGCCCGCCGACCTGGAATCGATCCGGGCCGACGACAGCCTGAAGCTGGACGAACAGCCGGGCCTGAACGTGGGCTATCTGGCCTATAACACCACGGTTGCGCCCTTCGACAATCCGAAGGTCCGCAAGGCGCTGAACATGGCCATCAACAAGGAAGCCATCATCGACGGGGTGTTCCAGGGCGCGGCGGAACCTGCCAAGAACCCGATCCCGCCGACCATGTGGTCCTATAACGACGCGGTCCAGGACGACCCCTACGATCCCGAAGCCGCCAAGGCCATGCTGGAGGCCGAAGGCGTCACGGACCTGTCGATGAACATCTGGGCGATGCCCGTGCAGCGGCCCTACATGCCCAATGCCCGCCGCACCGCGGAACTGATGCAGGAAGACCTGTCCAAGGTCGGTGTCAATGCGCAGATCGTGTCCTATGAATGGGGCGAATACCTGCAGAAGTCGATGGAGGCCGGGCGCGACGGCGCGGTGATCCTGGGCTGGACCGGCGACAATGGCGATCCCGACAACTTCCTGTCGGTGCTGCTGTCCTGCGATTCCGCCAAGGAAGGCGGCGCGAACCGCGCCTTCTGGTGCAACGAGGAATTCTCGGACCTGCTGCAGCAGGCCAAGGTGACCTCGGACCAGGCGGAACGCACGAAGCTCTATGAACAGGCCCAGGTGATCTTCAAGGACCAGGCGCCCTGGCTGACCATCGCGCATTCGACCCAGTATGTGCCGATGCGGTCCGAGGTGACGGGCTTCGTCATGAGCCCCTTGGGTGACTTTACCTTCGAAACCGTGGATCTGGCCGAATAAGCCTGCCTCACATCGTCTGACAAACGAACGCGCGGGCCAGACTGCCCGCGCGTTCCCCAAGGGACAAGGCACATGGTCCGCTTCCTTCTTTCCAAACTGCTGTATCTGGTCCCGACCTTCCTGGGGATCACGATTGTCGCCTTCAGCTTTGTCCGCATCCTGCCGGGCGACCCGGTGCTGCTGATGGCGGGCGAACGCGGCGTGTCGCCCGAACGCCATGCCGAACTCAGCGCGCAGCTGGGCTTCGACAAGCCGATCGTGATGCAGTATTTCGATTTCCTCGGGCGCCTGCTGCAGGGCGACCTGGGCAATTCGCTTGTCACCAAAAGGCCCGTCCTTGACGAATTCCTGGCCCTGTTCCCGGCGACGCTGGAACTGGGCCTTTGCGCGATCCTGATCGCCACGCTGATCGGCGTGCCTGTGGGCGTGCTGGCCGCGATCAAGCGCGGAAGCTGGTTCGACCAGGTGTCCATGACCTCGGCCCTTGTGGGCTTTTCCATGCCGATCTTCTGGTGGGGCCTTCTGCTGATCATCTTCTTTTCCGGCTTCCTGGGATGGACGCCGGTGTCGGGGCGGATCAGCCTGATGTATTACTTCCCCGAAGGAACCGGCTTCATGCTGATCGACAGCCTGATGTCGGGGCAGGACGGGGCCTTTGCCTCGGCCGTCAGCCACCTGATCCTGCCGTCGATCGTGCTGGCCACGATCCCGCTGGCGGTGATCGCGCGCCAGACCCGGTCCGCCATGCTGGAGGTGATGGGCGAGGATTATGTCCGCACCGCCCGCGCCAAGGGGATGCCGTCGCGCCGGGTGATCGGCGTCCATGCGCTGCGCAACGCGATGATCCCGGTCGTCACCACCATCGGCCTCCAGATCGGCGTGCTGATCGCCGGCGCCATCCTGACCGAGACGATCTTCAGCTGGCCCGGCATCGGCAAGTGGATGATCGATTCCATCTCTCGCCGGGATTATCCGGTGGTGCAGTCGGGCCTGCTGCTGATCGCGGGCCTTGTGATGCTGGTGAACCTGCTGGTCGACCTGACCTATGGCCTTATCAACCCGAGGATCCGCGCGTCATGAGCGATACCGTCCAACTGTCCAGCAGCGCGATCCGCCGCCAGATACTGGCCGAGTTCTGGTTCTATTTCCGCCAGAACCGCGGCGCCGTGGCCGGGCTGGTCATCTTTGTCCTGCTGGTGCTGACCGCGATCCTTGCGCCGGTGCTGGCGCCGCATGACCCGACCACGCAGTACCGCGACGCCTTCCTGTTGCCGCCCGTCTGGCAGGAAGGGGGCCGGGCCGAGTTCCTGCTGGGCACCGATGCCGTGGGCCGGGACATGCTGTCGCGGCTGATCTTCGGCGCGCAGTATTCGCTGTTCATCGGCATTGTCGTGGTGGCCATCGCCCTGGTCGGCGGCGTCATCATCGGCCTGATCGCGGGCTTTTTCGGAGGCTGGGTTGATTCTGTCATCATGCGGGTGATGGACGTGATCCTGGCCTTCCCGTCGCTGCTGCTGGCCTTGGTGCTGGTGGCCGTGCTGGGGCCGGGCCTGACAAACGCGATGATCGCCATCGCCATCGTTTATCAGCCTCATTTCGCCCGCCTGACCCGCGCCGCCGTGATGGGCGAGATGCGGCGCGAATATGTCACCGCCGCGCGCGTGGCGGGCGCGGGCAACATGCGCCTGATGTTCAAGACCATCCTGCCCAACTGCCTGGGGCCGCTGATCGTGCAGGCCACGCTGTCCTTCTCCTCGGCCGTGCTGGATTCGGCCGCGCTTGGCTTTCTGGGCATGGGCGCGCAGCCGCCCGCGCCGGAATGGGGCACCATGCTGGCCGAGGCGCGCGAATTCATCCTGCGCGCCTGGTGGGTCGTCACCTTGCCGGGCCTTGCCATCCTGGTCTCGGTCCTGGCGATCAACATGATGGGCGACGGGCTTCGCGACGCGCTTGACCCCAAACTGAAGCGGAGCTGACCGATGTCCCTGCTGACCATCCGCAACCTGACCGTCCGCTTCGCCACCGCCACCGGCAGCTTCACCGCCGTGGACGGGGTGGACCTGTCCGTGGACCGGGGCGAGGTTCTGGCCATCGTCGGCGAATCCGGGTCCGGCAAGTCGGTGTCCATGCTGGCGGTGATGGGCCTTCTGCCCGACACCGCCACCGTCACCGCGGACGAGATGACCTATGACGGCCAGGACATCCTGGCCATGACGCCCGCCCAGAAACGCAAGCTGATCGGGCGCGAGATCACGATGATCTTCCAGGAACCCGTGGCATCCCTGAACCCGTCCTTCACGGTGGGCTTCCAGATCGAGGAAGTGCTGCGCTTCAACCTGGGCCTGTCGGGCAAGGCCGCCCGCGACCGCGCGCTGGAGCTGTTCCGCGCCGTGGGCATTCCAAGCCCCGAGGAGAAGCTGAAGTCCTATCCGCACCAGATGTCGGGCGGGCAGTGCCAGCGGGTGATGATCGCCATCGCCATCGCCTCGAACCCGCGGCTGCTGATCGCGGACGAACCCACGACCGCGCTTGACGTGACCATCCAGAAGCAGATCCTGGATCTGCTGATGTCGTTGCAGGAAGATTACGGCATGGGCCTGATCCTGATCACCCATGACATGGGCGTGGTGGCCGAGACAGCCGACCGCGTGGTGGTCCAGTACAAGGGCCGCAAGATGGAAGAGGCCGAGGTGCTGGATCTGTTCGAGAACCCGCAAAGCCCCTATACCCGCGCGCTGCTGTCGGCCCTGCCGGAACATGCGACCGGCGACCGCCTGCCTACCGTGTCCGACTTTTTCACCGAGGAGGCCGCGCGATGACCCCTGTGACCCCCGTCGTCGAAGGACGCGCCATTGTCCGCGATTACCACGTCCCGGGCAGCATGTTGCGCCGCGCCAAGACCGTGCGCGCGGTCAAGGGCATCGACTTCAGCGTGCAGAAGGGCAAGACGCTGGCCATCGTCGGCGAATCCGGGTCCGGCAAGTCCACGCTGGCGCGGATCATCGCGCTGATCGACGCCCCGTCCGAGGGCGAGCTGCTGATCGACGGGCAGCGCGTCGATATCGCCGCCAGCCGCCCCGGCCCTGCCCTGCGGTCCAAGGTGCAGATGGTGTTCCAGAACCCCTATGGCAGCCTGAACCCCCGCCAGAAGATCGGCGACGTGCTGACCGAACCGCTGGTCATCAACACCGATGTCCCCGCCGCCGAACGCCGCGACCGGGCGCGGGCGATGCTGCAGAAGGTCGGGCTGATGCCCGAGCATTACAACCGCTATCCGCACATGTTCTCGGGCGGGCAGCGGCAGCGGATCGCGATCGCGCGGGCCCTGATGCTGAACCCGTCGCTGCTGGTGCTGGACGAACCCGTCTCGGCCCTGGATCTGTCGGTGCAGGCGCAGGTCCTGAACCTGCTGGCCGACCTGCAGGACGAGATGGGCCTGACCTATGTCTTCGTCAGCCACGACCTTTCGGTGGTCCGCTATATCGCGGACGAGGTGATGGTGATTTCCGAAGGCGAGGCGGTCGAACAAGGCCCGCGCGAGGCGATCTTTGCCAACCCGACCCATCCCTATACCCGGCAATTGTTCGCGGCGACCCCCGTCACCGATGTGGATGCGATCCGGGCTCGCGTTGCCCGCCGCAAGGCCGCGCGGCAGGCCGTGGCCTGAGGCGTCCTGGCGTGCCGGTCAGCGCAGGCGCTGGCCGGCCTTGTCGAAGTGGAACAGCCGCGCCGGGTCGAAGGTGATCCCCAGGTCGCTGCCCACCGCGCGATCATGTTCGCCGAACAACCGCGCGGTCAGAAGGCCGTGGCCTTCGGTATGGACATAGACCAGCGTCTCGCCACCCAGCCGTTCGACATGGCTGACCGTGCCCTTGATCTGGCCGGGCCCGTCGGTCAGTTGCACCTGCTCGGGCCGGATGCCCGCGCTGTGCGACGACAGGCCCAAGGCGCCCGAGTTCAGGAAATTCATCTGCGGCGAGCCGATGAAGCCCGCCACGAAGGTATTGTCAGGATCGTTGTACAATTCCATCGGCGCGCCGACCTGTTCGACCTTGCCCGCCCGCAGCACCACGATCTTGTCGGCCAGGGTCATCGCCTCGACCTGGTCATGGGTCACATAGACCATCGTCGCACCCAGGTCGCGGTGCAGTTTCGCGATCTCGATCCGGGTCTGGACGCGCAGCGCGGCGTCCAGGTTCGACAGCGGCTCGTCGAACAGGAACAGCTTGGGACGGCGCACGATGGCGCGGCCGATGGCGACCCGCTGGCGCTGACCGCCCGACAGTTCGGCCGGGCGGCGGTCCAGCAGCGCGTCCAGCGACAGCATGGCGACGGCGCGGTCGGTCGCGGCGCGGATATCCCCCTTGGGATGGCCCGCCTGCTTCAGCGCCAGGCCCATGTTGTCGCGCACGGTCAGATGCGGGTAAAGCGCATAGGACTGGAACACCATCGCGATTTCCCGCCGGGCGGGCGGCAGGTTGGTGATCTCGCGCCCGTCCAGCGTCACGGTTCCGCCGCTGACATCCTCCAGCCCCGCGATCATGCGAAGAAGCGTGGATTTCCCGCAGCCGGACGGTCCGACGAAGACGCAGAACTCTCCGTCCGCGACCTTAAGATCCACGCCCTTGATGACCTCGACCGGTCCGAAGTTCTTCGTCACGCCGGAAAGTGTTAGCTGGCCCATTCGCCGTCCCTTACAGTTTCACGATCTGGCCGGTCCGCACGCTTTCATCCGCCGCAAGGCAGATGGCCAGAGACCGCACGGCGTCCTGCATGTGGCGCGTCAGATCCAGATCATTTGCGATGGCGCGGGCCATGAAGGCCTGTTCCCGGTCGCACAATTCCTGGTGCCCCGGCTCGTCCGCCATCGACAGATCCTCGTGCCCCTGGCCCACGCGATGCACCCGCAGGGTCGAGGTCCTGGTATGGGTGTCGATGTCGTCCGACCGCGCGCTGTCCGGCATCCTGATCGAGACCGCGCCCCTGGGACTGACCACATCCTTCACGAAGAAGGCGGTATCCGACATCATCGGCCCCCATCCCGCCTCGTACCAGCCCAAGGATCCGTCGGCGAACAGAACCTGGAAATGGCCGTAGTTGTACATGTCCGGCGCGATGTCATCGGCCAGGCGCAGGCCCATCCCGCGCACCTCGACCGGATCGGCGTCGGTGATCTGCAGCATCACGTCGACGTAATGGACGCCGCAATCGACGATGGGCGGCGTCGTTTCCATCAGCGCCTTGTGAACCTCCCATGTCGGGCCGGAGCTTTGCTGGTTCAGGTTCAGGCGGAAGACGTAGGGCCCACCAAGCGCGCGGGCCTCGGCAATCAGGCGCTGCCAGCTTGGATGGTGGCGCAGGATATAGCCCACGACCAGCTTGCGGCCCAGGCGGGCGGCGGCATCGACCACCCGCTGCGCGTCAGCCACGGTGGTGGCAAGGGGCTTTTCGACGAAGACATCGGCGCCCGCCTCCATCGCCGCCACGGCATAGTCGGCGTGGCTGTCGGAATAGGTGGCGACGCAGACCAGGTCGGGCTTGGTCTCGGCCAGGGCCTGGGCATAGTCGTCGAAGAAGGGATAGGCCTCCAACCCGGGGGCCAGCGGGCGCGGGGTGCGGTTGACCAGGCCCACGATCTGGAAGTCCGGGTTCTTGTGATAGGCCAGGGCGTGGCTTTGGCCCATGTTGCCAAGGCCTGCGACAAGGACACGGATCATTTGACGGCTCCTGCGGTGATGCCCCGGATCAGTTGCCGGGAAAAGATCAGGTAAAGGACCAGCACCGGCAGGATCGCCAGCGACAGGGCGGCCAGGACCGCGTTCCAGTTCGACACGAACTGCCCCAGGAAGACCTGGCTGCCCAGGGTGATGGTCTTGGTGGATTCCGAGGGCGCGAGGATCAGCGGGAACCACAGGTCGTTCCAGATGGGGATCATGGTGAAGACCGCGACCGTGGCCATTGCGGGCCGGACCAGCGGCAGCACCAGCCGGAAGAAGATGCGGTATTCCGACAGCCCGTCGATCCGGCCCGCGTTCTTCAGGTCGTCCGACACGTTGCGCATGAATTCCGACAGGATGAACACCGCCAGGGGCAGGCCCTGCGCGGTATAGACCAGCACCAGGGCGGTCAGCGTGTTCACCAGCCCCGTCGCCACCATCATCTGCAGGATCGCCACCGTGCCCAGCCGGATCGGGATCATGATGCCAAGGGCAAGGTAAAGCCCCATCAGCGTATTGCCCCGGAAGCGGTATTCCGACAGCGCGAATGCCGCCATCGCCCCGAACAGCAGCACGAAGAACAGGCTGAGGCAGGTCACCACCAGCGAGTTCTGGAAATAGGCCACGAAATCGCCCTGGTTGGCCACCGTCTGATAGCCGACAAGGTCGAAGCTGTCCGGCCCCGGCAGGGCCAGGGGCTGGGTGAAGATCGCCCGTTTCGACTTGAAGCTGTTCACGACCGTCACGAAGACGGGAAACAGCGCGATCAGCGTCCACAGGATCAGCACCGCATGGGCGGCAAGGGTGCGGGCGGGGGACTGTCGGGGCTGGCTCATGGTTCCGCCCTCAGAACTGATAGCGGCGCAGCCGCGTCTGGATCAGGAACAGATAGATGCAGACCCCGACCAGGATGATGGCGAACATCGCGGTGGCGATAGTTGCGCCCATATGCGGGTCGCCCAGTTGCAACTGGAAGCCGAAGAAGGTGCGATACAGGAATGTCCCCAGGATGTCGGTGGCGAAATTCGGCCCCGCAAGCGCCCCCTGGCTGACATAGATCAGGTCGAAGGCGTTGAAGTTGCCCACAAAGGTCAGGATCGAGATGATGCCGATCGCGGGCAGGATCAGCGGCAGCTTGATGCGCCAGAACTGCGACCAGCCGGTGATCCCGTCCATCTCGGCCGCCTCGATGATGTCGTCGGGGATCGACAGAAGGGCCGCATAGATCAGCATCATCGGGATGCCCACGAACTGCCAGACCGAGATCAGCGCCAGCGTCGTCAGGGCGTATTCCTCTTTCCCCAGCCAGGGGGCGAACAGGCTTTTCAGCCCCACCATGTCCAGCATGTTCGGCGCGATCCCCCACAAGGGCGACAGGATCAGCTTCCAGATGAAGCCCACCACCACGAAGCTGAGGATGGTCGGGATGAAGATCGCCGTGCGATAGAAGGCCGAAAACCGCAGCCGGGGCGACGACAGCAGCGCGGCCAGCAGGATGCCAATGGGGTTCTGCACCAGCATGTGGACCGCAAAGAACCACAGGTTGTTGCCAAGCGCGTTCCAGAAGGCCGCCGACCAGCGGGGATCGCCGAACAGCGTGCGGAAGTTGTCCAGGCCCACGAAGGCGGTGCCGCCTTCGGTCCGGGTGAACAGCGACAGGTTCAGCGTGCTGAACAGGGGCAGGATCATGATCGCGCTGTAGACCAGCACCGCCGGTGCCAGAAACACCGCGATATGCCAGCGGATCGGCCGTCCCTTCGCCATGATCGCGTCCCCTTGCCTGTTATCTGCGCAAGAAGGCCGGGACGGTCAGCCCCGGCCTGCCGAACTGTCGGGCGCCTTACTGCGCCTGCTGCGGTTCATACCACGAGGCCAGGCCTTCCTGCAGGCGCTTGGCCGCGTCTTCCGGCGTCTCGGATCCGCGGATCACGTTGGCGGATGCGTTCCAGGTCTCGTTTTCCAGGTTCGGCGTGCCGCGCGACAGGATCTGATAGGTGGACCGGATCGTCGGCTCGCATTTCTCGCGCCAGGACACGAATTCCTTGGCCAGCGGATCCTCCATCTCGACCGCGGTCGAATTGAGCGAGAAGAAGCCCGGCAGCGCATTGGCGTAAAGCGTGGCAAATTCGGGCGACCCGACCCATTCAAGGAATGTCTTCGTTTCCTCGGGATGCGCCGTCTTGGCGTTCATGCCAAGCGCGATGTCGGTATGGTCCGAGATATAGCAGGTGTCCCCCGCGTTTGGCACCGGCGGCGGAAAGGCCCCCATGGTGAAGGAGACCTGCGGGTTGAAGACGCCGATTTCCCACGACCCCGTCGGATAGATCGCAGCACGGCCCAGCGTGAACAGGTTCTGGCTGTCGGGATAGGTCTGCGCCTCGAACCCGTCGCCCAGATAGTCCTTCCATTTCGCAAGCTGGACGAAGGGCGCGACCCAGGGCTCGTCGGTCAGCTTCTGCGTGCCCTCGATCAGCGCCTTGCGGCCTTCCTCGCCCTTCCAGTAGTTCGGGCCGATGTTCTGGTAACCCATCGTCGCGGCTTCCCACTGGTCCTGGGTGCCCATTGCCATCGGCACATAGGTGCCGTCCTCCTTGATCTTGTCCAGGACGGCGAAGAATTCCTCCTCGGTCGCGGGCGGGGTCAGTCCCAGTTCCTCGAAGGCGTCGGCGTTATACAGGAAGCCGTGGATCACCGAGGCCATCGGCACGCAGAAGGTGGCCGCGCCGTCGTCCGTCTGCCAGGCCGATTTCGCCACGTCCGAGAAGTTCGCCATCGAGGCAAGCGAGGTCAGGTCGGCCAGCTGGCCCTTGTTGTAAAGCTCCAGCGAGGCGTCGAAGGGGCGGCAGGTGATCAGGTCGCCCGCCGATCCTGCGTCCAGTTTGGAATTCAGCACGGCGTTGTAATCGGCCGGGGCCGAGGGCGAGAAGACCACCTTGATGCCGGGATTGGCAGCCTCGAAGGCGGGAATCAGGGTGTCCTGCCAGATGGTGATGTCGTCGTTGCGCCAGCTTTCGATGGTCAGCGTGACATCCTGGCCCCAGGCGGTCCCGCCCAGCATCGTGCCCGCCAGAAGGGCCGTTCCGAGGGTCTTTTTCATCGTCGTCTCCCTGTGAAGGGCGCCGTTTCGCGCCCGTTGGTTATTGTTCCGCCGCCAGCAGGGGCGCCAGATGGCCGCCGCTTTGCCGCAGCGCCTGTTCCGCGTCGCCCGGTGTGCGTCCCTGCGCCACCAGGATCGCCGGCTTCACTGCGCCGCCGGTCTGCGCCAGGGCGGTCTTGGCCGTCGCGTCGTCCACGCCGGCCACGCCTGCCACGATCCGGGCGGCGCGGCCGACCAGCTTGGCATTGTCGGCCTGGACATTGACCATGAAGCCGTCATGGACATGGCCCAGGTCTATGCCCAACAGCACCGACATCAGGTTCAGCGCGGCCTTTTGCGCGGTCGCTGCGCCCAGCCGGGTCGATCCCGCCACCAGTTCCGGCGGGGTCGCCAGATGGACCGCGATATCGGCCAAATCCAGAAGGGGTGATGACGCGACATTGGCAATGCCCACGACCGTCACGCCCGCGGCCCTGGCAGCCTGCGCGACCGTCAGCGCATAGGGCGTGCTGCCCGAGGCTGACACGACCACCAGCACGTCGCCCCTCGACAGCCCGCTGCGCTTGAAATCCTCGGCCGCGGCCTCGGCGTCATCCTCGACATCGCCGCGCATCTGCAGCAGCGCCGATGCGCCGCCCGCGAACAGGACGGGCGTGCGGTCGGGCGGGATGCCGAAGGTGCCGGCCAGTTCCAGGGCATCGGCAAGCGCCATCAGGCCCGAACTGCCCGCGCCGGCATAGCCCAGCCTTCCGCCCCGCCGCAGCGCCGCCGCAGCGGCCTGGGCCGCCGCCTCGACTGCCGGAAGGGCTGCCGGCAGGCTGGCGATCGCATCGGTCTGCGCCTGCACGAAAAGCGCACCGATCTGCGCCGCAGGGCGCAGGTGCAGCCCTTGGGCCAAGGGGTGGCGCTGTTCGGTGGGACGAGGGTCCATGTGATTCCTCCGCTGGCAAGATGATGCCAAAGCAACACCATCTGTAAAGACCTTTGTCAGAGCAGGCCATAAAATCCTTTATCTTCCGCACCAAACCGAATCTTCTTCCGATTGGCATTTGTTTGGTATTACTAGATCAGGCAGGAGATTCGGATGGTGCTTGATCTGGTCAATGATGCGAAAGGCGCGGCGTGCCGCCTGGCCTTGCGCGGCCGCGCCCTGGCACCGGACCGGGGGCGGACGCCATGACCGACGATCCGTTCAGCCCCGGGGGATTTGCGGAAACCGGCCATGGTCCGCTTTACCTGCAACTTCAGCGGCGCATCGCGGATGCCATCGCCTCGGGCCGGCTTGGTCCGGGCGACAGCCTGCCTCCGGAACGGGAAATGGCCAGCATGACGGGCCTGTCGCGGGTGACGGTGCGCCGGGGCGTGCAGGAACTGGTGGCCTCGGGGCAGCTTGTGCAGCGGCGCGGATCGGGAACCTTTGTCGCGCGCAAGGTGGAGCGGCTGGAACAGGCGCTGTCGCTGCTGACATCCTTCACCGAGGACATGGCCCGGCGTGGCCGTTCGGTGGAAAGCCGCTGGATCGGTCGCGGGCTTTTCGCGCCCAGCCCCGAGGAGGTGATGGCCCTGGGCCTGGGATCCGCCGACCGGGTGGCGCGGCTGGAACGGGTGCGCCTGTCGGATGGCCTGCCCCTGGCGATCGAACGGGCCTCGCTGTCGCAGCAGGTGCTGCCCCGGCCGGACCAGGTGGAAAGCTCGCTCTACAGCGTGCTCGAGGCGCGGGGGCTGCGCCCGGTCAGGGCCGTGCAACGCATTTCGGCGACCAACCTGGGGGCTGCGGATGCGGGCTTCCTGCAGGTCGCGCCGGGGGCGGCGGGGCTGCGGATCGAACGCATTTCCTACCTGCCTTCGGGGCAGGTGATCGAATTCACCAGATCGCTTTATCGAGGCGATGCCTATGATTTCGCCGTGGAACTGAAATCGGCACCCGACACGGACAGGAGGCCCGGATGAACCAAAGCCACATGGCGCGCGAGATCGCCGAAATCCCCGAAGCCGCGCGTCGTTTCCTGGAGGGCAGCCGCGACGCCGTGTTGGCGGCGGCGGCGGCGCTGCGCGACCGCGCGCCCGTGGTGGTCACCACCGTCGCGCGCGGGTCGTCGGACCATGCGGCGACCTATCTGAAATACGCGATCGAGCTGGAACAGGGCCTGCCCGTGGCCTCGCTGGGGCCGTCCATCGCCTCGATCTATGGGCGGCCGCTGCATCTGGCGCAGGGGGCCTGCATCGGCATCTCGCAATCGGGCCGCAGTCCAGACATCGTCGAGATGCTGCGCGCGGCAGGCGCCGGGGGGGCGCTGACGGTGGCCATCAGCAATGCGCCGGACAGCCCGCTGGCCCAGGCCTCGGCCCATGCGCTGCCGCTGCTGGCGGGGGTCGAACGCAGCGTGGCCGCGACCAAGACCTTTGTGACAAGCATCCTGGCCGGGCTGGCGCTGCTGGGCGAATGGCGGCAGGACGCGGCGCTGTGCCAGGCGGTGGCGGATCTGCCTGATGCCTTTGCCAAGGCGCTTGACTGCGACTGGTCGCCCCTTGCCGCGCGCCTGACCGGGGCCGGATCGGCCTATGTCCTGGGGCGCGGCCCGGCCGTGGCCATTGCCGGCGAGGCGGCGCTGAAGCTGAAGGAAACCTGCGGCCTTCACGCCGAAGGCTTCAGCGCGGCCGAGGTGCTGCACGGGCCCGCGGCCATCGTGCAGCCCGGCTTTCCGGTGCTGGCCCTGGGCGTCGCGGATGCCGCCCTGCCGCAGCTTGTCGCCACGGCGGAACGCCTGGCGGGTCAGGGTGCCGATGTCTTCCTGACCGGGGCCGAGGCCGCGGGCGCGGTGACCCTGCCCTCGGTCCCGGATCTGCATCCGGTCGTGGCGCCCCTGGTGCTGGCGGTGTCCTTTTATGCCTGCGTCGAGGGGCTGGCACGGGCGCGGGGCTTCGATCCCGACATGCCGCCCCATCTGCGCAAGGTCACGGAAACGGTCTAGAACGATGCAGGAGGTTCTGACAGCCACGCGGATCTTCGACGGCGACCGCTTCCTGACCGGCCATGCCGTCGTGGTCCGGGGCGGGCGGATCGCGGCCCTGCTGCCGCAGGAGCAGGCGCCGCCGGTCAGCCGGGCTTTGGAAGGCACGCTGGTGCCTGCCTTCCTTGATCTTCAGGTCAATGGCGGCGGCGGGGTCCTGGTGTCCGCTTCAACGGATGTCGCGGATCTGGAACGGCTCTGCGCCGCGCATCGCGCCCTGGGCAGCGCCGGGGTGCTGCCCACGCTGATCACCGACACGGCCGAGGCCACGGCGGGCGTGATCGCGGCGGGCCTGAAGGCCGCGCGGGCCGGGGTGCCGGGGTTCCTGGGCCTGCATCTGGAAGGCCCCCATCTGGACCCGCGCCGCAAGGGCGCCCATGATCCCGCGCTGATCCGGCCGATGGAGGAGGCGGATCTGGACCGGCTGTGCCGGGCGGCGCGGGATTTGCCCGCGCTGATGGTCACCCTGGCCCCCGAAGCCGCCACGGCCCAGCAGATCCATGCCCTGTCGCAGGCGGGCGCGGTCGTCAGCCTGGGCCACAGCGATTGCAGCTACGAGACCGCGATGGCGGCCTTTCGCGCCGGGGCGCGCTGCGCGACCCATCTGTTCAACGCCATGAGCCAGCTTGGCCACCGCAGCCCCGGCCTGGTGGGCGCGGTGCTGACCGGAACCTGCGCCGCCGGCCTGATCGCAGACGGGGTGCATGTGCATCCGGCGGCGATGTCGCTGGCTTTGGCGGCGCGGCCCGAAGGGATCTTCCTTGTCACCGACTGCATGGCCTTTGCCGGCACCGACCTGACCGAGATGACGCTGCATGGCAGGCAGGTCCTGCGCCAGGACGGCAGGCTGACGTTGGCCGACGGCACTCTGGCGGGCGCCGACCTGACCCTGCCGGACGCCGTGGCCCGGCTGGTCGGCACGCTTGGCATTCCTGCCGCGCGGGCGCTGCGCATGGCGTCCGCCATCCCCGCCGCGCTGATCGGGCGGTCGGCTGATTACGGCGCTATCCGGCCCGGCACCCGGGCCGAGATGCTGCTGCTGGACGACGACCTGCACCTGAAGGAATGTTTGGGCTTCTAAAGGTTAAACGGCCTGCGCTTCATCCTGCGCGAACGACCATGCAGCAGGGCAGAGGGGACGGATAGCCTTTCCGCGGCACGGAACGGATCACGAAGCTTCGACTGGAAACTGTTCCTGCGCGGTCATAGATTGCGGCTGGTGATGCATTGCGAGAATGGAGACAGGGCTTGTCCGAACCGCGGCGACGCTTCCCCTTGTCCAGCCTTGTCGGCCTTGCGCTTGCAGGCGCGGTGATCTGCGCCTGGCTTGCCCTGCACGTCTTTGCGGTGTGGCATCTGGACGCGCCGGCATCGCCTGTCCTTGCACTCCTTTGCCTGATCGGGCTGACCTGGCTGTCCGTCGGGCTGTTCATCGTCGCGCATGACGCGATGCATGGCGCCATCGTTCCGGGCCGGCCGGGGATCAACAAGGGGTTGGGCTCGCTGGCGCTGCTGCTGTTCGCGGGGTTTTCCTGGCGCAAGCTGATCGTCAAGCACATGGCCCATCACCGCCATGCCGGCACGGATGACGACCCCGATTTCAGCCGCGGCGGGCCCGTGTCCTGGTATATAGACTTCGTGCGCACCTATTTCGGCTGGCGCGAGTTCTGGGTGCTGGGTGGTTCGGTGATCCTTTATGCGCTGATCCTGGGGCCACGCTGGGCTTATGTGGCCTTCTGGGCCGTGCCCTCGATCCTGGCCTCAATGCAGCTTTTCGTCTTCGGCACCTGGCTGCCGCACCGGCCGGACCACGACGCCTTTCCCGACCGCCACAACGCCCGATCGACCCGGTTCGGGCGGCCCCTGTCGCTGCTGACCTGCTTTCACTTCGGCGGCTATCACCATGAACACCACCTTTACCCGTCCGTGCCCTGGTGGCAGTTACCCTCGACGCGCGGAAAGGATGAAAGATGAGCGTTCTGATCCCCGTCGTGATCGTCGTCCTGACCGTCGTGGCCATGGAAGGCTTTGCCTATTCGGTTCACCGCTGGATCATGCACGGGCCGCTGGGCTGGGGCTGGCACAAGTCCCACCACGAGGAAACCCACGGTCCGTTCGAGAAGAACGACCTTTACGCCGTGGTCTTTGCGGTGATCTCGATCCTGCTTTTCGCGATCGGCAGCGCATGGTGGCCGTGGCTGTGGTGGGTCGCGGTCGGTGCCAGCGTCTATGGCGTGATCTACTTCGTCGTCCATGACGGTCTGGTGCACCAGCGGTGGCCCTTTCGCTATGTCCCCAAGCGCGGCTATTTCCGCAGGCTTTACCAGGCGCACCGGCTGCATCACGCGGTCGAAGGGCGCGACGACTGTGTGTCCTTCGGCTTTGTCTATGCCCCGCCGGTCGACGATCTCAAGGCGCAGCTGAAATCCTCGGGCGTCCTGGCGAAACGCCAGTCCAAGCACCGCGACGCCTGGCGCGCCGATCGGCCCGAAGACTGAGTGCGGCGCTGACGCGATGTGCCCCAGGCTTCAGCAGGGGCATTGGCCAATGAAGTTTTTCAGCAGGTTCGGCCTCCCTGCCCGCGTTGTTGAGGCTAACCGCGGATTACTTCGCTAGCTGATGCATCGATTTGGCCGCCCGCTTTTTCACGAGGTTTCAAGGGCGGCCTTGGCTCATTCGGTGAAGAAGACGCAAGGAAAGCACCGGGTCAACGTTGGCTACACCGGAGATAACGCGCTTTCAAACGACCGTTTCTCAAAGGCCTGCAAGATTGTATCAGGTGCCAATCGACGGAATCGCCCCGGCTGTTCTCATTCCGGCGCGATGACCTCCACCGTCGGGAAATAGGTCGTGTACCGACCGCGGTCGCGGGTCAGAAGGCGATAGCGGCGGAGGGCGGCGTGGGCGCCGATGTAAAAATCGGGCAAGGGGGATCTGCGAAGGCCGCCGCGCCTGCGATAGGCCAGAAAGGCCTTCCCCGCCAGAAAGGCGGCGGGCCAAGGCAGCGCCTCGCGATGGAAGACATCCTCAGGCAGCAGCGCCTCGAGCGTCTCGATCCGGCTATGGGCAATGGACAGTTCCGAATAGATCAGCGGGTTGATGACCAGCCGTGTCTCGCGTCCCAGACGCATCAGCGCCTCGGCAGACCATTCGGACCATATGGGATCGGCGGTCGAGATATCGATCAGGATGTTCGCATCGACCAGGACCGGCGTCATTCGCGGGTCAGGGCCATGATCTCATCCGTGGACAGGATGGTGTCCGCGCTGCCGCGCAGCCCGGCGATGGCGGCGTCCAGCCGCATCGCCTTCTGCCCGGCCCCCTGCCCGGCCGGAACGACCCGGACCACGCCATCGTCGCCGATGATGAAATCGACCTCGGTCCCCGGCTGCAGCCCGGCATGATCCCGCACCATCTGGGGAATGGTGACCTGGCCCTTGGTGGTGATGCGCATGATGATCCCATCGGTAATACCGCAAGTATTACTACAAAGGACAAGATGAAACAATCTTTCCGGGCTGCCGCGGACAGGGCAGTCCGGTGATTTAGCCCTTGTCAGAATCGAAAAAGGCGACGATAAATTACGCAACAAACAGAATATGACGGCATGAAGCGTAACCCAGCGGCTGTCACCAAGATAAGGACGGCAGC